>JBGSPH010000046.1:0-52501 GCA_041738675.1 Ignavibacteriaceae bacterium
AAAGGGAGATAGATTAGCCCAGGAAAGATTAATAAAAGCAAACCTCCGATTTGTAGTGAGCGTTGCAAAACAATTTCAGAACCAAGGCTTATCTCTCGGCGATCTCATCAATGAAGGAAATATTGGCTTGATAAAAGCCGCCGAAAGGTTTGATGAAACCCGTGGATTCAAATTCATCTCTTACGCTGTGTGGTGGGTTAGACAATCTATTATGCAGGCAATTGCAGATCAATCCAGAGTTGTAAGATTACCACTCAACAGAGTTGGAAATCTTACCAAGATAAGCAAAGCTTACAGAGATCTTGAACAGGAATACGAAAGAAAGCCCACAACGGATGAGCTTGCTCAGATTCTTGAAATGACCGCTGAAGAAGTTGCTTATGCACTTCAGATTGCAGGAAGACAAGTATCAATGGATGCGCCTTTAAAAGAAGGTGATGATGGAAAAAATTCTTTAGTTGATATTCTTCCTAATGATGAACAGCCTTTGCCGGATAATAAATTGATGACCGAGTCTTTGAAAAAAGAAGTTGCAAATGTTCTCTCAACTCTCTCAGAAAGAGAAGCAGAAGTAATAAAATTATACTTCGGAATAGATGGAGATCATTCAGCTACTTTAGAAGAGATTGGCGAAAGATTTAATCTTACTCGTGAACGCGTACGACAGATTAAAGAAAAAGCTTTAAGAAATTTAAGGCAATCAAAAAGAAGCGGAAGACTGAAAGCTTATTTAGGATAAATAATTCGTTTCAGGTTTTAAAGTCCCGTTTGCGCGGGACTTTTATTTTTTAAACCATTCACTTTTTAACGCTTATAAAACCATTTAACCGTTTATCTAAAACAAAAGTATTTTTTATTTCGTCCAAGTAACTTGCGGATGCAAAAAATGATCTAATTGTAAAAACGCAGAGTTATGAAACAATCATTACGAATATTTTTATTGTTAATCTCTTCTACCTTACTTTCCGCAACGGGGAATAAAAATATTGAGAAAGCACTTCGTCTAATAAAAATTCATAGTGAAATTATAATTGATGGTAAGATAGACAGCGCTTGGAATTATGCGGATTCAACAGTTAGTTTCTTTCAGCTGGAACCATATTTCAATCAGCCAACATCTGTAAAAACAATAGCAAAAGTTTTAACTACTGAAGAAGCCCTTTACTGTTTAATGATTTGTTATGACGATAAAGATTATATTCAGGCTAATGCAGGAATGCATGACGGATATACCGGTGATATAGCTTCTATTATGCTCGATACTTTTGGGGATAAGCAAACCGCATACAAATTTGCAGTCAACGCATCGGGCGTAATTTCAGATTCGCGTATGCTTGATGACGCGCGAAATCGTGATTACAGCTGGGATGGAATTTGGGAAGGCACTTCTCAGATTTATGATTGGGGTTATGTTGTTGAAATGAAAATTCCATACAAATCAATCAAGTATGATAAAAATCTAACCGAGTGGGGACTAGATTTTGATCGCTGGCGATCATACAACAAAGAAGATATTTATTGGTGTGAATACGAACAGAGCGAAGGACAAAGAATTTCTAAATTTGGCAAACTGATTTTTGAAGAATTTAAACCAACAGTTACAGGATTAAATTTAGAAATCTATCCTGTTGGCATTGCTAAATCTACTTACCTTGGCGATAATAAATATGATATTGATCCAAGCGCAGGTCTTGATGTTTTTTATAATCCATCCGAACAGCTAACATTTTTATTAACTGCCAATCCTGATTTTGCACAAATTGAAGCCGATCCTTTTTCATTTAACATAAGCAGATATGAAAGTTACTTTTCAGAAAGACGACCTTTTTTTACAGAAGGGAATGAAGTCTTTAACCCCGCAGGCAGACAGAACAATTCCGGTTTTTACAGACCGCTTGAACTTTTTTATTCAAGACGAATTGGTAAAATTCTTCCTGGGGGCCAAGAGGTTCCTCTGATATTTGGAACGAAAGCATATGGAAGATATAGTGATTTGGAATATGGCGGATTTGTTTCTGTGACCGGACAAACCGATTACATTGAAGATGGAGAAAACCTTACTGAGCCACAAGCTTATTTTGGATCGGCAAGAATTAAAAAACAAATTTTAGATAATTCCTCTATCGGTGTTTTGATGGTTGGTAAACAAACCAAAGATGATACATACGGAGTTATTGATATTGATGGAGCTTTTCGCGGATCTAACTGGCAGCTCGCATATCAGTTTGCAAGGTCATTTGAAAATGAAAACGGGGACTATGCTGCGTCTGTTGGATTTACCAACGTTTCTGAAACGTGGGGAAATTTATTTCGAGTAAGAGCAATCGGAAAAGACTTTGAAGTTAAACAAATAGGCTTTGTTCCCTGGAAAGGAACACTAGAATCGGTAGCACTTACCGGACCAATGTGGTACTTTAATGACGGCGCTATAAAAAATATGTTTTTGTATTTCGGTCCTGCAGTAAATTATGAGGATGCCGATCTCTTTACAGATTATGCCGGAGTACTTGGTTTTAATATGCAGTTCAGAGATGGCTGGGGATATGAAATGAATAGCTTTGTTGGAAAAAGAAAAGATGAAGGAATAATTTACAATGCATATAGCATTAATTTAAGCACATGGTTTAACTTATCTCAGAAATGGAATGGAAATCTTTGGGGGGGATATGAACAAATTTATAATTTTGACAGGGAATACCTCGCTCCTTACTCCTGGTTTGGGTTTCAGGTAGAGTGGAAAGCATTAGACATTTTAGAAGTTGGAACTTCTTATGATATGTTTATAGAAGGCAATCCTGCTGGAGATGTTGAAGATATTACTTACAATGCCCGTCCATTTTTTTCATTAACCCCTGTAAACAATTTAAACTTTAGCGTTTATGTTGATAATGTTTTCGTTCGATCTGCAGATAGAATAGAAAGTATTATTGCTGGATTTTTATTTAGCTGGAACTTTATGCCAAAGAGTTGGATTTATTTCGCAATAAATGAATTTCAGGATAGAAGCGATCAGTATGATGCAAATAATAATCTACCGCCCAACACAATGCACACAAAAGATCGAGCCGCGGTTTTAAAAATTAAGTATTTGTATTATTTTTAAGATAAATTTTACCTCATTAAAACCATTTTCTTTACTTCAGTAAAACCTCCATATTGAAGTTTATAAAAATAAACTCCGCTTGATAATTCTGAGGCATCAATTTTCACTTCATATCTTCCTGCGGGTTTTTCTTCATTAACCAGAGTTGCTACTTCATTACCCAGTACGTCGTAAACCTTAAGAGAAATGTTTGAGTTGCTGGATACTTGATACCGGATACTGGTTGAAGGGTTAAAAGGATTTGGATAATTCTGTTCAAGAGAAAAATTACTTACTAAATTATTTTCATTCTCAACTCCCGTAACAAGATCCAGCACCTCTTTCTTCATAATAAAAGGAATATTCGGCAGAGCATCATACATACTTACAAATCTGTTAATATCACCATGATCTATATTTCTTATATGATCGACCAATTGAGTTTTAATTGATTGATAACAAACTTCAACGGTAACCCTGTAATTTTCAGCAGCAGTAACGGGAATTAAATAAGTTATACTATCTGCTCCGGTTCCACCCTGATATGTACCATATTTATTAAAATTAGTATCGTCATTTGCATTGCCAACAATTTTTATTGAATCATAACTCTGATGAGTTGTAATAAATCCAATTGGCGGAAGACGATTATCTTTTATATACTGATCAGCCTTTAGAAGAGTGTATGTAACCTGATTATTTACATCCGTAAAAACTCCTTCATAAACCTGTACTTGATCTTCAGAACTTATTAAATTGTAATGAGGCTCAAAATCGGAATTGTAATCAATTATTTTTCCAGCACTATCCCACTCGCCGGATTCGAAGACAATGTTATTGTTCTGATCCTCAACCTTTAAATGTATCCACATTCGTCTGAAAGGAATTCCTGTTGGAATCTTATGACCGGTTAAATTTTTAATATATACCTTAACCTGTAACTGGTTATCTAAATAGTTTGTAAAAGTTTTTAATTCAATTGATTGATTCATCAAGCTATATTCTGTTCTTGAAATAGTTGAATCAAAATGCTCGGGTGCTGCTGTAAGACCAAGTGAATCAATATTATTCTTCAGCAGGTTTAACATATAGGCATTTCCACCCACGAAAGTATGTTGCCAGAATGGAGTGCGATGGGGGAAATTACCCATTCCCGAAATTTTTATTGGATCGTAAATCTTAGGCATATGGCAATCCTGACACTGAATATTTTGTTCAGAATACACACTATTCTTCCATTCCAGATACGGAGTTTGTTCTGCAAAGCTCCCAACAACATTTCCCTGCTCATTTAGAGTTGGTGTAAACAATGTATGACATGTTGCACAAAGTTCAGATTGATTTATGTGTGAACTGTACCGAGCTTTATAACCGACGATTGCCCACATTAAAGTAGTATCTGAATTTTCATAGGGTCCGTATAAAAGGCTGTCAGCATTAATTATGTAATTTCCGGAATAAGATTGCTGCGTTCCAAAATTTTCAGGCTTTATTTGATGACAGGCAGTACAACTAACTCCATCATTTGCTAAAGAATCCTGATTTAATTCAGCCATCGAGTATCCTGTTTGTCCGTTGTATATTGCTTGGGTATAACCCATTGGTGAGTGACATTTGAGACAAGTGGTTTCAATCATCTGCTGATGCTGTGGAAAATTACTAACCTCTTCCGCAACCATTGCACGCCATAAAGGATCCTTACTTGCATTGCCCATCATTGTTGAACGCCAGTATGTAATTGGAGAAACATCTTTACCATTCCAGGTCATTGCGCTTCCGTTACTCTGATGGCAAAGAATACAATTGCCAGAACCGCTAAACAAAACCGAAGTTTCTGTTGGTAATGCAGTCTGTGCAGAAGTTGCAAAATTAATAGTGATAAATACAAAACAGATTGTAAAGAATATTTTCATAAACGATTCGTTATTTAATAACTGTCATCTTCTTAGTATCAACAAAATTGCCCGATTGAATTTTATATAAATATATTCCGCTTGATAATCCTGTGGCGTTAAATTTCACTTCATAACTTCCTGCTGGTTTTTCTTCGTTGACGAGTGTTGCGACTTCGTTGCCGAGCACATCGTAAACTTTCAAAGTGACTAATTGAGATTGCTTTGTTTCGCTCGCAATGACAGTTGGGATATTGTAACGAATTGTTGTTGAAGGATTAAATGGGTTTGGATAATTTTGCCCCAGTGCAAAGACATCAGGAATCGTCAAACTACTATCAGTTGTTTCTATATCCAGACCAGTAGTACTTCCGCAGAAGGTTCCATTAATAATTATAATCCCTTCACCACCCAGGCTGTCAGAACAAATGTCTGCATCGCTTTGAACTTCGATGTTTGTTCCCGATTGGTATTCAATAGTGCTTTGACTTAATAAATCAGGAGATAAAATGAGAATAAATAAATAAAAATAAAACTTAACAATGGTAAAATATTTTTTCATATCAATTTCCTAAAGAAATTTCTGCATTTTCTCTTTCTGATTTAAGATTTTTTGTGAGAATGTTTTTTACCTGTACTTCAATTTGTTCTGAAATTGATAACTTAATGTATCCAATCTCTTGTCTAAGTGATTCGTTTTGCTCGGCGAGTTCCTTATTGAATATAACAAGTTCCTCATTCTGCTGCTTTAACTCTTGTATAGCTTTTATCATCGGAGCAAGTAAATCGTTGTACCGAAGTTCGTATCTGCCTTCTCCATCTATTGTTAACATTGCAGAATTAATCACCCCTTCTTCTTTCAACACCTGTTCAAGTTCCTGTGCAATTAATCCATACTCAATTTTTTGGTTCTCGTCATTTATACGAGTGTAGAGAACGGGATTTAGTTTTGAAATAAAGTTGAGACCTAAGTCAGAAGGATGAATGTTTTCTTTCCATCTCTTATCACTAGTAATTGACCAGGCAACCTGTATTCCAGCATAGCTGATTGAGGTATTTCCTATTCGTACCTGATTATTTAAGGTTCCAGAGGGAACATCTGCTCCATAACCTATACAAATATTATTGTTACCTGTTGTTATACCAGTACCAGTCGAACTTCCAATTGCGGTATTGTTCTGACCATTACATTGATATAAAGCATTATATCCAAATGCAGAATTATTGTAACCACTTGTATTATAATACATTGCTTGATTTCCGAATGCCGAATTCAATTGACCCACATTATTTAGATATAGTGAATAGGAACCAAAAGCAGAATTTCCTCCTCCTAAATTAAATCGCAATGATTCATTCCCAAAAGCTGAGTTAAAATTTCCAATTGTATTGGAATAAAGTGAAACATTTCCAAATGCACAGTTACCGCCCCCTTCAGTATTTGAGGTTAAGGATCCTATTCCACAAGCAGTATTGGCAAGTCCTGTAGTGTTATTACTCAAAGATAAGTTACCAACTGCAGTGTTGAAACTCCCTGTAGTATTTGAATTAAGTGAGCTAAAACCAATTGCTGTGTTTTCACTGCCTTCGATATTTGATTTTAATGACTCAAAGCCAATAGCAGTATTTTTGCTTCCAGTCATATTAAAGTTTCCGGAATTTATACCCAAGAATGTATTTTCGATTCCGTAATTATTTAAAAACGGCATACCATTTTTTGTAATTACGCCAATTGTAGAGTTAGAAGTAGCGATTCCACCAAGCTCAAGGTTTTTTAAAATAATTGCATTGCCGGTTAATTGATCAACACGTAAAAAACTTTCTGTCCCGTCTTTCACAATAAAAGAACCACCAGTACCTAAAGTGTTATTTATGCTGCCTGTTTGTGCAAAAAGATTTATTCCCGAAACAATTAATATCACAAATAATATTTTTTGATATTTCATTTTATAGTTCTCCATTTAGTCATAAGATTATTTATTCAGAACCTGTCCCCCAAAGAAATATCAATGGAGGACAAGTCTTTTTTATGTTATCGCAGTAGGATCATCTTCTTCGTTTCAACTAGATTTCCTGCTTGAAGCTTGTAGAAATAAACACCACTAGCCAGGTTGTCAGCGTTTACAACAGTTTTATGATATCCTTTATCTTGTTCTTCATTTACAAGCAAAGCAACCTCTTTACCGATTGCATTAAATAATGTGAGTTTTATATTACTCTTTTCATTAAGTATATAACCTATTGTTGTTGTAGGATTAAATGGATTTGGATAATTCTGCTCGAGCGTAAAATTATCAAGCGGTCTTACATCTATCTCAATGGTTTTTGAAAATTCATATTTACCATCATAATCAATTTGTTTTAATCTGTAGGAATACTTTCCGGCAGCGAGATCCTTATCCGCGAATGAATAAGTATGCTGATTAGTTGAAGTGCCTGCACCTCTTACAAAACCAATCGTTGCAAAATCACCGGCAACAGATTTTCTTTGAACTTCAAATCCATTGTTATTTAATTCTGTGGCGGTACTCCAATCAAGCGTTACCTTTGCATCAGATACATTTGCACTGAAGGAAGTCAACTCAACCGGAACAACCGAAAGGTTTGTAACTTTTACAATATTATCATCAGAAAAAGACGAGATGAATAAGTCGCCATTAGAATTAAAAACCATTCCGGAAGGACGAGGCATATCACTTAACAGTGTATCAACAACTCCATTTTGAATTCTAAATAATCGGCCTTTATTGTTTAGCCATGGTGGACCAAATTCAGCATGTTGAATTGCATACAAAGCTCCATCAATAGGACTTATAGCAATATCAACAATAGCAGTTAATCCATCCTGGTAAACTGTCTTATTACCAGATAAGTCAACATTATAAATTTTTGCAGCACCGATTGGAACAGGTAGACCAGTTAAAGTTCCAACATAAAAATTGGAACCAGTATAAACAATTCCGGTGGGCACTGCTTCCGACTGACCGATTGGTGGGAAGGTAGTAAATGAGCTCAGTGAACCGTTACTTCTATTCCAGCGAGCAATCGCATTTGCAGAAGCATCAACGACAAACAAATCATTATCGGGTCCAACAGTAACTTTATATGGATTATCACCTGGAAATATCGACCCTACATCAAATGAAGAAACAATGTTGTTTCTGTTAAACGGAGTTCCTCCCGGTATGAATCCTGTCGTATCCACAAATAAAACTCTTCCGCTTAGTGAATCATTACTTCCAGAAACGACTACGAGAAGCTTCCCGTCTATGTCGAAATATACATCCTGCGCACCAATTGGTTCAAAAGCTGGCGCAGCAGAGGGCAGGTCATTTAAAAATGTATATACCTGACCATTCGGGGTTACCATTGAAACTTTCGCCGTATTTCCGCTTCCTGTTCCTTGTTCTCCAACCCAAAGATTTCCATTGGCGTCAATGTCAATTCCAATTGGATTTACAAAACCTGTTGCGTAAACCTGCACGGTGGGCTGGCTAAAAGCTGTTTGATTTGCAAAAAGTATTATACTAATTGCAACGAGTATAAGTAACATGGTTTTCATTTGTGCACTCCTTTTAGTTTGTTAATGAGTTTACAGTTAATAATTTTTTTAAGAATCTGGTCAGTTATCTGGGGGCAAATGTGCTGAATAAAGGATGGTTTATCTACCAGAAATGGAACAAAGGTTATAACAAATGGAACCTATCACCGTAATTCCCTCGAAAGAGGGAATCTATTTAAATAGAAGATAGATTCCTGCTTACGCAGGAATGACATTTACATTTTTTCTCTTATTTCAGGAAATTGAAGTTGGGGGAGAATTTTGTTTTTGCAGATACTCAGAAGGAGAGTAACCAAATAGTTTTTTGAATGATTCTGCGAAATAAGAAGGATTGCTGAAACCGACTTCATAAGCAATTTCAGAAATGTTGCCGCTTCTGCCTGATAATAATCGTGCAGCTTTTTTTAATCTGTATGTTCTGATGAATTCGTTTGCTGATGCATCCGTGAGAGCATTTAGTTTTCTGTTGAGATGTGTTTTGCTCATTCCAACACTTTCAGCAAAATATTCTGCGGAAAAATTTTCATTGCTCACATTCTTCTCGACTATCTCCAAAACACGAGTGAGAAATTTTTCATCTGTTGAAGTAACTGTAATGTCTTTCGGCTCGAGTGTGATTTCCTTACCGAACTTTTCTCTGAGTTTCTTTCTCTGGTCAATTAAATTCTTAATCCGGAGTAAAAGCTCTGTGCTATAAAACGGTTTTGTAAGATAATCATCCGCGCTCGTTTCTAGTCCTTTTATTCTGCTATTTGTTTCAGCTTTTGAAGTCAAGAGAATCACCGGAATGTGACTTGTCCTTTCATCACTTTTTACTTTGCTGCAAAATTCAAAACCGTTCAGTTTTGGCATAAGTACATCGCTTACAATTAAATCAGGAATATTTTCCAGTGCTTTATTTAATCCATCTTCTCCATGAACGGCTTCAATAACTTTATAATTTGTTTGAACATTTTCTTTGATAAACTGCCTCATGTCATCGTTGTCTTCAACAATAAGAACTAAAGGAGCTTCTTCAATAATTTCATCCTTTGCATCATCTGCTTCTGAAATTTTCACGACTGGTCTGATACTATTTCCCGCTTGAATTGTTTTATTGATAACGACATTTTTCTTCTCATAAAATTCTTCGTCGACAGGAATTATAATTTTGAATCTTGTTCCTTTGCCCTCAACACTTTTTAAATCTATTTCGCCATATTGCAGTTCAACTAATTCTTTTACTAAAGCTAAACCAATTCCTGTCCCCTCAAACGTGGATAATCCTTGTGATTTATAAAACCTATCGAAAATATTATTCTGAAATTCGCTGCTCATCCCCGGTCCGTTGTCTTCAACATCAATCTGCAAATAAGAATATCCTTTACTTCTCTTTTCACCAAGTGTGATATTTACAAATCCGTTTTCTTTGTTGAACTTGATAGCATTAGATACAAGGTTGCTGATTATCTTCTGGAGCTTATCTCTGTCAAAGCACGCATCAAGTTTTTCATTCTTCGAAGTGAAGTTGATTTTGATATTTTTTTCTTCAGCAAAACTTTCAAATGAACTTGCTATACCTTTCACAAAACTTACAATATCATACTTTCTGATTTCCAGTTCCATTTTTCCAGCATCGATACTTGAGAGATCCAGCAGCTGGTTTACAAGTTGAAGTAATCTTGTAGCGTGATTATACATCAATTGATATTGAGAAGTAGGATCCCCTTTTGCTTTTCCATCGATCAATTTTTCAAGCGGACCTAAAATTAAAGTGAGTGGAGTCCTGAACTCGTGAGAAAGGTTTGTAAAGAAATTTGTTTTGATTGTATCGAGCTCTTTCAGTTTTGCAGATTCCCATCTGGATAATTCTGCTTCCTTTGTTTTTTGAAAAGTTTCCTGCTGAAGCTGTGAGTTTTTAATCAACTGTCCAGCCTGAATGGCGATGATTGAAAGAAGTGTTTGATCACTCTCGGTAAATTCTGTTTTATCCTTTTTATTCACCATCGTCATTATCCCAAATATCTTTCCTTCAAACCATATTGGGATACAGAGAACAGAGTGAATATCCTTTTTCTCTTCTTCACTGGCAAGTAATCGTTTTTCTTTTGATAAATTTTTTATCAAAAGCGGTTCTTCGTTTTTTAACACCCAGCCGGAGATACTTGTGTTAATGTGATAATGAGGCTTGAGAGTACTGTAAGCTTCTTTTCTCAAAAATGTTTGGAAAGGATCCTGCTGATCATCAGTTAAGAGCATAATAGAGCCTTGCTCAGCGTTAACTGCTTTTAATGTTTTGTGAACAATGCCGCTTAATGTTTGATCTACATCTTTAGAATTACCTGCTGCAATGGCAATTTCATTCAACAACTCAAGTTCATTAACAGCAGATTTATACTGTTGCAGTTGCTGTTTAAGCTGTTCATTTTCTTGAATTAATTTTTGCTCTTCTTTACTCAACATTGTTCAACTATGCTATTCATTAAACTTAACAGGTCCTAATGATTCATCAAGCCATTTATTAATTAACGGAACTCTGAGCTCAATTGGCGGAATATGCCCCGAGTTAACCAACTCAGTTCCTTTAATATTCTTCAACAATTTATAGAAAGGAAGTACAAGTAAATTATAAGGCATTGCTTCATCATATTTACCGTACATAAAATATGTTGGCTTGTTGTAATGGGAAACAAAGTTGATCGGATTTACCTCAGGTAAAGAGGTTTTACTCTCAGGATAAATTCCGCAGGCAATAAGAACAATGGAATTTATACGATTATCAACTGCAGGAACAATTAATCCAATATCAAGTTGGCTGGTAGGTATCCAGGCGATTTTATTTATATCAATTTCTTTCCTGGTTGAAAGATAATCGAATCCTATACGGTGTTCTGTAACCCAATGAAGAATTCTATCACGATAGAGCACAGTTGAAAAATCCGGCCATCGCTCGCCATATTCCCACTTCCTTGAAGGCGAACCTTTCGGAACAATAACAAACAGCGCCCGACCTGATTTTATGTTTCCTGAGAAAAGAATTTCAGCAGTCCAATTAGCCGGGGCACCTAACTCATAAACCGCAGCATGCGGATCCCAGATAATAGTCTGAAATGGTTCCGGAACATTTTTCGGAAGGAATAAAAAGCCGGTAATTCTATCTCCAAGCGGACAATCAAATTCAATTTTTTCTTCAATCCAATTATCCTTTTCTTCTCTTGATACAACTTTCGCATTTAAGGGTTGTTTGTCGTATTTGTAATATGTCAATAACTTTTTGTACTCAAATTCACTTACCGGTTTATAAGTTTCAATTGTATGCTCATTATTTATGGATGCTGTTGCCGGATCATTTTCAACCGTAACTAAATTTTTAACGCATCGAAATCCTAATGAGCTTGAACTATACAATCCGGGAAATGAGCCAAAATCTCCGTAGACGTAATAGATATCTTCCCATGAACCTCCGGTAATAGAGTAACCATTTGAGCTATTGTTCAGGCACCACTCTTTAACATTTCCCGCCATATTGTAGCTGCCAAATGCACTAATTCCAAATTCATATTTATCAACAGGTTCTGTTCCTTTTCCATTAAAGTTCGCTCTGCCATCAACATTATCCATTGAGTAAACTACTCCCCAGGGAAGCGACAAACCCTGGTAATTTATAGCTCCATTTCTTGCAGCTTTTTCCCATTGGTAAACGGTGGGCAAACTTTTACCTCTGAATTCAGCATAAGCTGATACTTCGTACCAGGTAATATCAGTAGCAGGATAATTTGCTTTTCCTTCGGGAAATTCTTGGTTAACCCAGCTTCTTGGACCGGGAAGCTGAGATCTATCAACAAAAATTTTAATGGCATCTTCCCACAGAATTTCTTTTCCATCTTTCATAAAAGGATGTTTCCAGAATTCCCTCTTTAGATAACCGCCGGCAATGATAAATTCTTTGTACTCAGAATTACTCACTTCATATTTATCAATGTGAAAGTCATTCAGCTTTACAGAAGGCAGATCATAAAGACTCCAGCTGACTATTGTATATTCTCCACCCGGAACAAAAACCATATTTGAATCTATCTCATTCGTCTTCAACATTTTTGCTGAAAGATTGACACCCCTTCTTGGTACGGGATACTCTTTTATTATAGGAAAGCTGGAAGCAATTCTCTGAATTGCTGAATAGCCATCTTTCTCAATAGTTACTAGATAATCTCCCCGAGCAACCATCAAATTATTTATTGGTGTAACTCCGGCATATTCTCCTTTGTTATCTGGATTTTGACCTGAGGGATCAAAACGCTTCAGAAATATTTTTGCTCCTTCAGGTTCTGTAGTAATAGAAAGTGTATCATAAATAAATAAGCTTAACTCCTTAAATAAAGAATCACCCTTAAGTTCATTCTGATATTCTTTCGCCAGATCATACGCCCCAAAATAATTTCTTGCTAAAACCATTTCATCAAGCTGCTGAGTTAGTTCTGCAACATCTACAGGATTAAATATTTTTTTAATAGGAAGAAAAGCAGCAAGGATAATTAGCACTGCTGCAATAATTGTAGCTACAACCAAACCTGCTTTGCTAATCTTTAATCTTGATGGACTGAACTTACGAATACCTGAGACTGAAGTTTGGCTTTGAAGTTCTTTAAGTTGTGTTAACAAATCTTCTGCAGATTGGATTCTTTTCTTTCGGTCTTTCTCAAGACAAGAAAGAACAACTTGTTCTGATTCATCAGGAACTTCAGGATTAAGTTTCTTCAGCGACTTAGGTTTTTCGTGAAGTATTGAATAAATAATTGCCTGATCAAAATTTCCCTGGAATGGAGGTTGTCCAGTAAGCATTTCGAAGAAGACAATTCCCAATGACCAAATGTCAGCACGGAAATCAACTTCTTCGCCACGCAATTGTTCTGGCGACATATATGCTGTCGTTCCGGGAGTAGAACCTTTTCTTGTAAGCAGTGGATCACCGTGAATGTGAGCCAGACCAAAATCCATCACTCTGATTCGACCATCATCCGATAGCATAATATTACTGCTCTTTATATCACGATGGATTATTCCTTTCTTGTGAGCGGCATTTAATCCTTCTGTAATTTGAATCGCATAGTTCAGGAAGTCATTGAAGTTTAGCTTTTTCTCTGGGCTATTTTTAATAATATCTTTTAGCTCATTACCCTTCACATATTCCATAACGATGAAAGTATCATCACCGAATTCCTCAATCGCATAAACTGTGGCAACGTTGGGATGATTCAATCCTGCAGCAATTTGTGCTTCTGTTTTTAATTTTTGTTTGTCTTTGTCACTTACATTAAAATTATTAGGAAGGAATTTGATGGCAACTTCTCTTTTAAGCTTCGTGTCTTCAGCTTTATAGACGATGCCCATTCCGCCTTCGCCGATTTTAGAAATGATATTATAATGCAGTATTGTTTTATCTATCATTTACTTTTTAAAATTTATCCTGTTTAAAAAAATATGCTCGGAAAAAGAGTAATTGATTGAAATTATTTTAATTAAAAAATAATGTATTTACAACAGGAAGCACGTCAATAAATTTTAAATAAAAAGGAGAGAATATTTTTATAACTAATAATTGCCAGAGTACATTTATGAAATAATAAAGGCTATTACTAGAACAGCAGCTAAAATCGTCACGCCCCTTTGGGCATGCTTTGGATATTTTTTCTTTAACCAGCCCCACAGCTTTGCAACAACAATCATAAGTATTATTAAAACAATTGCTGAGCCAGTTGCCTCAAATACGCTCATGGTCTTGCCGATATTGTCTGCAAAACTTTTTCCGCCCCAGAATGTTCCATAAATTATTACTAAGTGCAGCCAGTAAACAAGGAGCGATTCCCGGCTTGCATCAAGTACGAAAGATTTTTTAACGTTAAATTTTTTATTAATCCACCAACAAATAGAAAATAAAACTAAGATGTAACCCAATCTTTGTAAATAAAAAATTGGGTTTGGGAGTATTGAAGTAAACATTTGGGAAAATAATCCTGAAAGAAAAAGATGACCCAATAGCAAAACTATAAATCCTGTTATAGTAGAAAGCTTTATAAATTTTTCTTCTTCATTACATTCACGAGCATCAACAAAATATTTTGCAAATACAGCTCCGGCTAATAAAAAATTTACCCAGGGAAACAAAGGGAAAAGCGAACCGTGCATTCGATTGAAATAATTTGCAACAGCAATAGGAATATAGTTGGCGAAATCTACCTTCCATAGAAAAGGAGAGATAAGAGTGACAAAAACCAAAGAAGCAATGAGAAAGTAATTATATAATTCATCCGATTTTATTAACAATCTTGTTATAAATAAAAATAATAAACCAAAACCAATACACTGCAGAACATCTACAGCTAAAAAAGCTTCTAATAATTGAGGAGTTAATTCATTTATGGTTTGTGAGAGTGAAAAAAACGGAAGATGGAGTGCGTAGCCAATAATTATTATCTGAAAAATTCTTGCGATCTTTTTCCAGAATGCTTGGTCAAGTTTTCTCATCTCATCCAACTTTCCCCCTGATGAAACCTGGAATGCAAAACCTGATACAAATAAAAATGATGGGGCAACCAATCCGTTTATAAAATTAAGAACACCGAACCAGCCTGCTTGTCTTAACTCAGGAAGAAGGAAAGCATTAAATACATGAACTTCAATCATTATAATGATCACAATTCCACGCAGCAAATCAGCAGAGATGTATCTTACCTTTTCTTTCATAAAACTCAATGGCACTTAAATCGATTAGTTTAACTTCAATGTCATTCCCGTGCAAACGATAATCTAAGGTGTTCAATAGATTTCCACTTCCTCCCGAAGGAATGCCTTTGGTAGTGGTAATGACAGAAAGACTTAATTCTGTTCGTGTTTTAGTTTAACTTTTCCTCTATTTCAAAAACTGGTTTTATATCAACAGGAAGAGTATCAAGTTTTTTTCTCAGTGTTTCTATCGTTGCAGAGTTTACAGCATACTTTGCAATTAAATCTTTGGCTCCCTTATAATTTCCTTCTGCTTGAATTGTTAAAACTAGATTACATAATTCTTTTAAAGCAGGATAAACTTTTACAAAGTTTAAAGAAACTTTTTGCGTGCCTTCATTGTAAACATATCCACCCTTCTCGAGTAGATAATTATAGATAATTGCATTGCCTCCACCGTGAGCTTCACCGATTCCAAATCTCATGCTGCGAAAAGCGCCAGCAAGAAATGTTACCCAAACCTGATTTTCAGATTCTTTAGTATAAACTCCCTTCTCAATCATAAAAATGTTATTGTACATACCAAGAATATCTGCTTTGCATTCTTCCATTGTGGAATAAGTTTCTTTCAGTTCTTTCTTTACTTCTGTGTCTTTGCCGTTTACTTTAATAAATCCTGGACCAACACCGTGAGACATTTCGTGCATCAGTGTGTGATTGAAGAAAGCATCAAAAGTAACCTCCTTCAATTGTTCGGGATCAAGTACAATTTCTGCAATTGGTTTTAAAAGTTTTTCAAACTTTGCTTCGTGAACATTTTTAAGCATTACTTTTTTAGAACCCTTTGCCTGTCTAACTCTTTCATCGTTTGGAAGGTTGAATGCAAGCGTTTGAACTCCTGCTTTTGTATCGCCAGCGGTAAACACTTCGTTAGCAACTACAATTGGCGATTCAGAACCGCGGGTATAATTTTTATGTTTATCATCAAGTGGAAGATTTTTTTCAATATCAGTTAAATACTTTGCAAACACCTCAAGCTTTTTACTTTCAACGGGGTCTTTAATTGTAACAAAACTTTCAAATGAGGCCTTGTAGTTAAACAACTCATCTTCATAAACTTCATAAGGCCCAATTACCACTTCAATATTGTGATCTTTTAAATCCATCCAATCCATGTCACTTTGATAATAATCATTACTCAAGAATGCATCTGCACGAGAGAGTAAGTACTTTTTTAACGATGGATTATCGGAATACTCTGCTGCTTCTTTTAAAAGATTTGATGCAGCAGTTAATTTATCTTTATAGTATTCGCTGTAAGGAATAGCAACTAGTTTACCATTATCTCTTCTGATAATTGTAAACTCACTGGTAAATGCTTTTTCATCATCAGGATTGTCTTTTATCCTTTTCTCAAATTCTTCTTTAGACATATCCACCGGATAGAAATTTGCACCAAGCGGCTTTGTGTTTTTTCCAATAAAAGGTTTATTGTCTTCAAGCCTATCAAAAGGACCAAACATGATGTTGAAGAGTTCAAGCTTATGTTCAAGTTCAAGTTTTAATTCGGGATTTTTATTTAAAAGAGATTTGTTTGAAAGATCTGAGATCAAGTCTGATTTTATTTGATCGTTCTCTATGTAAACCTGTTCAAGAAACAATTCATCAATTATTTTTGATGCGCGGTAAAGTTTTTCGAGAACAACTTTTTCTCTGTCTGTTAAAAGCGTTTCATCATATTTTATTTCAACGGGAACAAATTTGGCAATCATTTCTTTTAGCATTGTAACTTCCTCTGATTCTTTTTGCGGACTTTGGTTTTCTGAACAGGATATAATTGTTAGGGCAAAAACAATTAATATTATTGCTATGTTTTTCATATCACACCTTTGCTTTTATATTTCTATGAATGTTTAACCTAAATTTAGTGAAGATTTATAAAAAAGTATTCTTTTGTGACACCCAGTATTTGTTTTTGATTATCCGCTTTCATTATTTGCAATGTGTCTTTGATTCTATTCTTTTAAACAACGTAATTTATCTGGAGAAAATATGCGTAAAACTTTATATTTAAGAAAAATCCATCAGCATATTGCCAACCAATTCTTTTTATCACTAATATTTTCAATCATTCTTTTTCTGACAGCACCATTTTTTGCTAATGCTAGTGAACTTGATTCACTTTCAATATATCAAAAAGCACCGGTTATAATTGATGGATATACGCTATTTTCAGTCCGCGGAGTATCTTCATACCCCGCTGAACAAAGAGCTAGTGCAATCAAGAAAAGAATAGAAGATGTTGCCGAAGATTTATCTATCCCCGCCAATTCAATAGAAATTATTCCCGGGGAATCAAGTCACGACTTATATGCTAAAAGTAAATTTATCCTAAGCGTTATTGACGCTGATGCTAAGCTTGAAGGTGTAGGGCGAGAGATTATAGCAATAGGGATAAAGAATCGAATTACTAAGGCTATTTATTCTTATAGATATGAAAGGAAACCTGAAGTATTGTTAAACAGAACCTTTTATGCTATTGGTGCTGCTCTTTTAACGATAGTGCTTTTGTTCTTAATGCAATGGATTGCAAAAAAAATTAACTTAGTATTGCAAAACAAAATAAAGGCAAAATTTGATAACATTGAAACTAAATCCTTTCAGCTAATCAAATCCAACCAGCTTTGGCTTACGCTTTCTAGTATAATAAAAACGTTGAACTTTGGAATTATTTTGGTAATTATTTTTATGTGCGCAGAATATGTTTTGGGACTGTACCCATGGACTAGATTTGTTTCAGTTTCACTAATAGCTTTTTTTCTAGCGCCAGTTAGTGCCGTTGGATTAGCTCTGCTTAATTTTATTCCTGATCTGGCTTTTTTGATTGTTATATTTTTTGTTGTAAAATATTTATTAAAACTTGTTAAGATATTTTTTGATGGGCTTGGAAAGGGACTAATAACAATTTCCGGCTTTGATTCCGACTGGGCAATACCGACATACAAAATTGTAAGAATTCTTTTTGTAGCTTTTACTGTAATTGTTGCTTATCCATATATACCCGGCTCTGACTCCGATGCGTTTAAAGGGGTGTCATTATTCATCGGTGTATTATTTTCCCTGGGTTCCACTTCAATTGTTGGAAATCTAATTGCAGGATATTCAATGACCTATAGAAGAACCTTTAAAGTCGGTGATCTTGTTAAAATTGACGACCATTTGGGACAAGTAATGGAATCAAAACTTTTTGCAACACGACTGCGTACCCCTAAAAATGAGGAAGTTATAGTTCCAAATTCCTTAGTGTTGAATACTCATGTTGTTAACTATTCGACCCTTGCAAGTAATAGAGGGTTAATTCTTCACACAATAGTTGGAATTGGATACGAAACTCCGTGGAGACAGGTTGAAGGAATGTTAAAGCTTGCCGCAGAACGAACAGAGGGAATTTTAAAAGATCCACCTCCATTTGTGCATCAAAAATTGCTGGGTGATTTTGCAGTTAGCTATGAATTGAATGTTTATTGTAACGATCCAATTAATCTTATGAAGCATTATACTTCGCTCCATCAGAACGTTCTTGATGTGTTTAATGAAAACAATGTACAGATTATGACTCCCGCTTATGAAGGCGATCCACAGGAACCAAAAGTTGTTCCTAAAGATCAGTGGTTTACTCCGGTTGCCGGAACACCAAATAATGCAGAAGGAAAGTAACTTAGCTTTATATCTTATTTAAACCGGAGAAAAGGACAATAATATTTTTCCGATTTTTTCATATATATATCACCGCTCATCAAATATTTCTTCTTACAGAATTGAATTCTACATAAGTTTGCAGTACAAAAATCAAAACACATTTACAGGTGGAGATATGATCAAACATAAAGTAATTCTTTTTTACGCACTTGCTTTAATCACTTTCCTAACTACAATTTTTCCTCAATCACCAAAACGATCGGATGTGCCCGATAAATACAAATGGAATCTTGCGGATATGTATCCAACTATTGATGATTGGCGGGGTGATATAAAAAAAGTTGAGAACAGCATAAATGATTTTGCTTCTTACAAAGGTAAGCTTGGAGAGAATTCTCAAAACTTACTGAACGCATTAAACGCTTACTTTGGATTATTAAAAACGTTTTACAAAGCCGGAACTTATGCGGGCAATTTAAGTAATGAAAATGTGCGCATTTCAGAAAACCAGGCATTGCTTCAAAAGCTTTCTGCAGTGGGAACAAAGTTTGGCGAAACAGCCTCTTACTTTGAGCCGGAGATTCTTACAATCCCCAAAGAAAAGATTGAAAAATTCTTTAATGAAAAACCGGAGCTTAATACTTACTCAATGTACATCGATAACATCCAGAGATTACGCCCACACACATTATCCGAAGCAGAAGAAAAAATATTAGCAAGTTTTGGTTTGATTGCAGGAAATCAAAACACTGTTTATTCAATTTTTACTGATGGTGAAAAACCCAATCCTAAAATTACCCTTTCTGATGGCAAAGAAGTTGAGCTAAGCCCCGCTAATTATACGGGAGTTAGATCAGTTGAAAACCGGGATGACAGAAGCAAAGTTTTTGAAACTTTCTTTAACAGCTACGGCGATTTTAAAAACACCCTTGGTGCCAATCTTGTTGGAAAGGTTAAAAAAGATTGGGTTTATGCAAAGAACAGAAATTATAAATCTTCATTAGAGTCTGCGCTTAATGGCGATAATCTTCCACCGGATGTTTACACAACTTTAATTGAACAGATAAATAAAAGTCTTCCTACGCTTCATCGTTTTTTAGATCTAAAGAAACGAATGCTTGGTGTTGATACTCTTCATTATTATGATTTGTACACCTCTCTTGTTAAAAAAGTTGATTTAAAATTCACAGTTGAAGAAGGACAGCAATTAATTCTTGAGGCGTTAAAACCAATGAATTCAGAATATGTATCCACAATAAAAAAATCTTTTGATAACAGATGGATTGATTTTATCCCAACTGAAGGAAAACGAAGCGGCGCATACTCAAGCGGCTCTGCGTATGATGTGCATCCATACATTCTTATGAACTGGAATGATGATTATGAATCTATTTCTACATTAGCGCATGAACTTGGACATACAATGCACAGTTTTTATTCAAACACTAACCAGCCGTTTGCAAAAGCAGATTACTCAACATTTGTTGCTGAGATTGCTTCTACTACGAGTGAAACTTTACTTAATAATTTTATGGTTGTAAATGCAAAGAGCGATGAAGAAAAATTATTCTTACTCGGCAGCTATCTTGATCTTTTGCGTACAACAATTTTCCGCCAAACATCTTTTGCGGAATTTGAATTGGAAATTCATAACCGTATTGAGCAAGGGCAGCCGTTAACCGGTGATGACCTGTGTAACATTTATTATGATATTGTAAAAAAATATTATGGTCACGATGCCGGACATTGTATTGTTGATCCCTATATTCAATATGAATGGGCTTACATTCCTCATTTTATGGGTTACAATTATTATGTGTTTCAATATTCAACTTCTCTAATCTATGCAACTGCATTTGCAGAAAAGATAATTAATGAAGGAACACCCGCAGCAGATAATTATTACAAAATATTAAAAGGCGGCGGTTCCAAATATGCGGTTGATTTAATTAGAGATGCAGGAATTGATCCGCTTTCATCAGAACCGTTTGAACTGACAATGAAGAAGATGAATAATGTTATGGACCAGATTGAAGAGATATTGAATAAATAGTAAGAATTTAATTTAAACCTTCGGGATTATAAAAATCCCGAAGGTTAACCTGAATAAATAATTTTAAGCGGCCGGCCATAACCAGCCAAACACTCCTCCGGTTAGTAAAGCATATATCAATCCATCAAAAACATATTTAAATGTAGTTGACCATTTTCTGGCGTACCAGATACTATCGTGAGCGAGTGCAAGCGAGTATCCAACAAATGCAGTTGCTCCTGCAAATCGAAAGACAGCAAGATAGTGTGCACCCGGTGCAAGTGCATGCCCGGCAATATATGCGGCAAACACACCGACAACAATTGAATATATAAACCACATTACTAAATTTGATCCCATGCTCATAGGACCGGAAGGGTGGACAGTTATCATTGCAACCGGACCTTTAGCAAATTTATCTTTATACTCCTGTGAGTTACGCTCCTTTTCATCTTTTGCAAATGGAAAGACATAATCATCGGCAGGAATATTAGATTTTCTAAGTTCATCCATTATTCGTGCTTCATCAGGTATTTGTTTAAAATCACAATTGTGATGTTTAACTACCATGTGAAGTAAGAAGCTTACAAAAAACACCACTACAGCAGAAACGAGAATTGGAAGCCACAGTTGAATTATAGGATCCATAGCAACTCCTTTTTTATTGAGAGATATTTTGGGATTAGTGCTCGGTTGAAAATAGCAAAGTTTGTCCGAGAATTGCAATTAGAATCTTTAAAATAATGTTCGTTTTGACTCCTATATCTTTTATTTCCCGCTTTTGAATTTTTCTTTCTGCCTTTGGCAGAAAGTAATTTATTTTTTAATTCAGCATTGAATCGTAAGTATTTAATACTCACCATTTAATTAAACTTCTTGCCTCTCGCTTTTAGCCTGATTAGTTTTGCAATGAGTTTTTACTGATCAAAAGACAAGAACTTTTATTTAAATATCTTTTTAATATTTTGTTATGAGCTTTAACAAAGAGCTTCCATATAATGATCTTCCATTGCTTCTGCCCGATAATAATATCTGGGAAACGATGGAGGTTTATAAAAAACTTTCTGAAGCCCGCGCTGCTTTAGCCGAATTAAAAGGACGCCTGCCCGTAATTCCAAATCCGCTTATGCTTGTTAATACTTTGGTTTTGCAGGAAGCAAAAGACAGTTCTACAATCGAAAATATTTTTACAACCAATGACGAACTTTACAAAGCTTTTTCGTCATCAGGCTCTAATGTAAATCGATCCACCAAAGAAGTACTTCGCTATCGTGAAGCACTATGGGGTGCCTTTGCAAAACTGAAATCACCAACTGATTATTCCGTTGATCTTGCTGTGGAAATATTTAAAACAATAACGGGCAAAGATGAAGGGATCAGAACAGTTCAGGTTTATATAGGAAGTACAAACAGTGTTGTTTACACGCCGCCGGTTCACGGAAATATTTTAATGGACAAATTAAATAACTGGTTTGATGTTGCATTAAATAATAACTCAATTGATCCGCTGATTAAAATGGCGATGCTTCATTATCAGTTTGAAGCAATACATCCTTTTACTGATGGCAACGGAAGAGCTGGAAGAATACTAAATGTTTTGTTTCTCTGCAGTCAAAAACTTATTGATCTTCCGGTAATTTATCTATCAAAGTATATCCTGGAAAACAAAAATGATTATTATCGCTTGCTGAGAGAAGTTTCTGAAAACGGATTATGGAAAGACTGGATTATTTATATGCTCGACGCAGTTAAACACACTGCCGTATTTACATTGGATAAAGTGAACTTGATTTACAACAGTTATCTCAGTGCGATTGAAAAAGTAAAAACCGAAGCGCCGGAAATTTACACCCATGAACTTATCGAAGTAATCTACAATCAGCCGTACTGCAAAATTGCTATACTTGAAGAAAAGAAAATTGCATCAAGAAATACGGCTAGCAAATATCTTAGAAAATTGGAAGAACTTGGAATTTTAGTTTCCGAACAGGTTGGCAGGGAAACACTTTATAAGAATCTTGCGCTTTTAAAGATACTATCCGGCAACTCTTAAAATCGCACAAAATTTAGCATATTTTGTGCATATAAGAATTCTGACGCACTATGTTTGTGCATATCAATACAAACACGCACAATAATCTGCGATATTTGTGCACATATAAGAGAAAGTGCACAAGAAAGATGTATTTAGTTCTTATAATGCACAAAAATTCCACACTTTTAGGCATAATAATTATGAACAAAAACATAGTAAACATAAAAATTAGACAATAGAAAATTATTTGACTAATTTTGCAGCCTCGGTAATAGACCGGAAATTTATTTATTTTTTATTAGAGGTCCTTTGTGAGCACTAAGTTATTTGTTGGGTCACTCCCATGGTCGGTAAACGATCAAAAATTAAGAGAAACATTTGAACAACACGGTACAGTAGTATCTGCAAAGATTATTACAGATCGTGATACCCAGAGATCAAGAGGTTTTGGATTTGTTGAAATGGAAAACTCCGAAGATGCAAGTAAAGCTATAAAAGCTTTAAATGATTCAGAAATTGACGGAAGAAATATAGTAGTTAACGAAGCTAAAGCACGCAGCTAATGGCATAGCCATTACTGCAAGATTATATATTTTGTTGTGATTTCTTAAAGGCGCTGTACGGCGCCTTTATTACTTTAAAACTGCCCGGATATTTCGTTTTCCGTTTCTCTTATTTCATACCGCTATATTCCGATATGAAAAAAAATATTTCTGCAATATTAAAAACACTTGGAGTTAGCCTTATCAGCATCGCCTTGGTTTTTGGTTGGGCTTCATTAAATTCTTTTATAGAAAGAATAAACAATGGCTCAGGACTAATGTTTGCGGATGCAGAAATTTTTCTAACACTAATGCTTTTCTTTTTGTTTCTTGGAATTATTTGTTTCTGGATTGAGAGAAAACTAAAGAAAAACCGACTCACTTAATTATTAAACGCCTCTCTTCATTTATGTCTGATTGAAGTTTATTACCGTTTTATTTTATCTTCTCTTCTCTTCTCCCACCTATGCTCTTAATCACTAAAAGGCCGTTAAAGTATTTTTTAAAAAAATATTGCGTTAACTTAAAACAGCAAAATAAATGCGCTCACAAAAAGTTTACACACGATATCCGGTTACTTTTAATAAATCATTTATAAATAATTAATAAAGGAGGCTCTAAATGTCAGAGAAAAAGATAATTGCCGTGCTTGGTGCAACCGGTGCGCAAGGGGGCGGGTTGGTCCGTTCAATATTGTCCGATAAAGACGGAGAGTTTAAAGTCCGCGCTTTAACACGGGAAGTAAATTCAGATAAAGCAAAAGCACTGGCGGCTATGGGTGCTGAGGTTGTTGCCGTAGATATCGATGACGAGGAAAGTTTAAGAAAAGCTTTTGATGGTGCTTATGGTGTATATGCAGTTACGTTTTTCTGGGAGCATTTTTCACCAGAAAAAGAAAAAGCGCAAGCGCAGTCTATAGCTAAAGCTTCTAAATATGCTGGTGTAAAACATGTAATCTGGTCTACTTTAGAAGACTCACGCAAATTTATTCCGCTTACAGATAATAGAATGCCTACTCTTGGTAATGGCCAATACAAAGTGCCTCACTTTGACGGCAAGGGCGAATCTAATAAATATTTTACAGAACTAAATTTGCCTGTAACATTACTAAACACTTCTTTTTATTGGGATAATTTTCTTTACTTTGGAATGGGACCAAAAAAAGGACCTGACGGAAAACTTGCACTTTCACTTCCCATTGGAGAAAGAAAACTTGCCGGCATTGCCGCCGAAGATATTGGTAAATCTGCCTATGGTATTTTTAAAAATGGCAGTGAGTTCATAGGTAAAACTGCAGCTATAACAGGGGGAAATCTCACAGGTAAACAGATGGCTGATTCTTTTGCTAAAGCATTGGGGCAGGAAGTTGTTTTTAATCCAATTCCATTTGATGTTTACAGAGGGTTTGGTTTTCCCGGCGCTGATGATCTTGGCAATATGTTCCAGTTTTATCATGATTTTGAAGAGTACTTTTGCGGTGTAAGAAGTGTTGATTTTACAAAATCAATTAATCCAGAACTTAAAAGCTTTGATAATTGGTTAAACGAAGTCAAATCTAAAATTCCACTTGAATAAAATTTAATTGTGATGTTCTAAAATAGATTATATTAAAAAGACACGGAGATTTTGTTCCGTGTCTTTTTTCTGTCTTTTATTTTCATGATTTATCACTTATTTGTTCAAAATCATCTGGTCGAAGTTTAAACAGCAACAGCAGAATCCAGTAAATTCGATACGAGAACAGCAATCAAAAATTTAAAATTATTTTATTCATAAGATATTGTTCTGGATTACTAATTAATGACACCATTCTTGCCTTAAAACACACAATACGGTTTTTAGTTAGTTAATGGCACGCAGTTTACCTATGTTCACACCCTCCGGTAATATTCCGGAATTTTATTTACTATTTATTAGAGGTTCTTTGTGAGCACTAAGTTATTTGTAGGTTCGCTGCCATGGTCGGTAAACGATCAAAAGCTAAAAGAAACATTTGAAGAACACGGTTCTGTATTATCTGCAAAGATAATTTTAGATCGTGATACCCAGAGATCAAGAGGTTTCGGGTTTGTTGAAATGGAAAACTCCACAGATGCAAGTAAAGCCATTAAAGCTTTAAACGAAACAGAAATTGATGGAAGAAATATTGTAGTTAACGAAGCTAAAACACGCAGCTAATGGTATAGCCATCACTGCAGAGTAGATATTCTGTTATGATTTCTTAAAGGCGCTTTACGGCGCCTTTATAATTTTAAGTCTATCGCTGAAGAAAATTTTGAACAAAGAGATTTATGTAAACATCATGCAACAGCCAATTTATCACTAATCCTTATCTTCAACCCGGCATTCTATTTATTATTAAACAAGAGGTTTCTATTGAGCACCAAATTATTTGTGGGGTCAATCCCGCTGTCTTTTAACAACGAAATATTAAAGAAAACATTTGAAAAACATGGAACCGTATTAACAGCAAGAGTTATGACAGATGGCACTTCAAAAAAGTCCCGTGGTTTTGGATTTGTTGAAATGGAAAATACTTCAGACGCATACGAGGCAGTTAAAGCACTGAATGATTTAAAAATTGAGGGAAAAAGTATAGTGGTTAATGAAACCAGATAATTAGATTAATTTTATACAGCAGTTTCAAAAAGGCGCTTTACCGCGCCTTTGTTTTTTAACTCAGCCGAATCTTTAACATCTTCCGTTTTTCCTCTCTCGTTTCATTCCGCTATATTTCAATATGAAAAAACATTTTCTATAATTTTAAAAACAATTGGAGTTATATTTATTTCCATGGCGGTAGTTTTTGCCTGGGCCGGCATTAACTCTTTTATGGAAAGAATAGGCCACGGCTCAGGACTAATGTTTGCAGATGCAGAAATTTTTCTTGGTCTATTTTTGATCTTTTTGGCGTCAGGCATATTCTGTTTCTGGATTGAAAAGAAGCTTTCTTTTCCAAAGAAATAAAATCATCCGGTCAGGTTAAAACATGTAAATGAAAATAACAGAACACACAACAACAAACTTGAAAATAAAAGATTCCGCCGGTTGCCTCTGGCTGTTTGGATTATTCTTTATTGTGGTTGCCGGTTTTTTTGTAATCGGACTGATGGGTGCGTTTAACAATCTCCACGAACTTAATCAGCTTGAACAGGCTGCTGCCTGGTTTGTTTCGCTTGCCGGTGTTGCCGCAGGAGTTTGGATCATCTATTCTAATCCCGCAATTAAAACAGATTTTGATAAAAGAGAAGATAAAGTTTTAATAAAAAGAATCGGTTTGATGCGGACTGAAACGGAGCAATATCCGCTTAAAGAAATTAAAGACATTGTCCTCAACGAATCCAAAGATGATGACGGAGATTCGATATTTTCTGTTGATATGAAATTGATTTCCGGTAAAACTACCGCGTTAACAAAAACCTGGCTTCGTAATAAAGAAGAACTGCAGAAAATTGTTGATGAGATAAAAGATTTTCTAACACTTAGATGAGCACACAACAACGCTATTTTTTTAACCGGTAAAGGATTCAGAATTACATAATCTAACAAATCCGTCAATCATTTATCTTCTCCTTTCTGAAATTATGAACTTTTTTACTTCCATTTCGTCAAAGAGTAAAATACTGGATGAAAAAAGGAGACCGTGATGAAAAACTATTTACTTTTTCTTTCAATAATATTCTTTTCTGTAACTATAAATTCACAGGAAAAACCCGCACTTATGAAAGACTATTCTCCGGATGAGATTGAACAGAAAGTTGAAGCGCTAATGGATGAATATATTCAGCAGGATCTCTTTTCCGGTGTTGTGCTGATCGCTAAAGATAAGAAGCCTGTTTATTATAAAGCTTTCGGTAAAGCTGATTTTGAAGAAGGACGAAAAAACTCCACTGATACAAAATTCGATATCGGTTCAATCAATAAAGACTTCACTTCTGCTGCAATTCTTCAGCTTATTGATAAAGGGTTAATTAACCTTGATGATAACATCGGAAAATTTTTAAGCATTTTCTCCGAAGAAGTCCTTAATAAAGTAACAATAAAACATCTTCTTACACATACCTCGGGTTTTGGAGATTATTTTATGATTCCGGGAGTAATACCAAATCTCAGCGAACTTACAACCGTTGATAAAATAATTAACACATTTAAAAATGAACCATTGTTATTCGAACCGGGCACCGGCAGGGAGTATTCCAATGCCGGTTTTGCTGTGCTGGGTGCTGTTATAGAAAGTGTTTCGGGTTTGAGCTACTTCGATTACATTGAGCAGAATATATTACAACCTGTCGGACTTAATAACACATATTTCGATTATAAAAAAATAAGAAATGATAAGACTATACCCGCAGGTTACATGTTCTCATCAACAGGGAAAAAAATCAGAATTGAATATGAAGAATCTCCATCACCATCCGGCTCAGCATTTTCAACAGCAGAAGACCTTTTAAAGTTTCAGCTTTCATTTTTAGATGATAATAAAATGTTAAGTGATGAAATGAAACTTCTTTACGCAAGCAGGTTTCAGAAAAACTCCGGAAGAAAGTGGAGAGACGTTCTTAAAGATTCCTCCTACATTTCTGCAAATGCAGGCGGGGCACCGGGCAGAAACTCGGTTATTTATTCCCAGCCGGTTACAGGATATACAATAGTTGTTCTTGCAAACTATGATGAGCCCATTGCCGAACAGGTCGGTGAAAATATTTACAGGCTTCTTGCCGGTAAAGAGATTGAAAAGCCGGGACAGAATATTTTCCGTACACTTTATCTTATTTACAATAAAAAAGGTGCGCAATATCTGAAAAATAATTTTAGTGAAATTATTAAAGATGTTTCTTTTGATATGGAAGAGGATTTTCTTCTTAACCGCGTTGGATATGATTTACTTGGTGAAGACAGAACTAAAGAAGCAATAGAAATATTTAAAGTTAATACAGAACTTTTTCCTGAAGTTGCAAATACGTGGGATAGCCTTGCCGAAGCTTATGCAAAAGACGGACAAAAAGAGGAAGCGGTCAGATTTTATAAAAAGACAATAGAGATAAACCCCCGAAGTCCGGCAGCTGATAATTCAAGGAGGATGCTGAAAGAACTGGAAGAAGATTAATATTCCGGCACTCGCCTATGTTTGTTTACGTAATCATTTTAATAATTATATCGAGGATGTCACGGTACATCGTCTGTCTGAGAACTATCATTACGTTTGCCACGACAGTTTGTTTCGGAATCTCACACTTTAAATTTAAACGAGATTAAAAATCCGAAACATTGCACAAAAAGTATGGGATTTATTCCGGAAGAAAAATAAAGCGCCTAGCTTCTTCAGTCAATCATTTCTCTATTTGCCCGCTGAAGACTTTTCCATTATTCATCAACCACCAAACATTTTCCATTTCTCGTCTTTCATTTAACAATTTATTAAACTTCTTGCTTCTCGTAAAGTTTACCTGATTTTATTCTTTATCGGTTCAGAAATAATTTTTCCACCGCGAACTGTTGCTCCGATAGCCAGGCCTGCACTGATCAATATCAAATTTTTTATTATATACTGTCCTTCCAGAGTTGGTACAATTGGAAATATTTTAAATGTTTCTGCCGGGAAAAAAAACAACGGAGTAATTGTGCCTATCATCTGAAGAAATAGCAGAAACAGTATTTCGCGCAGGAATTTATTAAACAGCAATCCAAGCCCTATCAAGGTTTCCCACACAGCCAGAATAATCAGTGATACAGAAGGTTCGATTAGCCCGAATGTTAAAACTGAAATAGTTTTTGTAGCAATCATTTCTGCAGAGCTTACACCCTGAAAAAATTTTAAGAACCCGAACCAGAAAAAAATTATTCCCAAACTGATTCTTAAAAATTTGATTGCATTGTTTGCCATCCACGTTGTAATGGGTTTATCAAATTTGTCGTAAAACATTTCCTGAAATTTCAATTTTGCTGCTTTCCGGATTGTTAATAATAGTTAAGCTATAAAATAATTTTATATATAACGAGTTAAATCATAGTAATTTGTTATAAATCGTAACCTGTATATTATCAGCAACCATACATCTCTCGTTTTTCTTTTACCGTTTTACTTTTTCCTTCTTTCATCTCTCGTCTTACTTTTTTTACTTTTGTCCGCCGCGGCGGATTTTACTTTTGAATTAAAATAACTTCTTGCCTCTCGCTGCTTACGTCTTCCTTCTTTCTTTTTCGTTTTTCGTCTTTCATCTCACGTTTTACGTTTATAGTTTTGCATTGAGTTTATGTGCAATGTTTACATCCTCTCTTATATTTTTTCATTTATTTCTGAGGATGGGGAGTTGGTGAATTTTTTACCACAAAATTTATCAAAGGATATTTATGAGTGAAGAGAAACTACTTAATGCTGTTTTAGTTGGACCAAATAGCCTTAAACGTGAGGCAGTAGGTCGACGAAATCCTTACAATTTAATTGCAATCAAAAACGAAGATATTCAACCATACCTCGATGATGCTTGGGTAATTGAAAAAACACTCAAAACAAAAACAAGATTAAAAAAACAGAAACCATTTGATGAAAGACTTGAAAATAAATTATGGATGTTGTTCTATAGAATAGGATACAATGAGTTAAATCAAGGTAGAAATTTTCAAATAAAAGTAAGTCGAAATGGTTCTGAATTATTAAAAAAACAAATTGATGTATACGCTAAAGATGAAGAAACCATTATTGTGGCTGAATGTAAGGCAAGTGTTAAATTAGGAAAAAGAAGCCTACAAAAGGATATTGAAGAATTTGCAAATCTTAAAGGCCCACTTACACTGAGCATCAAAAATTATTATGGCAATAATTTTAAACCCAAAATAATATGGTTATTTGTTACAGAAAATATAATCTGGTCTAAACAAGATAAAGAAAGAGCACTTGGACAAAATATTAAAATTATTACAGAGCGAGAACTTAGATATTATCAGCAAATCGCAGATCATCTTGGACAAGCAGCACGATACCAATTTCTGGCTGAATTTCTAAAAGATCAACAAGTTCCAGGATTGCAAAATAAAATTGTGCCCGCAATTAGAGGAAAATTAGGAGGTAAAAGATTTTATTCTTTTGTTATAACTCCAAAGCACTTATTAAAATTAGCATTTGTTAACCATCGATCGTTGAATGATCCAGAAGGTGCTCCAACTTATCAAAGATTAATTAGTCGTTCGAGGATTAAACAAATAGGAGCATTTTTAAAGGATGGTGGATTTTTCCCAACAAATATTCTAATAAACTTTGTCAAGTCTCCGCGGTTTGATATTGTTAAAAAAGATGATTTTGCTGAGGTAGTATATGGCCATCTATATTTGCCTGACAAATACAGATCTATTTGGATTATAGATGGGCAACATAGGCTTTATGGATTTGCACATTTAGAGGAAAAATATTTAAACCAAAATATTGTCGTCATAGGGTTTGAACAATTACCCCCCGAAGATGAAGCAAATCTATTTGTAACAATAAACCATGAACAAAAATCAGTACCCAAAACACTACTTGACGACCTAGAAGGCGAATTAAAATGGGGTTCAGATGAACCATACGAAAGAATTGGGGCTATAAGTGCAAGGCTTGTAAGTGTTCTAAATACAGATATTGGCGAACCATTTTACAATCGAGTAATACAACAAGGAATAACGCCAACAGATAACACCAATCTAACCGTACCTGCATTGAAAGATGCTATACGAAAATCAGGACTAGTAGGTAGAGTAATATTACGAGGGAAACAATATGAATTGGGACCATTAAGTGGCGCAAAAGATTCTGAAACATTAGATAGAGCAAGAAGGGCAATTAACCAATTTTTTACCCTTGTAAGAGATAATAATTATGGACAATGGGAAAGTGGAAGAACAGGATTTCTGTGCACAAACATTGCATTAACAGCATATATGAATTTATTTAGTTCTTTAATAAAATATATGGAGTCCAATAAAGGATTAGACGCGAAGGAATTAGAGCCCGAAGAAATAGTTGAAGAGATCGAAGATTACTTGGAACCATTATTGAAGAAAATTAGTAGTGCATCAAATATGCAAATGGAGAAAGAATTTAAAGTCCAGTTTGGTTCTGGTGGGCCACCGGAATATTATTATAGACTATGTAGGATAATAAAGGAGGAATTTTCAGATTTTGAACCGGAAGGAATGGAGGATTGGGAAGCTGAACAATCGGATGAAAAAATAAATCTAGCTGATAGAAAAATTAAAGAGATTAATATTAAAGTACAGAAATATATTTTTGATGTATTTAAGACAAAATATGGAACAACAAAAGATGCGTATTGGAATAAAGGTGTTTTAGATAAACAGGTGAAAACTAGGGCATATGAGAAATCACTGGATGAGGATGATGAAAACAGATTGCCACTTGAAAATTATTTGGATTTTATTGAGTATAAAAAAATAGTTGAGAATAAAACTCATTGGGAAATATTTAAGAAGGTCTTTGATATACCAGAACCGGGTGAAAAAGGGTTGTCAAAAAACCTTAAGTGGATGGATAGAGTAAATGCCTTACGTAGAATACCAGCCCATGCAACTGAAAAACGGTTATACAAAGTTGAAGATTTTGATTATATAGATTTTATCTATGAAGAATTTATAAAAAGACTAAATGCAGCTGAAGTGGAAATTGATATTGAATAGTAAAACAATAATCGAACAAAAGTCAAAACCATTTTTAAAATGGGCAGGCGGCAAAGTCAATATCATTAATGAGTTAGTTCAGTATTTACCAAGTGATTATAGGAATAGGCGATATATAGAACCCTTTTTAGGTGGCGGATCAATGTTTTTCTTTTTGGATCCAGAGAAAGCTGTAATTTCAGATCTAAATGAAAAATTAATCAATTGTTATAAACAGGTACGAGATAATCCTACCGAAGTACATTTATACTTAACTGAATTTCAAAAAAAACACTCATCGGATTTTTATTATAAATTAAGAGATCAATATAATAAGTCGACATATTCAACGAAGGAAGCGGCTCAGTTTATTTATCTTAACAAAGCTTCTTTTAATGGTATTTTCAGAGTTAACAATAAGGGGGAATTCAATGTGCCGTTCAACCAAAAAGATAAAATAGGAATACCAACACTCGAACAGTTAATTCAAGTAAGTAAAACATTAAAAAAGGCAAAAATAGTTGTTGGAGATTACAAGAAGCATTTTGACTCCTTTGGGGTAAGGGATTTTATTTATTTAGATCCTCCTTATCCACCATTAAATGGTACAGCATACTTTACGCACTACACAAAAGAAAGATTTAATACTGAGGACCAAGAAGAGTTAGCTGAATATGCAGTAAAAGCAAGTAATAACGGTGCAAGAATTTTAATTTCGAATGCAAGTACTTCCGAAATAAAGTCACTTTATAAAGAGTGGGACATAAATAAATTACCTGTGCGGAGATGGATAACTTGTAAAGAGAAAAAACATTTAGTTGAAGAATTAATTATTAAAAATTATTAAGTAAATCAATTTTATCTTTTAGAATAAATATCGGGAGTTTTTAATGTTTGAAATAAATATTCAAGCGGCTAAAGATAGCCTAGCCTTTTACTTCAGTAAAATACCCTTATTGGGCGGACTAGTACATTGTACTTTACGAGATCACCTTGCCGCTGTTGCTGAATTTTTAACTACATTATTTTTCTCATTTTTACCTTTGTTAATTGCATATTTGGTTGAATGGTCTAATAATCATGAAGCATCATTTACAGCAAGTATAAATAAAAACTTATATAATGGGGAATTGCTCTTATATGTTTCCTCTTTACTCTCACCGATATTTTATTTGGTGCTAAAGAATCGAGGGGATGCTGATCGTTTTCCAAGCAAAATGAGTCATTTGCTTTTATATTTTAGTTTAATATTGCTTGCTTCTTATGTATTTGGACAGAGAAGATCCGGATTCATTTTTGACCCAATATCAATATCAATGATTTCAAAGTATGTATTCTATATATCCCTACCTCTTTTTTATTTAGTCCTTGTATATAATAATAATTTATTACCAAATCCCGCGCGTGAGATGAGAGACGAAGAAGAGGAATATACCAATCAAGTAAGAAAACATCGAGGTTGAAATGTCAATAAATAAATCGATTACATTCCCCTGCATTAAAGTGAAGCAACCCATAGGTGATTTTTATATAGGTTCAATCAAAGCAAAGGATTTGTGCGAAATTACAAAAGTAGACGTTAGAAGGTTGAAATCTGAAGAAAGAGGGTTTGAATCTTATCTTGGAATTCAACGGCCATTAAATGAGAAAAGAGTAACTGAAATTGCTAAATATGTAGATACGGTTGATGCCTGTTTCCCAACAGCAGTAATTTTAGCAGTCCCTGGCGTTTGCGCAAAGTTTAATGCAAAAGTAAATGAGTTAACTTTAAGTCCATATGAAAATAAAAACGACAAAGAAAAGATTGATTATGATGAAATGGCAAGTGTGCTCGATGGTCAACATAGAATTGAGGGGTTGAGGAATTCTAATTCCTTGGATGGATTTGAAATCAATGTAAGCCTCTTTATTGATATTGATATTGCTGATCAGGCATACATTTTTTCAACTGTTAATTTGGCTCAAACAAAAGTTAATAAAAGTCTAGTTTATGATTTATTCGATTTAGCTAAAAAAAGAAGTCCACAAAAAACATGTCATAACATTGCAGTTGCACTTGATAAAACAAAAGATAGTCCCTTCTATATGAGAATTAAACGTTTAGGGGTCTCCACAGAGGGTAGGTTTAATGAAACAATAACTCAAGCAACCATTGTAGAATCATTACTTAAATATATTGCCAAAGATCCTATATCTGACAGAAATGATTTAATAAAAAACAGGAAAATTGATTTAGCTACGACTGAAGAATTAAAGATATTTATTTTTCGAAATATGTTCCTCAAAGAAAAGGATTTAGAAATAACAGATGTAATTTGGAATTATTTTGATGCTGTAAAATTAAGGTGGCCCAAATCTTGGGATTTTGAAGGGCGCGGGCAAATCCTAAATAAAACTAATGGTTTTAAAGCACTTATGAGATTTTTAAGAAACGTTTATCTGTATATTACAATTCCAGGTGGTGTCCCTACGACCAAAGAGTTTCTTGAAGTATTAAAAAAAATAAAAATAGACGATTTAGATTTCTCTACAGATGAGTTTAAGCCAGGGTCGAGTGGGGAGGGAAAACTATATTCAAAACTCAAAGAGTTATCCGGGATCTAATCTTATGAAATCCTTTTTCCCAAAACCAAGTTTCAAAGTTGATGATATAATAAGCTACGCAGAGTTAGTCGCGGCGGAGAATGCAAACATACAGAAGGGAATGAATTTTCAGATAAAGCCGGAGTATTCGGTTTTTCTTATGTCGGTTAGAAAGAATGCCCCTTATGCAGATGAGTGGGATGCAAAAACAAACACTCTTATTTATGAAGGGCACGATGCACCAATAAATGTAACCAAAGAACCGAAAGAAGCGGACCAGCCTTTAACAACACCCAAAGGCACACTAACGGAAAACGGAAAATTTTTTACTGCGGCTCAGGCTTACAAGATGAAATTGAGCGAGCATCCGCATAAAGTAAAAGTTTATGAGAAGATAAAAGATGGTATTTGGTGCTATAAGGGTTTCTTCAGTTTGATTGATGCAAAAATAATTTTTGACGGCGTGAGAAATGTTTTCAAGTTTTATCTTCAGCCAGTGGAAATGAAAGCATTTAATAAGGAAATTGTTTTACAGCATACAAGATTAATTCCTACCAGCGTTAAGGTTGAGGTGTGGTCGAGAGATAAAGGGCAGTGTGTAATTTGCGGATCGAAAGAGAATTTACATTATGATCATGAACTACCTTATTCCAAAGGCGGCACAAGTTTAACAGCGGAAAATGTCCGCATATTGTGTGCAAAGCATAATCTTCAAAAGTCAAACAAGATATTAACGATACCGCCAATATTTTTTAGTTAGATGCTAGATTCCCGTTTGCACGGGAATGACAACAAACAACAACCCAAGCATTCTTTAATTCTGCTGCTGCACTAAAGAAAGCTTATTCAACATCTTCAAAAAAAGTTGGATAACTTGCACCCGGATCATGTTTCAAAAATCTTTTCACAGCATCATTATCAATATCAATACCGCCTAGTTTATTAATACTTGTCTTAATTACCGGGATGCAATAAGTTTCCATCTTCTCATTTATCTCCTCTGAATTAAATCTTATTACACTCCAACCATTTGAGGTAAGATCATCAGTTCGGGCATTATCCTTTCCAGAACCCATCGCATTATGATGCCATCCATCGCCGTCTGTTTCAATATTAATTTTACCCTTCTTGCAATAGACGGAAAAATCTAAGAAGTAAAAATTGTTAGAGATCTTAACAATCTCCTGCCTGTCCGCGCATATTCTGTTTCTTTTAAACTCTGCCCAGAGTTTGTCTTCCAATGCACTGCCTTCAATAAGGTCATTAACTTCTTTTGCTTTAATAAACTTTTCAAATGTTGTTTGAATAAAAACTATTCTTCGCCCTTGTCTGCTGAGTATAGGGTGTGGTAAAATCCGGATTCCCTCAAATGAAATGTTGTAATACCTTTTGCTTGTTTTGTAGTTTTGCTTTTCGGAAGGAAAAAGTTCTTTGCGCGTATCCATCGTAATGTTAGATACTTTACCGTAGTGAATAATCATTTGCGGATATTTTTTTATCTCCGCAGTGTAATAAAAAGCTATCCAATCGGGCGGCCAGCGTTTTTTTAGCATCTTCTCCACACTATCAACAGGAATGCGGTACCAAAAACGATTTTTTATTATATCATAGTCGGAAACGTCGTTAACAATTCCTATAAGTAATTCTTCTTTGTTTTTTGATGTATCGAGAGACATTTCTAAAACACTGATATTTGATATCTAAAAAATAAGGATTTGTTCATTATAAAAAATGAATCTATTGAAATAACTTAATCATACTGATGTCTTGGATCGTGCAGCCAATCAAAAACAGTTATTTATTTAGTGGTAAAATTCTCTTTCTTAACGCAAAATTAAACAGGAAAACCGGTATAGATTTAATTAAACCCAGTATATAATTGTTTAGAAGGCAGGTCTTAAAAATCAAATCTGCGCCGCTACGTTTCGGACGAACAGGTAAAAATATTACTATACCACCAATATTTTTTAGTTAACAACACACCCCTTTATTTAATAAACTAATAAAAATTCTTACTTCGCTCAAGCATTTCAATCGGAGGAATTTTTGGTTCGCGGCAGATAAACACAACAAGATTGTTTTCGTGCGATGAAACATAATTATTCTTGAATACACCGGGGGAGATAGCCACACTATCAAATGCATGAGAAAGTCCATCAAAGTCTTCCTCATTTTCTAACTGAAGAAGAATATTTCCGTTAACTCTTTCTTTACTCCACAAGTAATAAGTATTATGTGCACACGCAACAGGCGGAAGGTTGAGTGGTTTTCCAAATAATTCAATTGCTCCTGCTTGTCCGTAATTACCTGCGGCAATAATTGTTTGCTTTTTATCCTCTTCGGATAAACTGTTGTATGCTTTTACAACCAGCTTAACTTTTTCTTCCCATCCGATCCTATCAGCAAGCAGTTGAGGCAGCGGCGGTTTTTTTCCTCTTTCAAGTTCCGTGTTAATTCCAAGAAATTCAGTGTGAGCTTTAGCAGTTTCGTAATTAACGTAAGGAAGTATAATCGGCACTGCTAATGCCAACCCCAAAAAAAGAAAAATGATAAGCACATATTTTAACCAGACAGCATTATATCTGGTAATAATATTTGCAAAGAAAATTGAGCCGCCAGCAAAGGCTGCGGGATACGCAAATGCAAGGCGGTCTGGTCTGCTGGTACCTGAGATCATCATAAAAAGAAATAACATAACGAACAGCACCGAAAGAAACCTGTAATCTTTATACTGCTTTGAAAGAAAAAGATAAAATGTTCCGGCTAACCAGATTGGAACGGTGGATGGAGACATCTGCATTACCTGTCCGATTATAAATTCAAGCGGGGGAGTGTAAACATTTTTATACGCGCTTATGTTTCTGTAAAACTCCAGCGAAGGAAAATCATTTAATATCTGCCAGATAACATTGGGCAGAAAAATTATTGTGCTTATTAATCCGCCTAAGATAAACCATTTGTTAAATAGTAGTCTCGATTTACCCGAAGCAATTAATGCAAAAACAAGTGCCGCAATAAAAACTCCAAACGTATGTTTGTTCATCATACCAAGACCCATAACAATACCGGCAAAAATCCAAAGCTTAGCATTATTAGCCTTAATCATTTTAACCGTAATCCATAAAAGTAAAACTGCAAGCAAAGGTTCAAAAGCATTCATAGAATAAAAGCCGCCAAATGCAATTGTTACAGGCATAGCAGCTAATGAGCAGGCGGCTAGCAGTTGAGCAGCTTTATTTCCTCCGATTTCTTTTGTTAAGATTCCCGTATAAAAAACAGCGGTAGCTTCTGCAAGTGCAGGAAGAAATCTTATTGCGTAAATAGAACTGCCAAACAAAAATTGAAAAACAGTGAGAATTAATGGAGCCAATGGCGGATGATCAACATAACCGAATGCAGGATTATTTGCACAAGCGATGTAGTAAAACTCATCTATAAAGTAGCCGTATCCTTTTGTAAATGCTGAAAGATAAATTAATAGAAAGGCAAACACACTTACTGCGTAAAGATGTTTGTATTCTGAAAGAGAAAGTTTAAAGTGTTCAATCAAAACTTTCATAAAGCAGTTCTGCTAAAATTTATTAAAAAACGATAGTAAATTAGTAATTATGAAGAACACTTATAATTGCAGTACGCAGGGTTTTTTCATAAATTGAAATAAAGACTAATCATAAAACCGAAAGAAGCGCGTAATGGTAAATAACACTTTTAAAACTTTACTATCATTTCTTTTATTAACTGTTTTTGTTTCTTCTTATGCACAAGAAAAATCAGAAACTGCTGCAAATGGAAAAAACAATATCACTGTTTTGGTAAAATATAAAACCCAACCGGATAAATTTGATGAAGCACTATCTGCATTAAACGCATTAATACTGGAAGTAAAAAAAGAGCCCAACTTTGTTATTATAAAAATGCTTGTTGATCCTGAAGACAAAACAAATATTCTGTTATATGAAGAATGGTCGGATGAGGAATATTATAAAGGTGATCATATGAACACACCGCATCTTCAGAAATTTATGGGTGAGGCACGCAGCTTTTTAGCGGGTCCTCCTGAAATTTCTTTCTGGCAATTAAACAGTAATTATACTTTAGATTAATTGTTAAATGGTTCAGCCTAAAACAAAAACAGCAGATAAGTTTTTCAAAAAAAAAGCCTTACATATTACGGAAGGCTTTTCTACATCAAACGATTATTAAATGATCAAATATTTCTAACAAGGGATTTATCCGCTTGTTTATTCATTTCTGTTTGAACTATAAACCACACTGCAGGTGAAAACACCAGCCACAAAACAAACAACAGCCACTTGTTAAAACTGTCTGATGATACTTTTTCATACAGCTCAGAAAATTTATAGTACGACCATAGATTTGCCAAGGGAATAAAAAGTAAGAAAGTCCAAAGCCCCGGGGAAGCTTCAGCATCTTTACCAACATACTTCATCTCCTCAGAAATTTTAAAGAACCAATAAATTGCATAAATACCGAATGTTATGATCACCAGTCCCACCTGTGCAAGCATATTTCTTTTTTTGATCATTTTAATTCCTTTCTTATGTGATGGATAAAATATGAAAGCTCTACTTTTATAAAGCAGACCATTTGTTAAATAAAAATAGTAAAAGTTTTTTGTTATTGTATAAGACTAAACTTAAATAAATAGATCGATGCGCATTCTTATTTAAAAAGGGAATTATCACGTGCCGCACAAAGCAAAGAGTTTTCGTTTTTCAATTATTTGAGCCGCAGCACATTTGTTTACCCATATCATCAAAAACATCCGCTCATAATAAGTTGATTGAGTTTTACAATGCCGCTTCGTACGTTTGTTACAGAAATTATATTAAAGGTGATGAAATGAAAAAAGCATTGATAATTGTTCAGAGTAAGAATACTGATAATGAAAAGTTCGGCGAAGAAATTGCAAAGTTTCTTTTATATAGAGGACTTGCGGCGGAGCTTATACCAATAAATAATTTTGATCCTCAAAAACTTAAGGAAGCTGACTACCTGCTTTTAAGCGGCTGGAAGAATGGTTCATTACTCTCTGCAACTCATCCGGATAGCGAATGGGTAAACTTTGTAAATATGCTGCCAACACTTGACGGAATAAAGACAGCATTGTTTACTACATACAAATTATTTTCCGGCGGGATTGTTAAAACCATGAAAAAATATCTCGGTCGTAAAACCAACAATCTGGAATTTGCATTTACATCAAGAGACGGATCGCTTACAATTTCTGATAAGATGACGTTGAATGATTTTATTGGATGATTATTTAAGTAAAAAATATCTCCTCTGTTTTGTCTTGCAAAAAATATTTGTGTGATATGCAGATAAGTTAATTTTTCAAACATGCCCTAACACTTTCCACCTCTCAACTAATGCTGATTGGAAAATATTATTTAAACACTATTTATTATTTTAACACGTAAATAAAGCTCGTGATGCTTTAACAAACATGTTAGAGGATAAATTATGAAGATAATATCAACCATAATACTTACACTAATATTATTCTCAACTCTTTCTGCGCAATGGACCTTCTTACCAAGCCTTCACAAAACAAGATCCGGTTTTGATCATGCATACAACAAAGATAATGGCGGGATGGAGAACATAACCAATATCCCCTCTGCACAGTTATCTTGTAAGCAATGTCACTCAGCAACAGGATTATATGCTAATGGAAGTCCGATCGATCCGGAAACATATACACCCATCTGTGTAGATTGCCATAATTTTCAAAATGGTGTTACTGTTGTTGAAGATGCTTGTTTAAACTGTCATCAAAAACAAAGAAGAGAAAGAGAATTGTATCCGGGGATGGATGTTCACCTGAATGAAGGATTAACCTGCATGTCATGTCATTCAGAAGAAGAATTACACGGTGATGATGGTATTGCATATTCTTCATTAAAAGAAACGGGGGCTGTAAAAGCAAAATGCATAAACTGTCATACTCAACTCAGCAATAACGGATCTCATAACCGCCACTTAGGTAAAGTTGATTGCTCTGCCTGTCATGCGGTTTCGGTTTACAGCTGCGGCGGATGTCATTTTGAAACTTACACCGCATCTGGTGAGAGTAGATTTAATAGTGAATTTAAAGATTATCGTTTGCTGGTAAAGAAAGATGGAATGGTTAAGCTCGGTGCGATTGCTACGCACAGTTATAATGGAAAAACTAATTATATAATTTCATCAACTCACTCGCATATAATAAAAAGAAATGCAACTACCTGCTCAGATTGTCATCGCGGGATGGGGCAGGTTAATGTCGCTATCAAAGAATATAATGACACCGGATCTATTACTCTTACAAAATGGAACGCGGGCTCTAAAAAAATTGAAATACTAGATGCTGTAATTCCAATTCCTGGTGATTGGCGGCAATCATTAAAGCTTGATCATGTTACCTACACTGGCGATTCATTAGTTTTCCCAACAGATCCAGCATTATGGGAATATTTAAAATCTGAAACAGACAATGCACATTTATATTTTGCCGAACCATTGGACTCCGCTACGCTTTCAAATCTTGGATTCACCAGGTTTCCCACAGGAATTGAGGATGAATATATATCTCCAAAAGAATTTATGTTATTTCAAAACTATCCAAATCCGTTTAATCCAGGTACAACAATTAGATATTCAATCCCAAATGTCACCCTAAGCGGAGTCGAAGGGTCTCGAGCGCAGCTTAAAATTTATGATGTTCTTGGAAATGAAATTGCAACACTTGTAGATGGATACCGTTCTGCTGGAGAATATTCTGTTGATTTTAATGTTTCAAATCTGCCCAGCGGAGTTTATTATTATCAATTAAAAGCAGGAGATTTTACTGCAGCAAAAAAAATGCTGCTGCTTAAGTAAAAATGAATTTAAAATTAAAAATAACAGGTAGCTCAAATGGGAATTATAAGAAAATTTATTGGTCCTAAATCAAAGTATGATAGAAGCCTTCCATATACATATATTGCAAAGGTTCCCATCATCCAGGGTGATGATGATGAAAGTATGATGCATTATTATTTTGCAGATACTATCTGCGGAGTGGTTGAGTACCTGGACAAGAATAATATTGAACCTGAAGAGGCCGAGTTATTTGGATGCTATCACAACAAAGAGATTCCGATTGATAAAAAATATTGTTTGTCGGAGGACGGTAAATGGCTTAAGCGTCCGGATATTTGTCATTCATTAGAATCACATTACCAAATCACAATGGAAGAACAGTTTAAAGGTCATGTTGAACTTGGAGAATGTTCTTTTGATGACAGAGATACACGCGGAAGCGGACCTTACTGAAAGGTATAGCCGATAAGTTCTTGCAGCGCTCCATTTTGCGATAACATTCTTTTGTTGTATCCGCGATTTCCCTAATTATTATAATACGATAGAACTATTATTTTCTGAGAACTTCATCAAACATGTATCCTTTGCTCAAACTATAAAATCACTCATCAATAAAAGCACAACGTAATTCTTTAATTTCTCACCACTTTTACTAATCAACCTGCACAAATAAAATTAATTTGATGAGTTTCACAAACGTTGCCTTAAAAAAGAAAATATTGCCACTTATCAATAAATAATAGTTCGCACACGCCTATCAAATTATTTTCGCATAGCCTTCTGATAAAATCTTTTGAGCAAAAAAACAATAGTGATAAATAAAAGAAAACATTTCATAACCGTAATGTTTAATAAGTGAAATTTAAAAATCAATAAAAAAATAAAACAACAATAAAAGAAAGGACTCTTTATGAAAACAAATTTCTTACCAACTAAAATGATTTTATTAGCACTGATGTATGCAGCAAATATATATGCTCAAATTCCCAACGAAGGGTTTGAACAATGGAGCGGTAATAATCCTGTTAACTGGGTTTCTGGTAATGTTGAAGGCTTCACTTTTGTAACTCCCTCAGGAAATCCATTGTCCGGTCAATTTGCGGCGCGCTTAGAAACAAAAGCTATACTTAATAATTTGGTTCCTGCAGTACTCTCTGCCGGGGCGGATGGGGAGGGCTTTCCTGTTTCGCAAAGACACGGACAGTTAAGTTTTTATTACAAGTTCCATAAAACTGTAAGCACAGCCTTTTTATATGTTTCTGTTGGATTTAAAAAAGGTGAAGACGGAATAGGTGCCGGTGTGCTTGCAATTAATACACCTGCCGATAACTATACGCCAGTGACTATTCCGGTTACGTACACAAATAATGAAATACCGGATCTTGGAGTAATTTTGATTCAAGTAACAGATCAAAATTTGAGTCCTGCAGCCTCCGGTTCTTATGCAGAAATAGATGATATATCATTCAGCATTTTAACGGATGTTAATGATGATGAGGCAAGCGTATATGATTTTTCACTCGGGCAGAATTATCCAAACCCTTTTAACCCAGGTACAAAAATAAGTTGGCAGTCACCAGTCAGCGGTCATCAAACTTTAAAAGTTTATGATATAATCGGAAATGAAGTGGCAATATTGGTGGATGAATATAAACCAGCAGGAAGTTATGAAGTAGATTTTAATGCTTCAAAGCTTTCGAGCGGAGTATATCTATACCAACTACAGTTGGATTCAAAAATAATTACAAAGAAAATGACGTTGATAAAGTAAGGAGATTAATAATGCAATTAAGAAAAACAGATCTGTTTACTTTTATTCATAAAGCAATAAGAGGTATAATTTATAATGCAGCATCAAATTTGCAATCAGCTGATTTTGCAGACGAGAAGGAAGTAAATAATTTATTGGCTTCTTTAAGATCCGATTTAGATTTACTGCACGAACACGCTGTTAATGAAGACAATATAATTTTTCCTGAGATTGCCGATGAAGAACCGCAAATGATTGAAGAGTTAAATGAAGAACATAAAAAATTAGAATCGAAGTTAAACGAGATTCTAGTTCTTATTAAAAAAACCGAGCAATTAAATTCGATTGAAGAAAGAATGCTGCTTGGCAACTCGCTTAATAGTTTATTCAATGATTTTATTGCAGATTATCTGGCGCATATGAATCACGAAGAAGCTACGGTTCTTGATGCAAGCTTTAAATATCTAACTGATGAAGAACTTGTATCAATAAGAACAAGAATACAAACACAAATTCCCCAAGAAAGATATAAAATCTGGCTTCACTGGATGCTGAAATCATTAAACAATTCTGAGTTGATTGGTTTGTTGGGTGGAATGAAAGCAAGTGCACCCCCACAAGTTTTTGAAAACGTGGCGGTAGTTGCTCAATCTGTTATAGAAAATAATAAATGGAGTAAGATAAAATCTCAGTTAGTAGTTTAATTTCTTAATAGTGATAACAAAATCAGCTTAATAAAAAATTAGTCTTTGTCTGTTATAAAAATTTTATATAAACTTTTTTAAGATATGATTCATATTCGCTGCCGAACTTTTCTTTTAAGTATCGATGTTCACTTCTAATAAATATTGAAAAAAGAATATAGTTTAAAAGTACAGTTGTTGGGACAAGCCAGGAATTAAAAAATAAACATATTCCCGGTATTACAAAGAGCATGTAAGCCGCATACATTGGGTTTCTAAATATTTTATACAAGCCGTCGGTCATCAACAATCCTTTGTTAAATGATTTAAGTAATTTTCTGCCGCAGCTGATCACCATTAAAGTACCGATAATAATTAACACGATTCCTAAACCAATTAATATATCATCATGTTTTTCAGTGATATTAAAAAAAGGCTTTGTAACAGAATTTATTATTACAATAATTATCAAATAAACCAATGTTGGTCCGGCAATTAAGGGGGCAGAACCGGCTATATTCATTTTTGTATTCATCTATTTTGTTTTTTGTCCTATAGGGTTTAGATATTTATGCTTGACGCAACATAAAATAATATTGAACCTAAAACAATAAGGGTTAGAATTTACAATCAATAAATTTTTTTCAAAAGCTTTTTAGAATAAGCTACTTCCTAAATATAATTCAATCATCTTAGCTAAGGATTGATTATTTTGTCCCCATCAAAAAAGATTAAATATTACAATGTACAAAATCCCATTTCACTTAAGCGTTATTTCTATCGTGCTGTTTTTATTTTTTATTCAATCTAAAAGTTTTGCACAAACACTTTTCATCAACGAGTTTATGGCATCAAACTCTACCACAATAACCGATCCGGATTTTAATAACTATGCAGATTGGATTGAGATTTACAACTCCGGTTCAACATCAATTAACTTAAAAGATTATTACATCACAGATAATTTATCTCAGCCCCAAAAGTTTAAAATACAAAATGATTTAATTGTTGAAACAGGCGGATATGTTTTAATCTGGGCAGATGACGCAAACACAGGTAATCACGCAAACTTTAAATTAAGTGCAGATGGAGAAAGTATTGGATTGTATAATCCTGCAGTTCAGCTTATTGATACAACGTCATTCGGTGTTCAACAAACCGATATTTCTTTTGGAAGATTTCCGAATGGAACTAATAACTGGTTTAAATTTTCCCCTGCAACACCAGGCGCTGCAAATTTAGAATCAGGTATTTTTAATATTCTTCCAGTTCCATCAGTCTCAATTCAAAGTGGATTCTTTCCATCATCAATTAATGTTTCTGCATCACACAGTATACAGGATGTAATTATACGATTTACATCTGATGGAACAATTCCCGAATCAACTAGCAGCGTATATATAATTCCATTACAAATAGATTCAACATCTGTTTTAAGATTCCGTGCTTTTAAAGATGGATATACACCAAGCATAACTGAAACAAGAACATATTTTATTAATGAACAAACAGATCTTCCAGTCTTTTCTCTTGTTACTGATCCTGAAAACTTTTTTAGTGATACATCAGGAATTTATGTTATCGGCACAAACGGAATAATAGGCAATTGCAGTACCGGACCAAGAAACTGGAACCAGGATTGGGAAAGACCTGTAAGCTTAGAGTTTTTTGAGTTTGATAAATCACTTGCATTTAAAGTTAATACAGGCGTAAAAATAAATGGCGGATGCAGCCGTTTATATCCGCAAAAATCTCTTGCATTCTTTTTCAGGGGCGAATATGGAAACGATAAACTTCGTTATCGTTTGTTTGATGATATCCCTGTTTATGAATATAATAATTTTATTCTTCGCAGCTCAGGGCAGGATTGGTGGAGAACAATGTTTCGTGATGCAATGGTTCAAACACTTGTTGAGAAAGGTATGAAATTAGATTACCAGGATTATCGTCCATCTATATTATTTATTAATGGTGAGTACTGGGGAATTCATAACATCAGAGAAAAATTAAACGAGCATTATGTTTTTTATCATCACGGAGTTGATAAAGATAATATTGATCTGATTGAAATTAGTAAAGGAACAGTAGCAAACAGCGGTGATGTAGCAGCCTACAATGAGATGATAAATTTTCTTTCTACAAACAATATGGCAGATCCCGCTAACTATGATTATATAAAATCCACTGTGGATATGGATGAATACATTGATTATCAGATTGCACAAATTTATGCAGCAAATGGTGATTGGCCCGGATCAAATATGAAACTATGGCGTGAAAGAGCTGCCGGTTCAAAATGGAGATGGATGATTTATGATCTTGATTTTACTTTTGGCGGTAATGCACAGGGATTAGCAACAACAAATACTTTAGCTCAGGCTACGGCAACAAACGGTCCCGCTTGGCCAAATCCACCATGGTCAACTTTGATGTTAAGAAAGCTTCTTGATAATCCTGATTTTAAAAATGAATTTATACAACGCTTTGCTGCTCATGTTAACACTACTTTTGAGTCGAATCATGTACTTGCAGTGATAGATAGTATGGCAAACAATATTGCATCGGAAATACCAAGACACAAAGAGCGATGGCCTCAATCAATTTCATTCGGTGATAGCTGGCAGGAACTTGTTGATATAATGAGAAACTTTGCTGTTGATAGACCAGAAAATGTCAGAGGACATTTTTATTCAAAGTTTGGCATAAGCGGATCAAATTCTTTGGTTATCAGTAGAAACAATCCGGGATGGGGAAAAATATTTACTACCACTGTTGAAGTAAAAAATAACGGATCAACAAATATTTTTTTTAAAGATATTCCTATTCGCATAAAAGCATTGCCAATGCCTGGATATAAATTTGTAAGATGGGAGGGTGTATCTACAGAAATCTCTCCGGAAATATTTGTTGTTCTTAATACCAACACAACATTAACCGCAGTATTTGAGCCAGCAGAATTAACAGTTACGTCTATTGTAATAAATGAAATTAATTATAAATCATCTGCGGTGTTTGATACAGAAGACTGGGTAGAGTTTTATAATCTCGATGCAGCCGCGGTTGATATTTCAGGATGGAAATTTGTTGATGATGATATCGCAAATCAGTTTTTATTTCCGGGCGGAACAGTACTTGGCGCAAATGATTATTTAGTTCTTTGCAGAGACACGGTAAAATTTAAACTGCTTCATCCAAACCAGAATAAAATTTTAGGAAGTATAAGTTTTGGCTTAAGCAGCGATGGTGATCACATAATGTTAAAAGATAATTTTGAAAATCTTGTTGATGAGGTTTCATTTTTATCAAGCGGATTATGGACATCACTTCCAAACGGAAACGGACCAACATTATCATTGGTAAATCCGCAGCTGGATAACTCACTTGCAGAAAGCTGGAATGCTTCCGGACTGTATGGCACACCCGGATATTTAAATGATGTTTATACAAAAGTTGAGTTGGAAAATAGTTTAGTTCCATCGGAATTTATTTTAAATCAGAATTATCCTAATCCATTTAACCCAAGCACTAAAATCAGTTGGCAGTCGCCAGTAGGCAGTTGGCAAACATTAAAAATATATAATCTCCTTGGAAGCGAAGTTGCTACTTTAGTTAATGAGTATCGCAATGCTGGGAATTATGAGATTGATTTCAACGTAGGGCGGGACTCCAATCCTGCCCTTGCAAGCGGAATTTATTTTTATCAGCTAAGAGTTGGAGATCCTTCGTCAGGCTCAGGACAAGGTTTTGTTGAGACTAAGAAGATGATTCTTTTAAAATAATCATTGCGGTTTCTACTTAGCGGCTTTGCGTCTCTGCGTGAGAAAAAAGATTTCACGCAAAGGCGCTAAGACGCAGAGAAGAGAATAGTTTTATTGTAATTCTTGTTTTTAATAATATTCTTCTCTTTTTTGAAGTAGAAATTTTTAAACACTTTTCATTTAGGGGATCTTATGAAAAAGATCGTTTTGTTCTGTGTTGTAATGCTTTTACTATTTCAAATTATTACCCTCCCGCAAGATTTTTGGGAACAAACCAATGGACCCGGAGGAAACGACGTTTATTCAGTTGTTAAAGATTCTGAAGGTACCATTTATTCTACAATCCTAAATTTTGGATTATTCAAATCAACAAACGATGGATATTCATGGTCACAATTAAAGGGATCTCCAATCCAGCGCTGGACATCGGAAATCCTTCTAAACTCAAATGAAAATCTAGTGTTATCGACATTAGGTGTTTATGTTTCCACTGATAAGGGATTGACATGGATTCAATCCAATTTGCCCCAATCATCGGTTCATAAATTGGAAAAAACATTTTATGGGAGCCTGTTGGCAAGTACTCAATATGGAATATACCGCTCATCTGATGGTGGCTATAATTGGTCGGAGGTTAATACGGGATTTTTAATGTTCAGTGATCTAACTAATGTAGACAATGGAAATGTTTTTGCTTCAGGATATGATGGTATTTTTAAATCTACCGATGATGGGTTGAGTTGGGAAATAACAAGTTTTGATAGTGGTAATATTGCAACGATATTTTGGAATGGAAATTCTCTCTTTGCATATGATAATTCTAACATAAAATACTACAGATCAACTGATTATGGCGGGGATTGGGAATTACTTAGTACACCCGAGGAAATGAACAGTACTTTTTGTATGTGCTCTGATTCATTCGGGAATATTTATGCAGGTTCAAATACAGGTTTATATAGATCAACAAATAATGGGAACAGTTAGAGCATCTTCGCCTTTCCAAATTATTATATAAATAGTCTGCACTTTATTGACAATAAATTATTTGTGGGAACTGTATTTAACTCTTTTTGGCGAACAACCGATGGAGGTATAACGTGGCAGCAAATTATAGACGGATTAACTAATTCAGATGTTAACTCACTAAGTGTTCTTGAACCGAATGATATTATGGTTGGCTCACTTAGAGGATTTTCAATTTCAAATGATGGTGGAAATCACTGGTCTCGAAATAATCAGGGTTTGTATAATAATTTGAATTATGCAGAATATGATTGGGTTTGGGACATTTTGGTTTTACCTAATCAAGATATTCTGATTGCTACATACTACGGGGGACTCTATAAATCTGAACATGGATTGGGGCCTTGGGAAAAAATAGCTTTACAATATAACACTGGTCATAAGCTTGCCAGCAATCCTAACGGAGTCATAGTGTTTGACACTGGAAACAAAATTATTAGATCAACGAACAATGGACAAAGCTGGGAAGAAACAAATGCTGTATTTGCCTATACAGCATTCATTTCCGTTAGCCCGAATAATGTCTTCTTTTCAGCTGGTCAGTCTGGACGAGTTTATTATTCCACAGATGAAGGAATAAATTGGGGAATTATAGATACGGCAAATGGGGCACCAGGTAAAGCAAAATGCATCGCTTATAATGTAAATGGGGATATATTAATTGGCGATGATAAATTATATAAATCTACTGATGATGGATTAAGTTGGACGAGCAAAGAAATTAAACCTCAGATTCTTATAAATTCTTTGGCCATTAATAGTGAGGGCGAAATCTTTGCGGCAATAACTAGTTTCGAGTCTTTCCCGATAAAATACGAGGTCTATTCTTCTACTGATCAAGGAAATTCTTTTTATCCAATATCCAATGGATTAGAAAATCATAAAGTGAATAAATTAGTTATTGATAGCTATGGATTTGTTTATGCTGGAACGGACTCGAATGGTGTTTATAAAAGTATTGGGACCACCGTAGATGCTATAGAGGGATCTAATATTCCGCGCATTTTTCAGCTTAGTCAAAACTACCCCAACCCATTCAACCCAAGCACGAGTATTCAGTATGCAATAAGCAGTACGCAATTTGTAACACTTAAAGTTTATGATTTACTCGGTAGAGAAGTTGCGACTCTTGTTAATGAAGAAAAAGCTGCCGGAAGTTATGAGATTGATTTTAACGTAGGGCGGGACTCCAGTCCTGCCCTTGCAAGTGGAATTTATTTTTATAAAATACATGCTGGTAGTTTTGTTGAAACAAAGAAGATGGTTCTAATAAAATAAATTTTATTCATCATTTTTAATCGAGCTCTAAAGATTAGGAGGACTAATTGCAAAGTAAAACATTTCAAAGGTATTTGATCAATATAATAGTAATAGTATCTCTGCAATTATTTTTGTCAAACATTAACAAAGCTCAAACCACCAATGAAATGTTTTTGAGTAATGGTTCAGAGCCATCATTTGTTGTTGATGAAAATGGTTCATTTCATCTGACGTATAAAGATAACCAGATCAGATATTCCAAATTTAGTAATACAGGCACACTAATTAAGAATTTTAATCTATCTCCAGTAGAAAATGTGAATAGATGTTTTTTGAATTATAAGCATAATAAATTAATTGCTGTTTGGAGACTTAATTCTTTTTTTAATAATACATACATTAAAGGCAGGTATATTGACACAGACCAGGATTCTGTTATAAATAATCCTGTAACAGTCTCGGATGAATATGGTGATGCCGTGAGATTTAATCCAAGAGTAAATTTTTTTAACGACTCAACAGTTCTTATCACTTGGGATGGTGATGGTTCTCTTTCACAACAATCCGCCGTTTATGGAAGATTTAGTAATGCTTCATTAACAAACATAGATTCGGTCTTTATGATTAATGATGATATTGCTAATACAAATGCTGGAACCAGCAGAATAATATTAAGTCAGGATAGTGCAAAGTTTCTATCGGTTTGGGTAGATGACCGAACAGGTATTGATAAAATCTATGGAAGGATGTTTACCGTAGATGGAACTCCGCTTACACAAAGTTTTTTAATAAGTGATTCTCTAGAAACAACAACGTTGTATAATTTAAGTGGCAGTATAAATCCATTAGATGGGAAGTTTGCAGTTCTTTGGGCGGTAGATTCAAATCCGGTTTGGCAATTAAAGCTCAGGTGGGTTGACCAAAATGGAATTCCAGAGTCAGATATATTAAATATTACCAGTGCTGAAGATAGCGTTATCGAATACCCTGATTTTGAAATTGACATTGATTATTTGGGAAGAATGGTGGTTGCATGGGAGGAATACTCCGGTGGTAAAACTGCAATATTTAGTAAAAGGTATTCAACAACCGGCAATCCTTATGGTCAGAAAATAAAAGTGTCACAATCAAGCTTTGCTGATAATGTAAATCAGTATTATCCAAAAGTTAAATTCTATAATAATCAGCTTTACTATGTTTGGTGGCAAACAAATTCGCAATCCCAAAAAATATATGCACGAATTATTGATTTTGATTACTTAGTTGATGTTCAACAAGAGCCTGGTTATTTTGCTGATGAGTACTATCTTGCACAAAACTATCCAAATCCATTTAACCCAAGCACCACTATTCAATATGCAATAAGCAGTACGCAATTTGTAACACTTAAAGTTTATGATTTACTTGGAAGCGAAGTTGCTACTCTTGTGGATGAATATAGAAATGCCGGAAGCTATAATGTAGATTTTAATCCAGCATCCAGTATCAAGAATCTTGCATCTGGAATCTATTTCTATCAGCTAAGAGTTGGAGATCCTTCGTCAGGCTCAGGACAAGGTTTTGTTGAAACAAAGAAGATGGTATTGCTTCGATAAAAAAAATCAACAAAAATATTTACAGTGTTGTTAATTGGTCTTATTAAGAAATAAAAACAGTTGACAACACTTTTCTCTTTATTTAACTTCACTCCGGTATAATTTAGCTCTCCGGTAAACATTTAATAATTAACTAAAGATCTAATAATTAAATATTCTCTTAAGACTGTTAATGAAGTATATCATATCGTTGATATGTGTTTTATTTGTGGCGAAAATTTCGATTGCTCAAAATAACAGCAGTTTTGGGTTAAGCGATACTGTGCTGGCAAACGATTATTTAATCAAGGCAAAAGTGCTTTCGGAAAAAGCAAAGTATGATAGTTCGAATTTCTATTATGAGTACGCCGGTAAAATATTCAAACAACTTGCAGAACAAAATTCAGAAATGAATTTATGGATTCCTGTTGTATATGCTTCAAATGCAATTGGCTGGAATGTAATGATGCTGGGTAAATATGATTCATCTTTAACTATTCTGGAAATGAATTTAGAATTAGGAAAATCTAAACTTGGAAACATTCACCCCGAAGTTGCACAGACTTATAATAATGTGGGTACGGTTTATTGGTACGATGGAAAATATGATAAAGCGCTGGAGATGCATGAAAGATCTTTATCTATAAAGTCTGCGCTGTTTGGTGAAGCCTCTCAGGAAGTTGCTGGTACTTACATTAATCTCGGTCTCACATATCACAAAAAAGGTGATTACGATAAAGCCCTAGAAATGTATCAGACAGCTCTAAATATTGGTGTTCCTATTTATGGAGAAAACAATGGTCGG
>JBGSPH010000059.1:0-174920 GCA_041738675.1 Ignavibacteriaceae bacterium
GTTAAAGTTGTATCGCCATAAACGATTCCGTCTATTACGCAGCCATTTAAAGAATAATTTGTAGATCCAAAATCATATCCATAACCAATATTAATTATACCAAGTCCTTTAGCCAATAAGTGTGAATGACCTTCAAGCCAATTGTAATCAAAACTTCTCGTTTCTCTTTCCTCGTTAAAAACTTGATAAGTAATTTCCTCTGAGAAATAAGTTAGTATAGAGTCCCAACACATTGTAAATCTCTGAAGTAATATACTATCTCCAATCTCAGAGGTAAAATCATCAATCACTTTTTCACTATCTGGGTTTGAACAATCGTTATCAAACCTATAAGCAATTCCTCTTGAAGTATCAATTCTTTCATACACAAATCTAGTATAAGAAGGGTTCAAATATTTTTCTTCCATCTTAAAATATTGTTTATTGTTTCCCATAGTTTCAATTGATATAACTTTTTTTGTAAACGTATATTCAAAATAATTTGGGTATTGCCAGTCAGTAACTTTATAGATCCAATAATTGCCAATTGCCAAAGGATAATAATTAAACACTTCTGGAGAAACAGGTATAGATTTAATAACTACTGTTGAATCCGGTGTGATCTTATAAATTTTACTACTCGAGGCAGTATATAGAATTTCTGAATTCGGTTTTTTATAAATGCCTATGAGTTTACTTGGTAAGGATTTATATTCAGAAAATGAATATCCATTATTAACTGATTTATAAATTTTTCTTCCATCAGCCAGATAAACTACGCCAGATTGTGTTGAATCTGTTGTGATAAAAAATTCAGTGTCGCTTTCAAAAGTTTTCGTCCAGCTAAAAGCGTTGCCTTTGTTGTTGGAAACATTTAACGTAAACATGCCATTAGATCTATTTAATCTATAAATGTGAAATTGATTTACATCATAATAGAATGCAAGACCAGGCAAGCTTGTTGTTATATCAGAAGTATCCACGATTGAGTAAGTGCGCCCCTGATCCAAAGATTTTATCAATCGATTATTATCTGTTCCGAAAAACACTTTATCATCAAAAGCTGCAACAGATAAAAATTCAAACTCAATTGTGGAATCGGCTGGATAAGTGTAACCTCCATCAAAACTTCTAATTACATTATGAAAGTCAGAAATGTAAACTTGATTCGGGTGCTGTTTAGAAATATCGACAAAGAATATTCCCCAATCAGTGTACGTGGTCGTATCATTTCTTGCGGCATAACCTAACACATCAATATCAAGAGTTAATCCAACATTGATAAAATTGTTTTCATCATTTGGAAAAAATTCATAATCTATTACTGATTTTGCATTTACAGTAAATGTATCGATTTGTTCAGAGTAAGCGTCAATTATTTTGGTTTCAATACCAGAATTAACAAAATACTTAAACACAGGAACGTATCTTCCATTTATATCATTGCCAAAAGAGTATAACAGAATGGTTTGCCCCTGCGGATCCTCCAATCCATTTAATCTGCTAAATTGCTGCGGATAGATAGAAGTGAATAAGGAAAGAAGAAGAAGAATTATAGTCAACTTTTTCATATAAACTCCCTGATAACAATTCAAACTTAGGAAATGATTTTTAGAAAATGAAATTAAATACTTCTCTGTCTCAAAATTTCAAAAAGCAATATTCCCGTTGCAACAGAAACGTTAAGTGATTGGATTTTCCCTTTCATAGGAATGCGGACAAGATGATCGCATTTATCAGCGGTAAGTTTTCTTATTCCCTTTTCTTCGTTGCCGACTATTATAGCAATAGGAACTTTGTAATCAACTTTTGTGTAATTTTTTGCACCTTCTAAATATGAGCCGACAATCCAGAATCCTTTTTGCTTAAGTTCATCGATTGTTTGTGCAAGATTATTAATTAGAGTAATCTTAACATGCTCAGTTGCACCGGCAGATGTTTTAACTACGGTTTCATTTATCGGTGCCGAATTATTTTTTGTAATAATAATTCCATCAACTCCACTGCAATCTGCACTGCGCAATATTGCACCAACGTTGTGTGTATCCTGGATTGAATCTAATATTAATAGAAGAGGATATTGGGATTTTTTTGATTCACTAATAATCTCGTAAAGATCATAATATTTCTGTTCGGATTTTGAAGCTGCGACACCCTGAGCAATTTTACTTTGTGTTATCTGTCTGAATTTTTCAAAAGGAACTTGATTTACTTTGATTCCTTTTTTCTTTGCAGCAACACGAATCGCTTCGATTATGCCGCCTTCCTGCCCGAACAAAATAAAAACCTGCGAAACTTCTTCATCAGAATTAAGTGCTTCTAAAACTGGTTTTCTTCCGATAATTAAACTCACTTACTATATTCCTTTGAATAAGTGAATTTATTTTTATCAATTTCGAAAGTGCAAAATTTACTATTGTTCTTTTTTTCAGGGAGAAATTCTTTTATAAGCTCAATTTCTTTTTTGAAGATATTAAAATTTACAATTGCACTGTTAATGCTTCCATCCTGTTTAATAATATTTACTGTAAACTCGCCAAACAGATCTTCAAAATCAATTTCAACATTTGCCGGCTGTACTTTTGCCATATAATCGTTTAATGCAGTTAAGCCGAGTAAACTTATATCTATTGTATTTTTTTCTTTTCGTGCTTGTGCTGTGATTTTATAGTTAAGGAAGGAAAATATTTTTATCGTTTCAATTTCAAATCTGTATTTCTGTTTTCCGTTTACTCCGTCTTTATGAAAATATATTATGCAGTTAAACTCAATTTCAGTCTTCTTTTTAGCCGGAGTAGCTTTTTTAAGTTTATCTATTTTCTTTTCCCGTGCTTTTGGTAATTGGGGAACTTCTTTTGGTTTCTTTAAAGCCATTATCTTTTAACTATTGATTTAAGTTTTTCAAAATCTTCAATTTTAATTAATTGCTGTTCACCGTTGGAAAGATTTTTCACGTTCAATTCGCCATTCTTAAATTCATCACCACCGATAAATACAACAAACTTTGCATTGTATTTATTAGCTTCTCGCATTTGGGCTTTAACGCTTCTGTTTAGATAATCGTAATCACAGCTAATATTTTCTCTACGCAGTTCTGAAGCAATTTTTGCAACCTCAAGTTCTGTTTCCGAATCAATTCTGATTAGATATACATCAATAGAATCATTTTGCAGGTTCAAAGACTTTTCATTCTCGCAAGCAAGAAGAATTCTTTCCATTCCAGCAGCAAAACCAACACCAGGAGTAGCTTTTCCACCAAGTTCTTCAACAAGTAAATCATATCTTCCCCCTCCACACAAAGCACTTTGCGAACCAACGCTTCCGCTTACAATTTCAAAAGTCGTTTTTGTGTAGTAATCTAATCCGCGCACCAATGCGGGATCAACTTCAAATGGAATTCCGACTTTCGCTAAATAATTCTTAACAACATCAAAATCATTTTTACTTTGTTCGTCAAGATAATCAATCAGCAGCGGCGCATCTTTCATAATTTGCTGATCAACTTCAATCTTACTATCAAATATTCTTAAGATGTTTGTATCAAATCTTTTTCTGCTTTCCTCAGATAGATTATCTTTTTTGTCTTTTAGAAAATCACGCAACACGTTTTTATAATTTTCTCTTACTTCAGGAATTCCAAGAGAATTAATTTTTACAACTAAATTTTTTAATCCAAGATTTTTTAGGATATGATAAGCAATCTGAATCATCTCAGCATCAAGCAAAGGCGATGTGCTTCCTAATGCTTCAGCACCAAACTGATGAAATTGTCTCAGTCTTCCAGCTTGAGGTCTTTCCTGTCTGAACATTGGTCCGATGTAATAAAGTTTATTTAAAGACTGCTGTGCCCCGAGTGATTGTTCAATAAAAGCACGAACAACTCCAGCGGTATTTTCCGGACGCAGAGTTATACTTGTCTCGCTTCTATCTTTAAATGTGTACATTTCTTTGCTAACGATATCAGTTTCTTCACCAATACCACGGGCAAACAAGGCTGTCTCTTCAAAAATTGGAGTGCGAATTTCTTTGTAGTTAAATAATTGAAATGTTTCCTGAAGTAATTTTTCTAAGTAATGCCATTTTGAAATATCAACTGGCAGAATATCTTTTGTACCTGTAATTGCTTTGATCATATAATTTGCTGAGTTGGAGAATAATTTTAAAGAGTAAAAAATCTCGTCACACTGAGCGAAGTCGAAGTGGACGCATTTAATAAAATGGGAAGGTCATCCTTCGACTTCGCTCAGGATGACAATTGGTTAAAGTTCTAAAAAATGTTCTTCTTCTTCACTAAAAAGTTTTACAATTTCATCTTCACTGTTTGCTTCAGTTAGACGATGCCTGAAATCATCTTTGTTCATCAACCTTGAAATTCGACTTAACAATTTTATGTGTGTACTGATTAAATTATCTTTTCCTACAAGAAGAAAAACAAGATTAACTGGATTACCATCAAGCGATTCATAATCAATTCCATCTTTTATCTTACCAAATGCGCCAATAATTTCTTTAACTGCATTTGTTTTTCCGTGCGGGATTGCGAAACCTTTTCCTACACCAGTCGACATAACTTTTTCACGTTCAAGAACAGCAGATCGTACTTTTTCAATATCTTCAACTCGCGAATCACGTTTAAAGAGATCAACTAATTCATTAATTATTTCTTCTTTTGATTCGCCCTTTAAATCGGAAATAATAAATTCCGGTTTTAGTAGTTCACTTACTTTCATTTATACTCGGATGGATTAGACATTGTTAAAAAATTTCTATTATCTGGAAGGTAATTTAACAATCGAATGATAGTTTTACAATCAGAATATCAGTTATACTTAATATAACTTAATTCATCATGGCAGTTAATCTTACAAAAGCATTTTTTGCAAGTTCATAATCGGGATTAACTTTTAATGCATCGGCATAACTTTGTAGAGCTGAGTACCACGCACCTTTTTTCTCATAAATTCTTCCAAGGTTATAGTATGGAAAATGCCGCGGTTCATAATCGGGCGCTTCTATTGCTTTTTCTAACCAATACACTGCTTCGTCGTATTGTCCTAAGTTTATAAGATAAGAGCCGATATCATTATAAGGATTTCCGAAATCCGGATCGAGATCAATTGCAACTTTACATTCTTCAATAGCATCTTCAAACTTACCGTTAAGACTAAATGCCCATCCCAAAAAGGTATGAGCTTTGGGTGTGGGATAAAAGCCAATTGATTTTTTATATGCTTCAATCGCATCCTTAATATTGCCGTTCATATGAAACTGATAGGCTTTATTAAAATATTCGGATGCTAACTCTATTTTTTCTTTGTTAATCATATTTATTTATTAAATCTATACAATGCTGCGTATAAATAAATATTTCATCTGTTAATTTCAATCATTTAATTGAGTTCGTGATAGTGATCAAAGTGAATGTCTTATGCGAGACAATTACAAAAAACATCACCCCAAAATTTATTTTGCAAAATGGAACTAAATAATTACTAGAATGGTTTTTGATGAAAACTAAAAGGAACAAAGTTATGAGAGAAGGACCGGTAAGATTGGCAGAATTTGAACAAGAAGATGATAATCATTTTCTAAGTTCGATAGAAACACCCATTCGCAGTGATGCATTTGCTATTGATGATGAACTGAAAATCGAGTTGATTGAAAAAAAGTTTAAAGAAATTATGGAAGTACTTGGACTCGATTTAACAGATGACAGCTTAAAAGATACTCCGCGAAGGGTTGCTAAGATGTACGTTAAAGAAACTTTCAGCGGATTAAATCCACAAAACAAACCTGCTGTAACTCTTTTTGATAACAAATACAAATTTAACGAGATGCTTGTTGAAAGAAATGTTTCTGTTTACTCTCTATGCGAACACCATTTTGTTCCGATTATCGGCAAAGCACATATCGCTTATTTCTCAAGTGGAAAGGTCGTTGGATTATCCAAAATAAACAGAATGGTTAAATACTTTTCAAAGAGACCACAGGTACAGGAAAGATTAACAGTACAAATTGCAAATGAATTAAAGACTATGCTTCAAACTGAAGACGTGGCTGTAATAATTGATGCTGATCATTTATGTGTTGCTTCACGAGGCGTACAGGATGTTAATAGTTCTACTGTTTCATCAAGTTATCACGGTAAATTTTTAAATCACAATGTTAGAGAAGAATTTTTAAGATATGTTTATGATGGGAAGCGATAGATATCGAATGTATCACTAATCCAAAAACCAGCCCCGAAATTCTATCGGGGCTTTTTTGTTTCAATTAAATTTTTAACAGTTTTGCATTTATTGCGACAACAATAGTACTAACAGACATTAGCACTGCGCCAATCGCTGGACTTAAAACAATTCCCCAAGTATATAAAACGCCTGCAGCAAGTGGAATGGCAATTACGTTATAACCTGTCGCCCAAACTAAATTCTGAATCATTTTACTGTATGTTGCTTTTGAAAATTTTATTAATGTTACAACATCTTTTGGATTACTTCTTACAAGAATTATATCAGCAGTTTCAACCGCAACGTCCGTTCCTGTACCTATTGCAATTCCTACATCAGCTTGTGCGAGTGCGGGTGCATCATTCACTCCATCGCCAGTCATCGCTACGATCATTCCACGGCTTTGTACTTCTTTTACTTTCTCTGCTTTTTTACCGGGCAGCACTTCAGCGAAATAATCATCAAGTCCGAGTTCATCGGCGACCCATTTTGCGACTTGCTTATTATCTCCAGTAAGCATCATCGTTTTTATCCCTAGCTCTTTAAGTTGTTTTATTGCATCTTTGGATTCATCTCTTATAATATCGCCTAATGCAATTGCGCCGGTTAGTTTATTATCAACAAGAACAAATACAACTGTTTTACCCTGAGCAGATAATTTTTCAATCTTATCTTTTTCTTGTAATTCAATTTTGTTCTCTTCAAGATATCCAGGACTAACGACCTTGACATCTTTGCTATTTACTTTTCCTTCTGCACCTTTACCGGGAATTGAATTGAAATCTTTCAACTCATATTTATCTTCGGAAGAACTTACTATTCCCTGAGCAATCGGATGTTCGGATTCGGATTCAATACTCGCTGCATATTTTAATATTTCTTTTTCATCATAGTTATTATCAAAAGAAATTGTTTCCGTTACACCGAATTCACCTTTGGTTAATGTTCCTGTCTTATCAAAGATAATTGCCTGAATATCCCTTGCCTCTTCAAATGCATTTCTGTTTCTTATTAGTAATCCGCTCTTTGCAGAAAGTGCAGTTGAGACCGCTACAACAAGAGGAATTGCCAGACCGAGAGCATGCGGACATGTAATTACCATTACTGTTACAGTCCTGGATAATGCGAAGTTGAAACTTTGTCCGGTAAACACAAGCCATACAAACATTGTTAATGCACCGGCAGTAATTGCAATAATAGTCAACCAGAAAGCAGCTCTGTTTGCAAAGTTCTGAGTTTTAGATTTACTCTCCTGTGCTTCTTTAACCATCTTTACTATCTGGGAAAGAAAAGTTTCATCTCCGATTTTCTCTACTTCAATTTTTAATGAGCCTTCCCCATTGATCGAACCACCAATAACACCATCGCCTTCGCTTTTGGAAACAGGTTTTGATTCACCCGTGATCATTGCTTCATTGATTGATGATTTACCTTCATAGATTTTACCATCAGCAGGAATTTTTTCACCAGGTTTGATTAATAATTTTACTTTGTGTTTAAGTTCGGAAACCGGAACATCAGTAACATTTCCGTTATCATCAATTTTATGAGCTTCATCGGGCATAAGTTTGGCAAGCTCTTCAAGAGCTTTTGAAGCGCCCATTACTGATTTCATTTCTATCCAGTGACCAAGAAGCATAATGTCAATTAGTGTTGCAAGTTCCCAGAAAAAGACTTCTCCTTTTACACCAAATACAACAGCACTGCTGTAGAAATAAGCAACAGAAATTGCGAGTGCTATTAAGGTCATCATTCCAGGTTGCTTCTTTTTCAATTCATCAATTAGTCCTTTTAAGAATGGCCAGCCGCCGTAGAAAAAGGTGAAGGATGAAAGTGCAAACAAAACATAGATATCACCATTGAAACGCGAAGCTTCTTTAAGTCCAAGAAATTGCTGGACCAGGGGAGAGAGAAGAAGGATTGGAATTGTGATCACAATTGAAATCCAAAACCTCTTTTTGAAATCCTCAATCATATGGCCGTGGTGTTCAGAATGGTTAGGCCCGCCATGCCCGTCCTTTTTGTGATTCATTTTTTTTTGAGAACTATGATCTATATGTTTTGAATGATCCATTTCTGAATTTTTATCATGCTCCATATCGTGGGAATCATGATTATGATTTTTATGTTCGTCTTGCATACTTCATTCCTGTTTTTTCAAGATATTTTCACGCATAATATTACACTAAAAGTTACTGCAATGATTTAAGATATTCCATCAAATCTTGCAAATCCTCGTCACTTATTTTCCAGCGAGGCATATATTCTTTTAATTTAATTATCAGTGGGAGGTTCGCTTCCGCATCATTGTATAATGACTTTTTCATTATTATGAAAAATTGTCATTTATAGACTATCAATCACACTGTGAAGCCGCAGTCGGATTTCATCGGCAATTTTTCCCAGCTTGGGATTTTCAATCACCTGCATTGACGAAACAGGATCGACCGCCGCAATTTCCACTCCATTTTCTTTTTCCTGCACAATAACGTTGCATGGCAGCATAATACCAACATTATCCTCTGCTTGCAGAGCTTTGTAAGCAAATGGCGGATTGCAAGCACCAAGAATTCTGTAGGGACGAAAATCCACATCCAATTTCTGCTTTAAAGTTTCCTTTACATCAATTTCAGTTAAGATACCGAAACCCTCACTTTTTAAAGCTTCAGTTACTTTTTCAATCGCTTCTTCGAACCCCAAAGCTGTTTTTTTTGAAATATAGTATGACATGATTTTTCTCCTATCAAATTAATTGAATTAAAATATTATGTTAAATCTTTTTTCATGCTTTCGAATTCTTCCTAAGTTATTTCACTTTTGACATAACTCGTTTTTAGAATATCTAAAGCCGATACATCCCGGGAAGTCTGGAAATTTTATTTTTTTTTGTTTGATTGATTGACTATCAACCAAACGATTAAAACTATAATTACAATCCCGAAAATCCAACCATACCCCATACCACCCATAAAACCATCGTGAAACATAATTTCTCCTTATAATAAATTTTAATTAGATAAAATAATTATATTCAAAATGCAGCTTGAGTTGACAAGCCGCACTTTACAATTCATAAAAAAATTAATTTTTCTTGTTATTATCATAAAAATGATTCATCATCTCTTTATAATTATTCATAACGGGATTCATATTTCCCATCATAGAATTAAGTTGTTCGTGCATTTTATTATCTTTCATCATTTCTTGATTATTCATCATCTGGTTCATTTGATCCAACATTGAATTCATATACTTGCCCATTTCATTCATATTATTCATATAAGTCATTGTTTCTTTTGAATGCTCCATTTTTCCATAGCTCTGGTTCATTTGCTGCATAATAGAACTCATTTGAGCATTCATATCTTTCATATTCGTCATCATATGCGGCATATCCATCATATTTCCGTTCATCATTCCATTTCCCTGCATATTATTCATTTGTTCGTGGTTACTCTGAGTATTTTGTGGATTTTGATTGGTTGTTCCGATTTTATCTTTAGCATCCTGATTATTTTTTTCGCCTTCATTTTGACAGCCGATTAAAACTACGGCTGTCATAAATCCAATAAATGCTAAGATGAATAATTTATTTTTCATAATTCTCCTTTTAGGTTTTAGTGAAATAGTTACTTGTTATATTCTGATCTGATAAAAACTCTTCTAAACATTTAATTTAATAGATTATTGAATACCATAATATGGTATGAAGAAGCTTTGGATTGATCAATCGAGCAAAGGGATGAAAAAGGAACTACATCTTTTGGTTGAATGAACATCGATACAGTAATTGAATTTTTGCAGCAAATAGTGCATTGATCAAGAAAACAATCTTTATTTAGAAGTAAACTCTTAAATTTTACTATTAATCATTTTTACTTAAATAAGTTCAGCGGAGGTTTAAGAAATATCTTCTTTCATTTTATCACCTTATATATTAAAGATATGCTGGAAATGGATCCAGCATATCTAATTAACATAATATTACTTCACTTTATAATCGTGCTTAAGAAGATTTTCTTTTGCCTTATCGAGTGAAACTTCTTTCAGAATCATTCCACACTGCGGACATTCACCCGGTTTATCAGAAATGACATTCCAGCACATCTGATCCTGGTAAACTTTTCCATCCTTATTTTCATCAATTGCTGCAAGATTAATATCACCTTCACGAACTATTGAGTTTTCGCTCATTGATCCTGTTTTCATTTCGTGATGCATGCCGTGCATTTTGTCATCATACTTCATTTCGTGGTGCATATTTTTTGTACTATCTGTTTCCATATGTGCCATAGACATGGATCCATGTCCGGAACAGCAACCCATTGAGCATTCTTTTTCATTTTTTTTATCAGTCGATGTCTTATCCTGTGCAATAGCTAATACCCCGAACAAAGATATGATAGCGAAAGTTATTACGAGTTGTTTTAACATTGTGTTATTCCTTTTGTTTTAGATTAATAATTATGAATAATTAGATTTAATTATCCTTCACTTTAAAATCGTTCTTGATAAGATTATCCTTAGCCTCTTGCAGAGTTACTTCCTTTAACTCCATATTGCATACCGGACATTTACCAGATTTATCCGAAATTACATTCCAATCCATCATATCCTGGTAAACCATTCCATCTTTATTTTCATCAATGCTTTTAACATCAATTTCGCCCTTGTGGACTACTTCTTCTCCAAGCATTGGCATTTCCTGTCCAATCATTTGTCCTTCATCCATATGATCACCGTTTGTGTTGTGCATTTCATCCATTTGCTGATCATTCTGCTGCTGATCATTTCCACAGCCGTAAAAAGCTATTGCTGTTGCTGCAATCAGGATAAGAAATATTCCAGATGCGCTAAAAAGACTTCTTGTGGATTTCATTTTGTACCTCTTTCGTTTTGTTAGAAATATTATTTGTTATTTAATTTTGTGAATTTATTTCCTGTTCATTGCTATTCATCATCTTCTTCACTTCTCTTCTTTTTATAGTATAAAAAATCGCAGGGTAAACTGTTAATTCCATTATCATACTTGTAAGAATTCCACCGACCATTGGCGCAGCAATTCTTTTCATTACATCTGAACCCGCACCCAGACCGATTAATATTGGAAGCAAGCCAAGCATTGTTGTCATCACTGTCATCATCTTTGGTCTGATTCTTTTTACCGCTCCTTCAAAGATTGACTCGCGAAGATCAGCCATACTTTTAAGCATCCCATTTTTCTTAAATTTTTCATAAGCTAAATCAAGATAAAGCAGCATGATAACTCCTGTTTCCGCATCAACTCCGAGCAAAGCAATTATACCAACCCAAACTGCAACGGAAAGATTGAATCCTGCTAAGTATAAAAACCAAACCGCACCGACCAAGGAAAATGGAAGTGCGAGTAATACAATGCCGGTTTTCATCATTGATCTGGTATTCATATAAAGAAGTATAATTACCATTAATAGCGTAAGCGGAATAACTAATGCAAGATGCTTTGATGCACGTTCCATATATTCATACTGCCCGCTCCACTTTAAAGAATATCCGGCAGGAAGAGTTAGATTTTTTTCGATAACTTTTTTTGCATCTTCAATATAACTGCCGACGTCAATGTCTTTCAGATCAACATAAACCCATGTGTTGGGTCTTGCGTTTTCTGATTTGATCATCGGCGGACCTTTTTTAATAACAATCTCGCCAAGCTGCTCAAGCGGAACATTTCCTCCCGCTGGAATCGAAACGAATACGCGTTTTAATGATTCAATATTTTCACGGTAGTCGCGCTGATATCTTAAATTGACAGGGTACCGTTCAATTCCTTCAACGGTTTTTGTGATATTCATTCCGCCAATCGCAGACATAAAAACATCCTGAACATCAGCTACAGTCAAACCATAACGTGCAATTGCTTTTCGATCAATATTAAAATCAATATAGTTACCGCCAACAGATCTTTCTGCGTATGCTGATCGGGTTCCCGGAACAGTTTTCATCAACTCTTCAACTTGTTTTCCAAGATCCTGCAATACATTTAAATCTGGTCCGGCAATCTTTATTCCAACAGGAGTTTTTATTCCGGTTGAAAGCATATCAATCCTTGTTTTAATCGGCATTGTCCATGCATTCGTTAACCCGGGAATTTGGATTGCGCTATTCATTTCCTCAACAAGTTTTTCCGGTGTCATATCTTCGCGCCATTGATCCTGAGGTTTTAATCGTATAGTAGTTTCAATCATAGTCAAAGGTGCCGGATCAGTTGCTGTTTCCGCCCGACCGATTTTACCAAACACACTTTCAACTTCGGGAAAAGATTTAATTATTTTATCTGTCTGCTGAAGTATCTCACGTGCTTTTGTAATTGAAATTCCTGGCAGAGTCGTGGGCATATACAGCAGATCACCTTCATACAGCGGCGGCATAAACTCGGAGCCGAGTTTTGAAAACGGAATAATTGTAATAAGTACGATTATCAGTGCAGATGCCATCACCCACCATCTTCTCTTCATTACAAAATCAACAATTGGGTGATAAATTTTTACAAGAACTTTTGTTATAGGATTATCTTCTTCTTTTCTGATTTTTCCACGAACAAAATATCCAATGAGGATCGGAACTATTGTTACCGCAAGAATAGCAGCACCCGCCATAGCATATGTTTTTGTGAATGCAAGAGGTCTGAACATTCTTCCTTCCTGCTGCTCAAGTGTGAATACAGGCAGGAATGAAATTGTTATTACAACAAGCGAATAAAATATTGAAGGTCCAACTTCTTTTGCCGATTGAAGAATTGTTGCCCAGTGAGCCCTTTGTTTTTCAATTGGTTTTTCACGTTCATCCGCAAGATGCGTGGCAGCATTTTCAACCATTACTATTGATGCATCTACCATCGCACCGATTGCAATTGCAATTCCACCCAGAGACATAATGTTTGCATTGATGCCCTGCAGTCTCATTATCAAAAATGAAATAAGAACTGCTGTCGGTAATGTGAAAATTGCCACGAAGGAACTTCTTACATGAAGAAGAAAAGCAATTATGACGAGTGCAACAATAATTGATTCTTCAATTAGTTTATCTGAAAGATTACTAATAGCTCTATCAATTAAATTTGAGCGATCATACGCAACATCTATTGTAACATCTTCCGGAAGAGATTTTTTTAACTCTTCCATCCTTTCTTTTACTCGTTCAATAACTGCAAGAGCATTTTCACCAAAACGAATTACAATAATTCCTCCTACAGTTTCTCCTTCACCATTCCAATCTGCTAAGCCTCTTCTTAGTTCGGGTCCGATTGAAATATTGGCAACGTCTTTTAGATATATCGGTGAACCTGAATTTGGCGAGACTCCGATTGCAATATCTTCTAAATCTTCTTTGCTTTTTATGTAGCCAAGACTTCTAACCATAAATTCCATCTCGCCCATTTCAAGCAATCGTCCGCCAACACCGTTGTTGCTCTGCTTAATTGCCATTTTCACTTTTTGAAGCGGGATGTTATACGATGCAAGTTTATTTGGATCAAGATTTACCTGATATTGTTTGACATATCCGCCTATACTTGCAACTTCAGCAACGCCTTGAATTGAGGATAGTTCATACTTTAAGAAGTAATCCTGTAATGTGCGTAACTCCTGTAAATCTCTTTTATCCGAGTTTAGAACATATTGATAAACCCATCCAAGCCCGGTTGCATCGGGACCAAGCTGAGGGTTTACACCTGCCGGAAGTGATCCCTGTAACCCGTTAAGGTATTCGAGTACACGGCTGCGAGCCCAGTAAATATCTGTGCCATCTTCAAAGATTATATAAACCATCGAATAACCGAACATCGAATAACCGCGAACATCTTTGGCGTAAGGAACGGAAAGCATTTTTGTGGTGAGAGGATATGTAACCTGATCTTCAACAATCCGTGGGCCCTGTCCGGGATATTCTGTGATGATAATTACCTGCACATCACTTAGATCAGGAATTGCATCCACTTTTGTAGTTGATACTGCCCAGATACCCAAACCCACAAGCGCAGCAGTAAAGATGATCACTAAAAATTTATTATTGACTGACCACTCGATAAGCTTTGCAATCAATCCGTCTTTATTTTCATCTGATGAAATCATTTATTTTCTCCAAAAACTTTATTGTATTGCGCCATTGTCACACTGAGTTTATCGAAGTGTGACGGTCATCCTTCGACAAGCTCAGGATGACATGCTGACAACTTTATTTCTTATACTCAAAACCATTTTTATCAAGATTAGCTTTCGCTTCATCCAGTGTTACTTCTTTTAATGTCATTCCACACAACGGACATTTCCCCGGTTCATCAGAAATAACATTCCAGTCCATCATATCCTGAAATACTTTCTCATCTTTATTTTTATCAATGGAATTAACATCAATCACACCCGCATGAACAATTGAAGAAGAATTATCATTCTCTTCCTTTATTTTCATTGTAGCTTTTTCTTTCTTCTCAGGTGTGTCAACTTCTTTATCCTTATTATTCATTATCATTGAAGAAGTATCTGATGTTGAAGTTTGAAACTGATTTATGGCAGCTTTAAGATTACTTTCAGAATCAATAAGGAATTGAGCGGAGGTTACGATTGTATTTCTTTCAGTCAATCCGCTAAGTACCTGATAATATCCATCAGCATAACCGCCGAGTTTAACTTCCTGCGGTTTGAATTTTCCATCACCGAGAGATATGATAACAATGTTTTTCATACCGCTGCGGATAACCGCGTTCTCAGGAATAACAGGCATTTTACCAAGGTCATCACCATCAATTGTAATGCTTGCAAACATAGATGGTTTAAGCTCGCCCCGGTTGTTCAGTTCAACTCTGATTTTTACTGTTCTGGATTTAGGATCGATAGTCGGATAGATAAATGAAACTTTACCATCATAATTTTTACCGGGGAAAAAATTAAAACTGATAGAAGCTTTTGCTCCAACCTTTACTTTAGTGAGTTCATATTCATAAATATCTGCCATAAGCCAGAGGGAAGACAGGTTAGCGATTTTCAGCAATGGCATTCCTCCCATTACTTTCTGTCCTTCAACAATATTTTTTTCGAGAACTGTACCCGATTTATGAGCAAAGAGAGTTATGTATGTTTTTACTTCTTTAGATTCTATTAATCTTTTTATTTCAGCCTCGGGCACTTCCAGCAGTTCAAGTTTGCGCATTGAGTTTTTGACAAGTTCATTGCCGCTTTCACGAATTGATTCGAGAGAACTTTCATTAACAGTATTTTGATACGAAAGTGCAGTTAATAATTCCTGCTGGGCAGTAACGAGTTCGGGTGAATAAATATCCATCAGCCTGGAACCTTTTGCAACCTGCTGACCTGTATAATTCACATAAAGTTTCTCAACCCATCCGTTTATTCTTGTTGTAACAATGTATTCACTTGTTTCATTAGTTGTTAATACACCGTTAGTAGTAACTTTAGATGATAATTGTTTTACTTCAACCTTAGCTGTTTTAACATTCATATTCTGTTGTACTTCTGCGTCAATAGTTACAATGCCGGAGCCGTCATCATCATAAACAGGAACAAGGTCCATTCCCATTTTTGATTTTCCCGGTGCATCATAAATTTCGTTTGGATCCATCGGTGCACGCCAGTAAACAATTTTCTTTTCACCGGAGTTTTGATTTTTATTTTTTATCGGCACCAACTGCATCTCACAGATAGGGCAGAGACCCGGTTCATCTCTAATAATTTCGGGATGCATTCCACAAGTGTATAATTGTTTTTCTCCTGAGGCTATATCAGAAGATCCGCCGGCTATAAATAAAAAATAAACCGGCACAAGTATTACAACTGCCACTATCGCTATTATTAAAATTTTCTTTTTCACTTTTATTCTCCTATTATCTCTTGTTGTTATCCTGTTCGCCCAAGGCGGACGGAATGACACCTTGTATTATTCATTAAACTTTTTTCCTGTTAAGAACTCAAGTTCTGCTATTTCATTTAAGTAATCTGTTTTCAAACGGTATAATCCATTTTCAATTTTAAGCAGGCTGTTTTGTGCATCGATCACATTCAAAAAATCAAGCTGACCAACCTGGTAACTTGTTAAAGTTGATTTCAGATTTTCGTTCGCCTGCAATAATGATCCTTCTGAAATAAGCTTTATTCTTTCCTGGAGCGAATTAATTTTTGCAACCGAAGAACCGAATGAACTCCTCAATACTTGTAAAGACATTTGATATTGTTCATCATAAAGCTTCTGCATTGATTCACTCTCTTCAAGTTTTGAACTTACTTTTCCGCCGTAATTAAGAGGTAATGAAATACCAACCATTACCGAAAAGAAATCATCAAGCGGGGTATTAGTTCTTTCAATTTTATCCCTGAAAGAATATTGAAGAGCAAGATTGAAATTTGGATAGGAATCATATTCAGCAAGCGATCTCTTAAGCACTTCTTTCTGTTTTGCTTCTTTTATTCCTTCCAGAAATGGTCTATACTTTAAAGTGCTATCAACTAAAGCATCAACTGAAAATTTTTCATAATTAATTTCAGGAAGTTTCTCTGTAATTATTTGAGCATCTGCGGGACGAAGAAGAAGTGCATTCAAAATAGAAAGCTGTGAGTTCTCTTTGCTCTTCAGCTCTTCAATTTTTTCAGTAATATTCGTTATCTCAAGTTCTACCTTTAATAAGTTTTGCTGACTGGCAGTTGATACAGAATATTTTGTTCGAACAACTTCAGCAATATTATTCAACAAATCTTTACTGCTTCCGGCAATCTTAACTGCTTCCCGCACGTAAATGAGCTCATTATAATTTTTAATGACATTTTTTCTAATCTCATTTTTTGCATCAAGTATTTCCTGCTCAACTATATCAACATCTTTCCTATTCACATCAGCCTGTTCGCTTAACTTACCCGGAAAAGGGAATGCCTGACTTAAACCAACGATTTTTCCCGTCATAGGTTCCTGTGTAAATGAAAAGGAGTTAACCGGAAGATTTGCAAATCCAAGTGTCAACATTGGATCGGGCAAATTGGAATTCTGCTCAATCCTGTTTGAAGAAGCCTGTTTTTTCAATTCAAGCATTTTGATTTTTGGACTTACTTCAATTGCTGTGTGTATTAAATCCTCCAACGTTTCTGTCTGTCCGAATGAGACAGATGCAAGTGCAATTGCAATAGTTAAAATTTTGATTTTATTCATCTTACTTTTTCCTAAATAATATCCTTATAACCTTACCAGGTAATAAGATTTTTTAATTTGATAAAAACTGGTGCAGACGGAATTATTCCGTGCATCCGGGAAAAACTAAGATGGTATTAAATCAGGAGGACAGAGTTGGTGATATTTATTTCGGGGTCAATTAAAAATGGTGGAGAAGAATCACAGTAAATAGATTCCTGCAAAGAAAAATAGATTGATGGTGAAATAATGGTAATAGCCTGAAATAAATTTTCAGATGATGAAAAGAAATTAACATCAGATTTAGTAGTTACATATTCATCTTCAACTTTATTGTAAACAAACTCATCCTGGCAGCAAATTGGATTATCTGAAGAAATTGTGATGGAAAATTCCATAGTTTCTTCAGCACAGCATGATGATTCATTTCTTTCCATCTCTGCTTTGCAAATTTCACATCCACTAAAAGATTTTTCCTGCATCATCTGGCAGTAGTGCAGGTTAACCGGTATTCCAATCGTGGAAAAAATAAATACCGATAAAAGGAAATATGTAATGAGTTTCTGTTTCATTAATAATTAACTTAAGTAAATAATTGCCTAACTACAATGAAATAATTATTAAAAGTGTGTAAAAATTCTAATTTATTGTTATGACCCGAAATTTTTGGACTGAACACAACATCCATTATGCACAAATTATTTCATTCCGAACCCGTCTCTCCGATCCGGAATGAAAAAACTAAAAGAATTTTTACTTTTTACCTAAAAACTTCTTTCCATCCTCACTCAAATTCTTAGCATACTTTTCTGGATTTTTTGCAAACTTAGTATCACACCCGGGACAACAGAAAGCATACACTTTTCCATTATACTCAACTGTTGGGGAACCATCTTCTATCGCATTTCCTTTAACCGGACAAACTTTATTCCATGGTTCTTGTGACATAGTTTTCATACTATCCTTTGCAACTTCAACTGAATGATGCGGATCTTTTAATCCACTACTAGTTTTATCCTGCGCAAAATTTATCACGCTTATACAAAATAAAACCGCCAGAACGAACACGAATTTTTTTAACATTTTTTGCTCCTTTATTTTTATTACTGCCAATGCGAACGAGTCAACGAGTGAAGCAATCTTCAGCATTAGAATAGATTGCTTCATCCCGATGAATCGTGATTCGCAATGACTATTATTTATTTATAATACACTTAACCTAACCCCAATATAAAACTTAGTTCCATCAATCGGTCCCCAAATCATCGAGGCATCAAAATAATCACCATAAGGTTCATCTGATGCAATTATAGGATTATCCTGTTTGTAGTTTGTAAGATTCTCAACTCCGAGGTAAATATCTACCATTTCAATCTTTTTTGTTATCTGAGCATTCACAGTTAAATATGCAGGAAAACTTTTTTCTCTTTGATATTGAACTGGATTATCATTTGTGCTAGGAATTCTTCCATCACCATTTAACAAGAATGATGAATCAAATAACCAGCCGTTTCCTTCGGAAGCATAAGACAAAGTTAGCAATGCTTTATACTTACTTGCTAATGGTTTTATCAAAAGCTCATCACCATAATTTGCTCTAACATCTGTAAATCTTATAGCAGCAGAAACATCAAATCTATCAATTGGTTGATAAGCTAATTCCAGTTGATAATTATTCGAAAAGGATTTTCCATTCAAATTATAAAACCTTACTTCTCTCACAGCCGCATCAATATCAACAATTGTTTGCTTTAGAAAATCAGTTCGATAATACTCGGCAGTAACCCGCAATTCACGATCATTAATAGAAATATATCTTGTAAGATTCAATCCGTAATTCCATGCTTCTTCATAAGATGGATTATCTATAATTACAAAGTATCGCGAGCTTGCTAGATAGTTAAGATTTTCAGCAAATAGATTAACCGATCTGAAACCTTTTCCTGCGGAAGCTCGAAGAGTTGTGTTTTCATCAATATTATACTTTACGTGTAGTCTTGGAGTGAAGAATGTTCCATAAAGATTATGAAAATCTATTCTCGCTCCAGGAACAATTGTTAACGTATTAATTGGTGAGTATGTATACTCAGCAAAAATTCCGGGACGTGATTCATTTCTGCTAAAATTAATTCCATCAAATGATTCATTGTATTTATCAAATGCAAAACTTCCTCCAACAGTTACTGCGTGAATATCATCTTCAGTCTTTGTTTGAAACAATAGATTTGCGTAAAATGTTTTCTGATCTCCATTATATTGTCTTAATCCAATCAAAGATTTTTGATCGTGCCATTGTGCATTCAAAATCAATCCAACACTTGTATAAGCTTCATCATCAAACACATAACCGTTTTTTGCAAACACCTCATAACGTTTTGTATCAACATTTATTTGGTAAGGATGATCTAAATGAATACCCGTATTTGAGTGTGATTCAGTAGTTTGTCCGCCTCGTCTTTCCTCGTTTAACACTTGCACACCAAACTGAGATTCAAAACCTTTAAATGATTGATACTTCCATCTGTTTATAAAATTAAACTGCTTAACATTCGGCTGATCCTTAAAAGTATCATTATTATCATCCATCGCTTTCTGATTAAAATCTACGTGTGCCAAAATCATTGTACTTAAGTTTTCGTTCAGATGGGTCGCGGCATTTGCATTCAAATCAGTTTTGAAGTGCGTACTTTGAAACACATTAAAGTAATATCTTTCAAGATCATCAGGTTTTTTGTACTCAAGATTTATCTGTCCTGTTATCGACTCATATCCATTTACAACAGAAGCCGCGCCTTTTGATACACTGATTGAAGTCATCCAAGGGCCTGGAACATAACCCAGTCCAAATGTACTCCCCAATCCTTTTAACGTAGGAATATTTTCAAACAACATTTGACTGTATAAACCGGATAGGCCAAGAAGTTGAATTTGCTTTGCACCCGTTACTGCATCCTGAAACTGAACATCAACCGAAGCATTTGTTGTAAAACTTTCAGATAAATTACAGCAGGCAGCTTTTAATAATTCTTTGGATGTAATTATCTCTGTTTGTTTTGCATCAAGTTCATCAATGAATTTGGAAAGAGAAGTACCCGTCACAACTACTTCATTCAATTCCCGATTGATTGATAAAACTATTTCAATTGTGTCAAGATCTGTAGGAATTTCCATCTCAACTGGTTGATAACCAATATAACTTACAACAAGATGAAGATGATCAGTTTCAATCTTCCTTAAATTGAAAAAACCGTTTTCATCTGTGGTAGTTCCAACCTGGCTTCCTTCCCAAAATACATTTGTCCCAATGAGTGGAATCTTTTCCCCTTTGTCATCCAGCTCATATACTTTTCCTTTTAAACTCTGTGCAATTGAAATACTCGAAAGCATCAAAATAAAAAAGGAATAAAAAAATAATTTCATTGTACACCTATTTGTTAAAATTCTAATTGTTTCATTCCCACGCTATAGGCATCCCTTCGGGAGAACGTGGGAAACTACTGAACGCTCAATTGATCTCCGTTTACACGAATATGAAAAACTGAGTTATTCAGAAGTCCTTAAAGGGCTTGTTAGATTAACAGATTGGTGTATCTATCTTGAGTTGATGAATTATTTGGAGAAGTGCTTTGCCAAAAATTGGCGGTGGTAGATCAATATTATCTATTACAATTACAGGTTTTGAGTTTTGAAGCTCAATAATATTTAGCGGTATGATAACAAAATAATCTTCTAAAAAACTAATCTTCTTCTCAACAGGTGGAAATAAACTGCTTTCTAATTGATTGCTTTCAACAGAAGAAGTGCAACAGGTAACTTCTGGAGAAGTGAAATTGATTAAATCAGATTTACCAGTCGGTTCTGATTCACAACAATTTGGTTCAGGAATTTCTTCTTCCATATTACAGCAATTATCAATTTCTTCAGCAAATAGATGGTCCTTTTCACAACTAGGAGTTTCAACTAAAGAGATAGCCGAATGACCGTGTGAAGCACAGATATGCTTGTAGACCTGAAAACCGGTCGTGCTGATGAGTAGCGTTAACGCAACTATTGTCGTTAAGATATTTTTAACTATGCTTTTCAATTGCCAAATATATAAAATTGATTTATTTACAAACTAAAATAATTGGATTATCATAAAAAACAAGTGATTTATTATACCTATTAAATATTTTCTATACCTAGCACGGGTGTTAAAACATTAATCAAAACTACAAAATATGATATTTCGTATAATGAAATGTAAATAGTCTACATCTCTATATATCATCATTTATTCAAGATATCATAAGATCTTCGACAAAGACAGTAAACAATAAATTTGAATTAAGCATTTTTTTTGTTATATAAAGTCAAATTAGCAACACGTCTTATTTATAAATCAGGATTAGTATGAAAAAAATAGATCTCAAAACACTTGAGAAAAAAATAAAAATCAGACCCATAAAATTGAAAGATTTTGATGGTCTTGTTGAGCTACAAAAATTGTGTTTTCCTGGAATGCACACTTGGAAGATAGAACAAATAGAAAGCCAGTTGGAAATATTTCCAGAAGGACAAATTTGTATAATAATTGATAACAAAATAGTTGCCTCATCAAGTAGTTTAATTATCGATTTTGATCTGTATGCTGATAGCGATAACTGGCAAACTCTAAGCGACTCTGGTTATATAACTAACCATGACCCCGATGCTGAAACATTGTACGGCATTGAAATCATGGTCCATCCGGATTATCGTTCTATGAAACTTGCCAGAAGATTATACGAAGCCCGAAAAGAAATTGTTAAAAAATATAATCTTAGAAACATAGTTATTGGTGGCCGAATTCCAAATTATTTAAAGCATCAAAAGAAAATGTCGGCTCGGGAGTATGTAGAAAAAGTTATGAACAAAGAACTTGTGGATCCCGTACTTACCTCTCAATTAGCAAATGGATTTGTTCTAAAAAGAATAATCCCTGCTTATATGATTGGAGATGAGGAATCGGCGGGTTTTGCAACATTACTTGAATGGTCTAATATTGATTATGTGCCACCAATAGGTAAAAAAATAGTTACTTCTAAAAAGGCTAGAATTTGTGCGGTTCAGTATATGCTTCGGCCCATAAAAAGTTTTGAAGAATTTGCTACACAATGTGAATATTTTACTGATGTTGCTTCAGGTTATAAAAGTGATTTTGTTGTATTTCCTGAAATATTCACTTTACAATTATTATCTTTTTTACCCAATGAAAGACCTGGTGTAGCAGTAAGACATCTTGCCGAATTTACACCACAGTATTTGGAACTATTCAATAAGTTATCAATTAAATACAATATTAATATTATCGGCGGCTCACACTTTACAAAAGAAGATGATGATCTGTTCAACATTGCATATCTTTTCAGAAGAGATGGAACAATGGAAAAACAATATAAGATTCACATCACTCCTAATGAAAGAAGATGGTGGGGCATAAAACCAGGCGATAAAGTTGAAGTTTTTGAAACAGACAGAGGAAAAATTAATATTCAAATTTGTTATGATGTTGAATTCCCAGAACTTAGCAGGATTGCTGTATCTAAAGGTGCTGAAATTTTATTTGTACCATTTTGTACCGATGAAAGATATGGGTATTTAAGAGTTAGGCAATGTGTTCAGGCAAGATGTATTGAAAACGGTATTTATGCAGTTATGGCTGGTAATGTTGGTAACCTGCCTTTTGTAGAAAATATGGATATTCAGTATGCTCAATCAGGTATATACACTCCTTCCGATTTTATGTTTTCCAGAGATGCAATAGCTGCAGAATGTACTCCAAATGTAGAAACTGTTGTTATTCATGATGTTGACTTAGAACTTCTAAAGAGGCATCGTTCTCAGGGAAGTACGTTAAACTGGTTTGACAGACGCCAGGATCTATATGAAGTAATTTTGAAGAAATAGATTAAATTAAACTATTTTGGATTTAGTAGAAATTTAAAATTATTATGAGTTAAGATGCCATGCAGGAGTTTATCAATAATTACTTGGGGCTGACACCTGATCTTCAATACAAAATAATTGAATCTTTAGTAATGATTTTCTTAATCATAAGTATCCAAAGATTAATTAGACGATTCTGGATATCAAAGATTGAAGATATAAAAATCAGGTATCAATGGCAGAAAATATCATTGTACTTTGCAGTTTTTCTAATCATAATATTATTATCAAATGTTTGGCTGCAACTATTTGGCTCTGTTGGTACATTTTTAGGATTAGTTTCTGCTGGTATAGCCATCGCCTTAAAAGATCCATTGGTAAATATGGTAGCCTGGTTCTTTGTTCTAATCAGGCAGCCATTTAAAGTAGGCGACAGAATTCAGATAGGAAACCATTCCGGCGACGTAATAGACATCAGACTTTTCCAGTTTTCATTAAATGAAATTGGAAACTGGGTAGATGCTGATCAAAGCACTGGAAGAATAATTCACATACCAAACGGAATTGTGTTTACTGAACCACAGGCAAATTATACCGCAGGCTTCCAGTATATTTGGAACGAGATACCTGTGCTGTTAACATTTGAGAGCAAATGGAAAAAAGCTAAAAAGATTTTAACTGACATTGTAAATCACCATGGAGTTCTATTAAGCACTGAAGCGGATAGACAAATTAAAGAAGCAGCAAAAAAATTTCTTATATTTTATACTAAACTTACTCCGATCGTTTATACATCAGTAAAAGACAGCGGCGTTATGCTTACAATAAGATATATGTGTGATCCCAGGGAAAGAAGATCTATTGAAGAGAAAATCTGGGAGGATATTCTTGATAAGTTTTCAGAATGTGATGATATTGATTTTGCTTACCCAACACAGCGATTTTATAATAATTCAATTGAGGGAAAAGCAGGAACAAAACCTGAGGCAAATAATAATTAATATAAACTAAAAAGAATTTTATGAATGAAGATTTTAATGTAGTAAAACAAACTGTTGATTCATTAGCTAAACTTAAGTTCCTGCCTGTGATAAAGAATCGAATAAAATTGCAGCGTGAGTTTATTGATAAATGCAGAATTCTATTGCTACAACTTCAGCAGGCTTCTGAAACTGATTTAAGTTCCGGTAAAACAGCTATTCTAGAGAATGTATTAACTGTTAATAAACAAATAGAAAAGTTGATTACCACCTATTTTGAAGTTAATGAAACAACAACTTTACAACTGATTTTCCCCGATTTTTATTCCGCTTTAGATAAATTTATTTCAGATTCTGATGAAAAAGTAGAAGAGTATCAGGATCCTGAAAGATTTATAAAAGGACCTGATGATAAACTTAATATAAAAATTCGTAAGCCTGTTAAGAAATTCTTCTATAACATTTCAAATATTCCTATATCAGTTGGTAATATATTCCGAAAACTTTTTCACAAACCTGTTAAAGAAAAAAAAATATGGAAACGAATTGTTTTATTAAAGAGTCTAAGACAGTTTCATCTAAATAACAATTTATCCTTAAAATTAATTGAAATTGCTCGTAAACTATTCATGCTCAGAAGCAGCAGCGCAAAAGCAATGTGGAATATATACGAATCGATTGATGAAAATATTAACCAAAAACTAAATACCTCGAATGATAGTAGTTCGTTAAATGAAATTATTCCCATTAATATTCAACAAAAGATAAGTGATTTAGTCCTAAAGCTGAATCAGTTCGAAGAATCTTTAAATAATGAGATAGAACTGTCAATTAACTCTGTTATAACCGAGTACGAGACAGATTATTTAAAGGCCGGAACCATTGAAAATCCTGGATGGAAATTAAGAAGAGGAGTTCTAAAGAAAAAAAATAAACAAATTTCAGATAACGCATTACGGGTTTTAAAAGGTTGGCGGAATAATCTCATTTCTCTCGGCGATGATTGGAATATGAACAATGAACTTTATCAGATAAGATACAATACTTTAGTTCAGCTTGAAAAATATAGTTCAGTTTTTAAATCTTGTGTAGAGAACAATCTAATTCCCCGTTCAAACAATCTAGCTGAATTTATTAAAAGTTTACATAGAGAATTAAGCACTGCGAATAATAAAAGTAATTTATTAAAATCCTATAAAGAGATTAAAATTCGGATAGATCAGAATTTAACTAACAATCTGATTCCTGATATAAATAATGCTGTACTTGATCAGAATCTGGCCGGTTTAGTAGCTGAGTTTGATAATCTAATCAGGGATGAAGTTAATAGTATTAAACAAATAAGGTCGTTGGTTAAGACAGATGAATATGATAAAGAAATTAAAGATTCAGAGATAAATAAATTTTCTCCCCGAGAGATAATCGAATATTCAGCGGCACCAAAATTTTTTAATACAACAGAAAAATTTAGAACATTTATAAACTCTCAGGTTCAGCAAATTCAAAATGAATTGAATGAAATTGATCATATAGCTGATTTTATTGTTGAATCAGCTTTAAATTTACTTGATTCTGAAAATGATGTGGAAAAATCCAAAACCATAGCTGTTGGAGGATTGGACCGAGCTGTTAAAAAAATATTTGAGGTTAAAAATAAATTTGATGGACTGTCAATTATTTTTAATTCTGAGTTGAGTGCTGCAACATCTGAATTTAATTCAGAGTTAAAAAACCTTACAAAAACTGAAAAAATTTTCGATATACGTCTTAGCCTTGCTAAAGCAAAAGCTCTCCAAAGATCAAAACAAGTAAGAAAAAAAATAATTGAAAATATTAAGAATATCCTGCCTCAGATTTTTTGGCTCATAAGAAAATTATTCAAAGACATTAATAATCAATATTCAAGAGTTCGCGAGCTTTTGGGATTAACACAGAAAGCTAAGTTAATCGCCAGCGAAGTATCTGATTATCTTGCCGAAACACAAACCGCGATATTAAAACTTCCTTTTGTTTATCAGAGATTATTTGAAGTTAAGCCTCTTGAGGATGAAAGATTATTTTTTGGCAGAGATGATGAACTAAAAGAGTTGAGTAAGGCTTTTAACAGTTGGCAGAAAGAGAAATTTTCTCCAACAATAATTATTGGAGAAAAAGGCAGTGGTTCAACTTCTTTGATAAACAATTTTTTATTTCTTAATAAAAACAGTATTCCTGTCATCAGGCACACAGCTGTTCTTTCTTTGAGCGATTCCAATGAATATTTAGAACTCTTTTCCGATTTACTTAGAACCGAAAAGTTTAATTCTGTGGATGATCTGATTATATACCTGAACAGCTTGAAGGAAAAACATTTAATCATAATTGAGAACCTTCAAAAATTATTTTTGCGTAAGGTTGATGGCTTTAATGTACTGAAAATGTTTTTTGAGATAATATCTAAAACAAATAAAAATATATTTTGGCTTTCTACTTGTACTCTTTACAGTTGGAAATACCTTAATAACACTATTAATGCCTCAGATTATTTTGGATATATAGTGAATCTTAGAAAACTTAATGAAAAGCAAATTACTAGTCTGGTATCTAAGAGGCATAGGATTAGCGGTTACAGTATTAATTATGAAGCAGATGAGCATACATTAAAAACGAAATCTTATAAAAAGCTTACAGAAGAAGAGAGGCAGCCTTTTTTGAAAAATAAATATTTTATCGAACTAAATAAATTTGCTCAAAGCAATATTAGTCTGGCGCTTGTTTTCTGGCTTAGATCAGCAAAAGATATTGTAAATGATGTTATAAAAATCGGTTCGCCCCCTGAGTTGGACTACTCATTCCTTGAAAATTTATCAAGTGAAAAAATCTTTTGCCTTTCTGCACTACTAATTCACGACGGTTTGAAAATTCAGGATCATGCAGAAATATTTGGCTGCTCTGTTAATAAATCTAAGTTACTATTTTTATTAATGCACGATGACGGAATCATTATAGAGCAAAACGGATTGTACATAATCAATCCATTACTATACAGGCAAATTGTAGGATTATTAAAGTCCAGGAATATAATTCATTAACAATTGTGAAAAGTATGAATATAAAATTTGTAACAATACTGATACTCATTCTGTTTGTAAACTTTGTCAACAATGCACAGTCTGATACACTGCAGAAACAAGTGAAACAGGATACTGTTGTGGTGGAATTAGACAATTCTAATCAAAACACAGATAAAACTAATGATAAAGGGAAATTAGATCTTACACCTCCGCCAATTGAAAACCTGTTTTCTGTTGGAAAAATTTTCTGGGCTTTGATATTCTTTTTAGTTGGCTTGTATGTAATAAAATTTACTACAAAGTTTCTGGATATTTTTGCTGAGAAGAGTACTAATTATAGAATTACTTTAAAAGGATTCATCCCTGTTGTAAGAATCTTAGCCTGGGCATTCATATTCTTTTTAATAATCCATGGAATATTTAGTCCACCCGCAGAAACGGTTATTGCTATCCTTGCATCATTAGGTATTGCTATTGGTTTCGCATCACAGGATATATTTAAAAATATTTTTGGCGGAATTATGATAATAATCGACCGTCCGTTTCAAGTAGGCGATAAAATTGAAATTGACAACTACTATGGTGAAGTTATAAAAATTGGTTTGCGCTCTACAAGAATAGTTACTCCGGATGATTCTGTAGTAACGATCCCAAATGGTGATTTAATGAGTAAGTCAGTATCAAACTCTAATTCCGGAGAACCAAACTGTCAAGTTGTTGCTGAATTATTTCTTCCAATCGATATCGATACTGAAAAGGTTAGGCGAATTGCATTAGAGGCGGCGCAGGTTTCAAGATATATTTATTTAAACAAACCAATTGTTGTTCTGTTCTTTAATGAAGTAAAGGATAAAAAATCGTATTTGAAAATGCGGCTGAAAGCTTATGTGATGGATATACGTTATGAGTTTGCATTTAAGAGTGATATGACTGAGATTGTTATGCGCGAATTAATTAAGAACGAAATAATTAAGCCTAAAGAAATGAATTGAGTTAAGTTGATTTTATAAAGGTGCATTTCTGCACCTCTAAACTTTTATAAGTTTGCAGTAATCATTAGATATGTCCAGAATGCAGCATCTTCTCTTGGATCATAAATTGCCTTCATCAAATCACCAGGAAAGAACAAACTGCCGCCCCAGGTAACAAATGTGTTTTCAATAAAACTGTATCTAATAGTCAGATCCAGTTCCTGTCCAAAAGTATTTTGTTCAGAACCATCCGGATTTTCCGATGTGGTTATCATGATGGATTGGTTTGACATAAAATGATGCAGATCCACAGCAAAACTAAACGGCGAGCCGGAAGGATTGATATTAGCTTTTAAGTAAAAATCATTAACTCCGTAACCAAAAGAATGAACAGGAAAATAATCCATATATCCAAAGAATTTATGTCCAGTTCCATATGTTGGAAGGTAAGTTTCATTTTTATCATCTGTATCCGGATTATTACCCGAAAGGAAATCAGCTCCCAAACCAAAGGAAGTAATTCCTGTCTTGTACATACCCTGTAGAGAGATGAGATAAGCGCCAACATCAACACCTAATCTTTGTCCTAACTGATAGCCGGCTTCCAGCGTGGTTGAAAGATCACCAAAGTTAGCCCAATAAGTTCCACCAAAAGTAAAAGTATTAAAACGATTTGTATCCGGGGCAACATCTTCACGATTGATTTCATAATATCCAACAAGATCAAATTTATGGTTATCAGTAATATTATTTTTTTTATAAAACCCATACAAGCTTGTAGAAGGTGTAGCAGTTTGTGGATAAGGATATAAAGCAGGTAACGGAGCCGGTATATACCTCACACTTTCGTTCATAGTAAGAGCAAAGAGATCAATATCCCAGCTGGTTGGCAATATAGAGAATCTAACTCCGTCATAAGCTCTGCCTGTATAACTCCAATTTGAAGATCCTAGAAATCTTTCAGTTCCATATACAACCTCAAATCTACCTGCCTGTATATCAACATCCAGATCAAAAGGTTTCATAAATTTTACAAATCCCTGATGAAGATCGATATTATCAATAGGAAGATTAGGATTGGTCTCTTCTCCAAAAACTCTTGAATCCTGGAACTGCACTACAAACTGGAGTTTATTAGCAAAAGTTTTTTCAACACCAAGTCTTGTTCTTAAACTTGCAAATGTTAAAGGATGAGTTTCATTTGAAAAATCTCTTCCATCAACCTCTGTCCTTAATTGGATTTGACCTTTTATTTTCCAGCCATCAAGTTCCTGTGCATAGCTGTTACTGATAATAATTGTGAATGCGATAAGTAAAAATATTTTTTTCATAATATGTTGTTAATTTTTTAATAAGTGTCACCCTGAGCGGAGTCGAAGGGGGACATTAATGTATTTGAGTTTGTCATATTTCGACGGAGTTTATCCCGATCTCTATAGGGGCTCAATGTGACAGAAAGTGTAAGAGTTTTATTTTTTTAATTTATACTCGTACAAAAATCCCTGACGCTTTTTTGCTTCTTCATCCCACTTAACGGTTGTAGTCTTTAGAAATTCTTGTTTTGCTACATTTAATTTTTGCATATCCAGTCCGATAAACTTTTGTGCTTTTTCTTTTGTAGAGATATCAGGCATATCAATAGGATATTTCCAGCCCTGCCTCGAAAATAGAATTGCAATTTCTCTTCTTGCTTCTTCACCACGTTGTATTGATGTACCGAGAACTCTTAATGCTTCAACAGGCGCATGGAAACCAAGAGCGTTTGCAGCGGCTACCCAATCCCATCGCCATTGAGCATGACGAATCAGTTTTAATATCGGTTTCATTTGTTCTTCTGTTGCACCACTATCCCAGGCAACTTTTGCTTCGATGTGAGCAGCTGCTAATGTTTTCTCAGCTATTCTTCTTATCTCTTCAATTCTATCCTGCCTATCGTAAACATCCTGCATCACTCTATTAGTATCCTCACGGTGGCAAACCTGGCAGGTGTTAGCAATATTGTTCAATGGAGATTGAATGTGATGATCTGTAAACTTAACTCCGCCTTCTGATTTGTACGGCATATGGCAATCCGAGCAGGAAACTCCGCGAATAGCATGGATGCCTGTCATAAATAATTCAAAATCCGGATGCTGTGCTTTTAGCATTGGTGCTCTGCTGAGTGCGTGTGTCCAATCAGAAAATTCTATTTCATCAAAGTATGCTTCCATATCATCTGCACTAAAACCTTTATCCCAAGGAAAAGTTAAATACTTTTCTTCTTTACCTTTGAAGTAATATTCAACGTGGCATTGTGCACAAACAAGTGAACGCATTTCCTGTCTTGAAAATTCACTCATGTCTATTCCCTGTCTCTGGTATGCTTCGATAAGTGCAGGACGGGTAATTCTTAAGTTCATTGTTCTCGGATCGTGGCAATCCTGGCATCCAATAGGATTGACTATCTCTGAACCAAGATCAGTCCACTTTTTCTTGTAGAAATTAGCGGCACCTATTTCATTCATAACTCTTGGTACGTCTGTGCTTTTGCATGTCCAGCAAGTAGCAGGCATTGGACTATTTTCATTATCTCCGGTGCGTAAAATATTTCTAATATCTTCAATCGCATGACCGTGACCTCTGCCCTGATTGTATTCTTTTGAAAAAGCATAACCAGCCCACATCACAACAAGTTCAGGATATTTTTCAAGATAATCTATCTTTTTTGATCCGCCATGTTTGCTTGCAAAATCTGTTCGCAAAGTTTTAAGATATGATTCAAACTCCCGTGGATAATTTTCTCCCCAAACCTCATTACGAGGTTCCCAATCATTTATTGGTTTTACAATTTGCAGTGTTGCGGATTCACTTCTTCTTTCAATTATAGACGAGGCGAACAATCCGACTAAAAAAACTACCACTGCGGTTGCAAAGAACAATAACCATCCTAACCATGGCTTGTTTTTTACTACTTCACTAATTGGTCTCATAACTTTATTCCAAATGATTTATTAATAATTAATTCTTTTTTAGTCCTAAACTTTTCTCTAACCACTCCGGCACATGTGAGGTTAAAACGGGAACTCTTGCATATGGAGTTGAAGATAAACTATTAACCCTTCCGTGAGGAACTTCCCTATGACAATCCCAACAGTAGCCATCACCTTCTTCCTGAATTTTTTGATTACTTATTGCTCTTACAGAAATAGGATGTATTGTTTCGGAGTGGCAGCGAATGCAATTCTGCTGCACCGCAGTCTTACCAGCTTGCTTAATTTGTATCACTTGAGGTTCTAAACGAAAAGTAAACATAAATGAATGGCGCATTCCGTCTGTTGCTTTAAAGTAATACTTTTTTAAAATGTTATCCTGCGGTACGTGACAATCATTACAAACCGTGACCCGGGCATGACTGCTTCGTTCCCACGTAGCATATTGCGGATTCATAACATGACAATTGATACAAGCTTCCGGTTTATCTGATAAATAAGAAGTTGCTCTTCCAACATGCAGAGCAAAGAAAAATAGGCCTGCTAAAATACCAAGACTGAATAAAACCGGGACTTTCCATTTGGGTGGCGGTTTGATTTTATCTATTACTTTTTTCATAGTTGAATGTATTTGGTGTTATTTTGTTTTACAGGAATTTTTTGACGGTCTTGTTTGATCAAATTTTTGTTTTAATATTTTAAGTTCTTCTTCACTAAGTACCTGCGGGATTGTTTCAAATAAATTTCTTTCTTCTTTTCTTATGTGCGATTCCAGCAGGTGCCCGATCTTATCCATATTATCCATTAAAGAATCATCATCGTCCAACGAAAGTATACTACTCTTTAAAATCTTATGTTCAGATAGAATTTCAGTCACCAGTTCATCAATATATTTACTCCTGCCCTTTAAATATGGAAAAACAAATTCTTCCTCTTCTCTAAAGTGCCGATCAAGTTCATTTTTATAGAGTTCTTTTGCATAATTCATTTTGCCGATCGGATCTGTTGGCAGACCTTTATATTCCGGAGCATTCTTTTTTAATAGTTGGGCGAGCATTAAGCCTTTCTTATGATCGCGTGATAAAGGAATTAGTGCCGGGTGTCTTTTCATAATTTTCTTGTGTCATGCTGAATTTATTTCAGCATCTTTCATATAAGAGTCAGACCCTGAAACAAGCCTGTCTGCCGACAGGCAGGTTCAGGGTGACAACTATTTATTATTTAATTGTTTATTCTTCATCTCAACTTCTTCATTCAGCTTTTTAAATTCTTTTGTACCTGTTGGATGACCGTAACTGTTCATCAATTTGTAGTGCTTTAAATATTCTTCTCTGGTGACGTTATTTTGCCAATTACCTGTTAACATTGCAAATCCAGTTACTAGCATAAAGATTGAAACAACTCCGATTGCAACCATTTTTTTACTGATCTTTTTCCTTCCCGGTAAAATTGTTTTCAGTTCCAAAGTATCTTTAACGGGACAAACATCAACGCAATTCAAACAAGTAGAACATTCATCAGAAATAACTGTTTTTACTTTATCCACTTTTATAAAAGATGGACAAGCTTTGTTGCAAAGTCCGCAATCGATACAACTTGCTGCATTTCGCTGAATTTTATTTGGGCTCAGCAAAGAAAATATTCCAAGCAATGCACCATAAGGACAAAGAAATCTGCACCAGAAATTTCTAATCACAACAGAAAGAACAAACAAAACTCCAATAACAATTAAAGCAGTTTGAGAAATATTTGCAAAGAAGTAATACATCTTAACATCTGAAACCTGATTATACGGACTATCAAGAAATGATTTAAGCGCCAATTCAGACATCAGAAATATAACAGAGTATGCTAAAAATCCAAGTAATAAATACTTTAAACTTCGTAAAGGATAATCCAGCCACTTTGGAAGTTTTAATCTGCGTTTAAAAAACTTTTCTCCAAAATCTCCAACTAATTCTGAAATAAATCCAATTGGGCAAAACCAACTGCAAAATGATTTACCAAAAACCAATGACATTAAAACGATAGAAAGAAAAATAAAAAATCCTGCAGGATGTGCTGAATGAATTTCTCCTGTAGTTAAGAAAAGATAAAAACTCATAAAAGAGCTGATTGGAAGAAATCCATCCACGCCGGGTGGGCGTGAATAAAAAGCAGTTGCGCCGTTTGTAACTAAGTATTGATTGAAAAGATAAAACTCAACTCCAATCCAAACACAAAGTGCAGCAAAAACTGATTGAACAATAAATCTTGTTTTCTGAATCCCCTTTTCATCGTTACGAATTATTCTGGTCTTTGATATTTTGATTGCGTCATTTCGATCCCGATTTATCGGGAGAGAAATCTTTTTCTCTTTTAGTTGTAAAGATTTCTCACTCGAAGACTCATTCGAAATGACCTCTTCAGCAGCTTCTTTATAATTTTCAATTAAGTTTGAATGTTTCATATTTTTAGATCAGATTATAAAGTCTGATTATCTAATAAAAAATTTTATATTCTAATTTTGTTCAAAGTTTTTTCTTTGAACTTATCAATCGTTTCTGAACTTAGCATTTCATACGCTTTAGTTCGTAATTCCCCCCATTGATGGTGAACTGGACAGGGTTTATCAGGTGAACAATGTGGAAATCCCAGCACACACGAATTAAAACTATCTAAACCATCAATCGCTTCAACGATACTTATTAATTTTATTTTAGATGGATGCTTTGCAAGTTTAAATCCGCCGGATTTACCTTTTTTAGATTCTACGATTCCGCTTTCAGTTAAGCTTTGGAGTATTTTAGATATGAATTCTTTGGGTATGTTTAGTTGTTTAGAAATCTCTTCAGCGGGACAAACACATTCTTCATCACGAGCAGCCATAAATAGAACTGCCTGTAATCCATATTCACATTTTTTTGAAAAAAATACTGTCATTTCCTAATCAGATAAAATTGTCTGATTAAAATTAACGCATAAATGTTAAACTGTCAAGCTAGAGAATTGTCAAATAATATCAATTTGCTTCTATTAAATCTATAAATCTTGCTGTCTCATTAGATATGAACTCAGATTCGCTCTTCAATTGTTTAACAAATTTATTTTCATCAAATTTTCCTCTTACATTTTCAAAATCTTTTTCCCTTACTTCGTCATCTACATCCAAACCAAATCCTATTTGGCTAACCTGATCAAATTCTTTCTCAGCATCTTTAAGAATCATATTATTAAGCTTGATGCTGTTATCCCGCCAATCAGAAATTATCTGAACCAACTGGGCTCTGCTTAATTCATCAATTTTTGTATCAGTTCTTTTTTCTATCAGATTAGCACACCAAGCCCAGCTTGCTGATATGTATTTTTCATTTAGCTTTTGTAACTCTTCAGTTAAAGTGTCAAGATCCTTAATGCCTTTATCCCTTATTGATTCGATTAAGCTATCATAATCCTTTTTGCTGATAAACATTCCCGCAGCATCTACCCACTTTTCGCTGTAAAGTGCCGGATCATATTTTAATAAAGATTTTATTTTCTCAAAGTCATTCTCATCAAATATTCTTTTAAGTAATTCCTGTCCGATATAAATCTTAATTGCAATTTCATAATATTTAGTACACGTTTTAAGCAGCAATCGTTTGATGTTTAATCCTTTGTAAGAGACATACTCCTGTTCTTTATTAGCTTTCTCAAGTAGTTCTTTCATCCTTTTTGAACCTTCGAGTATCTTACCAATGATATAGGGATTAAGAAGTTCGAAGCTGATAATATCGTACTTCAATACGTCTTTTCGTCTATCTCGAGTAGGCCATTTCTCACTGTCTCTTCTGGTTCCGACTGTAAAAAGATTCATAGCAGGAGTGAGAATACTTTTCCCATCTTCTTCATTGATATAGGAGAAAGGAAATTCGCTTGCATCAAAATTTGTATAGTGCTTTCCGATCACAACACTGAAAGCACCAACTCGAGACGGCCAGAGCATATAAGAAAATGATCCTGTCTTTGCCCCTCTTTCTAGAATTCCCTGATGTAATGGGCCAAGTTTGTACATGTGATTACTTTGATTTGTACCGCTGCCTGCATTGTAAAATGAGAACATTGCAGCAATAAGCAATGTGGATTTATGATGTGTAACAGTATAGGGCCCTGCAAAAACACTTACCGCCTCACCATGAAATCCTTCACAGTTTGAAAAGAATACACAATTCTCTGCTGAATATTGTTTTCCAATTTTCACTCCCTGCCCGATAAAACAATTTTCAATTAAAGCTCCATCTGTAACGGATGAACCTGATTGTATTATAAAATGTTTTGCAATCACACTGTTTCCAATTTTAACCGGGTCATCTTTACTGCTGAGTATGGTGCCTTCAAATAGATCGGTTACTCCTTCAAGAATTGCTGAGTTTTCTATCAAAACATTTTTAATTGTTACGCAATTTTTTATTACGGATCCTTGTCCAATTTTACCGATGTTTGATTTTTTTGATGCGAAATAATTTTCAATTATCTCCGTTAACGATTTGATGAATTCAAAATCATGCCTGCAGGTTACCATCAGATAAGCTATTTGTGCAGATAATTTATCATAAAGCAATAATTCCCTTCCACCACCTTCATTAAGTATGCTGATGCTGGTTCCATTACCAAAATATGTATCGCAATTAACAGTTAGGCTGCCAATATTTTCGAGAACTACATCATTTTCAATCACGTAATTTGAAAGTTTTTTTATATCCTGAATTCTGACATTATTACCAATAAAAATTTCATCACTGAAATTTACGTTTCTAATTAACTCAATATTAAAATCATCCGATACATTTATCTTCTTCCAATCTTCCGCAATACATCCTCTTTTTTCTAAGTTATTAATTTCTCCCGGATTTAATTTTCTGTATTTCATTGTATCCTCTTCAAATTTGCCAATGCAAAAAAGATAATCTCAATTAACAGTAGATGAAAAACTCAGACACTAATTACACAATTGGTAATTCACTTAAAGTATGGCTTTCAATTTCTCTAAAGTACTTTACTGTTCCAACTTTTAATTCCAAAGTTGATTCTTCATCACAAGCGATAATGCCGTGGGGATGAAGCTGCATCATAGAAACCGTCCACATATGATTCACACCTTCTTCAACAGCCATTCTTAATGCACGCGCTTTACTGTAACCGCTTACTATTATCAGAACTTCTCTGGCATCCATAACTGTTCCAACACCAACAGTTAAAGCAGTTTTAGGAACTTTATTAACATCATTGCCAAAGAATCTTGCATTTGCAAGTCTTGTGTCATAAGTAAGAGTTTTAATCCGTGTTCTTGAGGAAAGGGATGATGCGGGTTCGTTGAAAGCTATATGACCATCTGCACCAATACCACCTAAGAAGAAATCGATACCCCCAAATGATTTTATTTTTTCTTCATACAAATGACACTCTTTCTCAAGATCTTTTGCATTTCCATTCAGGATGTTGATATTTTCTTTCGGGATATCTATATGACTGAATAAATGCTGCCACATAAAATAGTGATAGCTCTCAGGGTGATCTTCTGATATATCAACATACTCATCCATATTAAACGTAACTACATTTTGAAATGAAACCTTACCTTCATTATGAAGTGCAACTAACTCGGCATAAGTACCGATTGGCGAGGAGCCGGTTGGTAATCCCAATATATAAGGCTTTTCTTTTGTCGGTTTTGCATGATTAATTTTTCCTGCAACGTAATGAGCAACCCATTTACTTAGCGACTGATAATTATCATAAATTAAAATTCTCATGTTACACTCCTGTAAAAATTGTTAAAGCATAATTTTTGTGTCGGCAACGAAACTGCCACTGCCATCTTCAAGAACAATTAAGGGATTAATATCAAGCTCTTTAATCTGAGGACAATCAACAGCAAGCTGGGATAAACGCATAATACACTCTTTAATTGAATTGATATCCCTTGGTATTCGTCCTCTTACACCGGAAAGAATTGCGGATGCTTTGGTCTCAGTAATTAAATTATCAACTGATTTTTTATCCAGCGGAGCAATTCTGAAACTTACATCTTTGTATATCTCAACAAAAATTCCACCAAGACCAAACATTATAATAGGACCAAACGTAAGATCTCGTTTCAATCCTAAAATCACTTCTTCACCTGGAGGTATCATTCTCCTGACAAAAACACCTTTTATATTTGCATCCGGTTTGTGCCTATTCACATTTTCAATAATTTTTTTATAAGATAATGCCGCCTGATCTTTTGATTTGATATCAAGTATTACTCCTCCGACATCAAACTTATGTACAATATCATCAGACATAATTTTCATTACAACCGAATAACCAAGCAATTCAGATAGTTCTATTGCTTCTTTTTCAGATTTTGCCAATCCGCTTTTCAGCATTGGAAAATTATAAGCTTCAAGAACCTTAGCAGCTTCTTCTTCCGGTAAATATTTTTTACCCTCATTTATTGCATTGTTCAATATCAAATGAGCAGCTTCTTTCTTTACGTCATCAAAAGTGTCAGCCGGTTCTCTAATATCTTCGAGCATTTTTTTGAATTTATATGTAGTGGCAAATGAAATTGGCATTGATTCAGGAAGTATGTAATGAGGAATTTTATTCCGTTGAAGAATATCTATTCCTGCAGCAACATCTGCTTCACCCATAAATGATGTGTATATTGGTTTATCAAACTGACTTGCAAGATGGCTTATCTCAGTTGCAATATTTTCTATTTCAGTCATTGACTGAGGAGTTAGAATCACAAAGACACCATCAACATTTGCATCTTTTAATATGCTTGAAACTGCTACACTGTATCTGTCTGCTCGCGCATCACCAATAACATCAACAGGATTATTAATGTTTGCAGTTTTAGGAAGACTCTTTTTTAAGATACTGGTTGTTTCAGGGTTGAATTTTGGTAATTCCAATCCATATTTAATTGCTGCGTCAGTGGTTAACACACCGGGGCCTCCGGCATTTGTAACTATAGCTATTCTATTGCTCTTAGGTAATGGCTGATAAGTAAATGCAATTGCTTTGTTAAACATCTCCTCAATATCATCACAACGAATTATTCCTGCTTGTTTAAAAGCAGCATCACATATCTCATCACTACCGGCTAGAGAACCCGTATGAGATGCCGCTGCAGAGGCTCCGGCACTGGTCCTTCCGGATTTTATTGCAAGGATTGGTTTTCCGGTTTGTTCAATTACTGTCCTTGCTGCTTTCATCAATCCATGTCCCTCACTTATCTCTTCGAGATATAAGAGAATTACTTTTGTTTTAGGATCATCTTTAAGATAATAAAGCAAATCAATTTCACTTATGTCTGCTTTGTTACCAATACTAACAAACTTAGAAAATCCAATATGCTTAGCCTGTGCATAATCTAAAACAGCTGTGCATAAAGCACCACTTTGTGAAATGAATGCAATGTTACCTTCTTCAGGCATTTTGCGCGCAAATGATGCATCAAGTTTTACAGATGGATCAGTATTAATTACACCAAGACAATTTGGTCCGATAAATGAAATTCCATACTTCTTTGCTATTTCTTTTATTTGCTCCTCTCTCTCAATTCCCTGCCCGCCAACTTCCTTAAATCCTGCAGAAATAATTATCGCACCCTTTATTCCTTTTTGCCCGCATTGTTCAAGTGCCATATGCATTACCGAACTAGGATAAACAATAACTGCTAAATCTACAGGATCTTCAATATCGATTACGTATTTGTAAGTTTTTATGGATGAGATATGGTTTTCTTTTGGATTGACGGGGTAAACAACTCCTTTAAATTCAGCTTTTAAAATGTTTACAAGAATATCGGCAGGTACAGTACCTTTTACTTTATTAGCACCAAGAACAGCAATTGATTGTGGATGAAATATTCTGTGAATATTTTTTATTTTATCAGAAATATTGTTGCTCATCAATTCTCCTAATTACTTAAGGTATTGCGAAATAAATTTTGCTGCATCGGCAACCGATTGAATTTCAAGTGCTTTGTCTTCTTCCATTTCGATTTGAAATTCCTCTTCAAAGGCAGCCACTAATTCAACACTCTGAAGTGAATCTGCCCCAAGATCAAAAATAAAATTTGCACTATCAGAAATATTTTCCTCCTTTGTTTTAAGAACCTTTGCAATTACTTTTTTGACACGTTGCTGAACCTCATTATTATCCATAGGAAATATCCTTTCTTGCGTGGAAGTATGTGGGTGAATAGTTTGTGAGAATGATCATCATCTTGAAGTAAAATTTCATTGATTTAAATTTACAGGATGAAATTTCCAATTAAAAGTAATTCGTGAATTTAATTGTTACAATAATTAAATTGTTGCGGAACAACAAGGATTTGTTTATCCAAATAAATAAGCCCTAAATAATAATATCGTAAATATTATTTAGAGATCAAACTGAGAACTTATTTAATCATAGTTAAAAGTATTTTTGATTTTACTGTTGCTTTCAATCCGTGCGGAACATCTGGCGGCATTACAATAATTTCCCCTGCTTTAACATTATATGGATTTCCACCAATCTTAATTTCCATTTCACCATCAACCATATAAACGACTGCTTCATAAGGTGAAGTGTGTTCTGTTAATGATTCATCTTTATCAAACGCAAAAAGTGTGATATTCCCGTTTGGCTTTTTGATAATTTGTTTACTAACAATTGAACCTGTTTGGTACTCAATAGATTCTATTAGTTTCTCCTGAGAAATTTTGTCAGTCATTTAAGCTCCTTTAATTTTTAATGATTTTCGATATAAGAGTCTATTTACAATATGTTTTTCGGATTTCTCGATCAGAATTTCGTTTAATAAGTTTAAAGTCTAAGATAATCTTTATTAAATAGCTAAAATAATCTCAGTATAAAATTTAATTTTATAGAATATTATTTAGCCTGTTATTATTTTTCTAAAAAGTTTTTTCTTATCAGAATAATTAAAAATATAGTTGCAGTATAATATATAAAGAATGGGATAATGAAATCTATCAAGCCAAACCAAAGCATTATTGAAATAATCATTAATTGAGTTCCAAGTCCATAAAGTGAAACTATCGTCATGAACCAATTAGGAAATCTCTTTTTAAGTACTGCAGTCTTATCTAAGAGATAGATTACATTATCAAAAAGACTATAAAATATTTTATAAAGATAAAACGTTAAATTAACATTACGCTGGCTTTCACCGTAAAAAGCATTTGGTGCTTTCTTCTCAAGTATTCTGCTGGTTGAATCACTACCAGAGGAATTATCTCTTAATATCACGTAGAAATAATTATAAAGAGTACCTTGAAATTCGATTCCAAAGAATGCAAGAAGAGAAAATACAAATGTTGTGTTTGTTTTATATCCAACCGCCATAATAATTAAAAAGTTTAGAATTATGTCAGAGATTGAATCAAGGTATCTACCTGTATAGGAAGGTGTATCTTTTATTCTGGCTAATTCTCCATCAGCCGCATCAAGAATAGATTTTAATATTAGAAATATGCCTGCTGAAATATAAAATCCTTTTATAATAGAAAAGACAGCAAGCAGCCCAGAAAGTGTAAATAGTAATGTTATATGTATTGGTGTGAGTTTTGAATCTTTAAACTGATCAGCAATAAATACCGCAAGGGGTCTTCCATAATCAGATAAATCAATAAATTGTTTTCCCTTTGAAAGTTTAGGCATTTTTTAATTATACTATTATTCTGGCTGTTCAACTGGTGGTTAGACTTCTGTTCATATGTTTTTCAGCAAATTAAAGTCCTTATTGTTTTTACTAAGGATTTAGTTTCTGTTTATTATTTTACTGTGCCACACAAATGAATCTAAATGATTTATTTATTTTATTGACGGAAGACTTTGATGCTTGGGATGTTTGGCAGAAATTTTTTCTTTTAATCTTTCATCAAATAGTTTACCTATTTCAGCACCTATTATAAAAACTACGGCTGTATAATAAATCCAGAAAGCGATTACTATGACCAGCGCATAAGTACCGTAAATTCTTCCCCAGGTTTGAAAGTTTGCAAGATAATATCCAAAAAGTGTTTTCATCCCTACCCAAAATAATGAAGCCCATAGAGCACCAACTAAAGCGGAACGATGCTTTATTTTGGATGTTGGAATAAAACTATAAAACAAATACATAAGTACGAGCATTATAAATAATGAAGCAAGAACTGTAAAAAGCTGCTGAAAAATTGCATGATTAAAAAATTGAAGATAAGGAGTTGATTCAGCAATTGATTTGAATAACTCTAATAATGGTAAAGCAAGAATTGAAGCAAAGAAAAGAAGTATCGCAACCAGTATTACAAGAAAGTCTCTTAGTTTACCAAGGAAAATATTTACCTCTATATCGGTTCCATTTATTTTATTTAGCACTGTACGCATACTGCTGAAAAATCCGCTTGCGGCAAAAAATAATCCTACGAAACCCAAAAGTCCCGCAACATTTTTTAATTCAATTACCTCTTCAACACGACTAAAAATAATTTGCTTAACAAAATCAGCATACTCGCTATATGGAATAGCTGTATTTATAAATGTAATAATTTGCAATTCCATTTCTTCTGAACTTAGAAAATTTCCAAGAATCCAGAATACAATCAATATTAATGGAATGATGCAAGTGAAAAGTGAAAATGCTAATCCGCCTGAAAATAGAAAAAGATGGTGCTGATCGGTTCTGTTATACAATCCACCGAAGTAATGTTTAAGAAACTCACCTGTCTTTTGCCAATGCGGGCGAAGATGGTATAGATATCTAAGCTGCCTAAAGTATTTGAAAAAAGATGACTTCTTATAAATTTTTTTAATTTTATTCTTCACCGGACATGATTCCAGGAATTGTATTGTAATAAATATCTGATAGCTGAGCTACGCTTATTTCAAAAAGATTTTTAAGTTTCATTGATGATCCACTGACAACACCAAGCTTAGTAAACTTAACACCTGATATTTTAAGTTCAGATTCAAGATCAAGAATTTTATCTTTTGAAATTGAAATAATAATTCTTGATTGAGATTCTGAGAATAAAGAAAAATCTTTTCTCGATTTAATTGGAATTTCTACTTCACATCCAATTTGTTTTTCCTGGTTGATAATACAGCACTCTGCTAAAGCGGAAACTATTCCACCTTCAGAAATATCATGTGCAGATTTAATCAAACCTTTTCTGATAAGATTTAACAGAGTATCCTGTAATTTCTTTTCTTCATCAAGATTTATTGTAGGAGATTCCCCAGCAACTTTGTTATGAATAACTTTTGCATATTCACTTCCGCCAAGTTCTTCTTTATCTTCACCTAATAAATAAATTACATCACCTTCATCTTTGAAGTATGAAGTTGTAATGTGTTTTAAATCTTCAATCAGTCCAACCATTCCAATTGTTGGCGTTGGATAAACTGCTGTCTCCGGTGATTCATTATAAAAACTTACATTGCCGCCGGTAACTGGAGTATCAAAATGTCTGCAAGCTTCTCCCATTCCTGCAATTGCCTGAGCAAACTGCCAGTAAACTTCCGGCTTATAAGGATTACCAAAGTTCAAACAATTTGTAACACCAAGCGGCACACCGCCAGAGCATACAATATTTCGTGCAGATTCTGCAACTGCAATCTTTGTTCCTTCTTTGGGATTAAGATAAACATAACGAGAGTTGCAATCGGTTTTCATCGCTAACGCTTTGTTAGTTCCTTTTACCAAAATAACCGCAGCATCACAACCGGGCCCAACGACTGTATTTGTTCTTACCATCGAATCGTATTGATGATAAACCCACTGTTTAGAAACGATATTTGGTGATGAAAATACTTTTAAGAAAGTATCCCTTAAATATTTTGGTTCAGGTAAAGTTTTTGAATCAAACTTTCTTGTTGCTTTTAAGTATTCGGGTTCTTTTTGCTCGCGTGTATAAACTGGAGCACCGCCGCCAAGCACTAAATCAAACGAAGGCATTGTAACTTTTCGTTCACCTTGATAATCTATATGAAGGGTTTTATCATCTGTTACTTCGCCGATAATTTCACAATGTAAATCCCATTTTTCAAATACGGCTTTTACGCGATCTTCATAGCCTTTTTTAACACAGCACAACATTCTTTCCTGACTTTCACTCAACATAATTTCGTAAGCTGTCATACCCTTTTCGCGCAAAGGAACTTTATCAAGATTGATCTTCATTCCTGATTCACCTTTTGCACTCATCTCACTAGTTGAGCAGGAAATTCCTGCCGCACCCATATCCTGAATTCCGATCAGCCAATCGTTTTTTATTATTTCTAATGTTGCTTCAAGCAAAAGTTTTTCGGTAAACGGATCACCAACCTGAACTGAAGGACGCTTTGCTTCTGACTTTTCAGAAATTTCTTCTGATGCAAAAGTTGCACCGTGTATTCCATCTCTTCCTGTGGATGAACCTACAATCATAATAGGATTGCCAACACCTTTTGAAGTAGCTGAAGCAACGTGTTTTTTATTTACAATTCCAACTGCCATTGCATTAACAAGCGGATTGCCTTGATATGATTCATCAAAATAAACTTCGCCGGCAACAGTCGGAACTCCAAAACTATTTCCGTAATCACCAATACCACGAACAACACCATCAAATAAAAATCTTGTGCGAGCATCTTTTAAAGATCCAATACGAAGTGAGTTTAAAGAAGCAATTGGGCGCGCGCCCATCGTAAAAATGTCTCTCATAATTCCACCAACTCCTGTTGCCGCTCCCTGATAGGGTTCAACTGCAGATGGATGGTTATGGCTTTCAATCTTAAATGCTACAGCTAAATCATCACCAATGTCGATTAGTCCGGCATTTTCTTCACCAGCTGCAACAAGTAATCTTCCGCCGCTGCGCGGTAATGTTTTTAATTGTGCAATGGAGTTTTTATAACTGCAATGCTCGCTCCACATTACAGAAAAAACACCTAGCTCAGTAAAAGTTGGAGTGCGACCAAGAATTTTTAAAATCTTTTCCCATTCATCTTTAATTAATCCGTGCTCTAAGGCAAGCTCAAAAGTTACTTCGGGTTCTTTCATTACTCTTAAATCTTTTTTTTAAGTGAATTATAATTTTTCTTTTTCTCGGCTGTCACGAACCATTTCGTGACAGAATTTATTTAATTTCAATTCCAGCATATTCCGCATCAACAAATAAAACTGAATGATCGTTACAAACATAATTACGGGCACTTGAATATTTATAGTCTTCTGACTTCAAAACTAACCCTGATTCAACAGGATTGTTATGAATATAATGCAACTTAGTCCAAAACATTTTTTCATTTCTAATAACTTCATCATCAAATCTTTGCATCCAGAATTTTCTTTTATGTTTAGGATATTTTTTACCTGCTTCAATAAAAACATTTATTAGGATTTCGTCATTCCTTTCAATCTCTTCCATAATATCCCACGCAGAAAACTTTTTTATATCCCGCATAATATCAGAGATTGTTCCATATTGTCTATCAACTTCTATAATCCAATGAAAGTGAGAAGGCATAATTACAAAAGCTAGTATCTTAAAATGATATTTCTTCTGGTAATGAATAATGTTCTTTATCAAAAAATCACAATAAATATCTTTCAAAAACACTCGTGTAAATTCAACAATTGTTGTTGTGACAAAGAAAATACTTTCATCGGTTAAATTTAATCTGCCTCTTCTACCCATTGTCAATCAGTCACGAAGTGGTTCGTGACTGCCGTATAAATTAGTTTGGAAATTTTATAGGGAAATATAAGGGAAAGTGGGGTAAATATTTCTAAGAAATTTATAATGATAGAATTTTGAAACTGTTATTAGATTAGGAACAATTTGCAGTAGCGATAAGAAAATTATTTTTTATTGATTTCTTCTATTCTTTTCTTATAAATTATGAGGGTAATGGATCCAACTATGATCATTAATATTATTACTAATCTTTCTTCATCAATCTTAAACGATTTTAATAAGATAATAATTAAAGTCATTATAATTAATTGGATATAAATAAATTTTTGGATTCTGGGATCTAGTTTATTCATAATTTAATTTTTAGAAAAGAAACTGATTATTAAAGTTATAATTGATAATAGAGCTACAATCCATCCAGACACTAAAAAATGCTTTTGATAATCTGGTAGTTCACCCCAAACCTTCAACTTTCCAAAAGTTGGTACAATTACTATGATGAATAAAAGAGTCATACCAAATAAAGGATCCATTCCCATTTTTTCAAAAATGTTATTAAAAAAATGGATGGTGCTTTCTTTTAAATTCATCTTTTTTACGCCTAATTTTTAGTTGTCACGAACCACTTCGAGACAGATAAACTAACTTAATACAATTCTAGCATTTTAAGTATAAACAAATTAAACTGAATGATCATCACAAACATAAGCACGAGTATAGAATATCTAAAATCTTCTGGTTTTAAAACTAATCCCGCTTCAACAGAATTACTAGGAATGTAATGCAACTTAGCTCAAAATATTTTTTCATCGGCTGTCACGAGCCATTTCGTGACAGAATTTTTTGATCAATTTCATTTCAAAAACTCTTCCCAAATCTTAAATAACTGGTAAGTTGCATAAATATCCTTAGAACAATAAACAGCAATATCTTTTATTCTTCCTGCTTCATAAAGTGTTTTTACTTCCATTCCGGAAATATCTTTTGATTTTGGTGATTCAATTCCAAATGCGTGGCAGTAAAAATCCAGATTAAATTTTCTTGTTGTACTATAAAAAGTAAACTGCTCAAGCAGATCGATATGAATATCACCATAACGATAGCCCATTAAATTTTTTGTTGGTTTAATTTTTAACATTGCAGAACGCATCATTAAAAATGGAACATCGAAATTTCTTCCGTTAAATGTTATAAACTGATCAACGTGCAAAGCAACTTTCCAGAATGATTCAAGCATTTCCTTTTCTGGTAATCCTTTGTAATACACATTTGTGCTTTCAGAATTCCATTCTTCAGGTTTGTCTGATTCGTAGTAAACATAGGATTTTTCTTTTTCAACGTCATACATTCCAATTGCAACAGACTTTGCTGTAAATGGATAAAGTGAGGTGTAACGAATTGCTTCATCTTTCATCGCTTCTTTTTTGGTGGGATCAACTTCTTTGTCAGCATATTTCAATAGATACTCACGCTGAGTTTCGGACAAAGATTCAAAAGGATATGAACAAGTTTCGATATCAAAGATCAGTTTGCGCATTTTAACCTCCCAATAATTTAAGAATGTCATTGCGATGTTATTAACTTATAATAATAACTCCAGATTCAAACTTTTTAATCTTCTCTATAAATTCCTCAGTAAGTGGAGTTGATTTTCTTGTTTTTGGATCAACAAAAACAACAACTCCTTTTCCATCTACAATAATTTCTCCAGTTTTCTTTCTTACAATCAAATGATCATACCCAAACGAAGAATTTTTTATGTATGATACTTTTGAATAGACATCGAGTTCGTCATCATAAAATGAATGTCCTCGATAATTAATTTCATTTCTAACCATAAAAAACAATCTGCCGTCAGAAAATATTCCACCTTCCGGCATCAATCCTGCCTCTTTCACATATTCTAATCGAGCGTGCTCAAAGAAATTAATGTAAACTGCATTATTGCAAACACCAAGCATATCAACCTCGTGAAAGCGCACTTTGAGGGTTATTTTATGTTTGAAATCTTTAATATCCATTTATTCATTCATTGCAATATTGTTACTTCATTGTTGAAATTGAAACAATTGAAAAATAAAACAAATCAACAATTTAATTAACTAAAAACTTGATCAATTATATCAGCAGATTTTTTCACTTCATCAAATGTTACATCCAGATGTGCAATTGCACGGATCAAATCAATCTTTCCAACAGAAACAAGCAATCCTTTATCTTTACATCGTTTTAATCCTTCTTCAACAGAAATTGTTTTAGGATGAAAAAGTAAAATATTTGTGTGAACAGAATTCATATCAATTTCCAGGTTTGGATTTGCATTAATTCTTTCTGCAAGATATTTAGCCTTTTCGTGATCTTCTTTTAATCTTTCAATATTATTTTGCAACGCGTATAAACCTGCAGCAGCAAGAATTCCAACTTGTCTCATTCCTCCGCCCCAGGCTTTGCGAACACGATATGCTTCTTTAATAAAATCCTTTGAACCTGCAATAATGGAACCAACCGGGGCGCCCAATCCTTTTGATAGACAACAGGAAATGGAATCAAAATGTGAGGCATATTCTTTTACAGAAATTCCGGTTGCAACGGAAGCATTCCAGATTCTTGCACCATCAAGATGAAAAAAGAGATTATACTTTTTTGCGAGATGTTTTAGTGAAACAATATTCTCAATCGGCCAAATAGTTCCGCCGCCACGGTTGTGAGTATTCTCAACTTCAATAACTTTTGTGCGCGGCATATAGTAAGCAGAAGTTGGACGAATTATCGGTTCAACTTGCTCAGGAGTAATTACTCCATACTTCCCTTCGATTGGAAATAATTGAATTCCGCTTAATGCTGCCGGCGAACCGGATTCATAATTAAATATATGTGCATCACGATCGCAAATAACTTCATCACCGGGATTTGTTAAAACATTTAAGCATATCTGGTTTCCCATTACTCCGCTTGAAACATAAAGCGCAGCCTCTTTGCCAAGAAGTTCTGCAGCATACTGCTCAAGTTTATTTACGGTTGGATCTTCTTTAAAAACATCATCACCAACTTCAGCGTTGTACATTGCTTTGCGCATTGCTTCTGATGGGCGTGTCACTGTGTCGCTTCTTAGGTCAATCATAGAAGAGCCCCCTCCAACTCCCCCTAAAGGGGAGAGAACTGCAAAGGAACAACTCCAAAATCTTTTTCATTTTATTATTCTTTTCTAATTAATTAAAATAAATTAACAAGCGAGCAATGCAACAATTGGACAATTAAAGTTTAAACTTTTTCTTCATCCACAATAAAATATTGATTCCAAAAATCCACAAAGAAAATGCTGATGATAAAACAGGAATTATCAATGGATTTTTTGTGTAAAATGTTTTTTCATTATTTAACGGCACATCTACAATTAAATGTGTTCTTGTAAACATTTCTGTTTCAACTTCTGTTGCTCCAAACTTGTTTATCAAACAACTTACTCCGCCGTTAGCACAGCGCACAACTGCTCTTCTGTTTTCCACAGCGCGCAAGTTTGCAAATTCTTTATGCTGATATGGCCCGCTTAACTTTCCGTACCAGCTATCATTTGTAAGCACCGTTAAAAACTGTGCACCACGATCAACAAAATAATTTGGAAAAGTTGGGAACACCGATTCGTAACAAACTAATCCTCCAACTTTTATTGTGTCTTCACCATTCATAAATTTAAACACTGTGGTATCCTGTCCAACATTCCAACCGCTGATTCCTACTCCCCATTTTAACAAATCTCCAAGAAATGGAAGCTGATCTACAAAAGGAGTATGCTCACCAAGAGGAACTAAATGCATTTTTCCATATCGCTGAATTTCATTTCGATTAGGTTGAAGTAGTAAAATTGAATTGTATGTCGCATAATAGTATTTACTAACTTCACTGTACTTTGCATTTCGCGGAGGATTATTTTCATAAATTAAATAATCTGGCATACCAGTTAATAATGAAACATTATTTTTATTTAGAAAAGAATAGATGGAATCAACTTCATTCTGATAGGTTCCTGACAATAAATAGACCGGTAAAGCAGTTTCTGGCCAGAGGATAATCTTTGCACCTTCATCAACACATTTTTGTGAAAGCTCAAAATAGTTATCAAGTATTTGATCCAGTCCGCCAAGTTCCCACTTATTCCAGGGATCAAGATTCGGTTGGATGATTCCAACTTTTATTTTTTCTTCATCATTGCTCGTTGAAGATATTTTTACAAATCCATAAACTAAAATTAAAACGAAAATCGATACGGCAATTGAAAAGTAAATCGAACCAATTTTCACATTCTCTTTAAAAGATTTTATTCCTTTAAAGATGAATATATTCATCCATAAAACAATAAATGATAAACCAAAAGCTCCAACAATATCCGCAATCTGAACAAATGAAGTAAACTTTGCTAAACCGTGTCCAATTGTTAACCAGGGAAACTTCAAATCAGTCAATGAAAGCAAATACTCCCCTGTTACCCAAAAGAATGGAAAGAAGTAAAGTGATAGATCTTTTTTAAAAACTTTTCTTGAAATAAAATACAAAGTCGAATTTATTAGCATTACACAAGGAAGAAAAAATACCAGAACCACTCCGCTGATCATTAAAAAAGGATCTGCTTCACTTTGCCAGCTTCCAACCCAAAATACTGTAACCAGACTCATCACAAAAAAAGTGAGATATGAAGCTGAGTTTACATTCAATAGTGTTTGTCTTTTTGTTACCACAAAAAAGTAAGGAACAAAAGCCACGAAAAGTAAGAGTGTGAATGGAAAAGGAAATGGGGTAAATGAAATTCCAAAAAAAATTCCGGATAATATTAATAGAAATCTATCATTTCTCCTTTCTTTTTTTTCTTCGACTGAAACGGATTGTCTTTTAAATAAAAACTTCAATTTTATTTTTTTCTCTTTATTATAAAATATCTAACAACAAAAAATAAAATTATTACTCCGGTAAAAATCCAAATTATAGTACTGTATGTTTTAAGATAACCGTCTATCAAATCAACATTTTCACCGAAAGATATTCCAAGAAAAATTAGAATTATATTCCACAACGCTGAACTTACCAGGCTAAGAATTGTTGTTTTGTTAACGTTAAGCCTACTCATTCCTGCAAAGAATGAAATGACCGCGCGAGTTCCTGGTAAAAATCTGTTTGCAACAATTAAATAATAGCCCCATTTTCTAAATGCAGTTTCAACTTTATCCACAGACTGAATATTAATAAATTTTATTTTTCCTGAGTGGATCAATTTTTTATCAAATTGCCAGCCGATTATAAAAGCTGTTAAAAATCCGGCAAGACTTCCTAATGTTGCTGAAATCAATAAAGGGACGAATGAAATTGTTCCCGTGCCGACTAAAGAACCTCCGATAACAACTATAATATCGCTTGGCGAAGGGGGAAAAAGATTTTCTATAAACGCAAAGAAAAATATTGTAAGATAAATCCATAGAGGAGTAAAGTCAGAAATTTGAGTTAGGATTGATTCGAACATTCTAATCCTTTTTCATCAATAAAGCAGTAGCAAAGGATACTACACCTTCAGTTCGTCCGACAAACCCAAGTTTTTCTGTTGTTGTTGCTTTGATAGAAATTTGATCAATCTCAGTATTTAGTACTTCCGAAATACGCGTTCTTATCCGATCAACATAAGGAGATATATGTGGTTTTTCCATTGCAAGAACACAATCAAGGTTTCCTAATTCGTAGCCTTTAGAATTGATTACTTCATTCACGTGTTTAAGAAGTAGCGCGCTATCCGAATCTTTCCAGCGTTCATCAGTATTTGGAAAATGAAGACCAATGTCACCAAGTGCTAATGCACCCAGCATAGCATCGCAAATTGCGTGAAGAAGCACATCAGCATCAGAATGTCCTTCCAAACCTTTATCAAATGGAATTTCAACTCCACCAATTATTAATTTTCTGCCTTCAGCAAAAGCATGAACATCAAAACCAAATCCTGTTCTAAAATTTAATTTCAATATCTAACCTCAAATCTTTTAAATTCATTTTTATATTCTAACCAATCAACTGAACAATTTGTAACATGTGATTTCATTGGTCCGATTTTTAATTGTTTTATCAATTCGTTTATCAAACCAAAATCACCTTCAACTTCTGTAAGTACTTCACCGTTAAAAAGATTTTGCGTGTAACCATTCAGATTTAGATTATCTGCATGTCTCATCACAAAATATCTATACCCAACACCCTGAACTAATCCGGTAACAATTATTTTGGCTCTTCCTAAATCACTCATCTTTTACAGAAAATATTTCCGAAACAATTAACCCTATAAAAATAAGAACACATCCAATTAAGCCAAAATTAGAAATTTTTTCGCTGAGTAGAAAGTAAGCAAATACAGCAGCAAAGATTGGTTCGATGGAGAAAATAATTCCGGCTTTTGTAGGTGAAACAAATTTTTGAAACTTTAATTGTATCACAGTTGCAATTATGGAAGCAAATATTGCTGTGTAAAGAATAGCAGTAACAACAGTTGTATTAAATGTAAACTTAACTGTCTCTAAAGACGAGATAGAAAAAATAAATGATAAAATAAATCCGCCAATTCCTGTAATTAGCAATTGGACAAATACCATTGGCAGGTATTCATACTTCTTAGTGAATACATCAACATACACAACCTGAAAAGCAAAAAGTAGTGCACACAATAAGGTTAGCAAATCACCAAGATTAAAATCTGAACCGAGTTGTTTAATAAAATCAATTACATTCTCGCCTTTGCTTGATAACATTATCAATCCAATCAATACTAAAAAAACACTAAGAATGTTAAACCATTTGGGTTTTCGCTTTTCAATAATTAGTTGTAAGATTGGAATAAATACTACAAACGTTCCCGTTATGAATCCTGATTTAGTAGCCGTGGTAAGATTTAATCCCAAAGTTTGTGAAGCAAATCCAGTGAAGTAAAAAAATCCAAGAACTGCCCCTGCCACGAGTGTTTGCTTGTTTGTCTTTTTTAGTGATGCATAGACAAAAGGTAGAAAAATCAGAGCAGCTATGCTAAATCGCAATCCGAGAAATAATAAAGGTGAAATATCAGTAAAAGCATTTTTGACGAGAGCAAAAGTACCGCCCCAAATTAAAGTATTAAATAGAAGTGCAATTTCACCGGTGTATTTTTTCATCAAAGGTTATTCTATCAATTCTAAATATCTAACTTAATCTTGAACTTGAATCTGAACTCAATCATTCTTTATCCTTGCTTCGCACGTATCCAAAAGATTTTAGCATATTAAGATTTGAACGCCACTTTTCTCTTACCTTAACTCTCAGTTCAAGATAAACTTCACGATCTAAAAATTCCTCAATGCTTCTTCTTGATTTTTCACCAAGTGATTTAATTGCTCTGCCTTCTTTTCCAATGATTATTGGTTTTTGGCTTTCTCTTTCCACAACGATTTCAGCACTTATGTAATCTTTTGAATTTTCTCTTTCAATAAATTCGGCAATTAAAACTTCACAGCTGTAAGGAACTTCATCTTCATAAAGTTCAAATAGTTTTTCACGGATAATCTCCGTAACAAAAAATCTTTCGCTTTCTTCAGAAACAATATCATCAGGATAATACTTTGAACCTTCCGGTAAACACTCAACTATATCGTTTAGTAATCTTTCAAGATTGAATTTAAGATTTGCAGATACAGGAATAACTGATTTAAAAATGTTTAGTTTCTCAAATCGTTCAATCAATGCCAGCGCTTGTTCTTGTGAAATAGTATCAATCTTATTTAGAACTAAAATTTTAGGATTAGCTTTTTCACTTATCACTTTCTGAATGTATTCATTCTCCTCTGCTCCTTTAAATGATTGTTCAGAACTGACATCATAAAGAATCACAAACACATCGGCATCTTTTACAGAAAGATCAATATCATCCATCATTTTTTCTTGAAGAAGATATGCGGGTTTTAAAATTCCTGGAGTATCGAGAAATACTATTTGATAGTTTTCTTCGGATAATATTCCGAGTATTCTTTTTCGAGTTGTTTGTGGTTTGGATGTTGTGATGGAAATTTTTTGTCCGAGCAAAGCATTCATTAACGTGGATTTACCAACATTTGGTAACCCAATTATGGCAGCATAACCAGCTTTTGTATTCATTCTTGTCTTTTAATTTTTGTGATGTGCAAATATACGAAATGGATGGGCAATTTAAGGCAGAATAACATATTGTGGTATTTTAGATTCTTGAAAATCTATACTATAAAAACATATCTTAATAATTTATTAAGGTAAGGTCACACTTCGACTTCGCTCAGCGTGACATTAGGTTAAATTATAAAACGAAAAATCAAAAACTATTAATGACCAAAATTCTTTTTAGAATGCTTTTGATAATCGTAGAGAAAATAACCTGAAACCAGCATTATAAATGATAGCACCGAACCAAATATGGATAGATTCTTTTTACCAAAGAAAGATGAGAAATAATCTCCGATAGAATTGGAATAATTTGAAACTAAATCTGAGGATTCACTTGCTTGGATCGAAATAATAATCTCATAAAATACATAAGCGGTTATTCCACAAACTATTAAACCTAATAATGATAAGACTGTAAACAGAAAATACTTTTGTTGATGCTTAGATGATTTCCTGATTTTTATTTTCCCAATGACTTTTTTTGTGAAATCAGCTGATGGCAAATCTGATTCAACACTTTTTAGGAAAGTATTAGCAGATAAAAGCGCTTCATATCTTTTCTTTATCTCTGGTGAGTTTTCAATCGCATTTTTTAACTGATTCATTTCTTCACGATTTAGTTCTTCATCTAAATACTTATTAAGTAATTCATCATTGATAGTTTTCATAATATTTCCTGCAATAAATTTCTTTTTTCAATTATATCTTTTAAAAGATTTCGTGATCGATGTAAGATAACTTTTACATTTGCAACAGAAATCTGTAACACTTCACTTATTTCTTCTGTACTCATTTCTTCAAGATAAAACATAGATATAACAGCTGCATTTTTTGGTGGAAGTTCATTAACAATCTTTTTTATTAATAAAGAGTTATCTGCTTTAATAAAGTCATCAGCTAAATATTTACTTTCAAGATAGTGCAAATCATCTATGGAACTCATTTCGCTTTCAATTTTTCTTTTAGTGCTTGATAGTTTGGTTAATGCAGTATTATAAACTATACGATAGAACCAAGTTGAAAACTTCGACTCAAACTTAAAAGTATAAATACTATTGTATGCTTTAAGAAAACAATCCATCAAAACTTCCTCTGCATCAAAATCATTTTTTAACATACGCCTGAGCATAGTAAAGGCTTTATTCTTGTAACGATCTATAAGAACAGCGTAATCCGCCTGGTTACCTTTCTTTACGGATTCAATAATCTCAACATCGGTAAGGTTTTTCATTATCATAATAGACTAATTCATCTTGACAAAGGTTACAAATATGTATGTGCGGCAGAAATTTAGTTTGAAATTTTTATAGAGTCAATTTGTAACCTAAACTTTAAGTGTTTAGTCAAATGTTATAGAGAATTAAATACGTAACTAAAAATTAAATCCTTTTATCATAAGGATTAGAAACAAAGGAGAAATAAAATGCAATCACAGGTTGTAGCGGTATTCATTCCAATTATTCTTACTCTGGTAATTGGAGCGGTATTTATCATTTACTTTTATTTAAGATCTAAAGAAAAGCAAATGCTAATTGAAAAAGGTCTAACTGCAGAAGAAATGAAAAAATTCTTTGAAGAAAAAAGAGATGGGCTATGGCTAATGAGAATAGGGATTATTTCAATTTTCTTCGGATTAGGACTAGGATTTGGTATGATGATGGAAGAATCTACAATAAAGGATTTTTGGGTTCCTCTCTCTTTATTTGTGGGTACTGGAATTGGTTTTGTTCTTGCAAATGTTATACCAGATAAGATGAAAAAGAATAATTAATTCAAAACCCCTTCCCTTAGGGAAGGGGTTTGGGGTTAGGCTTCTTGCGCTTCCAACCATCGTTCTGCATCTAATGCCGCCATACAGCCAGTACCTGCAGCAGTAACAGCTTGCCTATAAACATGATCAGCCACATCACCGGCAGCAAAAACACCTTCAATATTTGTATAAGTTGAACCGGGTTTTGTAATTAAGTAACCGGTTTCATCCATATCAAGAAATCCTTTAAATAACTTTGTATTAGGCTGATGCCCAATTCCAAGAAACATTCCATCTGCTTTAAATTCATTTGTTGATCCATCTTTTGTATCCTCAAGAATAACTCCTGTCATACTTTTCTTTCCATTCTCTTCAATTCCAATAACTTCCTTAACTATTTTATTTGTTAGGAATTTTATCTTTGAATTTTTCTGTGCACGTTCAGTCATAATTTTTGATGCACGGAATTCATCCCTTCTGTGGATTATAGTAACCTCGCTTGCAAATTTTGTTAGGAAGTTTGCTTCTTCCATCGCTGTATCACCACCGCCAACAACAATTACTTTTAATCCTTTAAAGAAAAATCCATCGCAAGTTGCGCAGGCAGAAACACCGTAACCCATATACTTCGATTCACTTTCTATTCCAAGTAATTTTGCTGAAGCACCAGTTGATATAATGATTGAATCAGCGGTATAGTTTTCGTCGTAAGATTTTACTTTGAATGGACGACTTGAAAAATCCACTTCAGTTATCTCTTTGTAAAATGACTGAGCACCAAATCGCTGAGCCTGTTTACGCATAATATCCATTAAAGCTGGACCATCAATTCCGTGTTCAAATCCCGGATAATTTTCTACTTCCGTGGTAATTGTTAATTGTCCACCCGGCTGCATTCCTTCGAAAATAACCGGACTAAGATTTGCACGACCAGTATATATTGCGGCTGTTAATCCTGCCGGACCAGAGCCAATAATTAAAACTTTAAAATGATTTTTTTGATTTACTTGTTTAGACATTTTTTCTCCAAAACTGGTTATGTACTTAATTTTAATTTTTTGTATTTGTAAGATTCAGATAAGTTGGTGAAGATTCAAGAAGAAGATTGTGATCATTCAAACAAAAATTTAGCATTGCGCTGCAAACTTTTTAACTTTGTACGTTTGATGGGGCTTTCAGCAAACCGCTCTTTAAATGATTGATTCTCTAATTTCATGATTTCATCATAAGTCAATTCTTTATTGAGTGGATAAAATTCCTTAACTGAACTGATAACAGAAAATTTTTGATTCCAGGGGCAAACATCCTGACAAATATCACAACCAAAAATCCAATTCTCAAACTTCCCTTTTAACTCAACAGGAATCTCATCTTTATTTTCAATTGTCTGAAATGAAATACATTTATTTGCATCAACTACATATTCCTGAACAATCGCTTTAGTTGGGCAAGCATCAATACAAGCTGTGCAAGTTCCGCAATGATCAGTTATCATTTCAGAGTAATCAAACTCATAATTCGTAATAATTGTTGCTATGAAAAACCAGCTACCATAATCAGGATTGATTACATTTGTATGCTTCCCCATCCAACCAATTCCAGCATGCACAGCCCATACTTTATCCATAACTGGTCCTGTATCTACATAAGAAAGAGATTCAAATTCTGGATCAACTTCTTTAAGCATCATTTCAAGTTCATCAAGTTTTTGCCAGATGACAAGATGATAATCTTTTCCCCACGCATAACGAGAAACCTTGCCTACCGGCAGGCAGGTTTTTCCTTTTTCATTTTTATCAGAATAATTTTCTGGTGCGTAATAATTAAGTGCAAGTGATATAACGCCTTTTGCAGTTGGAAGAATTTCTTTTACACCTTTTCTTTTATGGAGATTTTTCTCCATATAATTCATTGAAGCTTGATAACCCCTATCTAACCATAGCTGAAGTTTTTTAGTTTCATCTTCAAGCAAATCAGCTTTTGTAAAACCAACTAGATCAAATCCAAGCTGTTTTGCTTTTTCGATTACTATTTGGTTGGTTAGTTTGTGCATAAGATTTTTTGTATCCTGCGTATCAATAAATCGCGAAAAACTCCGACGCAATTGGATATTTAATTGTTCAGTTTTTTCTGTTATACTTTCTCCCTCGACTTCGCTCGGGATGACATTTCAGTGTGACAATGAGAAATAAATTCATCTCCACTTTAATTCTTTAGGATTAACAAGAGCAAACACTTCATCCTTAATAATTTTAACGGGAAAAGTATCAAGTCCTCTTGCGCCTGTTGGCTGTTTACCGGTTTTTAGATTGAACATCCATCCGTGTGCTGGACAAACAACACAGCCATCTTCCACAAAACCATTATAAATTGATTGAGTGTGCTGATGCGGACAAGTATTACTAACAGCAAAAACTTCTTCATCAATTATAAATACTGCAATATCTGTTTCATTAATCAAAAATCGCTTGCCCTGATTTTTTTTGAGATCTGATAATTTACAAACTTTTATATAGCCATCTTCCATTAAACAAAATCCTTAAATACTTTATCCTGCACAATTCCCTTTTCTGAATGCTTGACCGTAGCCAGAGCAAATTCAGGATCGTGCCCGAAATATAAATGCCAGTTTTCATCTGCAGCTAGTTGTAAATATTTTTTCTTTTCCTGAACAGTAATCATTGGCTGTAAATCGTACCCCATCACATATGGAATTCTTATCTGTGAAACGAAAGGCATCAAATCAGCACAATACAGAATTGAATTTGATGAATCATAAATTTTTATCATTTGCTGTGCAAAAGTATGCCCATTAATAATTCTGAATGAGATATTTTCATCAAAATTTATTTCACCATCTATAAGATTTAAAACACCTTCTTTAACAAGCGGTTCAAAATTTTCTTTAATATAACTTCCTTTATCTCTATCAGAAGGGTTCATTGCCCACTCAAAGTTTTTCTTTTGAACAAAATATTTTGCGTTAGGAAATGTTGGTATAAGTTTTCCATTTTCTAATTTGGTTGATCCGCCTGTGTGATCAAAATGAAGATGAGTTAGAAGAACATCAGTAATTTCATTTGGGTTAATTCCATTTTGTAGGAGTGCAATTTCAATATCAAGTTTAGGATCGATGCGATAAATGTTTTTAGATTTTTCATCCCATTTATTCCCCATACCTGTATCGATTAAAATTTTTTTATCATCGCTAACCATCAACAGATTTCTTGTGGAAAGTGTAACACGATTTAATTCATCTGCTGGATTTGTTTTTTCCCAAAGTGGTTTTGGGATTATCCCAAACATTGCACCACCGTCTAATCCGATAAAACCGGAGAGAATAGTTTTTAGTTTGTATTTACCGATTTGCATATATACTTAAAAATTGATTTTGATGTTTGAAATTAAATAAGAATGGAAAGAGATGGAAATGTAATAATTCGATAGTGAGCAAAATTCATTAGCACTTTAAAACAGAAAAGGCTGCCCTTTTGAGACAGCCTCTGATAAAAACCTATCTTCCAATTCCATCTAAATATTCTTTTCTTTTTAATAGAGTATCAACATCTTCTACATGGTTTGGATCAGGAACGCAGCAATCAACGGGACAAACAGCGGCACATTGTGGCTCATCATGAAATCCTTTACACTCTGTACATTTATCAGGTACGATGTAAAAGAAATCGGTTGAATAAAATTCATTTGCGCCGGAAGGAGCTGCATCACCATTTCCATAATGCGCACCGGCTAATTCCCAATCAACTCCGCCTTCATAAATTGCAGTATTTGGGCATTCAGGCTCGCAAGCCCCACAATTGATACATTCCTCAGTTATTTTTATTGCCATAATTTTTTCTCCTTAATATTAACAGAATGAGCAAATAATTTCTAAACTTGTATGCTATTTAGGAAAAGTCGGGCTATTCTTCAAGGTACATTTTAAAATATTTCGTTTTTAGCAATATTTACCAGCTTCCACTTGCACCACCTCCACCAAAAGATCCACCGCCGCCGCTAAATCCACCCCCACCGCCACTCCAACCAGAGCCTCCTCCCCAACTGCTGCTTCCGCTTGACCAACCACCAGACCGAGTACTTGTTCGGTAGACGCCTCCAGGAACAAACGGACCGCCGCTTTTCAAAAATAAAAAGATGACAATCAAAATGATCACAAAAATTATAAAAGGAAAACCGGAATCCTCATCACTTTCATCAGCAGTATATTCTCCGCCAATTGCAGAGATGATTGCATTAACACCTTCACTTACCCCTCCATAATAATCTTCATTCCTGAACTTAGGTCTAATAACATTTCTGATAATCGAACTTGCAACTGCATCAGGTAAAGCACCTTCCAAACCATAGCCAGCTTCAATTCTTAATTCTCTATCATCTTTTGCAATTATTAACAATATTCCATTATCATTTTTTGCAGTTCCGATTTTATTTTTAGTTGCTGTTTCCTCAGCTAACATTTCAATCGGATAACCTTCCAGTGAAGGGATCATCAATACAAGAATTTGATTTGAAGTAGTATCCTGATATGTTTTTAATCTACTATTTAACCTATCCAACTCTGATTTAGTTAACGTATTTGTTAGATCAGTTGCCCACATTTTCAGCTTTGGTATTTCAGGCTGAGCAAATGCGTACGATACAAAGATCAGAAAAACAATGAAAGAATACTTCATTCTTAAAATTCAACTTTAGGCGGTGTATCAGACCCTTGAATGGCTTTGAAATATTGTTTCTCTCCAAATCCAAACATACCAGCTAACATCGATGCAGGCAATCTTTTTATGGTTGTATTGTAAGATTGAACAACCTCATTAAACTTTTTTCGTTCAACAGAAATTCGGTTTTCTGTTCCTTCTAATTGAGCCTGAAGCTGTAAAAAGTTTTCATTGGCTTTTAATTGGGGATAATTTTCGACTGTAACTAATAATCTTGATAATGCTCCACTTAACTCTCCTTGTAATGATTGAAACTTAGCAAAAGCCTGTGGGTCATTAAGAACTTCGGGTGTAATATTAAATTGACTAACTCTTGAACGAGCTTCAGTAACCTGTGTTAATACTTCTTTCTCAAAATCGGCATAACCTTTAACGGTATTTACAAGATTTGGAATTAGATCTGCTCTTCTCTGATATTGATTTTCTACCTGCGACCATTGTTTGATTACCTCCTGATCGAGCGAAATCATATTGTTGTAGGAGCTTACTCCCCAGGCAACTAACATTCCTACAGCTAAAAGGACGACTGCGCCAATAGCACATCCGATCATCATTCCTTTATTTTTCATTATTGCTCCTTAAAATATCTTAAAGAAATTTTGGATTTAACAGAACATTTAGATTTCAAGAATTCTTTGGCAAAAATATAATACTTAATGAATGTAAATGTACACTATGTAAGAATTTTTTTTTCAAGGTTTTTCGCCCATGAAGCTATTTTGTAAATACTCTAAGGCTTTGTTAGATATTTCCAGATTTTTTTGAACAGCAAATTTTTCTGCATTTTGAACGTTACCGGAGTAAAACCGCAGCCATAAAAAATTACCAATAATAATTGCGTCAAAAATTCTATCTTCGATAAAAGCGTTTATTGTTAAGTAACCGAACAAAATATTCCATCCGAGTGACAAAGTACCGCTAATGTATTCGCCTGTATAAAATTGTCCGAATCCCGGAATTAAATAAGAACTGTACTTAGCAAAATTAACATTATACATTTTATCATTAACAGATTTACACAAATTAGCTAAAGCTGTATCAAGATTATTTTCATTAAAGATTTCATAAGCTTTTTCCCAGTCATCAGAAAAAATATAATTCCAACCGATCCAATACTTAGTTTCCTTTTGGTTGGATATAAATCTTTGATCATTTAATAAGTCATTTAGTATTCTTTCAGCTTGTTTATTCGTGCGGCGTAAAATATTTGTTCGGGCATTAAGTGTCTTAGCCACAAAATATTCTTCTTCATTTTTAGCATAAATTTCAGCGAATGTTAGATATTTTACAGCTTCATCAAACTTAGCACCTGCTTTGTAAGATTTACCAATCAAAAGATTTGATTCAAATGCAAATTGATTTTCTTTATCAAATAACTTAAGACGTTTGAATTCTGTAATCGCGTCAAAATATTTTTCATGATTAAATAGTTGATTTGCATATTCATATTGCTGCTTCAATGTGCTTTGTGTAAAAACATTTGAAGCGAGCATTACAAGAAATAGAAATATATTTTTAATTACAAAAGTCATAAGTCGGTGCAAAATAATTTTTCTCTTCCAGAAACAATTTAACTCCTTCATCAAATTCAAAATTTACTCTTGCGTTAAATATTTGCGCTGATGCAATCGATCCATAAATATTTCCGGCATAAAATCCTGCACCAACCGCTGTAAATATCCACGCACGGGTTGGATGATCATGTTCAAAATTGGTATAAGCCAGATATGCAAATAAACCTGTTAGTATAAATGCAGTTATTCCATCACCATATTCTTGCGTATAGATTTTTCCTGCACCTGGAATAATTGTTGAGAAAATTCCTGCCCACACTTCACTTTTATACGGCGGATTATTTTTCAAATCGTAGAAATTGGATAACTCATTTTTCTCTTCATTCTCAAAAGGGATTAAGAATCTTTCTTTTTCGGGTATATCATTCTGAATAAACAGCAGTGAAGTGTTTTTTAATCTATATGCATTGTTGGAAAACGGTGATTGTGAATTAATAAGTACATCAGCAAATGAATAAAAACTTGAATCAATATTTTGTAAGTAAAGTGATTTGAGCATTTCAATTTTGCTTTGCTCATAAAATGATGAAGTTATTTTTATCGAACTAAATTTTTTATACGCATTTGATTGATCGTTTATAGCAGAATATCCAACAGCTATTTTAAATTGAATCGAATCATCAGCAAACACTGATAAATATTTTTCATATTCATCAATTGCACGTAAATAATCTTTATCGCAAAAAAGATAATCTGCAAACAGTTTTAAGTTTTGGGGTGAATTAAAATTAATCTCTTGAGAAATTATTAGTGATGATAAAAGAGAAATGAAAAAAAATATTTTAAGCATTATTCTTTTATATAAGTATTAGCGGGAATATATTCTATCCTATTCTCATCCAAAGTATATGACGATATCGGATCGTAATAATGATTTGTACCAAATAGTGAATAATGCTCATGTCGTCCAAAAACATTTGTGTCTCTTGTAAACCTATCAAAAAACATCAATGTTCCCTGAACTAAATTTGTTTCCTTCATTGACTGAGCCAGAAAACTTGAACAGGATGGATGAAATGGACAGTTAGCTCCATCAACATCTGAAATAAAAAACCAGTAAGCAATAATAACTGGTTTAACAATTACATCAGATGTTGATTCAATTGAAAGGTCATAATCTCTTTCGTGATAGGTATCTGCTATTTGATATGTCGGGTCAGACTTTTCCCATCTTACCCAGTCTGTTTGGGAATAATTTGTAAGTTGAAAAATTGTTATAAAAAGTAAAAAATATTTTTTATTTATTATCAAGCAAGGCTCTTGCAATAACAATTTTTTGGATTTCCGAAGTACCTTCATAAATTTCTGTTATCTTGGAATCACGTAAATATCTTTCAACCAGATATTCACGAACATAACCATAGCCTCCATGAATTTGAATTGCATCAAGTGCATTTTGTACAGCAACTTTTGAAGCATAAAGCTTTGCCATAGCACCTTCTTTGATATACGGTTTGCCAGCATCTTTAAGTGCAGCAGCTTTTAATGTTAACAATTTAGCAGCATCAACTTTTACAGCCATATCTGAAAGCATAAATTGAATGGCTTGAAAATTTGAAATAGTCTGACCAAACGCTTTTCTTTCCTTTGCATATTTAACAGCTGCGTCTAATGATGCCTCTGCAATTCCTACAGCTTGAGCAGCAATACCAATTCTTCCACCGTTAAGTGTGTTCATTGCAAAGTTAAATCCTTTGCCCTCTTCCCAAACAAGATTTTCCGCAGGAACTTTACAGTTTGTAAATGTGAGCGAACAAGTATCCGAACTTCTAATTCCAAGTTTATCTTCTTTCACTCCGTGATCAAATCCCGGTGTGCCTCGTTCAACTAAAAAAGTTGATATACCTTTATGAGCAAGCTCTTTATTTGTTGTTGCCATCACCAAAACATAATCAGCAGAGATTCCGTTTGTTATCCAGTTTTTAATTCCGTTTAAACTATAGCTATTTCCATCTTTATCAGCAATTGTTTTTTGCTTTGTTGCATCACTTCCCGCTTCAGGTTCTGATAAAGCAAACGCACCAAGTTTTTCACCCTTAGCAAGTGGAATAAGATATTTCTGTTTTATAAAATCCGATCCAAACTTTTCTAATCCATAGCACACTAAAGAATTATTGACAGACATTATCACACCAAGACTTGCATCCACTTTAGAAATTTCTATCATTGCAAGAACATAACTTATTGTATCTAATCCAGCCCCCCCATATTCTGTAGCAACCATCATACCCATAAAACCAAGCTCGCCCATTTTCTTTACGATCTCTGAAGGAAACTCTGCGGATTTATCTCTTTGCACGGCAGAGGGTGCAATTTCATTCAATGCAAAATCTTTTGCAGATTCCTTGATCATTAAATGTTCTTCGGTGAGATCAAAATTCATTTTAAATCCTTTTTTAATTTTGATTAAAACCTGTTAATTTTAATCCGATTGATTTGTAGGTTTATTTTATATCAAAAATAAAGGAATAAATCTTATGTATCAATCAGGGGAAGGAATGTAATATGCAGAATCAATATTTTTTTGAAAATTCTTGGCCTATGGTTGCAAAATGATGGAACAAATGTTAACTGCGGATTCAGTTAGTAAAACAATGCTTAAGGGTCTCACTCTCAAAGAATTAGAAGACTTCTTTACCGTAGCGGGAGAAAAAAGATTTAGAGGTGATCAGGTTTTTGAGTGGATATACGGACACATGGCAGAAAATTTTGATGATATGTCAACCATCCCAAATTACCTAAGAAAAAAACTCAATCTTTATTGTGAACTAAATACACTTACCTTATTCTCATCTGAACAATCTCAAAGAACCGGCACAAAAAAATATTTATTCAAAACTCATGATAATTTAGTTGTTGAGGCCGTGGTTATACCTGATCCCAAAAGAATTACACTATGCATATCCACTCAGGTTGGATGCCCTTTGGATTGCCAATTTTGTGCAACAGGATTAATGGGTTACAAAAGAAATCTTTCGTCTGCGGAGATTATTGACCAATTCCTGATGGTATCGAGAGACTATGGTAAAAATAAAATTTCTAATATTGTGTACATGGGAATGGGTGAGCCGCTTCTTAATTATGCAAACACTCTAAAAACACTTCAGATATTCGCAGAAGAGAAAACAAAAGACATTAGCTTAAGACGTATTACAGTTTCTACAGCGGGCATTGCTCCAAAAATTGTTGAACTTGCAGACAGTGGATTAAAAGTAAAATTGGCTTTATCTCTTCATTCGATGTTTGAAGAAACACGAAACAAAATTATGCCTATCAATAAAAAATATTCTCTGCAAGAAAATTTAGAAGCCGTAAGATATTACGCAAAACAGACGGATACACCAATAACTTTTGAATATGTGATGTTAAAAGATATCAATGACAGGACAGATGATCTTAATGCACTTTTAAAATTATGTAAATCACTTCCGTGCAAAATTAATGTTATTCCTTTTAATTCTATCTCACATATGAGTCCCACCGGATTTGCACATGAACTTCAGCCTTCCCAAAAATTCCAGATTGATGAGTTTGTAAAAACTCTTAGAGCGAATAACATAGTAGTTATGGTAAGATTTACACAAGGAGAAGATATTGCTGCTGCTTGCGGACAGTTAGCATATAAGAGCCTCACCCCAACCCTCTCCTCCGAAAGGAGTCCTTCGGACCAAGGAGAGGGAGAATAGAATGCGCAAACTAACACACGATGAGATTTCGGCAAACCGAAGTACACTCGAAAAAATCCACACAGTGCCAAAACTCCCCGTTACAGTTTTATTAAATTCTATTCGTAGTTCATACAATGTTGGTTCGATATTCAGGACTTCAGATGGGGCAATGATTGAGAAGCTTATTTTATGCGGTTATACACCATATCCACCAATAGACGAAAATTCTCCAGGCAACAAAGATGTTTTAAAAACTGCACTTGGCTCAACACAAAGTGTAAACTGGGAATATATAAAAAGTCCAATCGAAGCTATTAAAAATCTTAAAGCACAAGGAATAAAAATTTGCGCCTTAGAACTTACTGAAGACAGTAAGACTTATTCTGATGCTACGTTATATAATTTTCCACTTTGCCTTGTTGTGGGTAATGAAATCACTGGTGTTTCACAAGAGGTTTTAGATCTATCTGATTATTCAATAGAAATTCCTCAATACGGAATTAAGCAATCCTTAAATGTTGCAGTTGCTTATGGAATTGCAATTTTTGAGTTGAGAAAAATATTTAATTCTGATATAAAATCTACATCGCGGCAGTAAAATACTCTTCTCCATTATCTTTGGTATGTATCATCAACAAATTTGCTCTTAACATCTTTACCAATGTCCTTGATGCTCTTCTTTCCGAAATATTAACAAGATTACTTAACTCTTTTACGCTGATTCTTTCAACTTTTGATAAATACTCAAAAACTGTTTTTTCGGTGGGACCAAGAATATATTTTTTTAATGCAGTTTGATTAGTGTGCGCACGAAGAATCCTGATCATTTCTTTGCTTGCCTGCACACTCTTATCATTCACTCTTATGGTAACAACCGCCTTGGTGATGTCAAGATCTGATTGATAGTCCTGAATTCTATGTGGTTTTATGTTTGATTCCGGAACATCTACTATAACAATTTCTTTACCGTCAACTTCTCGGTATTCTATTATAAAATCAAGTGGAGGCTCACAATAGTTAAGTGCAGCATCTTTTACTAATTCAGTTGTTTCTTTTTCACTTTCAACACCAACAATTTTTTTATCATCATCAATTCCAAATAAAACATAACCGCCTTTGGTATTGGCAAATGCAATCATTTCGCGGGCAATTTTATCGTGAGTCGAAAATTTTCTTTTAAACTCTACTTGAATATTCTCACCTTCTTCGATGAGACTTAACAAATCTCTATATCGCATAATGTAGGGAACTTATTTAATCAGTAAAGATTAATTGAAATGTCTGCGTGGATCCCAGAGAGGTTCAAGTTTCTTTTTTGGGGTTGTTCCAGCAGTTTTATTCGGATCAACTATTTCATTATTTGAGTTTGTGATTGCACCTTCATCAATTTTTGTATTTGCTACTATACCCCCAAATACCTGTTCAACTATCTTTAAAGAATCTTCATCAGTATTAATTGCAACTACTGTAGAATCAAATTCTATTTTCTTTAAAGCACTTAAGCTGTCATCAATTGCTTTTTGTATTCTTACTTTTTCCTGTTTATATGCTGTAACTTTTTTAGAAACATTTTTTACATAAACACTTTTTGGATACTTTGCTATTAAGGTATCATAAACAGAAGCTGCTGAATCGGGCATAAACAAATCATTCTCCAGTATCCAGCCAGAAGTGTATAGAGCTTGGGGTGCAATAGTTGATTTTGGATACTCACGGTAAATATTAAAAAATTTGTTCAATGACTGAGAGTAATTACCAGAAAGCATCAAATCTTCTGCCGATGCATATTGATCGCTTGCCGGATCAAAATTTAAATCTATGAGTGGTTTATTTAGCTTGTCAGCCGCAGCATTAACTATGGATCTACTTTTATAATCGTTATAAATTATTTCAAACAAACTATCAGCTTTTTGTTTTTCATCAATAGTTAGATAATAACTTCCGAGTGCATATAATGTATTAGGATAATATAATGGCGAGTTATAGTCATCCAATATTTTTTTATAAAGATAGTATGATGAATCCGGCACATCTAAATCTGTTAAAAATAAATTTCCTAACTCAAGTGTATTTTTTGCAAGTACTGTTTTTGCAGAATCAACTGTTATCTTAAGTTTTTGCGGCGGATTCTTTTTAAACTTAACACTATCTAATTTGATTGTAGATTGTGTACTGTTAAGAATATTTTTCGGGTTTTTAGGGTCCTTAAGTTCTGCAATATGTTTTTGCTTTAAAGAATCCAACATTCGGTATTTAAGCCCGACTGTATCAGCAGGATTATAAAGTCCAAGATTAATTAGGCTATCTATTTTAACCAAACTATCCCTAACAAAAATTGAGTCTTTAATAAAAGTAGAATCTTTAAGATTCGGGTTCTTGCTATACATTGTATCAACTCCCTTCCAAATATCCTGTAGCTCTTTCTGAGCAAGATAATCCTCAAGAAGTTTTAATGAATCAGCAACATATGCTGATGAATCCCCGGCAAATATTTCGGGATTCTGAGTATAGTAAAGCTGCCTGTCAAATCTATTAATATCTTTTCTTAGCTTCGAATATTTTGCAAACAGGAGGTTATTGCTTTTTGCTTTATCAAGATATTCTTTGGGTGGATTTGAAGCTGCTGATTTAGAAAAATAATATCCTGCACTATCATACTTTAAAAATCTGGTTCTATACAGCTCACCCATTTCGAAATTTGATGCAGAAGAAAACGGCGTGTTTTTATATGTTGTATCAACCAGGCGAAATTGGCCAAGAGCTTCATTATACTTACCTAACTCAACAAGTGTTTTTCCTATTTCAAAATCAATCTCATTATATGACGGTAAAAACTTGTCTGCAGTTCTGATATCCTCAAACATTTCTAATGCATTTTCAGTTTGCCCGGCAGTACGTAAAGCAACCGCATATTTAATTGTGGCAATTATCTCAAGATCAAAATCAGGTTCATTATCAAAAACTTTTTCATAAGCCAATATTGCATTGTCATTTTCCCCAATTAAAGTGTACATTTTCCCAAGTTCATAATAAATCTGTGCTCTAACTACACCATCATCATAAACATCAGCAAATTCATTTGCCAGGCTGATTGCATCTTGATAATCTTCTTCCCTGATCCTATACTTTATTTCCTGAACATAAGAGTCTTTTATGATATCCTCATAATCCTCTTCAACAGCTTTAACGCGAACCTCTTTAATAACTCTTAGTGCTTCTGTAAAATCTCTTAATTCAAACGAATTTTTTGCAATCCACAAATTGGCTTCTGTTATTATTTCATCTTCATCAATATCGGTTGCAAGAAGTTCTTCAAATTTTCTTTTAGATTTTTGATAATTACCCTGATAATAAAATGATTTACCGAGCATCATCAATGCTTCATCAACATAGGATGATGTGGCATTGAATTGTAAAATTTTAGAACTTTTTTCTACAACTTTAACTAATGAGGTTTTAGCATTACCCGGAATTACTAGGGGCTCAGTAGCAAAAAGATCACGTTTCTGCGAGAGGATTTCCAGTTCAGCATCCTCATATAAGCTTGCGGTGTTATAGTAGAGATTAAAGTAAGTCGTAAAGTCATTCCAGACCGAGCATCCACCTATTCCAAACAGAAGTAATGATAATGAGATAAGTCTGGTGGTTTTGTTTCTAAAATTCATATTACAAGCTATTAAACCTTAGTAAAAAGAAAAAGGCATTTTTTTCCCATAGATAAAATGTAAAATAAAACAAGAAATGGTTTAGCTAATGGCATAATAAGCAATTTTTAAAAGGCGATCATACAAGCGGGCATAAAATCTAACGATTTTCAATTTACAATTTTTGTAAAAATTATTTTTTTATATGTGCTAATTCATTACCTACTTTTAATCTAACCAATCCTTCGGATGTTCCTATCCAAAGATTAATTCCATCAAAGTAGAGAGTCTGGATGTTTGAGGTTGAAATATTTAATTCGTTAAGATCAACGGGTATAACTTTTTTTGTTACACGATTAATTAGATACAATCCTTTACCGTATTCCGATTTATCATTTTTCTTAAATTCATAAACTCCCGCCCAAATATAATTGCCCGTTCTTGCTAAACAATAAACACCGTTTCCACCAAGCCCGTTAGCTTTAGAAATTCTATCCCATTTAAGTTTTCTATCCCAAACGTAAATGCCGCCAAGATTATACTCGGGCTGCTCATTAGTTATAAACTCATCAGTTCCAAACCATATCTCTTTATTTGTAAAAATAAGATCAGAAACTGAAACCGATTTACCTTCCTGATTAAAATTTCTACCGCTATTCTTAAAATAATTCCAAGCTACCTGATCATCAATTTTTTTTCTTGAATTATACTTGTGAACACCAGACTCAGCTCCAAACCAAACAATACTGTCGCCATCAAATGCTATAGTATTAAAGTTATTAGTTTTTTCATCTTTGTTTATCACACGATTGTAGTCTGTAAATCTATTTGTTTTAACATCAAAAACTGTAACGTTTCTAAATCTGCCAATCCATAATCTGTTCTTCTTTTCATCAAAGCGTAAACTTCTAATCCAGTTGCCAAATTCGCCGCCCTGTGCAAATTTTCTTTTAGTCCACTTTTTAGTTTTTTTTGAATAGATAAATAGACCTTCGCTTGCACCTGCCCAAACAAAATCTTTACTTGCTGCAACACAATGGAAAAGATCGTTTTCAAGGTTTCCGCTTTTGGTAGAAAAGTTTATCCACTTGCCATCTTTCATTGAGTATTGATAAACACCCTGTCCATATGTTGCTACCCAAATGGAAGTTCCTTCCTGCTTAATATCTGTAATACGAGCACCTTCAAGAAAAAGCTGCGATTCGATTTGAGCCAAAGTAATTGATTCGATTAAAATCAGAAATGAAATAACATATTTTATTTTTAAAAACATTATAACCGAAGTTTGTTTTTTAAGAATGTTTGCAGATAAAGATTTAGAAACTCAACACTATACAATCATCATATTTTCTAAAGATGATTGTTCTATTTCCTCAAAATCAGAATTAAAATGATCTTGAAATCCATTAAGAATTGATATACTTAATTTAGCATAGTCAACATCAATATTCAGTGCAGATTTTAAGTCTATGGTTGTTGATGAAATTTCATTTAACATTTCATCTCTTTTTTTGTCACTAACATTAAGATAGTTAACTATTCTTTTATGATACTCACCGCAAAGAATAGAACCATGTTGTAATATTACATTACCTAATTTTCTTTGAGCACTGCCGACTAATTTTTTGCCGTTATAATTCAATTCGCTTTTTGCAGAAACAGCAAAACAGATTGCACTAATTTCAGATTTATAAAACTCTTTAAAATCCGGTTGAGAATGTTCCAAATCAATTGTATTTAATCTTTCATCAAAATTGATAAGACCTTTGCGCAAAGCAAGATTTATCTCGTTATAAATATTTTTTGCAGAAGTTGTTGGCTCAATTGGATAAATGACAGAATAAGTAAGTTCTTGCGAATGAAGGATTGCTCTTCCGCCTGTTGGTCTTTTTACAATATCGATTTGATGATACCTTGTTTTTGAAGTATCTATATCTTCTAAAGATTGATTAGCCCCAAGCGAAATACAATACGGATTCCATCTATACAATCTTAAAACTGCATTACCCTGCACAAAGTTTTCAGCAAGGAATACATCAAAATCCATATTAAATTTTCCGCTATTAACTCCGGAGTTTAGAAATTTCCAATTCATCTACCGATAATACCACGATTGCTTTTGCGGATAAATGAAATTATATCTTTAACGTGTTGATTGCCTCCAAGTTCAGCCTCCATTTTAATCAATGCCTGGGAAACATTTAGACCTGAATTGTAAAGCATATCATAAGCATTTTTTATAATCTGGATTTCTTCATTGCTAAAACCCCGTCTTCTCAAGCCAACTTTATTAAGTCCTTCATACTTAATCGGAAATCTTCCGCTAAGCACAAATGGCGGTACGTCTTTAAGCACAGTGGTATTCGTACCAACCATACAGTGTTTACCAACACGACTAAATTGATGCACTCCACTCATTCCACCAATGATTACCCAGTCTTCAATATGAACGTGCCCCGCGATTGTAACACCATTTGCGAATATTACATTATCTCCCACAACACAATCATGTGCAACGTGAGAATATGCCATCAACAAACAATTTTTTCCTATGCTAGAATAACCTGTTTCTTTTGTACCTCTGTGCAATGTTACAAACTCATGTATCACTGTATCATCCCCAACAAAAAACTGAGTGGATTCATTTCCAAATTTAAGATCCTGAGGTCTGTGTGCAACTGATGCAGCCTGTTTGATCTTTACACGATTACCGATTCGTGCACCATCATACAAAACAGCACTTGGTCCAATTTGGCAATCATTTCCAATCTCAACATCATCTTCAATGATTACAAGAGGAGCAATAACATTGTTATCTCCAATTTTTGCTTTACTGCTTACAATTGCAGTAGGATGTATGGTATTCATAATTAATCTTGCACTTTCTTTGGTCTATCAACGATACCGGCCATAAATTCTGCTTCAGCAACAAGAACATTTTCAACATAAACTTTTCCAGCCATAGTGAAAGTGCTGGATTTCTTTTGCAGCAATTCAACTTCCAGAAAAAGCTGATCACCTGGAACAACGGTTTTTCTGAACTTCGCTTTATCAATTTTCATAAAGTAAACAAGTTTCTCTTCAAAATTAGGTAATGAGTTTAAAAGAAGTATTCCGCCTGTTTGAGCCATCGCTTCGATTAATAAAACACCTGGCATAACAGGTTGCCCAGGGAAATGTCCTGTAAAAAATGGTTCATTAATTGTTACACACTTGACACCAATCACTTTCTTTTCAACTTCAAGATGAATTATTTTATCAACAAGAAGAAATGGATAACGGTGAGGAAGTATTCTTTCAATCGCATTTATGTCAAATACAACTCCCTCTTTTTTTACAAATTGAAATTTCTTCACAAGCTTTTTTTGCTGATAAAGTTTTCTAATTTGTTTCGCAAACTCAACGTTTGCTTTATGTCCGGGTCTTGCTGCAAGTATCTGGGCTTTAACCGGGGCACCAATAAGTGCTAGATCGCCAATCAAATCAAGAAGTTTATGTCTTACAGGTTCATTCCTGTATCTCAATTTTTTATTGTTTAGAATTCCATCTTCCCCAAGCACAAATTTTTCTTTTAAACCAATCCTGGTTCCCAAATTATCCAGCTCAACTTGATTAAGTTGATGATCAACAATTACAACTGCGTTATCAAGATCTCCACCTTTAATCAAACCCTGGTCAGCTAATGCTTCAACTTCACTTAAAAAGCAAAAAGTTCTCGCAGAAGCAAATTCATTAACAAACTCTTTATCAAGATCAAACATACCTGTATGCTGGCTGCCAAGTGCAGGATTCTGATAATCAACCATGACTGTAAGTCTGTATTTATCTAAAGGAAGTGCAACGATATCAACTTGCCTGGCTTCATCGGAATAAGTTACGGTCTCATCAATTATCAAATAATCTTTAGGTGCATCTTGTTTCTCTATCCCTGCTTCTAACAAAGCATTCACATAAGAAATAGCGCTGCCATCTCCTATCGGTGGTTCAATACCATCTAACTCTATATTAATATTATCGATTTGCAGTCCAGCGATAGCGGCAAGAACGTGCTCAACAGTGTAAACTTTGGCTTCACCAATCCCAATTGTTGTGCCGCGGGAAACATCAATGACATTATCTGCCAGTGCAGGAATTTCAGGATTACCCCCAAGATCAACTCTAATAAATTTGATACCCGAATTAATTGGTGCAGGTTTAAATGTCATTGTACATTGAGTACCTGTATGAAGACCTATTCCGCTTAATGATGTAGGTTTAGATATGGTTCTTTGAAGTTCTATCATAGTTGTTCCATTTTTTTATAATATTGATAAAAAAAATAGTAAGATGGTGGACTAAATACAATTGAAGGAAAGTTATTGAAGAAGAAAGGATTGTCAAAAAAAGCTCAAGTTACTTTAAATTTTCTTTTATTTTTTTCAATTCACCTTCAAGTTCAGATATTTTTTTTGAATACTCCGGTAAACTATGGATATGAGCATTAATCTTTTGTGCAATTTTAATTTCGCGTGCAGGTGAACCCAAATAATAACCGGGTTTCAAAATTGATTTTGAGACTCCTGATTGTGCTGTAATAACAACATTATCGCCAATTTCAATATGTCCTACTAGTCCGGATTGTCCGGCAAGAATACAATGCTTTCCAATTTTGGTGCTGCCGGAAATTCCTGTCTGAGCAGAAATAACAGTGTCCTCGCCAAGAATTACGTTATGAGCAATCTGAACAAGATTATCTATCTTACAACCCCGTTTAATAATTGTGGAGCCCAGTGCAGCGCGATCAATAGAAACATTAGAACCGATTTCAACATCGTCTTCAATAATTACATTACCAATTTGTGGAATTTTTTCATACTCGCCTTTATCATTTGGAGTATAGCCAAATCCATCGCTTCCAACAACGGTGCCTGAATGAATTATTACCTTGCTGCCGAGCAGACAGTTTTCTCTGATGCTAACATTTGCATGAATTAAGCATTTACTGCCTATCGAAACATTTTCTGAAATTACAGTGTTGTGAAAAATTTTTGTGTTTGCTCCAATTTTGCATCCTGCAGAAATAACTACATTTTTTCCAATTGCAGTACTATTTGAAATTTTTGCTGTTGGATGGATAAATGATGAAGGATCAATTCCGTTGAGAGAAAAATCAGGTGCAAAATATTTTTTTAGGACTGTGAAAAAAGATTTTTCAGGTGATTCAACTTCTATGTAAGTAATATCATTTCTGGATTTAGAAAATCCTGTTTTTACAATTATAGCAGAAGCCTTTGTAGTGGCAAAATATTTTTCAAATGATGGGAGATAAAGAAAAGTTAATTCACCATTTTGCGCATCTTCAATTTTCGCAACATTATAAATATCTAGATTACTATCACCGGATAGAGTGCCATTAATTAAAGATGCAATTTCCCGGATATTAATCTTCATTTAATAAAGCTTATTTAAGTTTAAGTTTTTCCAGAACCTGAGCAGTTAAATCATATTGTTCTTTGGCAAAAAGGATCATAATATCTCCACTTCTATCAAAAACATAATCATAGTCTTCGGCTTCAGCAATTTCTTTTAGTGCACCAAAAATTTTATTCTGAACAGGTTTCATCAACTCATCTTGTTTTTGAAACAACTCACCGTTAGTACCAAATTTCTTTTCTCGATACTGAGCGATCTGAGTTTCTAACTGAACAAGTGCCGCTTCAGTTTCAGCCCGAGTTTGATCTGTCATTATTAATTTTCGTTTCTCATAATCATCATACTTTACTTTCCACTCATTCTCAAGCTTATTAAGTTCTGTTTGCCACTCTTGTATCGATGCATCAAGTTTTTGTCTTGCATCCAGCACGTCGGGTAGATTATCCATAATTGCATCGGAATCAATATAACCAATTTTAAGTTGTGCAAAAGAAATTGCAGATGAGATTATTAGAAATGAAATAACAAGTAACTTTTTCATTGAAGATCCTATTGTTTGATTTTACTTAATCAAAAAATGATAAATAAAAAAATAAAGTTCTCCCCAAAAATACATGGGGAGAACTGAGCAAACTTAAAAACTATTTAGTTCCCTCTTTTTAAACGATCCAAAACTTTGAATGTGATATCAAAAGATGAATCAGCATACAGAAGAATTATATCCCCGCTTTTGTCAAATACAAATTGCATGTTTTCTTCTTTAGAAACTTTTTCGATAGAAGCATAAATTTTTGCTTTGATTGGAGCAAAAAGTTCTTCTTGTTTCTTATAGATTTCGCCAGTGCCTTGTGTAAACTTTGCTCTTCTGAATTCCATAATATCCTGTTCCATCTTAACAATTTTCTGCTGGGATTCAGTTTTTTTAGCTTCATTCATTGTTTCAGCTTGCTTTTGGTAATCAGCGATTGATTGCTGATAAGCCAATGTCATCGAATCCAATTGAGCTGACCATTTATTTGTAAGTGCATCTAGGTCACCCTGAGCTTTGATGGATTCTGAGAATTGGGTTAAGATTACCTCAGAATCAACATAACCAATTTTTAACTGTGTCTGTGCAAATGAAGTAAAGCCCAACACTAAAAATGATAAGACTAAAATATAACTTTTCACTATTTTCCTCGTTCTTTATGATTGTACAAATTATTTAGAAACCTTTACCAAACTGAAAGTGGAATAACCATTCAGGCTCTCTGCCCTCAGTCATTAAACGATCAAACCCGTATCCAAGATCAAATCCTATCAATCCAATAGGATTGATTAATAACCTTGCGCCAAATCCTACTGATCTTCGCAGATCAAAAATATCTGTTTTTTGAAAATTTTCAAAGACGTTACCTGCCTCCGCAAACATTAAAAGGTATAGAGGAATTGGCTCTAAAGTAACAGCCACTCTAAATTCTGCACCAAATTTAGCCATAACTCTACCACCGACAACAAAACCAGTAGTTGGATCTCTCGGACCAACAGTTCTATCGTCATATCCCCTCAGTGCGGTTGTAGCTATTACTAAACCATTACCGCCCATATAGAAAAACTCAAATGGTTGAATATTTGTACCTCTTACTATTTCATCTAAATATCCAACATTAGCCATTGTATAAAGCGCAATCCTATTCGAGTTAAATAATCTTCTGTACCATTCTGTTAGAAAGTTTATCTTTAAATAATCAACATCACCTGGTAAAAATCTACCACCGGAAAGTTCAACATCTACTTGTAAAGAGGTACCGTTAGAAGGAAAAATAGGATTGTCTATGTTTTTTCTTGATATAAGCGCACCTACAGAAAACTGATTGAATACTCCCTCTTTATAATAATTCTGTCCTTCAATAACATTATTGTATTGATATCTAAATCTACCTTGAACATAAAAGAAATCATCGGGCCATTTTAATCTGCGCCCAACTCTTATTGTAGCACCTGATTGACGGAGATCATAAACATATTGCTGTCGCGTATCAAATACCTCTACTCCAACCGAGGTAGGAGTATCAAACATCCACGGTTCTGTAAATCCTAAAGTAAATGTTCTGTATAAACTTCCAACACCAAACTGCCAGTTAAAACTTAAAACCTGTCCGGCACCAAGTCTGAATGGTTCAGCAATAGAAAAGTTTGTTAAAGTAACACCAACAGCACCGCTAAATCCAAAACTACCGCTGTATCCAACCGAAGCATTAAGATAATCGCTGGATTTTTCTGAAACTTTAAAACCAATATCTACGGTGCTGTCGCTGGAAAGTTTTGTGGTTATCCCCTCAGGACCATATAATTGTTCAACATTAAAGTACTGCAGATTTGCAAGGTTCTGTACACTACGAAATAATAAACCTCTGTTAAAAAAATCACCTGGCACAGCAAAGAGCTCTCTTCGTATTACTTTTTCTTTGGTTTTATCATTACCAGTAATATCTACTCTGCCAACTCTAAACTGATTTCTCTCTTCCACTCTAATTGTAACATCAATTGAATCTTCTCCAATCTTTGTTTCTTTTGTTTGAAGATTAAAGGTGAGGTATCCGTTATCCAGGTATAAAGCAGATACATCATCCTGTCTTTCGTTGCCGCGCAAATTTTGTTCAAACTTTTCAAGATCATAAACATCACCAGGGGCAAAATCTAATCTTTCGTTTAATGCATATGATGGATAAACAGTATTACCTTCCCACTTTATATTTCTTATTTTGTACTGAGGTCCCTCAAAAACATCCATAACAATTTTGATATCTTTTTTATCATCGGAATAGACTAAAGAATCCGAAAGGATTTCAGCATCACGGTAACCATTTTTTTTGTAAAAATTTACCAGAAGTTCTTTATCTTTTTCATAATTCTTGGGATCAAATTTTGCACCGCTCCAAAATTTCCACCATACTTTTTCTGATGTTTCATCCATCTCGCTTTTTAAATCATCATCATCAAAGGCTTCATTATTATTAAAAGCTATTTCTCTTACGGTAACTTCATTACCTTCTTCAATTAAAAATTTTAGAAGCAGTCTTTCTTTTATTTTATTAATAAGGTTTGATGATTTGGCTTCAGATCCACTATACTCAACCTCATATTCATCAGAAAGATCAGTAGTGTTTTGCCATCTGACAAGGACATCTTCATCAAGCGTATCTGCAGTAAAGTACTTATAATACTTAGCTGTAATTATGGTGTTATAATACCCTTCTTCTTCGTAAAGTCCGTTTATTCTCTGAATAATTTTTGAAACATCCTGTGGTTTTAAAATAGAGCCTCGCAGAAAAGTAATTTTCTTTTCTATATCATCAGAATCTACTTCATCATTACCTTCAATAACAACCTTTTCAAGCCTTGGATATTCCTGAACTTTTATGAGAAGAAAAACACCATCGCTTAATTCTTTATCGATAAGAATCTGGACATCAGAAAAAATATTTAATGCCCAAAGATTTTTAATTGCATTAATTGTTTTATCACCAGGAACTTGTATTTCATCTCCAACTTTCAGCCCCGTTGAAACAATAACTGTATTAGCGTCGGAAGATTTATTACCATCAACAGTAATTCCAAGTATTTTATATGTTGTTCTCTGCTGAGAAAAGACTGCAGAAGAAATAATCAGAATAAAAAACACCAAAAAATATTTAGGCAATCTCATTGGGGAGGAAATGAACATTCTCCGGACCTTCTTCCTTTTCATTCTTTGTTATTTGCTCACTTACTTTACCGAATCTTCTTTCTCTCTTTTGAAATATTTTAATAGCATCATATAAATCAAATTTAGAAAAATCCGGCCAAAGAGTTTCTGTAATTATAAATTCAGAATAAGCAATTTGCCAGAGCAAAAAATTACTCACCCTAAATTCTCCACTAGTTCTTATTACCAAATCAGGATCAGGAATGTCTTTTGTTGTAAGAAACGATGATACAATCTTTTCATCTATATCTTCACTTTTAATTTTTCCCTGAACTGCGGAATCTGTAATCTGTTTTATTGCTTCAAGTAATTCCCATCTTCCGCTGTAACTTAAAGCCAGATTTAGTACCATCTTTTTATTGTTTTTAGTTCTTTCAATATCAAATTCTAATTGCTTCCTAACAGCCACAGGCAAAGCCTCGATATTTCCGATTGTAGTAAGACGGATATCATTATCATTAAGTTCATTTACACGATCGCGCAAACTATTAAGTAAAAGCCTCATTAGTGTTGAAACTTCATCTTTTGGTCGCTTCCAGTTCTCTGTGGAAAAAGTGTATAGGGTAAGAAACTTAACTCCAATTTCAGCACAGGCTTCAACTATTTCTTTAACAGTGTCAACACCACGTTTATGACCAGCAACTCTTGGTAAGCCTCGTTTTTTTGCCCAACGTCCGTTACCATCCATAATAATGGCGATGTGCTTAGGAATTTCACCCGATTTTTTTAACAGTACTTCGATCTGCTCATCGGGTGCGGAGCTTTTTTTCTTCAAAATCCATTCCTGTTATTGATTTAGCGTGTAAAGTTAAATTTAGCGTACATGAATGTCAAGGTAACTATATCTTGCTAAATTAGTTTAAATGTTGTAAAGCGAGAGTAATTTAAAGTACTCAGACTGAAAATAAACTCAGTCTGAGTAATTAGATTTTAAGAGAATAGGATCTTTTCTGATCTGTTTTCCTTGCGGATTAAGAGTTCTGGTTTTTCTGTTATCTGGAATAGTTTAATATTTTTCTTTGTTTCCGGATCAAGTTCATCCAATAGTACCTTGGCATTTTTTAGATTTAAGAGAGATACACCAACAAATAATTGTATTTTTTTATTTGATCCTCTTTTTTGTCTTTGTGCAAGATATGATAATTTATTTTTTATAAACGATGGATCTTTAAAATCCTGATCGTCCAAAGTTATTCCGATTGCAAAATTATCTTTTTGTTTTGCAATCACGTCGATTTCAAATCCGCCAATGTTAGATGGCTCCGGAAGATACGTACCAAATTTTCTAAATAAAGTCAGATATCCTTTTTTCCAGAATTCTTCAATCAACAAATCAACATCTCTTCTTCTATCTGTGTTCATAATATCACCTCTTTACGATGCAAGTGGAATGATTGGGATTATCGGAGAAAATCTTTTTTTCTCAAGTACTTTAATGTTTGCAATCTTATTGTAATTGAATTTTTTAATTTCACTTGATTGATAGACTTTCCCATAAATTACTTTTGAGCCGCTTCTTTCCATCGTTATATAATATGGCTCAATTAATACCTCGTTAAGTCCATATAAAAATCTCAAACGATTTCTATTTTTAATTGCTGTTTCAAATATTTCTGTTTTCATATCATGTTCCTTTTTAATTTAACCATCTTATTACGCCAGTAACTTTACCCACAATTGAAAAATCATTTTTATTTTTAATAACAATTGGTTCATATGATTTGTTTTGTGGAATCAATCTTATTTGCTGGTTCTTATTTTCATAAATTTTTACTGTAACCTCATCATCAATACGAGCTACAATTATATCTCCGTTAACCGTATTTGCTTTAGGTGAAATAATTACTAAATCACCTTCAAATATTCCTGCATCGATCATACTATCACCATTTACTCGAAGAGCAAAGGAGTCAGCATCTTTTTTTATGAAACCAGGATCTATAACAATCGATCCTTCAATATTTTCTTCAGCAGTTATTGGTGAACCGGCAGCAACTCTGCCTATTATTGGAATTTTGCCAAGGATATTTGCTTCATTAATATTTATTGAGGCAGTAGATTCAAACTCATCACGGGTAATTGTGATTCCACGGCTTGCATTACTTAGAATATTTAAATAACCTTTTTTGGTCAGCGCTTCTAAATGTCTTTTAACACCAAAAGTTGATGAAATATCAAAACGCTTTCCAATTTCTCTAAGTGTCGGTGGGTAACCATTCTCCAGTAAAAACTGCTGAATAAAGTTTAATATTTCTTCCTGTCGATCTGTTAACTGTTTTTTTTCCATTTTGATCACTTTTAGTATTTATAAAGTAGTGCTCATTTGTTCACCTCAAATATAGTGTACAAGTGTTCACTTGTCAATAGTAGATATAAAAATAATTTTATTTTTTTAGACTTAAAATTGGTAGGCAGGGTCTAGTAAATAGAAAAGCTTTTGTCCGATATGATTAATATTCATTATTCCACTAAATATTCCTTCGCCGGGACCAAATGCAAAAATTCCCACTGGTGAAGGTGTATGACTTCCTGAAGAATATGCTAACTCCAAATCGCTTCCATCAAGATTGCCTTTGGTGATTGACATTCCTCCGGTTTCATGATCAGAGGTTATAACAATTAATGTATTGCCATCTTTCTTTGCAAAATTTAACGCCTCAGTTACAGCAGCTGAAAAATCTTCCATCTCATCGAGCAATTCTTTTGATTTACGATCATGCCCAGCCCAATCAATTTGGGAACCTTCAATCATTAGTACGAACCCGTCTTTATCACTCTTTAAATGATTTAGAGCTGTTTTTGTTAAATCTCCTAAAGAATAATTTCTTTTTGATGATTCCGGTAATCCATCCATTTCCAAAAGTGCGTAAAAATTTGTAATTGATTCCGGCAATGAATTTAATTCTGAATAATTTTTAGGCAAACTATAATCTTTTAACTTCAAATCATCCATCAAATTTCTGTTATCTTCTCTTTCACCCGATAAACTTTTTGGTAAAAAATATTTTAATCCGCCGCCAATAATTACATCAAAATTTTGTTCTACCATTTGAGAGGCTATTAGATTTTGGTCATATCTGCTTATTGAGTGTCCAAGGAATGCCCCCGGTGTAGCGTGAGCAATTGATGCTGTAACAACAACACCAGTAGATAAACCTAATTTTTCTGCGTGCTCAAAAATTGTGTATAGTGGATTTCCTAAAGTATCCACAGCAACATATTTATTATTTGTAAGATGACCTGTTGCAATTGCGGTGGCACCTGCAGCAGAATCAGTAATTAGCTTATCTGCAGAACAAGTGATTGATAATCCGATAGTTTTAAATTCTTTAAAGGGCGAGTTTGGATTTTTTAATAAAGAGGCACCAACATAGTTGATGCCCATTCCATCTCCGATTAGGATAATAATATTTTTAGGTTTTACATTTTGTGCGATTAATAAATTAAAAGCAACTAAAAAAAGTACAACAACACGTAACATAATTTATTCTACTTCAACAGCCTTTTTTTCTACCTTGAACAACCAATTATGTTTATCTGGTTTTTCATTATAATGGATAGAAGTAAGTTCCTGAAATAATTTCAGATCTAATTCACCAGGTTGACCATTATTAAATGTCATATTTTTATCTTTATATGTAAGCCATCCAATAGAAGAAATTATAGCGGCAGTACCAGTACCAAATAACCCAACAAGGTTTCCTTTATCATAAGCTGATATTACTTCATCAATTGAGATTGCTCTTTCGGTTACATTCATTCCCCACTCTTTTAATATTTGGATTACCGAACGTCTTGTAACTCCCGGCAAAATTGATCCGCTTAATTTGGGAGTAGTGATTTCATCTTTAAATTGAACGAAAATATTCATCGTTCCGACTTCTTCTAAATATTTTTGCTCAACACCATCAAGCCAGAGAACCTGAGTAAATCCTTTTTTACTTGCTTCCTGTGCTGCTAACAAACTTGCAGCGTAATTAGCAGACGTTTTACATTCGCCTAAACCTTTTCTAACAGCACGAACATAATCATCCTGTACCAATATTTTTACTGGTTTAAATCCTTCAGGATAATAAGGACCAACGGGAGAAAGTAAGAGAACCAATTTATATTCAAATGAAGGTCTTACACCAAGCGCAGGATCAGTTCCAAACATAAATGGTCTGATATAAAGTGCTTCGCCTCTGTTGGTAGGAATCCAATCACTATCAATTGCAACAAGTTCCTTTAACGCTTCAAGAGCAAAATCCACATCTACTTCCGGCATACAAATTCTTTTGGCAGAATTATTTAATCTTTGCATATGTAGATCCGGACGGAAAATAACCACTTCACCATTTACAGTTTTAAAAGCTTTAAGTCCTTCAAAAATAGACTGACCATAATGAATGACTGACATTGCAGGATGCATTTGAAGATTTTCAAGCGGCTTTATAATGGGATTGTGCCATCCTTTATCTTTAGCGTAATCCATTTCAAAAATGTGATCGGTAAATATTTGTCCGAATCCTAAGTTTTTTGGAAGAACAATTTTTTCAGTTCTTTCCTTAATGATGTATTTAATTTGTTCCATTTTTCTTTCCTTCCTTGTTATTGAAGGTAGTTCTGATTTTTAATTATTTGAATAGTAATATATATTTTATAAAGTAAGAAGCAATTTTAATTTGATGTAAACCATATTATTTGCATTTAAAAGATCAGCATCCAGAGAACATAATCCAATATTAAAATTAATGCAGCAGAAAGAACAAAAGATCTAATGGTTGATAAACCAACTCCTTCTGCGCCGCCTTCTGTTCTAAATCCAATATGACAACCCAATAAGGATGTTACTCCGCCAAAGAAAATTGTTTTAACTAAACCAGAAATCAAATCTGCCATATCAAAAAATCTACTTACGGAATTAAAGAATACAGCGAACGAAACTCCAAGGAAATAATTTGATACTAAATAAGCCCCAAAAACCGCAATGGTATTCGCAAAGATTACAAGTATCGGCATCATAATTATTGCGGCTAAAAATCTTGGCATTGCCAAATATCTTACAGGACTAATAGCCATCGTTTCAAGTGCATCAATTTGTTCTGTTACTTTCATCGTCCCCAGTTCTGCTGCAATTGAAGCGCCAACTCTTCCAGCAATTACTATTCCTGTTAGCACCGGACCAAGTTCTGTAATAATTGCACGAGTTGTTGCGCCGCCTAAAAACGAAAGAGGAGCAATTCCTTTTAATTGATAAGCTGCCTGCCATGCAGAAACCGCACCAGTAAAAACAGCAATAATCAAAACAAGTGGAAGTGAGTTCACTCCAATGTGTTCCATCTGAAAAAGGATTAGCTTTTTGCTTTTTGGTATTTGAGAAAAATTTTTAATAATACCAAAAAATAGATTAGAGATTTGCCCAAATTCCTGCAGGAACGCTAATGTTCTATTTCCAAGTTTTTGAAATGCTGCTGATATCAAAACAAATAATCTAATTAATGATTTACAAACTTAAAGAAAAAAGCAGGAAAAATTGTTTTCACCTATCGTAAAATCGTATAGGATTTTGATGAGAGGATTCAAGGATTAAATCTTTATATCAATACATTTATTCAAAACGAGACATCACCAAGGTTTTTAGCTGTAATTTTCACATCTAATTGTTGCAATTTTTAACTTAAAACAATACTAATATGGCACTATAGTTATTATCACAATCAGCGATTTTAACAGGAAAAAATATATCCTGATAAATAGATGTAACTTTTTAGATGTTTTGAAATTTTTATAAAAAGTGATTTTATAATAATTGGAACCAAATACTTTAAATCTAATTGATAGCGCCCCTATCGCAATTCTAACTTTTAACAGGAATGGCGAAATTGATTACGCTAATAAATCTTTTGCCGATTTGGAATTGCTGTATGGATTTGAGTATCCTGCCAATTTGATGGGTTCAAGTATTTTTGGAAAAGAACTTTTTCCAAGGTTTACTATCACTACTGAACTAAACGATATATTATCGGGATTTCTGTTTGAGAAAGAACTAAACTTTGTTGAAACAAAAACACAGGGGTTAATTCACTTAATTATAAAAGGCGCGCCCATTTTTGATAGCGATGAAATTATCGGCGGAATTATAATAATTGAAGATTTGAAGATCCTGACCAAAACAAAAAAAGAAGCTGCAATAAGAAATGATTTTATAGAAAATGCCATTCATAACGTTTCTGATTTTTTTCTTGTTGTTGATCGTATGGAACGAATCCAATTCTTTTCAAAAAATATTTTACACTATATAAATATTCCCGCAAATCTTATTCAAAGTGTTTCTTTAGGAAGTTTGTTTGATTCAGAAACTTCAAAAATTGTTAAAGAGTATTTTGAATATGCTAAGAAAAACCGCACAGTGGTTATCGAAAAAATATCTTATGAAGTAAGAGGAAACCGAAAGGTTTTTGAATGCCGCTTTGTTCCACAGGAAAATTTTAGAAAAGAAATAAGTTTTGTTTATTTATTCTTTAAAGACATAACTGCTCAGGAAAGAGAAATTGATAATCTTTACAAGGATGTTAGTAAGCTTGAGTTTTATCAAACGATTACAAAAAAATCCAGCGAAGCTGTTTTTGTAATTAATGATGAAAACATAATTGAGTATTGGGATGAATATGCTGAAAAACTTTATGAATTTTCTAATGAATCAGCACTTGGTAATGCCGTACGTAATGTTGTTAGTATTCTTTCTGATAGTTTTTTGGATTCATTAAAATCTAAACTGATTGATAAAGAGATTCACAAAATTATATTATCATATTTTGATAGAAACCGGGAGAAAAAAACTTACGAAACTTATTTTGCTTTTCTTGATGAAAAGAAAAAGAGCATAGTTGTTAAGAGTATTGATATAACTGATAAAATAAACTTTGAAGAAGGATTAAAATTATCTTTAAAAGGTTTGCGGGATATAATTTCTAAATCTCCTTTAATGATTTGTAATATTGATAAAGATGGACAGATATTATTCGTCAATTCTGCTTTTCAAAAATCACTTGGTTTTACTGAAGAGGAATTACTTTCAAAAAGTTTTTACAATTTAATTGAACCGTCTTATTTAGAAAATAATATTTTTGATTTGCAAAGTTTTATCGGCGATGAAGTTAAAAATTTAAAGCTTCCCTTAAACAATAAAAATAATTCTTCAACATTATTCAGTTGTACATTTCACACTTCTCGGGATAACGAAAACAGAATACAATTCTTCAGCTGTTTTCTTACTGAGTCTAGTGAACAGAAAAAGAATGTTGACGAATCAAACCTATATCTGTCACTTGTTAATTCAGCTTATGATGGAATAGCATTGGGCTGCGAGGGAAGAATAATTATTGCAAATAAATCTTTTGCAAAAATATTTGGCTATAACTCAAACACTGAGTTAGTTAACAAGGAAATAATTGAGCTTGCTTCAAACGATGCGATATTGAAAGTAGCAGAATATTTCAGATTGCTTGAAAGAAAAAAAGAAGTGCCAACAAGATTTGATTTTCTTGGTAAGAAAAAAGATGGAAGTAGTATTCATACAGAACTTTCTATCGGATCTTTTGAATCTGATAACAAAATTTATATTGTAATGATCGCACGTGATGTTACAGAAAGAATTCGTGCGCAGCGTGCAATAAGGGAATCTGAAGAAAAATACAGAAACATAACTGAAAACATTGACGATTTTCTTTTTACCTTTGAAAGAACCGGATTAGCATTAAGACCAATTTTCTGCACTTCATCAATTCAGAAAGTTACCGGATACAATCAAGCAGAATTTTTAACGGATTCAAAATTATTTATAAAAGCAATTCATCCTAGTGATTACGCTTCAATAAAACCTAAACTAATTAATTTGATGAAAAGCAGAATTCAACTTTCGGGTGAGTTTGAATTCAGGATCATTAATAAACAAGGAAACATTGTTTGGGTTAGAGCAAAAATTAATCTTGTGAGATCAGGAACAGGAAGGATACAAAAAATATTCGGTCTTGTAAGCGATGTTTCATTCAGAAAACGTGCTGAAGAAGAGTTAAAAAAATCAACACAAAATCTTATTAAACTTAACGAAACAAAAGATCGTTTTATTTCAATCATCTCTCACGATCTTCGCACTCCATTCAGTTCAATATTAGGATTTACAGATCTGCTTGCAAACGATGAGGAGTTAACTGAAGATGAGCGAAAACAGTATATTAAGTATATACAGGAATCTTCGCGCTCAATGCTTGCACTTGTAAATTCGCTTTTAGATTGGACAAGATTACAAACAGGAAGAATAAAATTTGAGCCACAGAAAATTGATATTTCAAAAATTATATTGGATTCAGCAAATGCACTTTCTGGCGCTGCAATTCAAAAAGGGATAGAAGTTGAATCTTCGGTTAATCAATCACTTTATCTTTTTGTTGATAAGAGTTTAATAACACAAGTATTTAATAATCTTATTTCCAATGCAATCAAGTTTACTAATAAAGGTGGATCGATAAAGATTTCCAATCAGGCAGTCAACAATTCACGTTTTGTAAAATTTAGTATCAAGGATACAGGTGTTGGAATTAAAAATGATGATCTTGAAAAACTTTTTAGTGTCGATGCAAAGTTTACTTCCGAAGGTACTGCGGGAGAAAAAGGCAGCGGACTTGGATTATCACTCGTAAAAGAAATTATAGAAAAACATGGGGGTACAATTTCAGTAGAAAGCGAATACGGCAAAGGCTCTGAATTTATTTTCACTTTGCCAATCGCTTCCTCCAACATTTTAATAGTTGATGATAATAAAACCGATCGATTGCTTTATTCAAAGATCTTAAAAAATATTTCTCCGGAATACAATGTTGAGGTTGCTTCTGATGGTAAAGAAGCGATACAAAAAATATTATCATCACCACCAGCGCTTGTAATTACAGATCATGCAATGCCAGTAATGAACGGCTATGAATTTTTAATTGAGTTAAATAAAATGGATATAAAAGGTAAGCCGCCTGTTATTGTGCTAAGCAGTGATATTGATCGAGCTATAATTAATGATTACACAGAACTTGGGATTGAGTTTGTTTTTCAGAAACCGGTAAACATCGGAAGCTTTAAACTCGCAATAGAAAAATCTCTCCAAAAAGGATTGAGCGGCGATTAGATTGTGAAACCTTCAAGGTTTTTGTTTTGCAACCTTGAAGGTTTTTGAATTTATTTCTTCTTTAAAACAAAACCTGATGATGTTGGAATTTTAATCTTACCACTAACAGTTTCAATGGTTTTTATTCCAGCTTTTTCTGAATTCACTAAAACTTCCCACTTACCTTTTGGCAATTCACAAACAACTGCATTTAAAGGATGCGCATTAAATAGAACTACAAAATTCTCTTCACTATGTTTTAATTCATATCCCAGAGCAAAATTATTATCCATAACAGAAATAAATTTTACTTCATTATGATCTGCTCTACGGAACGATTTAAATTCTTTTCTAAGTTCAATCAACCCTTTGTAGTAATCCCATAAATCCTTGTTCATTTTTACGTGATCATAATTAATATAATTCACTTCATTGTCTTTATCATAAGAATTATGGTCCAACATTCCACGATGAGGATCCTTTTGATTTGTTAATGGAATTACCTTGCTTCGAGCAAATTCCTGTCCGCTGTGTATCATTGTAATTCCGCGAGAAGTAAACAAGAACAGCGCACCTAGTTTATTAAGTTTTAACTGTGTTGGAGTAAGCTTTGCATTTTTATCAACATCTTTAATTACTTCATCAACTTTTACATCTCCCAAACCGATGCGGATAAAATCTCCAAAGGTATAACCATCGTGTGATTCGAGATAGTTAACTGCATGCTCGGGTTTTTGAAATAATCCGAGAGAATCTTTTGTAAGTGTACCTGTAACATAACTTTTAATTCTTTGCGTCGAGTTATTTCCGTACCAATTTCCAAATATCCAACCATGTCCATCTTTAGGATTTTCGCCTTTAATTCCATTTCTTATCTGATCATTCCATGCACCCCAGCCGCGCAAAGAAAATCCTGCAGGATCATATCCACCACCCCAGGGTTCGCAAACAAAAACCACATCTGGATTTTTTTTCTTCGCTTCATAAATTATTGTTTCAATCGTTTCCCAATCAATAAGTTTTCCAAGATCAAACCGGAAACCATCTACATGATATTCTTCCATCCAGTATAAAACACTTTCAACAATTAATCTGCGCATCATAGGGCGCTCAGTTTTAAGATCATTTCCACATCCGCTAACAGCGCAATAACTTCCATCAGGATTTAATCTGAAGTAGTATTCTCTATCAATTTCTTTTAGGTTACCGAGCTCATATTCAGAAAGATGATTGTAAACAACATCCATCATAACTGCAATATTTTCTTTATGAAATGCCTTAACCATATCTTTAAAATCTGTTACAGCTTTTGCATCAGCACCGCTCCATTTATTAAATTCTATTTCACGAACATTTTCTGAGAAGTATGATTCGGGTGCAAAGAATGCGGCTGTCATATACCCCCAATGATTCCGTTCGTAAGGATTCCATGTATTAAACTTTCCAAGTACAGAGTCTTTATAAGGAATTTCTATATTTGCAAATTCTTGTGCTGGTAAAAGTTCGATTGTATTAACACCAAGATTTTTTATATAATCGATTCCGCCTGTTTTTCCTTTTTCGATCAGACCCTTAAAAGTCCCTCTTTCTTTAACACCTGAAGATTGATGTTCAGTCATATCACGAACATGCATTTCATACACAATAAGATCTCGCCAATCTCTTTGTATCCATTTATCATTTTGCCAATCATAATCGCCTTCTTTAATAACAATACCTTTGCGGGGGGAATAATAAGTATTATAGCTTGCAACCGCTTTTGCATAAGGGTCAAGACAAAACACTGCTTCTTTCTCTTTATGCTTAACATTAAATCCATAGTATTTCCCGTAAAGTTCATCATCAAGAGTAACTTCCCAAACCGCATTTTCATCACGAATCATTTCATATTCTTTTCCCTTCAGCTCGTCAACTTTTTCAAAAATCATAAGAGAAACTTTTTCCGCGTTTGGTGTAAACAATCTAAAATATGTTTTACCATCTTTAACAAATGAACCTAGTTTTTTATCAGAGTAATATTTATCTAGTTCATATTGTCTTAACTGAAACTCAGTTTTAATTTTTAACTGAGATTTTGATTTGTCTGAAATGTACAAGGTACTTCCTGTAAATGTTATTGTAATTAAAATTATTATCGATTTTATTATAAAACTTTTCATACTTAAACCTTATTATTTTAAGAATTATTGAGAGTAAACTTCTCCATCAACAATAGGGGTAACACAAATAAGCGGATTTTCCGGGACTCCAAATTTTTGAAAGATATCTTCAAAAAGTTGAAAATGCATTCCGCGTTTTTCAAGCTTATGAAATTTCGCATAGCTCATAAACTGCTCTTTCTCATCAGAAGGTGCATCAAAAGTTATAGCTTTTGGATAATCCTCTTTGGCATGAGATTTTAAGAATTCAATCTTTCTAGCATCGCCGCCTTCCATTTCGTAAGAAACGGCTCTGAATTCCTTAACTAATCCGTTATTTATTATTAAATAGATATTTAAAATAATTTCGTTCATCGTTAAAAGGGGAATTATAAAGACAAATAAAACTTAAACACATTGCAAATATAAATGCAAACTTGCACATTATACTTTCTATAGCAGAGATGATAGCATAGTTACCCAAAAACATTAATGTAAATCCAAGTAACACGGGCAAGCTTATAAAGATTGATCCAAACAATAATACTTTAGCAATGATTTTTTTCTTTTTATCATCTGTCTTCGGGATAAATCTTGCAAACAGAATAATAGATAATAATACTGGCAGATAATAAAACGCACCAAATAAATCTCCCAATGGATAATGGTAACTTGCATAAAGAACAGTGCAGCTTGTTACTACAAATTGCGGGATTACAAATAAATAGTAAATCGAGAATGCAACAGCCGGAATAAAAATTAAACCCCATTTTAGACTTAGATTTATGCTTCGAGTAAGAGTAAGAGCTAGAAGTAAATTTAAGGGCGGCAGAAATCCGATAATTACAAAGGCAAGAAATGGATAGAATGAATCCTGCAACCCAACCTGGCACATTAAAAATTCCATAGATTGATACGCCGCCAGTAATGCGATCATTAGCATTGCAATGATGTTTACTTTATTCTTCTCAATAAAAACAATCAGATTAAAAAGTAAAAGAAACTCAATGCAAGCAAAAAGTAATGATAATATTCCGTTCCAATTCATAATTTATTTTACCACAGAGTTAACAGAGAACAACAGAGTTAAAAGAGATTATTCTTTGTAATATTTGTTTATTAATCTTTTAATGCCTTCTTTTAAGAGCACAACATTAAAGTTTATCAATAAGCCAAATTGATTATTCATTAATTTCATAAAAGTAAGAGTTTGAGCAATATGGATATCAGAAACCCCATCAACCGATTTTAATTCTAATACAAGTCGATTTTCAATTAATAAATCCAAACGATAGCCACATTCAAGTTTAACATCTTCATAAATTAATGGTACTGGCTTTTCTTTCTCAACAATTAAGCCTTTTTTATTTAATTCAAACGCGAGACACTCTTTATAAGAACTTTCTAACAACCCAGGCCCGAGAGCCTTATGAACTTTAATTGCAGATTCAATCACACTTGAAGTTAAATCATTAATCATTCTCTGCTCCCTCTGTTTATTACTCTGTTAGCTCTGTGGATATTTCCTCAAAGACCTTACTTTCCAGGTCCAACCATCTTTTCTGGTCTAACAACTTCATCAAATTTTTCTGAAGTGAGCAAACCGAGATCCAAAGCCGCTTGTTTAAGGGTTGTGTTTTCTTTGTGAGCTTTCTTTGCAACCTTGGCAGCATTATCATAACCTATATGTGGATTAAGCGAAGTAACAAGCATCAAAGAATTTTCGAGATGTTTTTTGATGTTTGCTTTATTTGCTTCAATTCCAACCACACAGTGTTCTGTAAAACTATCACATGCATCGGCAATTAATCTGATAGAATTAAGTACGTTGAAAATTATTACCGGCTTAAAAACATTTAATTCAAAATTACCCATTGCACCACCAAAGTTTACGGCAACATCATTACCAAAAACCTGAGCGCAAACCATTGTCATTGCTTCACTTTGAGTTGGATTAACTTTACCGGGCATAATTGAACTGCCAGGTTCATTTTCAGGTAAGTTAAGTTCTGCTAATCCACAACGTGGACCGGAACCAAGCCAGCGAACATCATTTGCAATTTTCATAAGTGATGCTGCAAGAGTTTTTAAAACGCCGCTAAATTCAACAAGTGCATCGTGTGTTGCAAGTGCTTCAAATTTATTTGGAGCAGTTACAAATTTCTTTCCAGTTAGCTTTGCAATATGCTCAGCAGATTTTACTGCAAATTCAGGATGTGTATTTAATCCAGTTCCTACAGCAGTTCCACCAAGTGCCAACTCGTACAATCTTGGTAATGCGGAATTTATTCTATCTAATCCATTTGATAACATTTGAACATATCCGCCAAACTCCTGCCCAAGTGTTAATGGAACTGCATCCATCAAATGTGTTCTGCCAATTTTTATTATGGATTGATATTCTTTTTCTTTTACTGCAAGGGCATCACGTAATTTTGTGATCATTGGAATCAACCTGCGATGAATTTCTTCAACAGCAGCTATGTGCATTGCAGTTGGAAAAGTATCGTTAGAGGATTGGGCTTTGTTCACATCATCATTTGGGTGGATTGGTTTTTTGCTTCCCATTTCGCCGCCGGCAATTTCAATTGCACGATTTGAAATTACCTCATTAGCATTCATATTCGTTTGAGTGCCGCTTCCTGTTTGCCAAACTACAAGCGGAAAATGTTCATCAAGTTTTCCTTCAATAACTTCATCTGCAGCTTTAATGATCAGATCTGCTTTATCTGCAGGAAGAGTTTCAAGTTCTTTGTTTGTAAGTGCAGCAGCTTTCTTCAAAATTCCTAGTGCGCGAATAAGCTCACGCGGGAATCTATCACCACCAATTTTAAAATTCATTAAAGATCTTGCGGTTTGCGCTCCATAGTATTTATCTGATTGAACTTCAATTTCACCCATTGTATCTTTTTCAATTCTAAAGTCCATTTTGTTCTCCCTTAATAAATTATGATTATTTTTTTTATCTCTTGAATTTAAAATACTACAATTTTGATATAGATGAACTTTTTAGAATCTAAAAATCGATTTTTACTTCGATTAATTTGTCAAGAAAGAAAAATATTACCACTCTTTTATAGATTTCGGTACTTCTTGCCTGATATTATTAAGATGAGTATTGATAATTGTGTATGAATTTTATCAGAAGAAAACCTATTCAATTTGATCAATTCAGATCACCTACTTTTGTTTAAAATGAATCAATAAAATTAGAAAATCTCAATTATGGATTTAACACAAGTTGAACTTTGATTTACAATAATTTTACAATGGGTAATTCTTTTTCTGTAGATTTTTTTTGACATATTTATATTTTAGTGGTGGTTCATTCAAAGGCACAATAATTGAAAGGAAAGCCCATAGTATTTGTTACAATTCTTTAATTATTTATCGGATAGAAATGAATATTCCCATTATCGACCGCAGCAATTATCTTAAAGGTTTATTTATCACCGCAAAACTTGATAAAGAACTGACTGATAAAGAAAAAGACATTCTTAAAAAAATTTCAGATAAATTAGGTTTCGCTTCAGATTTTTTTCAAGAAACTATTAGAAGTTTGCTCTCCAATAAATATATAAATGAAGAACCAATTATTTTTTCTAATCAGGAAATAGCTCGTTCATTTATAAAAGATGCGGTAAAATTAGCCTACGTAAATGATAGTGTAACTGAGGCAGAAATTAATTGGCTAAAAAATACTGCCGATATTAACAAGCTTAACAACGGTTTTGTAGAAAAAGAATTTAATTCTGCTAAAGAAACTCCTCGTTCAATAATCGGTAGTGATTTTGCTCTCTATTCGATAATTTAAATTCTACGACAATCAAAATCTCAATAATTTTCTTTGTCGTTTACTGCCCTTATTTCTAATTTTGATTAGAACATTTTAAAAAATTATTCTAATCAAAAAATGTATTTACTTTTCTAAAGGATCTTACCATGCAAAAAATGAAAGCCCTTGTAAAAAAATATTCTAAACCTGGAATCTGGATGGATGAAGTTGCTGTTCCTGAATACGGACCAAATGATGTATTGATTAAAATTCTTAAAACAGCCATCTGCGGAACCGATATTCACATTTATAATTGGGACGAATGGGCACAAAAAACTATTCCCGTTCCAATGCATGTTGGGCACGAATATGTTGGTACTGTTGAAGCTTTCGGATCAAATGTTCACGATGTAAAAGTTGGTGAACTTGTCAGTGGTGAAGGTCATATCGTTTGCGGTACTTGCAGAAATTGCCGTGCTGGTCGTGGTCATCTTTGTCCAAATACAAAAGGAGTTGGTGTCAATCGTCCGGGAGCGTTTGCAGAATATTTAGTAATACCTGTTCAAAATCTATGGCATTGCGATCCGAAAATCTCAACTGATTTGTTTTCTGTATTTGATCCATTTGGAAATGCAGTGCACACAGCACTTAGTTTTGATTTGCTGGGTGAAGATGTTTTAATTACTGGTGCTGGTCCAATTGGAATTATGGCAGCAGCAGTGGTTATACATGCTGGTGCAAGGAATACAGTAATAACAGACATGAATCCCTATCGTTTAGAACTCGCAAGAAAAATTGGTGTTACGCGTGCAGTTGATGTTTCCAAGGAGAAACTTCCTGATGTTGTTAAAGAACTTGGTATGAAAGAAGGATTTGATGTTGGTTTAGAAATGAGCGGCAGTATTCATGCATTTAATGATATGATAGAAGTTATGTTTCATGGCGGTAACATTGCATTGCTGGGCATCCTTCCTTCAAATGCTGGTGTGGATTGGACAAAAATTATTTTTAACGGATTAAATATTCGTGGTATTTATGGAAGAAAAATGTTTGAAACCTGGTATAAGATGCAAGCAATGGTTCAAAGTGGATTGGATATCACACCTATCATCACACATAAATTTAAGATAGATGATTACAAAGAAGGATTTGAGATAATGAAATCCGGAAATTCAGGCAAAGTAATTCTTGAATGGAATTAATCTCGGTGAAACTCCATGCCTTCTCCGTGTTACTCTGTGTAAAAAATTATTTCACGGAGAACATAAGAGGATTCACAGAGAACCACTCAGTATAAAATAAATTAAAATGGAAAGAATGAATGAACAACTCAACTAAACAGCATTACTCAGAGATTCTAACTAACATTGAAAAAGAAGGACTCTTCAAAAAAGAAAGAATAATTACAACTCCGCAAAGTGCTCACATTGCCGTAACAACCGGCCAGCAAGTTCTAAATATGTGTGCAAATAATTATTTGGGATTAGCAGATAATCCAGAAATAATTAAAGCAGCAAAGGATAGTTTTGATAAATGGGGATTTGGAATGTCCTCCGTTAGATTTATTTGCGGAACCCAGGAAATCCATAAAGAACTTGAAAAGAAAATATCAGAGTTTCTTGGGATGGAAGACACAATTCTTTACACATCCTGTTTTGATGCAAACGGTGGATTGTTTGAGACCTTACTTAGTGAAGAAGATGCTATCATTAGCGATGAACTAAATCACGCAAGCATTATTGATGGAATTAGATTGTGCAAATCTCAGCGTTATCGCTACAAAAATTGCAATGTGAATGATCTCGAAGAAAAACTTAAAGAAGCAAAAGCTAATAATGCTAAAAACATTTTAGTTGCTACAGATGGCGTTTTTTCAATGGATGGATTTATTGCTCCGTTAAAAGATATTTGTGATATTGCAGAAAAATATGGGGCAATGGTTATGGTTGATGATTCTCACGCAGTTGGATTTATGGGCAAACATGGAAAAGGAACTCACGAACACAACGGAGTCATGGGAAGAATTGATATAATTACTGGAACATTAGGAAAAGCTCTCGGTGGTGCAAGTGGTGGTTATACATCTGCAAAAAAAGAAATTATTGCTTTGCTTCGCCAACGCTCACGACCATATTTATTCTCCAACACAGTTGCACCAAATATAGTTGCAGCATCATTAAAAGTTTTTGAGATGTTAAGTGCAACAACACATTTGCGCGATAAACTTGAGGATAACACAAAGTACTTTAGAAAAAAAATAAAAGCTGCAGGATTTAATATAAAAGATGGTGTTCATCCAATTGTACCAATCATGCTTGGCGATGCAGTGCTTGCACAAACTATGGCCTCTAAAATGTTAGAGAAAGGTGTTTATGTTGTTGGATTCTTCTTCCCTGTGGTGCCAAAAGGAACCGCAAGAATTAGAGTTCAAATTTCTGCTGCTCATTCTAAAGAAGATTTAGATTTTGCAGTTGAAAAATTTGTAGAAGTAAAAAATGAAATGGGTATCTGATGAAAAAAATATTATTTATATGCTTGATTTTTAGCTGGTTTTCTATGGCTCAGGAACAAACTATTACAATCGGAAATACAGAGCTTAAGCTTGGATCAGATTTAGAAGTTGTGCTTGATATACTTGATGAGACATATTATGTAGAGGAAGATTCGAAGGAATATAATCTGTTTTTCATCTGGGATTCAAACAAACGGAAATTTAATTATGGCGTAATTAAGTTCGATCAATCAAACAAACTGACCTCCATTAACAAATTCTGGAGTACTGCTGTTAATGATAGTCATAGTCAGATTTTCGAACAGATCATTAAATTGCTAGACCAGTATAAAGCGAATGGTGAAATAAAAGTTGATACCAAAGAAATTTTTGAGCCAAACTATAAGGCTAAAACATTAAATTTTATTCAGGGTAATAAAATTATTGAACTCACTTTATCAAACAGCAGAATTACTCTTAAAGAAATTTTAAGGGCTTCAGAATAGTTTGCCTATTTAGACATAATGCAAGACAGGATAGAAATATTCATTGGCGATATAACAAAACTTAAAATCGATGCAATTGTAAATGCTGCAAACTCCTCATTACTTGGCGGTGGTGGAGTTGATGGAGCAATTCACCGGGCTGCTGGCCCCAAACTTCTTGAAGAGTGTAAAAAATTAAATGACTGCAAAACCGGTGAAGCAAAAATCACAAAAGGATATAACCTTCAGTGTAAATTTGTAATTCATACTGTCGGTCCCGTTTGGAATGGAGGGAATCATAATGAAGATGAATTACTAACTAATTGTTATCTCAACTCTTTAAAACTTGCCGGGGAAAACAAAATCAACACAATAGCCTTTCCTGCAATCTCAACAGGGGTGTATGGATTTCCTTTAGAGCGGGCAGCACAAATTGCAATTAAAACTGTTAAGAATTTTATTCAATCAGATAAATTTTCTCAAAGAGTAGTTTTTGTTTGCTTTGATCAAAAGACTTATCTGACTTATGAAAATATTTTTGCTTCAGGTTAATGATCATGTTTTGCTGGTGAAATCTTATCTGCCCCATCTAATTTTCCAACTAGTTTTTGAGGCTGATGTATTAATACCGGTAAACAGCTTGAGCAAATAAATGCCGGCTTGCCTGCAAAAACTAAATTCACCAAGGGGATTTCATTTTCAGATGTGTTACAGTTTAAACAATAATTAATTTTTTGATTATCACTCATGAACAGACCCTTCCTTTTTTAATAAATATAGGATTAAAAATTTATCTTAAAAATATTAAAGCAACTCCAAGAACCGCAATTATGGCGCCTGTTATTGCACGCCAGGATAACTTTTCTTTATAAATGTACTTCACCATCGGAAGCATTATAATTGGCATTGTGGACATTAATGTTGCAGCAATTCCAACTTTAGTGTTTTCAATTGCTATCAAACTAAATGTAATTCCCAAAAACGGACCGAGGATTGTACCGATTAAAGTTACTCCCAATGCAGATCTATCTTTATTAAAAACTTTATACGGATTTTTGTACTTCTTTAGCATCAACATTATAGGAAGAAAAATAATTACAGAAGAAAACACACGGATGAATGTAGCAACAAATCCTGCAATGTGCCCTTCTTCAAAAGCAAACTTTGCAAATATCAATCCTCCTGCCTGACCCATAGCTCCAAGTATTCCATAAAAAACACCAAGTTTGGTTATCGTGTATTTAGAATTTGCATTACGCTCCAATACAACAAGCGCGATTCCAGAAATAGTTATAAATATTCCTATAATTCCTAGAAGTGCAATTCTTTCATCAAGAAAAATGAAAGCAAGAATTGCAGACATAGCTGGTGAAAGAGCCATCAGCAGCATACTAATTCTTGCACCAATCATCTGATAACTTTTAAACAGAAATGAATCCCCAATTACTAAACCAATTACACCACTAATAATCAAATTAGTGAATTGTGAATTTGACAAATTAAAATCATAACCCAAAATTAGAATAGTAGAAATTAGAAACAGCGATGCGAATATCATTCTGTTGATATTGAGTTGAAGTGATCCGATTTTTTCAGCAGCAGAAGAAAATGCAATAGAGGTTCCTGACCAAAGAACAGCAGTTAATAACGCACTTAATTCACCGAGGTAATTCATTAATGGAAATGTTAGTAGAAAAGTTTTAGGTAAATATTTGTTAATTAAAAAATTTCGTGAGAAAGTATAATACAAAGTGTTTAATAAACCAATTTTAGAAAATTATTTTGCTAAATATGTGAACAAGTCGAAATTATAACTATTAAAAATCCATATTTATAAGAACTATAAATTGAAGTAATTAATTTCTCCTAATTTCTACTTATTTTAAGAATACCATTATTAAATATTAGATTTTTTATGAACCCAAATAATAATTTTAACTCGCAGGATTTCACAATCTCTATGGCTAATGGGATACCTGTTCTTAAATTAAATATGTTCAGAGCAACCATAAAAGAAACACAATCGTTCAAGTCAAATCTTATTCATCTTAAATCTGCAAATCACAGGTTTATTATTATAGATTTTACCGAATGTGCTTTTATTGATTCTGCAATAGTTGGTGTAATGCTTACTGAGGTTAAGGAATTAAGAAATATGAAGGGCGATATTCTTATTATTGCTTCTCCCGGTGCTATAAGCAATTTGTTTTCTCAAACAGGTCTTGATCGAGTCTTTAAAAGGTTCAATAATTTGTCGTCTGCCCTTGCAAGTTTAGATGTGTAAATCTTTTATGAACTATGAAATTATTGAATGAAAAATAGGACTTAGCTTAATTCAAATTCGTTAGTATCTCCACTCTTTTTTACAAAAAATGGTGTGCATTTGTTGCACACCATTTACTTTTTCAACTCAATATTTTTATAACAAATTAAATTTTTTAAAGGTTATGAGGAATCATTACAAATTAAAATACATCTTATACTCAAACGGATGAGGCATTGTACCAATTGAATGAATTTCTTCATTCTTTGTATTAACCCATTGAGCCAACAACTCATCAGTAAAAATATTTCCGCGTCTTAAGAAATCATTATCAGCAGCCAAAGCATCCAAAGCTTCTGCAAGATTCCTTGGTAGATAATGTATCTTTTCATTAAAACCTGGATCAAGAAAATTTTTATCAATCGGTCCGTAGCCTTCTTTAACCGGATCAATTTTATTAACAACTCCATCAATTCCAGCAAGAAGCATTGCAACTGTACATAAATATGGATTTGCCGTTGCATCCGGTGGTCGATATTCAAATCGTGTTTCATCCGGATTGGAAACATACTTTGGAATTCTAATCGCACTTGCACGATTTCCTTGTCCATAAGTTAACGCAACCGGTGCTTCAAATCCCGGAACTAATCTTTTGTAAGAATTTGTACTTGGATTTGTAAACGCTGAAAGTGCCGGACCATGCTTTAACATTCCGCCAATAAAATATCTTCCAAGTTCATTTACATTTCCATACTCGCCCTTTTTATAAAAAGCATTCTTCCCGTTTTTTGTTAGATATAAATGTAAATGCATTCCATTGCCAGCCTGCTGATACATTGGCTTAGGCATAAAAGTTATGTACAAGCCTTTTTGTTTTGCAAAATTGAATAGAATGTATTTTGCAGTAATGATATTATCACCGGTTGTTAGTAAATCACTGAAGTAGGTTTCAATTTCCTGCTGCCCGCGTTCACCAACTTCGTGATGATGATATTTAACATTAATTCCTTGTGCTTTTAATAGTTTGCATGCTTCATCTCTAAAATCATCATACTCATCAAAAGGATTTGCTGCGTGATAAGCTTTCTTGTAAAATTCTTCTGCGTGTTCAACGCGATAAAAAGATGATGCAGTGCGTGTATCATATTCAACTTTAGAAAAAATGTAGAATTCAAACTCTGGTCCCCACCAGGATTTATCCGCACCGGTAGTTTTCTTTAAAAGCTCTTCAGCTCTTTTTGCAAGATATCTTCCATCTTGATTAAACGGAGTTCTCTTTTCATCTGTAAGTACTATGTGTGAATAAAAAGTTAGAGTTGGTGCATCACGGAACGGATCGATCTTTGCAGTTGCAAGATCAGGAATCATTATCATATCACTGTTTTCAACTTTTCGAAAGCCATAACTTGATCCATCAAATCCAACGCCTTCGCTTAAAAGTTTTTCAATTATGTTTGGATAAATCGGAAGAGTTATATGATGTAATCTACCTGTAAGATCAATTGCCTTTAAATCAATAAACTCAATTTTATTTTTTTTGATTAGCTGTTTACAATTTTCAATGTGATTATTTTTCATTTTGATCTCTTTAATTAAGAATGCAATATTTATTTATAACTGATTTTAGACAAAAATGCCCGACTGTAAAAACAATCGGGCAAACAAATAATTAACCGTTATAATTTAATGCTGCAACACCAGGAAAAATTCCCGTTGTATCCAATTCATCCTCAATTCTCAAAAGCTGATTGTATTTTGCAATACGGTCAGTTCTAGAAGCTGAACCTGTTTTAATCTGTCCTGCATTTGTAGCAACAGCAATATCTGCAATTGTTGTATCTTCAGTTTCACCTGAACGATGACTGATGACACTTGTGTAACCATTAATTTTAGCTAGTTCAATTGCATCAAGTGTTTCAGTTAGTGTTCCGATTTGATTAACTTTTATAAGAATTGAATTTGCAACTCCAAGGTCAATTCCCTTTGCTAAACGATTTGTGTTCGTCACAAATAAATCGTCACCGACAAGTTGAATTTTTCCGCCGAGTTTCTCTGTCATTAATTTCCAACCATCCCAATCATCCTCTGCCAATCCATCTTCAATAGAAACTATTGGATATTGTTTTGCCCAGCCTGCCCAGTAATCTACCATTTTTTCAATTGGTATCATTTGGTTTGGAGCTGATTTAAAGAGATGATAAGCATTTTTTTCTTTGATGAAGAATTCACTTGCCGCTGGGTCAAGAGCGATGCCGATATCTGTTCCAACTTTGTATCCGGCTTTTTCAATTGCTTCTAATATTACTTCAATTGCTTCTTCATTTGATTTTAGATTTGGAGCAAATCCGCCTTCATCACCAACTGCTGTATTGTAACCTTTTTTGGTAAGAACAGATTTTAAAGCATGAAAAGTTTCTGCACCCATTCTTAGAGCTTCTTTAAAACTTGGAGCTCCAAATGGCATTACCATAAATTCCTGGAAGTCAACATTATTATCAGCGTGCTTTCCGCCATTAAGAATATTCATCATTGGAACAGGAAGCGTACGAGCATTTACTCCACCGATGTAACGATAAAGCGGCAGTCCAAAAAATTCTGAAGAAGCTCTTGCACAAGCAAGTGAAACACCTAACATTGCATTTGCACCAAGATTTCCTTTGTTATCTGTTCCATCTAACTCGATTAGCATATTATCAATTTCAACTTGCTCTGTTGCATCAAAATCAACAAGTTCATCAGCAATTTTTTCGTTTACATTTTCAACTGCTTTAAGAACACCTTTTCCGTTATAACGATTTTTATCACCGTCTCTTAATTCAACAGCTTCGTGTTCACCGGTGGATGCACCACTTGGAACTGCTGCTCTGCCCATTACTCCGCCTTCAAGATAAACTTCAACTTCTAAAGTTGGGTTGCCTCTTGAGTCTAAAATTTCTCGTCCAAATACATCAACTATTGTTGTCATTTTATAACTCCTGATTTTTCTCAATGTGATTCAAAGTTTTGTTTAATTTGCTTATCAAAATTAGCTAAATGGCGGTTAGAAGTGAAATTCTATTATCTGTTTATAAGGCAAAACTTAAATGTATCAGAAATTATTCTTCAGAAACTATTAACTATTAGCTTACTATTTTATCACAAATTATAGTTCGGTGGAACAATTTTAGTAAGACGTTTTAATAATTTATCAATCAATTTGGATAGTAATGATTCTTCTTTATCTGAATGTTTCTCACTGTAGCTTCTTATCGCAGAATAGATTCCGATATCCTCGCCTTTTTCAATACTTAAATAATATTTATGAGCCATAATATCTGTATAAAGTTTTACAGAATTTGTCTTAGGAAAGTAATCGAAAATTTTAAGCTTGTTAAACTCGTTTATAATTGGTTTATAAATTTTTTCAATCCACTCATTAGCGGCAAAAGTAATTTCAATTTCACTTCCGCTTTTTTCGCTTAAATACCATTTGTGTTCTTCAATCTGCTTTAAAATTGAATCAATAGAATATTGATCAGTGATTTTGAAAAAATGTTTTTGAATTTCCAGTCCAGTTATTTTTTCAAATTCACCAGATTTAACTAACAAATTAAAGTGAGTATTATACTCCTGCATAAAATACTTTTTATCAATCTCTATAACTGAAATGGATCTTGAAGTTTCTTTTTTTGGATATTCATCATTGATCATTTTAATTGAATCATAAAATCCTTTTAAATCTTTTTTAATAAGTTCAATAGAAATTTTCTTGAGTATTTGAATTGTTTCTGAATCAGATAAAAATGCTTTTAATTCAGTATGCGATTTACCTTGGTCGTCTTTTATCTTAGTAAACTTTATAAGAATATTTGAAAGCGAAGCATCACCCCAAAAAATATTATTAAAGTGAAGATTAGCTAATAACTCTGCCACAGCTTTATAGATTGATTTTCTGCTCGTATCAGAAAAATCCCACTTAAATAAAATAGAATGCGGAATTGATTTCGCTTCCAGTATCGTGACAATAAATGCAAGACTTTCTTTATGCTCAGCATTAATTTCAAACAAATTCTTTTTGTAAAAAATATATCCTGCAGGAATTAAAGTGTGTATTCCCGTTTGGAGTAACTTGGTGAATGTTTCGCTTTCAAAGTACGCACTGATTGGATTAGTCTGCTTAATTGCAAAAGCAAAATCTTTTGTTTTGATAAATCTTACTGTGTGTTTAGAAATCCCTTTTCTTATATCCAAAAATTTTATTTGTTTATCATCCCATTTAATTAATGGAATATCCCATGGAAGATTTTCCAGATCGGCTCGATATTCCTGCTCAATATTTAATACGAGATATTTTTTATCCATTTTGATTTCTTATTTGTTTCATTTGCAATATAGCGTAATTACCAACTTTGATAAAACTATATGATATTAACATTGTAATAAATCTTTTTGTAAATTCGAGTATAAACTAAATTTCATTCATAAATACTAATTCTATTAATCAGAGTAGCAATTTGAATCACGAAATTTTAGCACTACTAATTCAAATAACTGTTTTGCTCTTAACTGCAAGATTATTTGGTGAATTTGCGCAAAGATTAGGGCAGCCTGCAGTGCTTGGTGAAATACTTGCAGGTATTTTCCTCGGTCCTTCATTGCTAGGTAACCTGCTTCCTTTTATGCATGGTTGGATTATTCCCGAAACAGAAATCCAAAAAAATCTTCTAGAAGTAATTACTCTAATTGGTGCATTGTTTTTACTGCTGATAACCGGACTTGAAACTGATCTCCAATTAATAAAACATCACGCAAAAAAAACTCTTGGTATAGCATTAGGTGAATTACCTTTTTCATTAGTGTGTGGATTTGCCTTTGGATTTTTTATTCCTGATTCTTTGCTAATTGATCCTGAGCAACGAATTATATTTGCTCTTTTCATAGCAATTGCAATTTCTTTATCTGCTATTCCTGTTATCGCCAAAGTATTAATGGATCTAAAACTAATCAGAAGAGATATAGGGCAAATCACACTTGCAGTCGGAATGTTTGATGATACGGTTGCATGGATATTATTATCTATAGTTTTAGGTTTACTTGGTGGCGGTGTAGTGTCTGTTGGAACAATCGGCTTCTCATTTTTAAAAGTGATCTTATTTTTTGGTATAAGTTTCTTTGCTGGCAAAACTATAGTAAAATATCTTGTTGAGGTTGCACAGAATAAAGTTATATCAAGGGATAAAATTCTTACATTAATTATTGTTGTTGCGTTTGGGTTAGGTGCTTTTGCACAATTGATCGAATTAGAATCTGTTTTAGGTGCTTTTATTGCAGGAATAATCTTCTCTCAGCTGCCCTCAGTTCCCAAAGAGTCAATAAATAAAATTGAAAGTATAACATTTGGAGTTTTTGCACCTATATTTTTTGCCGGGGCAGGACTAAAAGTTAATATCGTTGATTTGTTTCGGGCTGATCTTATAATTATTGGTATTTCGCTTATAGCTGTAGCGATTTTGAGTAAATTTATCGGAGCCTACATAGGTGCACGGTTATTTGCAAAAACAGATCATTGGACTGCACTGAGCTTTGGAGCTGGATTAAATGCACGGGGAGCGATTCAAATTATTATTGCAACAATTGGCTTATCGTTCGGTGTGCTTTCTCAGGAAATTTACTCTTTAATTATTATCACTGCAGTTGTAACATCACTTATGGCTCCAGTTATGCTGCGATGGACATTAAGCCATGTTAAACCTGAGGCTGCGGAAATAAAAAGACTCCAAATGGAAGAGCAGCTTAAGGATAATATTTTAAATAGAGTTCATCGGGTCCTTCTGCCTGTAAGAAAAAGAGAAATAAGTAAAGCAACACCTGCAAAATTAATTGAGGCGAGAATTCTCGAACGACTTGGTAGAAAAACAGATTTAAATGTTACACTTTTTACAATATCCAGTGAGAATGAAAAATCAGAAAGTGCACAATATCTAAATGTGCTTGGAGAATTTTTTACAAAGGTGCCGGTAAATAAAAAAGTTTTAGTAAGCAATAAACCTCTCGAGAGTATTCTGGATGAAGTAAAAAAGGATTACGATCTTCTTATAGTTGGAGCTACGGAACGAAATAAAAACTCCGATATGCTTTTTAATCCTATTGTTGATAATCTTGTCAGGCTCTCTCCCTGCGCAAGTATAGTTGTGCAGAGCAGCAATATCTCTGAAGATTGGAGACCGAGCAGAATTTTAGTTCCGACAAATGGCAGTAAAGCTTCTAAGAGAGCCGCCGAAGTTGCATTTGGAATTGCATATCACGAACACGATCAGGTTCATATTCTAAATGTTGTTGAAGGTAAACAAGGTTACTCATCTTATGATATTGAAGGAAGTCTGAAAGAAAGACGATTAACTTTTGCGCATCAAACAGTTGAAGAACTTAAAAAGCTTGGTGAATCTCTTAAAGTAAATACTTTTGCTGAAATTGAAATCGGTGAAGAACCTGATTCAGTAATCCTGAAGATGGCACACGAAAATAATTTTGATTTGATAATACTTGGAACAGATGTTAGACCCGGTTCAGATAAATTATATTTAGGTCCGCGTGTGGAAAGAATTTTAAACAATGCATCCTGCCCCGTTATAATAGTCAATTCGCAGTAATTGTATTCTCTAAAAAAAACTGCATCCATTCAATTTTTATTTCATCACACTGATAAATTTTTAGTGAATTATGGAAGCAAAAGAAATTTTTAACAAAGCCTTAGGCATTAACTACCTTATCATTGAAGAACCAGATTTAAAAACTGTTTTAGATAATTCAGAATTAATCAGAATTGAAGACACAATTCTTTCTGATTCTATTCGTGTTTTAAAGTATTATGAACAATTATTTATCCAGGAAACAACATTTAAGAAAGAAATCCTGATCAGAAAAATGGATACAATGAAAGATGTTGATTTCTTTGTTAAGGAAAGACTGGATTTCTATGAACGCAAATGGGATGGCTGCGGCTGTAAGATTGATTATTATGAGTGATTTTTTTTTGTGTTCTCCTTTTAAGTACATTTTTTTTTGTCATTTTGATCCCGATTTATCGGGAGAGAAATCTGAACTATATATTGTAACAGATTTCTCAGCCTGCCTGTCCGGTAGGCAGGTCGCAGACTCCATCGAAATGAACTTAAAAGAGTGATTACACTTTCACTAAAGATTTACTCAACATCCTCAAGCTCGTGAGTTTGCGTGTTATGCTCAACGCTAAATAAAAATTTTGCTTTAGGATTTTTTTCCTGTGCGCTTGCAATTGAATATTGTGACTCAGCTAAGAACACGAGCTTATTATGTTTGTCTAAAAATAAATTGTGTGAACGTATCCGCATCAATTCGTTGATATCTTCTTCCTTATCATAAACAACCCAGCAGGCTTTATAAAAATTTAATGGTCGGAATCTGCAAGCTGCTCCGTACTCATTTAACAATCTGTACTCAAGTACATCAAATTGAAGATCACCAACAGTTCCAACAACTTTTCTGCTTCCAAAATTCTGAATAAAAACTTGCGCAAGTCCTTCATCAGTAAGCTGCAGAATTCCTTTATTAAGCTGTTTAGATTTAAATGGATCTTCAAGATGAAGTTCTTTAAATATTTCCGGTGAAAATGTCGGAATACCTTTGTACATAAAATTTTCACCTTCGGTAATCGTATCCCCGATTTTAAAACTGCCAACATCATAAAGACCAACTACATCACCGGGAAAAGCTTCATCAATAGTTGTTTTATCCTGTGCCATAAAAGAAGCAGGATTAGGAAATTTAATATCACGATTAAGTCTTACGTGATGATAAAATTTGTTTCTTTCAAACTTTCCTGAACATACACGGAGGAATGCAATTCTGTTACGATGTTTTGGATCAAGGTTTGCATGAATCTTAAATACAAACCCTGAAAAATTTTCATCCTCAGGCTCTATCAATCCCTTAGTAGTTTCTCTGGGAAGCGGCTGTGGAGCAATTTCAACAAAAGTATCAAGTAATTCTTTTATACCAAAATTGTTTATTGCACTTCCAAAGAAAACCGGAGCCGTAGTTCCATCTAGATAATTCTTAATTTTAAATTCATCATAGGCTCCATGAATGAGATCTATTTCATCTTTTAGCTTTAAGGCATCATCACCAAAGTATTCAACTAATTTTGGATCATCAACACCATTAAACTTTTCAATTTCATCTTCAATTCTTTGCTTGTTTGCTTTAAAAAACGAAAATGAATTTTCATAAAGATTGTAAACCCCTCTAAAGCTAATTCCAATTCCCATTGGATAACTTAACGGACGAACTTTTATATTTAACTTAGCTTCAATTTCATCAAGCAGTTCAATTGGGTTTCTTCCTTCGCGATCAAGTTTATTAATAAAAACAATAACAGGTGTATTGCGCATTCTGCAAACACCCATAAGTTTTTCTGTCTGCTCTTCAACACCTTTAACACAATCGATAACAAGAATAACACTATCAACAGCGGTTAATGTTCTGTAAGTATCTTCAGCAAAATCTTTGTGCCCGGGAGTATCAAGTAGATTTATATTTACCCCCTCATATTTAAAACTTAATACTGATGTTGAAACCGAAATACCGCGCTGCTTTTCAATTTCCTGAAAATCTGAAGTCGCGGTTTTTTTTATCTTATTTGATTTAACAGCTCCGGCAATTTGAATTGCACCACTGAACAAAAGAAGTTTTTCTGTAAGTGTGGTTTTACCGGCATCAGGGTGACTAATAATTGCAAATGTTTTTCTATTCTTAATTTCTTTAATAATGCTCATTATAATTTTCTTTTGATTTCTAATTTTTTGGAAAATAATATGATCGGCTTAGCCAAAAGCCCTAGAGAAGATTGAAATACTAGCTAATAGTTTTTATTCTTAAACATATTGTTACAAATATAAGCATAAACCGAATAAATATATTCTGAGAATTTTGTTAATTAGTCAATTTAGAAAGTTGTATATATAAGATAAACTCCACCTAATATTACTAGCACACCGCAAGTTCGCTTAATCCATAATATTGCTTTTGATTCCTCTGACCAGTTTAAGTATTGCTGAACCTTTTTTGATAAAGTACCAGCACCTACTATTACGGCACAATGCCCAATCCCAAATGCTAAAAGCAGAAGTGCCGCAGATGCAAAACTTGTTTGGGCGGTTTGAAAAACAATACCAAGCACAGGAGCTACATAAGCAAATGTACACGGTCCAAGTGCAATTCCAAAAAGAAGACCTAAAATCAATGCAGCAAATAAACCTTTAGATTTTGTTTGTCTTAAAGCTGAGTTATTCCAATCAAATTTTATAATATCTAAAAGATAAAGTCCGACCAAAAAGAAGATTCCTGCCACAAGATAGTTGCCAATTGCACCAACATCTCCCATCAATCTTCCGAGTGAAGCAGTGATAATTCCGATTGCGGCAATTGTAATTAATATCCCTACTGAAAAAATAAGTGAGATATAAAAAGTTCTGCCAAGCGTAATTTTACCTTGTGAACTTATAAATCCAACTACAAGTGGAATGCTTGACAAATGACACGGAGATAAAAGTATTGATAACACTCCCCAACCAAATGATGCAAGTAAGGCAATCCAATAGTTTTCGTAAAGCGCTGTACTTAGTATGGTGAATATTTCTTCGATCATTTTAGTCCTCTTCTCCGTGTCACTCTGTGCCTTCTCCGTGGTTCTCTGTGTAACTTATTATAATTTCACGGAGGAACGCAGAGGTTTCACGGAGAACCACTGAGTTTATTATTTTTTAACTGTTAATCCTTTGCCTTGTAAAATTTTATCTATCTCGGCTTCAGGATAAAATCCTTCGTGACGATGAAATTCTTTGCCATTTTCATCGAGAAAAACGTGAGTTGGAATTAATTTTATTCCATATTGTGTTGCATATTTTTTTTGATCTGATTTCCAAACATCATAAAATATTACTTTAACCTGGTCACCATATTTTTCCTCAATCGCTTTCATCACTGGCTGCATTTGTTTACAGGGAATGCAATTGACTGATCCAAGTTCGACAAAAGTTACTTTAGCAGAACTTGCCCGATTAATTATATTTTCCTCACTGCTGCTTTTATTATTACCAATCGTAGTAAAAGAAAAATATAAAACAGCAACTACTAATAAACCAATAATTGAAATGTATTTCATTTAAGCCTCCTTCAACCAGCTAATAAGCTGATCATCTTTTGGTATTATTCCGAAACTTTTAACTTGTTCATTTATTATAAGTCCTGGTGTCATCATTATTCCGTAATTAACCATTTCATGAATATCCGTTATCTTTTCAACAGTTGCATCAATGTTGTTAGTATTAATTAACTCTCTGACCTTATTTTCAAGATTCAGACATTTTTTACAACCAGTGCCAAGAATTTTTACTGAAACCATTTTATTTTCCTCTATAAAATTAATTAATCCCAGAAATACATTTTTGCCTCTACTGATTCCGGGAATTTTTGTTGAATTTCTTTTAATGATTTTTTCAATTGAGAATTATCTTTTGTTTTTATGTAACGTGCTGTTTCTTTTGCTACCAATAGTTTGGGATACAATGAACATTGAGAAAGCTCGTCCAGATCCTTGTCAATTACTTTAATTATATCGTCATATTTACCACGAGGCATAAGCGTTTCGGCAATTCCTAATCTTAACATTGCACTGAATTCATCTGCCGGCAGGTAACCGTTGAAATGATAGAATGAATTTCCATTCTGATCAAGAAAATAAATTGCTGGTGTCCAGTATGCACCAAGTGTTCTTCGAACTTCTCTGTCTTTAATTATATCCAGCTTTAGTGGAATGAACCATTCATTCATTTCATCAACAACCTTTCTATCCTGAAAAGTTGTCGCTGCAAGTTTTTTGCATCCGCCACAGTTTTCCATTTCAAACTGTAGAAGAATCGGTTTTTTCAATTTTAATGATTCTTCTTTCGCCAACTTAAAATCCGTTAACCATTCCATATTCTCTCCTCTGAATAAATTATATAAATTTTGCTATTAAATTTGGTCCCATTACGGACAAATATCAGGAGCTTTAACAGTTCCTTCTTCAACTTTTCCGAAATACTTTTTTTGTAACCAGAGAGCAACATTGACAAGAGCAATTAGAACAGGTACCTCCACAAGCGGACCTATAACTGCTGCGAATGCTTCGCCACTATTAATTCCGAAAACAGCAATTGCAACTGCTATTGCAAGTTCAAAATTATTGCTGGCGGCAGTGAATGAAAGTGTTGCAGTTTTACTATAATCAGCGCCAATTTTTTTGCCCATATAAAACGAAACAAAAAACATAATCACAAAATAAATGAGTAATGGTATTGCAATTCTCACAACATCCAACGGAAGATTAACGATGTATTCGCCTTTTAGTGAAAACATTACAACAATTGTAAACAATAACGCAATTAAAGTGATTGGTGAAATCTTAGGAATAAATTTTTGTTCATACCATTCTTTTGATTTCAATTTTAAGGCTGTAAATCGTGTAATCATTCCTGCTAAAAATGGAATTCCAAGATAAATGAAAACGCTTTCAGCAATTTGCCCTATAGTTATATCAACAGCAAAAGTTTTTAATCCAAGCCACGATGGTAGAACGGTTAAAAACACATAAGCATAAATAGAGAAAAACAAAACCTGAAATATGGAATTGAATGCAACCAATCCTGCTGCATATTCAGTATCACCTTTTGCAAGTTCATTCCATACGATAACCATAGCAATACATCGTGCAAGCCCGATCAGAATTAATCCTGCCATATATTCCGGGTAATCCTGTAAAAAGATTATTGCGAGTACAAACATTAATATCGGACCAATAATCCAATTCTGAACAAGAGAAAGAGTAAGCACTTTTACATTTCTAAAAACATCCGGCAGTTCTTCGTACTTAACTTTTGCAAGTGGTGGATACATCATTAAGATTAAACCAACTGCAATCGGAATATTGGTTGTTCCAACACTGAATGAATCCCAAAAATCAGCCACTGCGGGAAATAAATATCCCGAGAACACTCCAATTAACATTGCAAGAAAAATCCACAATGTTAAATAGCGGTCTAAGAATGAAAGTTTTTTTGTAAGTGAACTCATCCTCTTCTAAATTCCTTCAAGTAAAACTCATAAAAATCTCTTTTGATCTCATCTCTTACACTGCGATAAACGGGCATAACTTCCTCCTCTGTGCCAACTGCATCAGCAGGATCATCAAATCCAATATGCAAACGATGTTTAACATCTCCCATAAAAACAGGGCAGGTTTCTTTTGCATTATCACAGACTGTAATTACAAAATCAAAAGATTGAGAAAGATATTTATCAACGTTTTCCGGTATTCCGTTACTGATATCAATACCAACTTCATTCATTGCTTTAATTGCGTATGGATTTGCTCTTTTCGCCGGATTTGTTCCTGCAGAATAAACTTGCAGATTATCATCAAATGATTTTAGAAATCCTTCTGCCATCTGGCTTCTACACGAATTACCTGTACAAAGTATTAAGATTCTTTTTTTCATTTATTTTCTTTTACTTTCGTAGCACAGACTTTAGTCTGTGATATTTTGAAAAATATTATTTGATTCATTTTGAAAGCACAGAATAAATTCTGTGCTACTGTTAAAAAAATGTTCCGTAAATCAAACCGCTTAAAGTTGCCATCACGATTACTAAAGAAACAAACACTACAGTTTTTTGCGTTCCCATAACTGTTCTAATTACTAACATATTTGGTAATGAAAGTGCAGGACCTGCGAGAAGTAATGCAAGAGCGGGACCTTTACCCATTCCACTTGAAATTAATCCCTGTACAATTGGGATTTCTGTAAGTGTAGCAAAGTACATAAACGCACCTGTTATCGATGCAAAAAAATTGGAGAACAAAGAATTTCCACCAACCAACGATGCTATCCATTCATTTGGAATTATTCCATTTGGATTGCTCTGAGAACCAAGTAAAAACCCTGCAACCAAAACTCCCGCAGCAAGCAGGGGCATAATTTGTTTCGCAAATCCCCAGCTTTCACCAAGCCATTGGTTTGGTTCATCTTCTGAAAAACTTAATGCTATTGTTGTTGCTGCAACCGCAACTATAAATGGAATTAGTGGGTTATCATAGAAAGCTATTCCTGCAATGATTACAGCTACTGTTCCGAGTACAACAAATAATTTTTTAACTTTAATTATGTATATCATTGATAAAGCAAATGCTAATCCAAACAAAGCAGTTATAAACCATTTATTTGCAAACATGTGATACCAGAATCCTTCATTTGTATCAGGTTTGCCCCAATTAACAAAAACTAAAATCGCAACAAGAATAAAAAAATGTGTCGCGGTCTGCCACATTGGTCTATCTTCTGGAATATCGGGCATTGCAAGTTGTGCATCAGCTTTTTCTTTTTCTTCTTTACGATAAATGAAAGACATTATCAAACCGATTATAACACTAAAAGAAACTGCTCCAATGATTCGTGCAATACCAAGTTCAAATCCAAGTATTCTTGCGGTTAAAATAATTGCAAGAATGTTGATTGCCGGACCTGAATAAAGAAATGCAACTGCCGGTCCTAATCCAGCACCTCGTTTATGAATACTTGAAAAAAGAGGAAGCACTGTACACGAACAAACTGCAAGTATAGTCCCTGAACCAGCAGCAACTAAATACGCAACCCACTTTTTGGCTTTGCCACCAAAATATTTTACTACTGCTGCTTGGCTAACAAACACAGCAATTGTTCCTGCAATAAAAAATGCCGGAATAAGACAGAGTAAAACATGTTCTTGTGCATACCATTTTGCAAGCACGAATGCTTCATTAAGTGCTGATTTGAAAGTTGGATTTTCTATCGGCATAAAGTATGCAAACAGAAAAAAAACTAATATCCATAAAAAACTTTTATACTGCTCTTTCCAATTCATATTTGATCAACCACGTTCTTCAATTCGCTAGATGTCGAATTATTTACTAAATTTTTTTTATCGCGCACAAACTTCACTACGATCCACTTTCTGAACTTTTTGTTTATCTGATAGAATGACCTGATCGTCGGAAATCCAGAAATCAAGAGTTGAAATAACAGAAGATATTCTTGCATCAGAAGGACGTGGATTAATCATATAATTTACCCACTTACCATCCTTCTGTTCAATTATAAAACCCACTTCCCTGAGAATGCTGAGATGTTTTGAAACTGTTGATGCCGCAAGTTTTAGAACATCCGTAATTTCACAAACACAAAGTGATTTACTCTGAAGCATTTTAAGTATTCTTAGCCTGTTAGGATCAGAAAGTGCTTTAAATATTTTTGTATCGATTTTTGTCATAATTCATTTCGTTGTCTGTCGAAATATAAAATCAAAAAAGACAGGATGCAATACTACTTTGCATCCTGTTAAATATCAATTCTTATATCCTACTACGGTTATACTGAAAATACCTTTTAGATTTTCCTTGTATTCTTTGATACCCTGTTCGGTTAAATATTTTTGAAGTAAGACATCCGGCAAAGCTATTCTTTTTGATTTTTTAATTTCAACATTCTTAAATTCAGCTTTATCAATAATTTCCAAATATTTGTCCTGATCTATCGCACCTGAAACACAACCAGCATACATCTCAGCAGAATGCTTTAATTCTTCAGACATTTCACCTTGTATTACAATATCCGAAACACAGAAATGAGCACCTGGTTTTAATACCCGGTACATTTCACTAAATGCTTTTACTTTATCAGGTACAAGATTTAATACGCAATTGCTAACAATAACATCCGCAATGTTATTCTCTAACGGCATTGCTTCAATATCACCAAACTTAAACTCAACATTTTTGTATCCAAGTTTTGCATTGTTCTTGTTTGCTTTTTCAATCATCGGTTCCGTCATATCAATTCCAATTACTCTGCCTTCTTCACCAACAATTGCTCTTACAACAAAAACATCATTACCTGCGCCGGATCCCAAATCAACAACAGTATCACCTTTTTTAATCTCCGCGAATTCTGTTGGCACTCCGCAGCCTAATCCAAGATCTGCATCAGCAACATAGCCGTTCAGATTTTTATATTCATCACCAATCATAACAAATTCCACATTTGATGAATCACCACAGCACGAAGAGGTTGTGCCGCAGCATCCTGATTGTGGAGTGGAAACAGCGATTTCACCATATTTTTCTTTTACAACATTTTTTAATTCTTCTGAAGTTTGCATTTTATTTTTCCTTTACTTTTTTATTTGAATTACCACAGCAGGTTGGACCACAACAACTTGAAGTTGTCTCTTTTTTCTCAATAACTTCAGCTTTTACGTTTACGTTTTTCTTCTCCTGATTTTTTACTTTCATAGCATTCTCCTTGTTTTGATTTAACAACAACCTATTTTATTAAATAATTTATCTAATGCGCTTTTTGCCTTTGCAAGAGCCTTGGTATTTACACAATAACAAACTTTTGGTCCATCAATTTCACCATTGATTAACCCGACCCGTTTAAGTTCTTTGAGATGCTGAGAAACTGTTGCTTGTGCTAATGGTAGTTTATCCACTAAACTTCCAACCATACAAGAATTCATCTCATTAAGCATTTTTAATATTTTAATTCTTGCCGGATGAGAAAGAGATTTTGCAACATCTGCAAGCCAGATTTCTTCTTGTGTAAATTCTTCTTTTTTTGAAATTGCCATTTAAATACTTTCTTTATCGTTCATCGTAAATATACGATAAAAGATTTTTAGGAGTCAAGATCTTTTTAAATAAATTTTCCTGATGTGATGAAAATCAGGGAACTGGTTTAAGTAAGAATTTTACTTCATTTGGCTAAGAAGCGAATTCGCTCTAATTTTCGTAAGTTATTTTCACAAACTTTCTTATAGTGTATTAATGAGCTGGTATGTTGATTTTGTAAAAGCTTATCCAATCGTTTCTGCAATGATTCAATTCGCAATATTAGGAACACTTGGGGATATTGTTTCACATTGGATTATAAAGAAAAAGATTTTTAATCCTTATGATGTTAAGACAATCTTATTAAAAATGTTTGAATGGGCTTTACTGGCAATTTTTATAAAATATGCTTTTATTGGATTTAATGGATTTGTTGAAAGTTTAATTGCACATAATTATTTACCAAACTTAAGCGGACTTGGAAAATCATTCGCAATCTCCACATCAATGAATTTGCAATTCGGACCATTTCTTGTAATTATGCACAGAGTGCTTGATAATCTTATCGCAAAACAAAACAACTGGAAAAATATTGATAAAGGATTTTATTCATTACTATGGTTTTGGATTCCTGCACACACTATAACTTTTATTCTACCAAAAGAATTCCAGATCGGATTAGCTGCTTTGTGGTCCCTTGCGCTTGGAATTTTATTGGGGTTTTATATTAGAAAGTAATTGGTTTTATTGAATTGCCACGACCTAATGGTCGTGGCAATTCAATAATTACACGGATAACATTAATAGTGATTTTAAAACATCTTTTCCCAAATCAATTGTAATAACTTTTCTTTTATTATCAACTAATGCTTGTCTATCACCCAGAGATTGTGCCTTAATTAATATTCCAAAAGTGATTGCTGTACTTTCTTCTCCAGGGTTTTCCGGGATTGGTAAATCTTCTTCTATGCTTGATGTAAACTGAATGAAATATCCATTGCCAGAATCACCTTTGTGAAGTTGACCTGTAGAGTGTAAGAATCGTGGACCAAAGCCAAGTGTTGTAGCAACTTTATATTTTTTCTGAATTGATGTTCTAAGTTTTTGCAAGGCTTCTTTTATATTTTCATCTGAAGGTAAGTAAGCCTGAATAGAAACATAATTTTTTCCACTTTTAATATCTGATAGAAATGAATTTAGAACATCCTCTGAGTTTTTAGGTTTTATTTCCCCATATACCCTTATACCTCTTTCCTCAAAAACAGGAGTAAGCTCCGGCAGCTTCCCATTCTCCTGATATGCATTCATCATTTGTCTTGCAACAATTTTAGCTTGCTCAACATTTGGCTGATCATAAGGTTGAATTTGCATTACCCAGCCAATAACAGCGGTTGCAAATTCCCACAAGAAAAATTGTTTGCCCAAATCAAGTTTAGTATCAATTTCAAGCTCAAGGAATGGGAAGTTTTTAGATTTTAATTGATTAACTTTTTCATCATACGTTGTATCGTCTTTCAATTTTATATAAACAAATAGACGATCGTTTGAATAATATTCTGGTGATTCAATTGATTCTAAATCAACAGGAAGAATTCCTTTACCAACTTTTCCCGTACTTTCTGCAATTAGCTGTTCAATCCATGCACCGATAAATTTTAATTCCGGAGAAATGATATAAGTAAGTTTATCAATTTCCTTTTTACCCAAAGCACCAATTATTGCTCCAGCTATTGCTGCAATATTTTCAGATATTTCTTTACCTGATTTTTTACAATTTAATATTTCATCTTTCGCAAGCAATAAAAAATTTTCAATATCAACTCCAATTAAAGACGCAGGTACAATCCCAAATAAAGATAAAGCAGAAAATCTTCCGCCAATGTTTGGATCGTTGAGAAATATTTTTCTAAAATTTAATTCCTCAGCAACTTTTTGTAACCCACTTCCAGGATCTGTAATGGCGACAAAATGTTTTCCAGCTTCTTCCTTGCCAAGAATGTGTAAGACATAATTATAAAAGAATTTCATAAAAGAAAAAGTTTCAACTGTTCCGCCGGATTTTGTAGAAACGATATACAAAGTTGTAGCCGGATTAAATTTCTTTGCATATTCTATCACAACTTCTGGATGAGTTGAATCAATTACAGCCAAATCTAAATAACCTTCTTTAACTCCAAATATTAATCTAAAAACTTCAGGAGCTAATGATGAGCCGCCCATTCCCATTAGCAATGCATTAGTATAGCCTGCAGCTCTAACTTCATTAATAAAATCATTTATCTCTTTTACGGATTTACCGGTTACCTCAACACTATCAAGCCAGCCAAGTCTGTTTGAAATTTCTGTTGAATCGTCACTCCAAACTGTATGATCTTTTTTCCAGATTCTTTCAATTACATTTTCATCATTAAGTTTTTTTATTGCTTCATCAACTAACTTTGAATTTTCACCAACTGAATATTTCAATGACATTTTTAGTCCTTTCCTATTAAAATATTTATCTACAAGAAATATAATCACATAATCTTTTATGAAATAATTTTGATTAGCTGTTTTGCGGCTCATTCATTAAATTATTATAAACTTTAAGAGATTTTTTTGAAGAAGATATCAAATAAAACAACAGCATATTATTTTATACTTATCTGGATTATTGCAGCGTTTTTATTGGAATCAAGCGATCTATGGATTTCAATTAATCTCTATAATCCAAATTCCGACTGGGCTATCTTCATAGAGAAGTACGGTGAGATTCCTGGTTTAATTGTAATACTAATTGGAGTTCACATATATATTGTTACTCTTAAAGCTTCATCAAATATAAAAACAATTTTGTTTACAGGATTTCTTTTAACAACCGGCTCTCTGATAACAATTTATATTCTTGCTGCACTATCATTAGCAATTAATGAGAGCTGGGAGTTTTTTAATACTAACCGAAATTACTTTTTTCTAGCTGCAGTTCTATTGAACATTCTAATATCATTAATTTTCAGAAAAAGATATAAGTATTCAAAAAAATCTGTTTTGTTCTCCCGAATATCATTTAAAATGTTTTTTTATGGATATCTCTTAATAGCTACGCCATTAAAAATATTCTGGGGAAGAATACGCTTTAGAGATCTAGCTGAAAATTATTCCAACTTTACGCCTTGGTATTTGCCGCAAGGTATCACTGGAAATCAATCACTCCCCTCGGGTCATGCGGCTATGAGTTTTATGTTGATAGTTTTGTTTGTGTTTTTTATGGATAAGCCTTTTTACAAAAGAATTATTTTAAAAGGATTAGTAATAAGCTGGGGATTAACAGTTTGTGCAAGCAGAGTAGTAATCGGAGCGCATTTTACTTCTGATGTTTTATTCGGTGCAATGATAATGATAGTTACATATCTTTTCTTAATTAACAATGCAAATAAAACATTAAAAGCTGAAGCAGATTAGGATTACTTTTTACCAAAATATTTTTTGTAGTTACTTTGTTTAATCAATCCAACTGGACCATCATAAATTCCACCATCTCGAAATCCATCATACACTCTTACCACTATCGTATTTGTCTCTCCAAACTTTAAAAGCTTTTGCGGCACTGAATAAACTCTGTTTATACTATACTCTTCATTCTTATTAAACTCGGTCGGAGTATTTTCAAAATTCCACAAACCAGTTGAGCCAACTAATATTCCATTTACAAAAGTCTGGTCGATATCATCAATTTTTCCAAGAAGTAAAATCATACTTTCGCCTTCAAGATCTTTTGGGAGATAAAATGTTTTTTTATACCAACCAAATCCATCAAAATCCTGATAACCTTGTACATCCCAATGAGCTGGAACCATAAGTTTATCGGTACCAAAATCAGGTTTTTGATTTTTTATAAATGAGGAATCATCTCCTATTTTAAAGTCCCAGACACCACTTAAGTTTACATCCGGTTCAAATCCGCCTTCATAAGTATATAGTCCAATCTTACCGCTCATTATTCCACCATCAAGTTCATTGTCATAAATTCTCACGGCAATAATATTTTTACCATCAGTATTTAAATACTCTTTTGGGATGTAATATTTTCGAAAAGCATTATAAGCAGTGCGATAATTTGGCGGAAATCCTCCAGCCAAACCAATCAATTTTCCATTAATAAATGTTTGATCAACATCATCAACATATCCAAGCACTAAATAAATATCTTTGCCTTTTGTATTTGAATTTAATATAAATGAAGTTCTGTACCATGCATACCCATCATAACCATGAAATCCCTGATTCTCCCACGAAGATGGAACACTTACTTTTTCCCAATTACTATCATCGTAATTTTCTTTTTTCCAATTCATATCATCACCAAGACTAAATTTCCATCTGCCCGATAGATCCAAAATCAATTTTTCCGATTTGTTGTATTGTGGGGGTGGCGGACTTGAATTTTCAAAACATCCGTTCGTAAGAAATACAATTAGAATAAAACTGATTGCGGTTATTGTGAGATTGTGTTTCATAAATTATTTTTAATTTTTCTTGGTATAAACCTAATTCATTACCCAATTAACTTCATCACCACGAGGTAAACAAATGTAAAAAATTGTCATGGTTTTGATTTGAGAGATAGTTCAAATTAGCTATTTTCTACGTGAATTATATCAATATTCTTAAAGAGTAAAAATGAAAAATCTTTTCCTACTTCTCTTGTTCTCTATCCTTATTGGATCAGCGTATCCACAAAATGAAAATCAAACAATCGATTCCATACTTTTGAAAAAAGCTGAGCAGCTTTGTAAAAAATATATTCTTGTAGATACCCACATAGATCTTCCCGATTGGCTTTACGATGAATGGTTTGATGTAACACAACTTAGCAAAGGTGAAATTGATTATCCCCGGGCAATAAAAGGTGGACTTGATGTTGCATTTATGTCTGTTTATACATCGCCAAGTTTGGAAGGAACCGGCAAATCAAAAATTAAAGCAGATTCAATGATCAATCTTGTGCATAAAATGGTTAGAACCTGGCCTGATAAATTTGTTTTTATTCGATCTACATCAGACATCGAAAAAAATCTTAAACAAGATAAACTTTTATTAACCATGGGTTTGGAAAATGGTTCCCCTGTTGAAAATAATTTGAAAAATCTTAGCGAGTTTTATGATAAAGGTGTTCGATATATAACACTCGCACATTACAAATGGAATCACATTTGTGATTCTGCGAATGATACGATAAGAAAATGGAATGGCTTAAGTCCTTTTGGCGAAGATGTAGTAAAAGAAATGAATCGTTTAGGAATTATGGTTGATATTTCTCACGTTAGTGACAGCACTTTTTATGATGTGATAAAATTAAGCAAAGCACCTGTAATCGCGTCTCATTCCTGCTGTAGATTTTTTACTCCAGGTTATGAACGCAATATGAGTGATGAGATGATAAAAGTATTAGCAAAAAATGGTGGAGTTATCCAAATAGCATTTGCAAGCTTTTTCTTAAGAGAAGATATTTATCAGCAATACACAAATGGTGAAGCACGCGTTAAAGAGTACCTAAAACTCAATAATATAAAATCCGGAACTGAAGCATCATGGAATTATGAAACAAGTTACTGGAAAGAAAACCCACTTTCTGAAGCAACTGTAATAGACGTAGCAAATCACATTGATCACATTAAAAATTTAGTTGGGATAGATTATGTTGGGCTTGGTTCTGATTTTGATGGAACCGGCGGCTTGCTTCCTGTTGATTTGAATGATGTTTCCAAATATCCAAATCTTGTTTATGAACTTCTTGTTCGCGGTTACACCGATGAAGAAATAGAAAAAATACTTGGCCGAAATTTGTTAAGAGTTTGGAAACAGGTTGAAGAGGTTTCCGATCTGAGTGAATAAAAAATATATGTTTTATCAAAAATCATCCTGAGCGAAGTCGAAGGATGACCTCTGATCAATCGGTTGAGCAAGTCACACTTCGACTTCGCTCAGTGTGACAAGAACAATTATTTTTGTTACAACTACTCATTTCTGAACATCCGCAGTTCTGTTAGAATTATTTACAAGATATTCACTATAGATCGCATAACTCATTCTTCTTACTCTTGGGTTTTCATCCACTGAAGCAAGTCTTTGCAATTCATTCATGCCTTTCTCGCTGTTCATTCTGAATAATGCTAAACCAATTAATACTTTTATATCAGAATCCTTTTCAACTTTAAGTTGTTTGATCAAAGCATCTTCTGTGTCAATAAATCTATACTTACCTGCAAAGTATATCGCACTTTCTCTAACACCTTCATTATCAGATTGAATTCCCATCTCAAGATTTTGCAGAGCATATTTGTGTTTTGATGCTTCAGAGATTTTCTGGTTTTGCCCAAAAGAATCTGTAACCAATAAAACGAAAAGTATAGCAACTAATGCAAAGTATAACTTTTCTGAACTGTGTAATAATGTTGTTTTCATTTTTTGTACCTCTTGTAAATAATTAATAAATACATTTAAGTTTCTGGTACAAACGTACTTTAAGGAATTGTCAATGGTGTCACATCATCGTAAAGAGATGTAAAGAAATGTCATGATAATGAAGAATGTTGAATTTAGAATGTAGAATTGAATTAAGTAGAATAATTAATTGATTATTCATCTTTGAATGTTGAACATTTTAAATAACCATTTTATATCCAACACCATGCACAGTTAAGATTATTTGAGGATGGTTTGAATCAACTTCAACTTTTTGTCTTAGTTTTAAAATAAAATTATCCACTGTTCTTGTAGCTGGGTTTTCATCGTAGCCCCAAATTTCTGTAAGTAAATCATCACGACTTACAGTTGAATTGCGATGTTTCCATAAATGATGAAGTATTTCAAATTCTTTGTGAGACATTGCAACATCTTTGTTTTTTGATGTTGCTTTATATCCATTAAAATTTATTTCTAATCTGCCAATTTTTATATCACGCTCTGATTCATTCATTACAAGATTTTCCCCTCTTCGTAAAATTGCTTTAACTCTTGCGAGTAATTCTCGCAAGCTAAATGGTTTTGTAACGTAATCATCAGCCCCTATTTCTAATCCAACTACTTTATCAATCTCTTCTCCTTTTGCAGTGAGTAAGATTATAGGTGTAGTAATTCCAGTTTTACGAACTTCTTTGCAAACATCAAATCCTGATTTCTTAGGCATCATCACATCAAGAATAATTAGGTTATAGCTATTCTCAAGAATTCTTTTTAATCCTTGTTCGCCGTCATTTGCTGTCTCAACATCGTAGCCTTCAAACTCAAGATTATCTTTTAATCCGGTTCTCATATTTTGTTCATCATCAACTACTAAAATCTTAGGCATTTTTTTCTCCAATATTTAACTGGGATTTTTTTGAAAATAATAGTCTGAAACTGCTTCCTTCATCAACTTTGCTTTTTAGTTCTATCTTACCTTTGTGGGCATCCATAATTTGTTTTACAAGCGAAAGTCCGAGACCTGTACCTTTAGTTGTATGTACTAATCCAGATGAAACACGATAAAACTTATCAAAAACTTTTTGCTGATCTTCTTCTTCAATTCCAATTCCTTTATCCTGCACTTCGATGAACACAGAATCATTCTCGCTACCAATAACCATTTTTATAAACTTAGTTTCGCTGCTGTACTTTACCGCATTATCTAAAAGATTTACTATTGCTTCTGAAACTGCTTCACGATCCACAACTACCTTAGGAATATCAATACCGGGTTCATATTCAAAATCAAATCCTTTGTTGTAAAGATGGTAACTATAATTTTGATAAACCTGAATAACAACTTCATTCAAATCATCTTCGGCAAAATTAAACTTTCGTTTACCCGCTTCCATCTTAGAGAAGTTTAAGATTGTGTTAACAATTCTACCCAAACGATTAGATTCGTGACTAATAATTGAATAATACTCTTTCTTCTTATCTTCAGTTTTAACTCGATCCATTTCAAGAGTTTCTGCAAACATACTTATCAATGCAAGCGGAGTTCGCAATTCGTGAGATACATTGGAAACAAAATCTGCTTTTGCTTGTGCCAATTCTAGTTCCCTTTTTACAGCATGATAAACAAACCAGACTGCAACGATTAATACTGCCAGTAAAATTCCAATCAGAATTAAATTGTTCATTGCTCGTTCTGTTACTAAATCTTCAATAGATTGTCCAACTAAAGATATTCCAAGATTATAATCAGGAAAAATCCATAAAGTCTTTTGAGCTTGTACTGGTCGTTTTTCAAAATCTTTTGTTGAGTTGTATTGATATCCGGTTTTAGGATTAATTACAGAAATTATAAATTCATCTTTTGCAACTTCCTGCAGTCTCGAAGAAAGAATATTTGTAATAAACTCCTGTGGATTTATAACGGCCCCATAAATTTTTTTTGATTGTGTATTTAATCCAGTAAACACCAGCAATGATTGAATACTTGAGTTAGGCAGAACAACGGGCTCTATTTTATTATATCCTATATCCCGATAGCTGTAAAGTTTATTTATTTTATCGGAATTATTTGCAATAACCTCTTTAAAGTATTGTTCAAGGGAATCGAGATTTGTTACACCACTATTTCTCTTAAAATATAAAGTTATGTTTTTAGAATACAGACTATCAATTGTAAAAAGAAATGTTACTAATTTATTTTCGTTCAACAAATTGTTAAAAGTCTCGGAGCTACTGGGGGAATTGTTAATGGATTCAAGATCATCGATTATACTATTGGCACTATTACTAACAACATCTTCAGAATACTGGTTTACAGAAAATAAAATTGCTTGCAGCTGGTTATTATAGATTTGATCAAGAACCTGTTCATTTTCATTTAACTTGCCAAGTTCATTAACTAACAGAAATGCAATAGGCAATATGATTATGAGTATAAGTATTAAGCCTATTTTTTTCATTTGATATTTAAATTATACGATTTTTTAACATCCACTGTCATCCTGAGCAAGTCGAAGGATGACCTCTGATCAATTTATCACACTTCGACTTCGCTCAGTGTGACAATATAAAATCTAGTAGAACCTTTGATTCCCTCCCCAGCCTACCGCAGGCAGGTCCGCAGGAATGACAATGCCGAATTACTTTTTCTTTAATTGTTCAGAAACTTTACTTTGAACAATATCCTTTAGTGAATCATAAGAATGATTTTCAGGTAAAATAGGTTTTAAAAACTTCACATTAATTTTAGTCCAAGGTTTTGGAAAATGTGTTCCGCGTGGAAGTGCATCATACGCGCCGCTAATTGCAACAGGAACTATCGGAACATTTAACTCACGGCTAAGTATTGCGAAAGTTTTTTTGAAATCACCAATCTCACCTGTTTGCGTTCGTGTTCCTTCAGGAAAGATGATAATATTTTTTCCCCGTTTAAGAACTTCTGCCATTTTTTGTAATGATGTTTTAAGATCACTTAAATCCATAACGATAACATTATTCTTTGCCGCTAATAATTTTAAGAAACTATTTTTTACATGTTTTTCTTTAGCATAAAAATATGTTTGCTTCATCAATTTATTTTTAAGAAACACAGCAACAAATAATCCATCAAAAAAACTCTGATGATTCGGGGCAATAATAAACGGACCTTGAGGAAGATTTTCTAATCCTTCTCCTTTTATTCTGAAATATAATTTAAGAAAAACTTTTGCACTGTTTTTCATAATGTTATGTGTAAACCAGCTTTGTGGTAAATCAAGATCTAGTTTTTCTTTAAATATTTTTCCCCAATCAATTGCTTCAACACTTAACTTAGTTTTTTTATCACGAATGTTTTCTGCAAGCTTAACTACGTTAGGAAATCCAACAAGCTCTGCTTCAGTTAGCTTAACCCCAAAGTTTGATTCAAGATAAACACCCAGGTTTACTTTATCTAATGAATCAAGTCCTAAATCAATTTCTAAATGATCTGAAGGATGAATTGTTGTTTCTTTCTGCTGCTGCAAAAATTCTTTTATTAATGTGTACTCCTGAAAAGTAGGCTCTGTAATGCTTTCCAATCTTTCTTTAGATATTTGTTCAAGTGTAGGGAGTAAAAATCTTTTGAGCTTGAGCAATCTTGTTCTTGGTAAGGGTTCCTTAATTAAACTAAACTTCATAACTTTTTTATATGGAGTAACTGATTGGTTGTACTTATCAATCACCTGCCATTTAATCATCTCCTCAACGTTTTCAATCCCAAGCTGTTTTGCTTTTTGATAATCGGGATAAATAACAGCGTGAAGCATATCTGATTTTTCAAAAACACCAATCTCAGTTATAACTTCAGTCATACTCTGAATTTTATTTTCGATTTCTTCAGGATTAATATTTTTCCCGTTTGATAAGACAATTATTTCTTTTTTTCTTCCGGTAATAAAAATTCTATTGTCATCAAGATGTCCTAAATCTCCTGTGTACAGCCATCCATCTTTTAAGATTGCTGCTGTTTCTTCAGGACGATTGTAATATCCTTGCATAACGTTACGACCACGATTTACAATTTCCCCATCAATAACTTTTACTTCATTTACTTTGAGCGGCTCTCCAGCAGAACCTGGAAGCACTCTTCCCGGTCTTGTAAAAGTGATCATAGGTGCGCATTCTGTCATTCCAAAACCTTCAAGAATTTCAAAACCCAATGTCATATAATCCTTACAAACATCTTTATCCAGAGCCGCACCACCGCAGACCATATACTTTATTTTACCACCGAATTTTCTTTGAACAGAACCAAATATTTTTCTCGAAAAAGTTAACGAGTTTTTCTTTTCAGCAATTTTGAATAAGAGTTTTGCAACTCCACTTTTATTAATCTTATCCTTAATCCCCTTTCTTATAAGATTGTACAAACGCGGCACACCTATAATGATTGTGATTCCGTGTTGAAGCGTTGCCATAATATCTTCCGAAGCCATTGATGGAGAAAAGACTATTGTACCGCCAACACTTAAGGGAATAACCATTGTTCCCATTAATGGAAAAATATGATGCAATGGTAACAGCACCATCACTTTATCTTCTTCCTTATAAATATTTACATCATTTGTTACCGCTTCAATATTTACTAATAGATTATCATAAGAAAGCATTACTCCTTTAGGTGAACCCGTCGTTCCTGAGGTATATATGATTACAGCGGTTTGATTGGGATCTGGATCAGGGAAAGTGGTATTAATATTCGATTCTTCAATTTTTATTTCATCCAGATTAATTTTGTCAATTTTATGATTCAACTCTGCAGCGGCTTTCTCAAATACTTCTTTTGTTCCATTTGAATAAAAAATAACTTCAGGTTTGCAATCATTAAGAATAAAAGCAACGTCTTCTGCGGCAGACATAAAATCAATTGGTACTGCAACAGCTTTTTTCATCCAAACCGAGTAAAATGCATACACCCATTCAAATCTATTCTCAGAAAATATTGCAACTTTAGAAAGACCGTTATTTGGAAGCAGTGTTGAGAAAGCGTTTACTTTATTGATTACTTGTGCATAATCAATTACCTGATTCTTAAGAATCATTGCCGGTTTTTTGAAATCCTTTAAAAACAATCTATCGCCTTTAATTTGATTAAGTAATGATTCTAAAATATTAAAATAAAATGTTAAAAACTTTGTTTGGTAATTTTCGTATTCAAACTGAGTTGAGGTATGAAGTTTGAAACCACAGATTATAATCTATTATTAAAATTCTTATTACTCTTAATTGTATTCTTCAAATATTTTTCTTAAGTATTACCCACATCATTTGAGGAATTAATGGAATTATCGCGGGAACAACTGATTCAAAAAAAGAGAACGCAACTAAGGATACTAGATGTTGTTCTCGGCATTCTTGTTGGGATGCTTTACGGTTATGCTATTAATAATTTAATTGTTGGTACTTTTATCGGAATCGGGATTGGAATATTTAAATGGAAAAACTCAATCCCATTTTGGGGAGTTTTTGCTCTTACGATTGTTTTTTGGTTTATTATAATATTTTTAAAATAATTCAGGTACCACAATGAGCGAAAAACAAAAACCTGAAATTGGTTCAATTACCTGGTGCGATTTAACAGTGCCAAATGCAGTTGAAGTAAAAGATTTTTATGCAAAAGTTGTTGGGTGGATGCCGAAAGGATTATCTATGGGTGATTATGAGGACTTTACAATGATCGCACCTGAAAGCGGAAAAGTTGCAGCAGGAGTTTGCCACGCTAAAGGATCAAATGCAAAACTCCCACCTCAATGGTTAATTTATATTACTGTGGAAGATGTTGATAAAAGTGCCGAATCTTGCATTCAGCTTGGTGGAAAAATTATTGTTGAGCCAAAGAACATGCCCGGTTATGGAAGATATTGCGTGATACAAGATCCCGCTGGTGCGGTATGTGCTTTGTTTAAACCTGAATAATATTAATTCTGTACTTTCAACAATTATTCTAAGTATAAGTTTCAAATAGGAGCATAATAATATTGAATAATTATAGATTGATAATCGTTGCAGTATTTTTTTTAACTTTTGTTGGATGTAATAAAGAAGACTCAACTTCAACTCAAACACCTGATCCAAATCCACAGATTACAAAGAGTACTAAGCGAGGACTTGCCTACGATTTAAAAAATGCTGCCGATCTTGATACACTAAAAAGCGGAGTTTCCTGGTGGTATAATTGGTATCATAGCACAATTGCTCCACCGAATTATTATACAGATTACGTAATAGAATTTATACCAATGTTATGGGGTGGTAACACAAGTACAAATGATATGGCAATTGTAAAAAATTTCATTCTCAATCATCCAGAAATTAAATACTTACTTGTAATGAATGAGCCCAATCTTGTTGATCAGGCAAACCGTACGCCTGTTCAGGCTGCTTCCGATTGGATAAAATATGAACAAGTTATTAGTGATCTGGCAGCCCAACAGCGTACAATTGAACTTGTAGGACCAGCAATGAATTGGGGAACAATGACAAATTACTCTGATCCGGTTGTCTGGCTTGATAATTTTTATTTAGCTTACAAAAATGCAAACGGCGGAAGAGCACCTAAAATTGATTACCTTGCTTTTCACTGGTATGATTACGGGCTTGCAGCACAACTTGATAGATTACAAAAGTATGGTAAGAAAATCTGGATTACTGAAATGGCAAACTGGAATCCGCAAATAAATACTTACCAGAAACAAGCTGCACAAATGGTTGAGATGGTAAATATTTGTGAAACCCGTTCTGATGTTTTTAGATATGCATGGTTTATTGGCAGAGGTAGTTTACCCGACAGTAAATACACATATTTGTTTGAACCTAATCCCGGCCAATTAAATGATTTGGGCAAACTTTATATCAGCTTACCCTTTACTAAATAAAGAATTTATTATTTACTTGGAAATATTTTTTGAGTTTAAAATATAATCCATATTAAAGCGCAGGAAGGGATTCCCGCGCTAAAAAATTATTTTACTAAACCAACTTCAATCAAACATTTTTTTATTCGCTCATAAGTTTTTTTAATATCATTATCCAATCCGATAGAAATCCGAACAAGTCCTTCACTTAATCCCATTGCTTTTCTTTCTTCTTCCGGAATTTCTGAAGAAGTACTATGCCCTGGTGATGAAAATAAAGTTTTAAAGTAACCAAGACTTACTGCAAGATATCCGACTTTTTCCAACTGCATTTTTGCCATAAGTTCATTTGCTTTTTCAGTTGTACCGGCATCAATTGCAAGCATACCGCCAAATCCAAAACCTTCGTTCATTATTTCTTTAATAAGATTGTGACCGTTGTGCGATTTGAGTCCCGGATAAAAAACCTTACAGCCAAGCTTTTCAAAATTTTCTGCCAGATACTGCGCGTTTTCACTATGCTTCTTTATTCTGATATGAAGCGAGTGAATATTTTTCATAATTGATGCAGCGCGGTAACTATCAAGCACGGGACCAAGAAGCATTGAAGCACCGGAATTTATATCGGTTAATTGGGCAATAAAATCATGTGTGCTGCAGACACAACCGGCAACACAATCACTTGTGCCATTAATAAATTTTGTTAAACTATGAACAACAATGTGTGCACCTAAACGAATTGGAGAAATAATAATTGGACTGAATGTGTTATCAACCATTAGCTTTATATTATTCTGATTGGCAATTTGAGATAGTTTTGGGATATCAGCAATCTCTAACAATGGATTGCTTACAGATTCACAATAAATTACTTTAGTCTTTTTTGTAATCGCAGATTTTACTGCATCTAGATCCTGAGGGTTAACAAATTTTACATTTATTCCATACTTTGGTAGAAAGTTTTTGAAGAATGCATAAGTGCCGCCGTAAATTGTTCTGCTTGAGATAATTTCATCTCCAGCATTACATAATTGAAGAATTGCACAACTGATTGCACCCATCCCAGAAGCGGTAACAATTGCATCCTCAGAATCTTCAAGTTTTGCAAGTGCCTGGGCAAGGTATTTGTTTGTAGGGTTCCAATGTCGTGAGTACAAAAAACATCCTTCAATTTCATGATCAAACAAATCATTCATCGTCTGCGGATTAAGAAAAGTATATGTTGATGAATCCGTGATTGACGGATTTACATCCCCGTATTCTCCAAATACCAAATAATCTTGTATTTCACTGCTTGGATCGTAGTGATGCATATTTTTACCTCATATTTTTTTATAATCATTTTAGAATTAACCAATAATTTTAATTTTGCTATTACTAAATTACAATTAGTTAAAGATTTTATTTACTAATTATTTATTAAAATGAACGAAAAACAACTTGCCGCAGAAAAATCCATTGAGTTTATTAAAGATGGAATGACGCTTGGATTGGGAACCGGATCCACAATTTTCTTCCTGGTTAATAAACTTGCTGAATTAGTCAAGCAAGGATTAGATGTAAAATGTGTTTCCACTTCAAACCAAACAAGTGAGCTTGCTAAAAGTTTGGGAATTAAGATTTCAAATTTAAACGAAGTTGATCAAATTGATTTAACAATCGACGGAGCTGATGAAGTTGATAAAAATCTAAACGGAATTAAAGGCGGCGGGGGTGCCTTGCTGTTTGAAAAAATTGTTGCTGCCGCTTCTAAAGAAGTTATTTGGATTGTTGATTCATCAAAATTTGTTAGCAAACTGGGCAAGTTTCCGTTGCCGGTTGAGGTAATTTCTTATGGCTCAAATCATTTATCAAAGAGATTTATGAATAGTGGATACAATCCTGAAATCAGAAAAAACGGAAGCGAGATTTATATAACGGATTCAGGGAATGAAATAATTGATCTGCATTTAAATGAAATTGACGATTCTTTAAAACTAGAACAAGAGATAAAACTTATCCCTGGAGTTGTTGAAGTTGGACTATTCAACAACATTGCTAATATGGTTATAGTAGGAAAAGAAAACTCCGCTGAGATTATCAGCAGAAAATAAAATTAAAAAAACGAATGTTGTTACTTTATTTCTCTGTCTCTAATTTTTTTAATTCCTGTGAAACTTTTCTTGAATTCATAAAACCAAAAGCTAAAAGTGCAAATAAAAATAAAAGCACACCAATTTCTGTAAAGCCCATTTCAAATAGTCCTTTCTGTTTAAATTTTTTAAATAAAATTGCAAGCTTAATGCCATTTTAATTCTCACTAAAAAAAGAAAAAATGTTCAAAAATGGTAAGTATTAAATGGTAATTTTGGAGTGATGGTAATTCTTACTTACAAAAAAGAAATAAAAATTACTTCTTCAATTCAGTCTTTTTAATTAAAATTTTTAACCATTTTTTTATTTGCTGCTCAGCTTGTTATAAGATAGTAAGCGGAAATAATTATTAGTGACATTTAAATGAAAAATTAATTTTTATAGAGTGAGCTTCTATCTAATCTAAATTTTTCAAAAAAAGATTTGTAAGTCACTAAATCGGTTTGGCATTTAAAGCAATTACATTTTTGTTCTTCAAGTTCATTAATTCTAAAAAGAAGTTCCGCATACACTTTAATCCAGTATTCCGGATCGTTTTCCTTAATTTCTTTTCTAAATAATTGAGATCTGAAGTTTTTCTTTTTCATACCATACGAATGTATGTAATGTTAAAGAAATTGTAAAGATGTGAAAATTAATTTTGGTGTTCTTTTCTTAGCAAGTCATTTACTTCTTTTACGGGATTAAATGTACTTATCGGCACCTCAACAAAAATTGTTATCCAATCCGCCATACTTCCATTCCATAAACCTGGCAGCTCTAAAGCTTTCAACTCAATTCCATCTTTAGATTTTTTTGTAATAATCCCGCTTTGATGATCAACATAATTGTGCAGATCGAAGTTCTTGCCTTTATAATCTTTAACACCACAAATTAAATCTACAGGATTAAAATGAGTTGACTGTCTAAAAATATTTTTTTGATTCTCTTCATTCGTATTTATCTGAGCCTGTTCAATAATCTGTAAAGATAAACTTCCATCATCATTTTTAATCCAGAAAGGTCCGCCGCCGGGTTCACCTAGATTCTTAACCATTCCGCAAACTCTAATTGGACGATTTAATTTATCGAATAAAAACTTATACTTTATTTTATCACCCAAGTTTTCAAATTCTGAAGGTTTAGTTATCCCTAATTCTTTCTCAGCCAATTCCATCATTTCTTCAAAACTTTTTGTGTTGAAATCACTTCTATCCAAAGAATTCAACAAATCAAAAACCTGCTTCTGAATTTTTATTAAATAACCGGTTAATAATTTTTTATATATTATTGTATCTGAAGCGAGATTTTGTGTTGACAAGTTATCTATATTTTTAATTATAATTATATCACCGTTAAGATCATTTAAATTTTCCAATAGAGCACCATGTCCTGCAGGACGTAACATTAGTTTTCCATTACTATCAAATAGAACTTCATTATTCTCATTAACTGCTATAGTATCTGTGGATTTTTTTTGATACGAAAAAGTTAAATCGAATCTATAATCATATATCATATCCATTTTTATCCTGTAAGCAATTCCCATAAAAAGATCTTCATGTTCCTCAGAGATAGTAAAATGTATTCTAACTTTGTTATTAAAATCAACGAGATAATTTAAAGACTCATATATTTGTTCTTCAAAAGCTGTTCTACATTCATTCTCATATCGATGAAACTTAACAGTTCCTTTCGGAGTTGATGAGTAATTCAAACCCGTATCAAACAAGACTGCTTTTAGTATCTCTGCCGGAGATTTGTCAATTAATTCTTTGAGGCCTGAATCATCAACTTTCAAAACAGTTTTAAGATCATCATAAAACGCAAACTTTGGCAGATTAATTAAAAACTCCAGAACACTTTTGCAATCATTATCATTTGCAGAATTTTTTTCGAGATCATCTAAAGTGAAATCTATAAATCGATTTAATACTGATTGCAGTTTCTGAAACATTCGAGAAGCTGCACCGGAGGCAGGAACAAATTTAATCAGTCTTCCGGCCATTGCCGCTTCATTGTGAAAAATTAATAATTCACTAAATTCAATATCCTTTAAAACATAAATCCCATCACCTACTTTACAAGGTTTTGCTAAAACCGGGACTTTTACACCCGAATAAAATAACTTTAATTGCTCTTCAACAGATGAGATGGGAATGTGAAAAATTTCATTTTGATCCAGATAATTTTGAATCTTTTCCAACTCTGTTTCTAGTTTATTGATCATAACATCAGGAAAGATTAACACTTATTGATGGGATTAAGCCAAGTTTTATATTTATTGTCTTTAGTTTCAATTCTCCAACTTTAACTTTTTCAGTATAATCACTTGCTTTAAATAAACTGCTTAAAAGTATTGAGGGTAATTTGTGTTCACTAAGCTTATTTTCAATTTCGTTTCTTTTAATTTCATTTACCGAGCCTAAAAATTTAAATGAAATAGAAATATCTGGTGGGATACTTAAGGAAACACTAATTCCGCTAACCTCATAACCAGCTTCATAGAATAATGATTTAAATTTATCAATGCTTACAAAAACTTCTTCAACCTTATCCGCTCCTTTTTCTTTGAACTGGTTAACGATTTCAATTTTGTCAGCATCATCAAAAATTTCATTTAATCTTCCAGCTTTGCCCTTTAAAGATTCTGCTGCTGCCTTTGCTTTATTTAAAATACTTTCGTTCATATTTTTAGCCTTAAATAAAATTGATACAACATAAAAAAGCGTAGAACAAATTTTTATTCTACGCCTAAAAAATACGGATATAATTCGAAATTATTTCTTTGATTTACCGCCAATAAAAGTGTAAACGAATCCCGCTAATACAGCTCCGATTATTGGTGCAACCCAGAACAACCACAGTTGTGATATAGCCCATCCGCCAACAAAAATTGCTGGTCCTGTGCTTCTAGCAGGGTTAACAGATGTATTAGTAACTGGAATGCTGATCAAGTGGATTAAAGTTAATCCTAAACCAATTGCTATCGGTGCAAATCCTTTTGGGGCTCTTTCATCTGTTGCTCCTAAGATGATCATTAAAAACATAAAGGTCATTACAACTTCTGTAACGAATCCGGATGTCAAGGAATATCCACCCGGTGAATGATCACTATAACCATTGGATGCAAAACCACCGCTAACATCAAATCCAACCTGACCGCTTGCAATTAAGTATAATACGCCTGCTCCAGCAATGCCACCAAGAACCTGAGAAACTATGTATGGAAGTATTTCAGAGGCTTTAATTCTTCCACCAGCCCATAAACCTATTGTAACTGCAGGATTAAGATGACATCCTGAAATATGCCCAATAGCATAGGCCATTGTAAGAACTGTTAAACCAAATGCAAGTGCCACACCAACGAAACCAATACCTAAACCCGGAAATGCTGCTGCAAGAACTGCACTGCCGCAACCCCCAAGTACAAGCCAGAACGTGCCGATAAATTCAGCGGCTAGTTTTTTCGAATCCATTTTTCCTCCAGAGATAGAATAGTTTTAGATTGTAAAGAGTTATTTAATTATTATTTCTGTTTTGAGGGAATCTTTTAGTAACAAATTTAGTTACATTGATATAATATAAAATAACAAAACATATTTAGTAAAAATATTTGAAAATGAAAAATAATATTTTATCATTTCTGCTCAATGTCTTGTAATAACTTTGCATTATCCTGTTCTAGGATTTAGAAATTATAATATTTGTTTTATCTTTTAGTACAATTTATTAAAATCTGATCATCAAATGGCTAGCGAAATAAAAACAAAAAAATCTCTTTTACGCAAAATAATAAGGAATCCAATTTCCTGGTTGGCACTCATTTTATTTTTATATACTTTTTTAGGTTTTATAATAGTCCCTTATATAGCAAAAATTCAGACTGCCAATTTTATCAAGGAGCAATATAAGAGGGATGTAAAAATTGAATCCGTTTCTTTTAATCCATACACATTTACTTTTTCTGTAAAAGGTTTTTCACTTTACGACAAGGACAAATCAGTATTTCTTTCCTGGAACGATTTTTTTGTTGATCTTAATGTTCTTCCTTTGTTTAGCAGTAAAATTGAGCTGGAGAAGATTAGCATTTCAGGTCCGAAAGTAGTAATTAAAAAAATTAATGATACTGAATTTAATTTTTCAGATTTGATGGGACAGCAGCCAAAAACAAAAAATAAAAAAGCCAATTCGATTGATGAAACCAAAAGTACTGATATAAAATATTCAAGTATTGGGTTGGAGATCGTTAATTCTGTTCAATCAAAAAATCAAAATCAGAAAAATGACAACTGGGATTTTATAGTAAACCGATTTGAAGTAAGCAGACTTAATTTAACATTTGAAGACCAGTCACTCGATTCGCAAAAAGTAAAATTAAATATTGATAGTGCAAATCTTACCATTAACAAGCTTCATCTAATGTCTCGGGATGCTTCAACATTCAGTCTTGATTTTAAAGTGCGTGATGGCGGAAAAGCTTCCGCAAAAGGTAAATTTACACTTGAACCACTATCCGCAGACTTTAAGCTTAATGTTGATAAACTTAATTTCAAACAAACAGGCCCATATCTTGCTGAGTTTGCTTATTTAAGATTAGATGACGGAAACCTTAATGTTAATGGATTTCTAAAATTTAAAATGGGCAACAAAAATGAAATGCCCGATGTATCTTTTAATGGTACAGCTGGGGTTGATGACCTTGTATTGTATGATACAAAAGTACAAGAAAGATTTTTAGAGTGGGGCTCATTGTCTACAACAGGGATTTCAGCACAAACAAATCCAATTGTTGTTGCAATCGGAGAAATTAATTTTTATAAACTATATTCCCGTATTGCAATAGCAGAGGATCAATCTATTAATATACAAAAGGTATTTAAGTTTGCTTCTGTTGATTCAACAATCACAAAAGATTCTTCAAAAATAAAGCTTGCTATTAATAACAACCGTATTAATTCAGGAGATGTGTTCTTTAAACCTACAAAAACTGTAAGCAGCCTAGTTTCACAAATAAATTCTCTAAACAATACAGATACTACCCTATCAAATTTTAATTTTGATATAGGAAGAATAAACATAGACAGCAGTGCAATGTTCTTTTCTGATTTTAGTTTGCCATTAAAATTTGCTGCAAAAATTCATGATCTTAACGGAGAAATAATTGGCATATCATATGGTAATCCTCTAGGTGCTGCAATTGATCTGGAAGGAATAGTTGATGAATACGGACTTGCCCGCATAAATGGAAATATGGATCCATTTGATCCTCTGGGTTACTCTGATATTAAAATGAACTTTAACAATATCGAGCTTACAAATCTTTCTCCTTACTCTGCAAAGTTTATGGGTTATATGATCGAGAGCGGAAAACTTTCTCTTGATATTCAATATCTTGTTGAAAAAGGATTATTGAAATCTTACAGTAAAATATTTTTGAATAAAATAGAATTAGGTGATGAGGTAGAAGGACAAGAAGGGTTTGGCCTTCCTGTAAAACTAGCACTTTCATTATTAAAAGATGGCGATGGAAATATTGATTTGGATTTAGAGGTTGAGGGTGATTTAAATGATCCTGAGGTGAATACTGGTAAACTAGTTTGGTGGGCAGTAAAAAGAGTTTTGGTTTCACTAGTAACGGCACCATTTAATTTACTGGGTAATTTGTTAGGAATTAATGGAGACGACCTTGAGTTTGTGGATTTTGATCCAGGTGAATCTAAACTTCTGCCAAATCAAATTGAAAGATTAGCTAATCTGAATAAAGCACTTAATGAAAGACCCGGAATTACTCTTGAAATTTATGGAGCAGTTGATACTGTTGTTGATGCTCAAGCAATTCGTACAAAAAAATTACACGATGTTTTTACAAAAAGAATGACCACTAGTGTAAAAGACTCTAGTATTGATCCAATGAAAGTTGACGTTAGTATTAGCAGAAGTATTCTGGAAAACATGTTCAAGGAATCGTTTGGTGATTTGGCGCTGGACAGTTTGAAAAGGAAATTTTCTTCCAAACCACAGCAAGATGATACTAAAGCTCCACCAGATTTTGATTTAAGAAATTATTTAAAAGAAATGATTAAGCAGCTTTCTGATAATCAGCCGGTGACTCAAGAAGAACTGATGAAACTCGCAAATGATCGAACAGAGTCTATAAAAAATCATATGCTTACTGTTCAACAATCTAAACCAGAAAGATTAATTGTAAAAGAACCTGAGATTTATGAACAGGAAGACCGTAACTGGGTAAAATGCAGGTTAGGTATAGGATCTATTTAAATTTAATGGAATCCAATGTTGGCATGGACTCCATTTATATTGGATCACTTTCCTTTTGGAACTAAACTCATCACGGTATTTGTCCCATTTAATAAATTTAATTTATTTCCATCCATTTTAACATTTGTAACTTGATTAATTGCATTTAAAAAATCCTGCTCAGTACTTCCTGGGCAAAACATTTTAGTCATAGCACCCGGATCGAGTGAAAGCTTAGTGCCATCAAGTTTATATGAACCTGTAAAATTATTACATCCGGTTGATCCAAATAATTTCCCATTATCACTAAAGTTCAGTGATGGTAATCCTTTTGATAAGTCATTGGCATTTAGAGTTTTACCCAATAATGATGTAACATTCCATTCTGTACCACCTAATTCTGTAAGTAAATCCGCAGTGCTACAAGAATTTACCAGAAATGTAATACCAAAAAGAACTAAAAATACTCTGAACATGAATTTTACCCTTTCAATTTATTTACAAATAATACATCCTTAAAATAAGTTACCATATCAAATCGGTACAAACTTCTGATTAGAAAAGTAATTTATTTATTTTGAACTTAAAATATAGATCTTGAATACTTAAAATAATTTAAATATTCTGTAATATCATTTATTGATTCTCTATTTTTGAAATATGAAAAAACAATCTTCTAAAAAAAATAATTCCTACAAACCTGATTGGGCACCAAAAGACTCCGGAGATGAATTTGCTGTTCGAGTTGTTAAGGGTCTAGATAGTTCAAGTTCAGGTCCAAGATCTGATAAAGATATTAATCTTCCTAAACGCAGACCGCTTTCTATTGATGATTATGTTAATGGTGTTGTCTCATTTGATAGAAACATTCTTGCAAGAACAATTACTTTAATTGAAAGTAATAATGCATTACATCATGACATTGCTCAAGAAGTCTTAAAAAAGCTTTTACCTCACTCAGGAAAATCTTTAAGAATTGGAATTACAGGAGTTCCCGGTGCAGGTAAAAGTACTTTGATCGAATCACTTGGAATGTATCTTATTAAGCAAGGACACAAAGTTGCTGTACTTACTGTAGATCCAAGCAGCACCGTAACTAAAGGAAGTATTCTTGGGGATAAAACAAGAATGGAAAATTTATCAAAAGAGAAAAACTGTTTTATACGTCCCTCTCCTTCCGGTGGAAATCTTGGTGGAGTTACGAGAAAAAGTCGTGAGACAATAACCGCTTGTGAAGCAGCTGGATTTGATATCATTCTTATTGAAACAGTTGGGGTTGGGCAGAGTGAAGTTACTGTTCGTTCTATGGTTGATTTCTTTTTACTTGTATTAATTGCAGGTGCAGGAGATGAATTACAAGGAATTAAACGCGGTATTATGGAATTAACAGATGCGATCCTTATCAACAAAGCTGATGGAGATAATGAAAAGAAGGCAAACATTGCTAAATCAGATTACAACAATGCACTTCACTATCTGCAGCCAGCAACAAAAGGATGGACTTCACAAGCTTTCAGCGCATCTGCATTAACCGGAAAAGGAATACCGGAGCTTTGGGATGTGATCAAGAAATTTGAGAAGACAATAAAGCAAACCGGAGTATTTGATCAAAGAAGAAAAGATCAATCTATAGAATGGGTTTTTAGAATGGTTGAAGATACATTGCGCGATGAGTTTTATAGTAATGAAAAAGTTCAAAAAAGGATTATATCTATCAAAAAAGAAATTTTAAATGATAGTATCACACCAACACTTGCAGCAGAAAAATTGCTTTCCATCTTTAAAGTTAAATAGGACTAATATTGTCCAATCACAACCAACAGTTTTCTTAATACTTAAAACTCATCCATTCCATCCTCTGTGGATGGTCTTTTATTGCGGTCTTTATTTCCATTTCCTGGACTTAGTCTGTATGATATTCCAAGATAGGCTACCCGCGATTCCATTTTTCTGTATGATGTAGAAGAAAAATTAAAACCGTTCGTTTCTGATTCCATATCCCTGGTATTAAAAATATCACTAACTCTAAACGTGAGTGAAAGCTGCCCATCCATAAAATCTTTTTTTGCCGCAAAATCTGTTGTGAAAACTTCATTAATTTTACCTTGTGCAGTTACAATCGGTGAATTATAATTTGCATTAATCTGAATATTAAGATCTTTAGAAAATAATATTGTTCCTGATAACTTTGCGATCCAACTATTGTCTTTCCTCACTAATTCTTGTTCTTCAAACCTGGTATAAAAATATGATGCACTTCCGTTTAATCTAAACCATTCGAACAGAGGATGAGCGGCTGTTAATTCAACACCATAAGATGAACTATTGGCAATGTTTAACCAGGTGGTTGCTGTAACTCCATCATCTCTCAAAAAAGTAATACTATTAATAGCATCATTAGTAAGTTTGTAAAAGATTGATGAGGTGAGTGCCGTTTTACCAAAGAATTTTGAATAACCAAGATCAATGGAATTAACAAACTCTGGATCCAATGCCGGATTACCAAATCGAATATTTAAAGAATCTGATTTATCAACATAGGGATTTAACTGCCTATTATTGGGTCTTTCAACTCGCCTGCTGTAACTTAACTGTAGTTCTTGATCATCCGGTAATACTTGAACAAGATGGACGGTTGGGTAAATTGCAAAATAATTTTTGTTGAAGGAAGTTGTTGTAACCGCCTCGCTGCCATCAACATTTGCCTGCTCTGCTCTTAAACCAATTTGATATTGAAATTTATCTATGTTGTTAGAGTAAATTCCATAAACCGCATAAATATTTTCTTTATAACCAAAATCAGTTTTTTGTAACGGGTCTGCTGTCCAGGTTAAGGAGACATCATCATAATATTCATAATCATTTTTTGAATTTAGATCTTTAAGAGATACCTTAAAACCCGTTTCCATTCTACCAAATCCTTCAATAGGATTTATATAATTAGACTGAATGGTCCATTGCTTATTAGAGTTACTTGATAAACCTTGCCGTAATTCATCGCTTATAGGATTAAGACTTAAATCATAATTAGTTTGAGTAATTTCTTCATCTCTGTCCATGGCAAAATCACCAAGAATAACATCGGCGGTTATCTCCTGCCCCTTTGTCTCAAAAGTTCTTCGATAGCTTAAAGTATAATTGCTTCCGCCCATATTTCTATCTGCTATACTGGATCGTTCAAAATAATTTGTTGTTGAAAATGAGGAATCAAGATTGTTATTCTTAACCAATCCGTCACTATCCATACCAAATTTTCTGTATCGGTAAGAAAAAGTAAATGTATTAAAGTTATCGTACAGATAATCTAAACCGGCATTAACATTGTAGGAATTAAACTTAAATACACCTTCATTTGATTGATCTAAAAATGAAGTAGAGTTTTGAATTTCATTTGTTCTGAATGAATTACCATAATTATCATTATTCATTAAGCGCGAATCAAATGATGAGAAAAAATTAAAGTAAGGCGTTCTGTAATTTAGGTTTATTGATCCATTATACTTATCCCCGGTACCAGCATTTAAACTTATTGCACCGTTTAATCCGCCATCAATCCGTTTCTTCAAAATGATATTTAAAATTCCCGAAGAACCATCGGGATCATATCTGGCTGATGGATTTGTTACAAGTTCTATAGATTCAATTGAACTTGCAGGGATACTGTTTAAGATATCGCTGTTACTTGCACCAACTAATGCGCTCGGTTTGCCATCAATTAAAATTATTATGTTTTGATTTCCTCTAAAGCTAACATTTCCATCAAGATCAACAGTAATAGATGGAATATTTCCAACAACATCAACTGCAGAACCGCCAGTGCTTGTTAAATCTTTTTCAACATTAATAACCTTTTTATCGAGATTATTAATTATCATTTCCTTTTGTCCGGTTACAAGAACATTACCGATCTCGATCGATTTTTCATCTATAAAAATCTTGCCAAGATCCACTTCTAAAGATTTTGGATTGATGCGAATGCTATCAATATACTTTGTTGCGTATCCAATAAAGGATGCTTTTATATAGTACATCCCAAACGGCAAATTCTCAACTGTAAACTTACCTTCCTTATCAGAAATGGTCCCGTTTACCATGGAAGAATCTTTTGTTAAAAATAAAACGACATTCCCATATTCAATTATTTGATTTGTCTGAGCATCAATTAAATAACCGGAAATCTTTCCCGCTGGAGCGCTACCGTTCTGAGCATTTTTTCGCTCCGGATTCTGAGCAAATATGTTTGAAGATATTAATATTGCAACAACTAAAACTATAAATGACAATATTCTCATAAAACTATAATTCTTTCCTAGTATTCTTTATGTGAACCGAAAAATTAGACAAAAAATTCAATACGAAGGTTTAACTATCTTTGTGGTAAAATTATGACAAAGCACTTCCAGTTAGAGGAAGTGCTGAGGAATTGGATTCAATAAAAAAATCTTTAGGAACTCATCTTAAGCCAACCAAAAACTTCTGACCATTTAGGTTTTTTACCCGTAAGTAAAATTCCAATACGATATATTTTTCCTGCTAATTTAAATATTCCGATTAAGACAATAATATTTATTGCACAGGAAAGCAATATCTGCCACAACGGAACTTCAACCAAAATCATTCGTGCTGGCATAACAATCAAAGAAGCAAATGGGAATAATGATGCGATTTGAGCTAATCCACTTTGTGCATTTGATTCCATACCAAGGGCAATAAAAAATGGTATCATTATCAACATCAATAATGGCCAAATGCCTGATTGTGCGTCCTGCGGATTATCGAATATGGCTCCAACTGTTGCGTAAAGTGCAACATAAGTAATTAGGGCAAGCGTGTAATTAAAAAGAAAATATAAAATAAAACCAATACTCATTTGAGGCATAAACTCAGGAGGAATAAAAAACCAGCTTGTTGAAATCAGTAAAACAATCGGGCTTAACCATATTGCCATTTGAAGAACTTCAACTATAACAGTTCCTAAAATTTTGCCTGCCATAAGTTCGGTACTGCTTGCAGATGATAGAAGTACCTCAACAATTTTATTACTTTTCTCCTCCACAACTGCATTCATTGTCATAGAACCGGAAAATATTAATGCCATGTAAAGCAGGAACGAAAATAAAACCATTGCAATTCTGTTTCCGTAACCTTCTTCTGCAACTTTTTCATCGGATGAAACTCTAAATCCATTTATCTCAACATCTTTTCTTGCAAATTTAATTTCATCTTCAGTCAAAAGTCTGCCTGCAAAATATATCTCAACTAAAGCTTTGTTTATTGAAGGTTTGATTTTATAAAATAGCGAGGAATTATTTGGATTTGATGAGTAGTATTCAACTCCTTTTGATTGTAATGATGTTGAGGGAATAAAAACTACTCCGGTAATTCTTTGAGCAATAATATCAGGTTTAAATTCATTTAGCTTTGAAGTAAAATCTGATAATTCTGTTTTTTCTGTTCTTGTGGTAAGGTCTCCGGTTTTAAAGGCACTTGTTTGGAATATTTCGTTTTGCACTTTGTTTAATATCTCATCTGAGTCGGAGATTATTATCAAATCAGACTTCTGTTCCCCAGCCATGGATTGAACAAAATATTGAATTGAAAATATTCCTATCATAAATAAAGGAACAAGTAAAGTCATTAGTATAAAAGATTTGCTAAAAAGCTTCATCTTTAGTTCGCGCTTTATAATTGCGAGTGTTCTTCTATTAAACATTTTCAATTTCCTTTCCCGCTAGCAAAATAAAAATTTCGTGTAGTGATATTTCATTCACATTAAATTTCTTAATTGAGATATTATTTGCCATTAATAATTTCAACAATTCCTGATCTGAATTATCATTTATTAATTTAATCCCTGTTGTGTTTCCAAAATTTTCTATTCTATCAATCATTGGATGATTATTTAGAAATGATATGTTCCCTTGATAATTCAAACTAACATTTTTGCTGGCATATTTTTCTTTAATCTCAGAAAGTTTACCGTTAAGAATTATTTTGCCCTTATCAATCATTGCAATGGAGTCGCACATCTTTTCTGCAAATTCCATTAAATGTGTTGAGAAGATTACGACTTTGCCTTTGTTTTTCATTTCAAGAATTATTTCCTTTAACAGATTTGTATTGATAGGATCGAGCCCTGAAAATGGCTCATCGAAAATTAAAAAATCAGGGTCGTGGAGTACCGTACTAATGAATTGGATTTTCTGCTGATTGCCTTTAGAAAGATCCTCAACCTTGGAATTTTTTCTGTCTGCCAAATCAAACCGTTCTAAATATTGTAAAGCTGATTTATTAACTTCACTTCCCTTCTTACCTTTTAGTTCAGCAAGAAACAGAAGCATATCAATTACTTTCATCTTTTTGTATAACCCCCGTTCTTCAGGTAGATATCCAACAGAATCTTTAAAGTCTTGTTCAATCTTTGCGCCTTTAAATAATACTTCGCCCTCATCAGGAAAGTAAATATTAAGCATCATTCTAATTGTTGTAGTTTTTCCGGCTCCGTTTCTTCCAATCAAACCAAACACAGAACCTTCGGTAACAGAGAAGGATGCTTTATCAACAGCAATAATTCCGTTAAATCTTTTAGTAAGATTTTTAACATCTAATACGTTCATATAAAACTCTTTATTATTTGCCAATAAATTAAGCAATTCAACCCAAGCAATGAACACCGCTTATATAATAATTTGCAGACTCAAATAAAAAAAGCACATAAATAAGATCGGTTAAGAAAATTGAGGATTTATAATCCTAATTTGGATTGCAAACAAATTTTTTATAAAAGAATATTGTTATCACGTACAGTCTTTTCTTATCTTTGCACAGAAGATTATTCTTAAATAATTTTATTAACTTACTATCGACCTCGATAAATCAAAAAAGATAATGCCGAAAACGTTAAAAATATTTTTTACTTTTTTTATTATATCTCTTTTCCCGATATGGAATTCGTATTCGCAATCCGTTTCATTTAGCAATGATTTTCTGAATCAGAATTTTATCTTATCGTTTGAAAGTGGTGTCTATTATGGATTTACTGATTACAAAACCTCTAATATTGAACCAGGGATCCGGGGATCAATTGAATACTTTCCAATAATAATTAATAACGCCAGATTTGGACTAAAACTTTTTGGAGCAGGGTCATCTCTAAGTTTTAGTGATAGCCGAGGTAATATATCCAATAATGATATACCTAGTCCAAGAACTGTTCCCACTGAAATTTACACAGATATTATTCAAATTGGTGGATCTGTTAATTTTGGTTTATCTCTAAGTGAATCATTAATTTCATACTTAAACATTGGCGCTGCTTATCTTATTTTTAATCCAAAGAATAGTGATGGTACCAGGCTAGAATTTAATCAATTAGAAAAATATGATAAAGAAATTATTAGCTTTTTAATTGAGGGTGGATTAAGATATAAACTGAGTGAGCAGTTTGGATTAAATTTAGCACTTGGTTACTATCCTACTTCAACAGATTATCTTGATGACATATCAGCATCCTCAGGAAATGATTCGTACTTGTTTGCATTAGTAGGTATATCATATGCACTAAGCGGTACTCCCGACTCAGATAAAGATGGTGTTTCTGATAGTTATGATCAATGTCCTAAAACTCCCGCGGGTGTTAAAGTCGATGAATTTGGCTGCCCGCTTGATACAGATAATGATGGTGTACCGGATTATCTTGATAAGTGCAGTGGCACCCCCACAGGTGTAGCAGTTGATTCAACTGGTTGTCCAAAAGATAGTGACAAAGACGGTGTCCCTGATCATCTTGATAAATGTCCTGATACTCCTGCTAGTATTGAAGTTGATAGTTTTGGCTGCCCACTTGATTCAGATAAGGATGGTGTACCGGATTATCTTGATAAATGCTTTAATACACCTATGGGAATAACTGTCGATTCAGTTGGTTGTCCAATAGATACCGATAGAGATGGTGTACCAGATTATCTTGATAAATGTCCAGGCACACCGCTAAATACAAAAGTTGATTCATTAGGATGTCCTGACGAAGATGTTGAGACATTCTATCAGTTTAATCTTAGAGGAGATGACACTTTTAATAATGGATCTTCAAACCTTAAAGAAGTTGCAAAACTTATTCTAAACGAAATTGCCTTCTACATTCAAAATCAAACTAACAGTAAATGGCGAATTGAAGGCCATATGGATAGCCAGGGTGCAGTCTATACTATTAAAAAACTTTCATATGATAGAGCAAAAGCAGTTTTTGATTACATCGTCTCTCAAGGTGTTTCAGCCAATCAATTGGAAATATATGGATTAGGCGACTCTTTCCCGATTGGAAATAACAATACTGCTGAAGGCCGAAGTGCTAACCGCAGGATTATGATTATTCGGGAAGATTGATTATTAATAGAAAATATTCTCTTATAACTTGCCGGTAAAATCTCGTTATTAAGAAAAGTTGCGTGTAATTTCTACTATTCTTTCAAAATTAATCGCTAATTCGCCTCTTATTCAAAGCCTAATTATAGGAACGAAATTTGATTATTCTTCTGAAAATCATAATTTCTAACAGAGTTAGATGTGTTAAAATGAAAGATTCAGTTTTAAAGATATATCAGAGTGAATGGGAAAATTCAGACGTATCTGTCAAAAGAAATTTTAATTTGGGGAATAATAAAAATGGAATGATTAAATCTCGTCTAGGATTTATCTATTTCCTTGTTCTTGCATCATCTCTAATAGTGTTATTCACAAGATAGAAAATTAGAAAACTTACCTTAAATCTTCTTAATAATTTTAGCAGGTACCCCGGCAACAATCGTATTAGCAGGTACATCTTTAGTTACGACAGCTCCAGCTCCAACAATTGCATTTTCACCAACAGTAACTCCGCACAATATTGTAGATGATGAACCAACTGAAGCACCATTCTTTATAAATGTTTCAACAACCGCCCAGTCAGCTTCTGTTTGCATAGAGCCGTCAGGATTTGCTGATCTTGGATATTTATCATTAATGAATGTAACATTGTGACCGATAAAAACGTTGTCTCCAATGTGCACACCTTCACAGATAAAAGTGTGAGAGGAAATTTTTGTGTTCTTTCCTATCGATGCATTTTTTTGTATTTCTACAAAGGTTCCTATTTTAGAATTATCATCAATCGAACAGCCATAAAGATTAACAAAATCAAAAATTTTTACATCTTTACCGAGTTTTACATTATTGATATTTTTCTTTTCCAAAATTGTTTCCGCGCTATTAGTTAAATAATTAGAAGTGCACTAATTCCTGAATTTCAACAATTCTGCCCATACCCTTTAATGATTTATCACTAGCTTCTAATAATTTTACGATTTCTAATCCATCATATCCGTTTGTTAAAGGCTGTCTGTCCTCTTTAATTGCATCCAAACATTCACGAGCAGCTAATGCAAGTGCTTCTGTCTGATTTACTTTTGGCGAGAACATATCACCAATTCTATACTGTACCAAAGCTTCGTGTATGCCTTCAGGAGATTTGATGTCTATACCGCTGTCATAAACCTTAATCTTCTCAAAATTTTCCATATCATCATAAACAAGCATCTTCTTTGTTCCCCCAACTATCATCCTTCTGATCTTAACAGGAGAAACCCAGTTAACATGAAAGTGGGCGAAACAATTATCTTCAAAATAAATACTTATATGGGCTATGTTTTCTTTGCCATTAAAGTTAGCAATTCCATTTGCGGAAATAGCTTTAGCTTTTTTACCCATAATAAATTGCATAATTGAAAGATCGTGCGGTGCAAGATCCCAGATCACGTTAACATCTCTTTGAAATAAACCAAGATTGATTCTTTCAGAATCAAAGTACAGAATATTTCCAAGTTCCCCTTTATCAACAAGCTCTTTCATTTTAAGAACAGCACCGTTATAAATAAAAGTATGATCAACAAATATTTTAAGATTCCTGCTCTCTGCAATCTCAATAAGTTCTTCTGCCTCTGCGGCACTAGCTGTGAATGGTTTTTCTACCCATATATGCTTTCCGTTTTCAAGAGCTTTTTTTGCAATAGGAAAATGAGTTGCAACTGGTGTAGCTATTACTATCAGATCAGAATCACCGGTTAAAGTTTCCTCACAATTATTTGAAACCTGAATGCTCGGAAATTTTTGTCTCATAACTTTTAATCTATCTTCTCTCATGTCACAAGCAATTACGCGCTCAACATCAGGTTGAGAAAGAAAATTTCTTAATAAGTTTGGGCCCCAATATCCTAATCCGACTACTGCTACTTTCATAAAAATCCCTTTAAAGTTTACTTTGCTCCTCTGGAGAACAACATCACTGGAATCGTTTGAAAGATCAGTTGGATGTCGAGCCAGGGAGACATATTATTTATATAGTAAAGATCAAGAACAACACTTTCATTATAATTCACTTGACTTCTTCCCCAAACCTGCCATACACCTGTACAACCAGGAATCACACTTACTCTTCTCTTCTGCCACTCATCGTAATTGTCGTATTCATATGGTAGACAAGGTCTTGGACCAACAAGGCTCATATCACCTTTAATTACATTAAATAATTGTGGTAATTCGTCCAAAGAAGTTTTTCTAATAATGTTTCCAATCCAAGTTACCCTGCTTTCATTTATTACTTTAGTGTCACTTGCACCATTAGCACCATTTTTTATAAACTCAATCATCATCTTTTTTCTGTCTTCATCTTCTCCATCTAAGGCTTTCATAGATCTGAACTTATAGATCTTAAACTCTTTTCCATCTTTCCCGATTCTAGCTTGCTTAAAGAAAATTGGACCTGGGGAGGACAACTTTACAAGTATAGCTATCGATGCAAAAACTGGTGAAAGGACTAATAATCCAAAAGATGCAATCGCAACATCTGAAATTCTCTTTAAACCTAATGTAAAGTTATCATTATATTGGGGTGCAATATCAATTACCGGAATATCTCCATACTTTTCAGTTTTCAATCTTTGATTGACAACATCTAGCAAATTAGATGTCATCCTTATCGGAACTTTTAATTCTTTGCATCGATCGACCACATCAAAAAATCTTTCATAGGACTGATTATCAATGGCAATGATCAATTCATCAACAATCCTTGCATTAACTAATTCTTCAAGATCATTAAAATTTCCTAAAACTTTTTTACCGGCAACTACAAAATCTCCGACATGTCTTTCTTCATCAACAAACCCAAGGATATTAAGTCCTAATGGATTTTCATACAATAACTTTGTTGCAAGAAGTCTTCCGGATTTACCATTACCTACTATAATAACATTTCTCTTAAAGCTTGTCTGGCTTAATTCTATGAACACCCATTTTAACAATTCAACTCTTATTAAAAATAAAAGTCCTATCGATACTAAAAAGAAAAAAACAAAAAGTAATCTGGAATCAAGTATCATATTCGAATCAAGAATAAATGAGAGCAATACGATTTGCAGAGAGCTGTAGTAAATAGCTTTTAGAATATGTGTAAAATGTGCAGATCTGTTTAGAATAATATCTAATCTGTACAATCCGTTATATTGAAATATTAGTAGGATTACGAGTGAGATAGCAAAGATTAAGAGTAGTATCCCGGGAATTGCCGAATAAAATTCGAAGAAATTAACTTTATCATCATTCCTTAGTATAAAAATAGAAACTAAGAAGGAGAATAGAAGGATCGTAAAATCTGCGATTCCGAAAAAGTATTTATATCTGTAATTTTTTTTCATAGGTATTTTTGAAATAGTTAAGCTTGTGTAAAGTTTCCAGAATTATGCCACTAGTTAAAACCCTATTTTCTAAACAAATTAGCCTTAAGTAGCTCAATAATTATATCAAAATGAGATATGTAAAAAACAAATCAAATAATGAGACAAATTGAGAGTTTAGAAAGAATAGAATCAAAAATAAAAACCCGAAAAGTTTTCTCTCCGCGCAATGGAGGGTCTGTAGTATAAGATATATATGCCCCGACTTGAAAGTCGGGGACCAAGATTAACAAACCATACTTTAGGCTTTAGCCCCCATAATAAAAATATATATGGGCCTAAAGTCCCGTAATTTTTGTGAATTCGTAATCCCGTGGCTGAAGCCACGGGCTATTCAAACTATTTCAACAAACTCTTAAACAGTCGGGACTTATAGAATTTTTAATCCTTGATTCTTGATTTTTAATTCTTAAAGAAATCCTTAATCATCTCAACAACATAATTGATCTGTTCATCAGTCATCTCTGGATACATTGGAAGTGATAACCCTGCTTCAGCAATTCTTTCACTGTTTGGAAAATCACCTTTTTTATATCCCAAACCTTTAAAACATTCCTGCATATGTAATGGAATTGGATAATGAAGACCAACATTGACTCCTTGCTGAGTTAAATAATCTTTTAATTTGTCTCTAAGCTGATTACTTTCTTCAAGACTACCATCATTCAATTGAATTACGTATAAATGATAAACATGTTTTGCGTAAGACATTTCTTTTGGCGTGATAACTTTTGTAACATCTTTCAGTCCGGCATTATATTTAACTGCTACCGATCGTCTTGCATCAGTCCATTTGCTAAGGTGTTTAAGCTTCACACCAAGCACAGCACCCTGAATTCCTTCCATTCTATAATTATGTCCAAAAGAATCATGATAATATTTCTGAGACTGTCCATGTTCTCTTAATTTTTTAACTCTGTTATATAGTTCCTCATCATTAGTTGTTACCGCTCCACCCTCACCATAAGCTCCAAGATTTTTACCCGGATAATAACTAAATGATGCGGCAGCAGTTAGACCACCAATAGGTTTACCTTTATATTCAGCAAGATGTGCCTGCGCAGCATCCTCAACCAAAATTAAATTATGCTTTTTAGCAATTTCCATTAATGGTTCAAGATCTGCACTCTGCCCATATAGATGGACAGCCACAATAGCTTTTGTTTTGCTGGTGATTGCAGCTTCAACTTTTGCCGGGTCGATATTGTAGCTATCAGGATGGCAATCAACAAAAACCGGTGTAGCACCGCAAAGCGTTGCACCCCAGGCAGTTGCAATAAATGTGTTAGCCGGAATAATTACTTCATCACCAACCCCAATTCCTAATCCCCATAAAACCAAATGGTTAGCATCCGTACCGGAGCTAGTTCCAATACAGTATTTAACGTTCTGTGCTGCTGCAAAATCTTTTTCAAAATTTTGAACTGAAGCCCCCAAAATGTAGGCGGTATTATCCAATACATTTTGTATTGCTGCATCAACTTCTGATTTTATTGAATTATAATTTGCTTTTAGATCCAAAAAAGGAATATTCATTTTTTCTCCATTAGTTTATTTTTAAGGCGTAAAAAGATATTTATTGTTATAATTTAAAGATACGATTTATACTCTCAATGATTCTTAGTTTTCAATTTATTCATTAATACCTTGTCACGGATTGGTCCGTGACAACCGAATATTATCATCATAGCATTTCTCACCAACTAAAGTCGAATTCGAAATTACTTTTTCTGTCTCCATTTTGTTTATATCTATACCAACTTTAATGCTAAGATTTTTTTTGATCATGCATTGGTTCATTATTTAAATTAATTGTTTAATCTTTTCTATCTATAGTGGAGGTGCACCTGAGATTTAATTTTATTATCAGTTCAATCATTGAATCTAGCGAATAGGACCTGGTCCAGGATGATTGCAATTTTTTTCTATCCGAAATATAACTTGGATCTACTATACCAGGATTAAGATTGCTATACTCCGCATTCAACTTTCGCAAACTTTTTTCTTCAAATTTTTGACTTATATATTCATTCAACTGACCTTCACCAACAACCAGGAAATCCTCCTTACCACCAGTTAAAACAGAATTAATTATTAAGTCTATTGCTTCATCAATATATAAGATATTTGAAATATGGCCTTTGTTTACCGTTATCTTTTTATTATTAAATGCACTGTTAAAAAGTTGAGTTAAAAGTTGAGTGGGAACTTCACCGAAAGCCGAAATGGATCCTAATCTTAAATTAATTATCTGAGTTAATGATTTATAAAACAAAGTTCTGAAGTAATTTTCAGCAGCTACTTTGGATATTCCATAAGGTGTCAACGGAATAGGAATAGAAGATGATGAAACAGGACTTTGATTTAATTCACTATATATTTTAATAGTAGATATATTTATAAATTTTTTTGGCTGTTTCTCTTTCAACCACTCCCAGAAAAATTCATGTAAATAAAGATTTGAATTTATCTCATAGAGTAATTGTTCGGTAAATGATTTTGACCGATCAACCTGCCAGTGGAAGTTTATTACATAATCAGGAGCTTCAAGTTGGCTTAAATCTTCTTTATTGTAAATCCTGATAGGTTTTACAGTTGATGTCCATTCCACACGCTTAGGCTTCTCTGGATATCCTTTTAAAACTATAGGAATTACAGAAGCATTCAGTTCTTCCAGTCGTTGGCAAATTTCTTTCCCTAAACGACCGGTAGAACCTGTAATCAGAAACTTTTTTCCGTGTAAAATTTTTTACTCCCAGCTTCTTAATACTTCTTGCTTCAGTAGTTCTTCAGGCGTGTATGGTAAGCCCTTAAACCAAGCTATGGTTTTACTTATTCCTTCTTCAAGTGTGGTTTTTGGTATGTAACCTGTAAGTTCTTTGAAGTTGGAATTACCACCAAGATGTCTCATAACATCACCAGGACGAGGAGCCTGCTTCTGAATATAAACTTTAGGATCAAGTGAAAATTCATTACAAATTGCTTCAGCTATATTCCTTATTGTGGTTTCTTTACCCGTACAAATATTAATTGATTTGTTAAGACAAGCCTTATTATTTGCAACATCATAAATACCTCTTGCGGCGTCCTCAACATAGATAAAATCTCTTGTCTGATCACCTTCACCAAAAATAACCAAAGGCTGCTTATTCATTGCTCTAACAATCATCTTAGGAATCAATTCGCCTCTGTAGCCCTGCCAATGAGAGTGCGGGCCATACATATTAAATGGTCTTACTGTAGTCCAAGGTAATCCATAGGTTCTTCCAAAACTGAAAGTATACATATCCTGAGCAACTTTTGAAGCTGCATAAGGTGTTTCTGGTAGCAGTGGATGTTTTTCATCCATTGGAATATATTGAGCTGTTCCAAAAACTTCTGAAGAAGAACAATTAACAAACAGTTCAATATTATTATCGCGAGCGACGTTTAAACAATTTAGTGTCCCATCAACAATAACATCATTTACTCTTTGTGGTTCTTTAATGGATTGTCGCAGATCAAGAACAGCAAAATGAAAGACTATTTGTCCATGTTCAAATGCTTTCTTTACATAATCAATATTAGTTATATCACCTTTGATAACTTTAAGATTAGGGTTGTTAGCAATTTCCTTTAAATGCAATTCCTTGCCATGTGAGAAGTCATCTAATATTGTTACTTTATTTCCCTTTTCTAGTAATAATCGGACTAAATGTGAGCCAAGAAATCCAGCTCCGCCTGTAACAACAATATGTTTATTCTGCAAATTAATTTCTCCTTCCAATTTAAGTAATGTATGTTTATTCGTTAAAAAATTTATAAACGTTCTTATTAAAAATCAATTTATTTAGTTTTAAACTTAGTATATCATTAAGTAATAGCAAATGTAAATTCTAAATAATTTAAATATAAAATGAATTAAAAAATTTTGAAAAATTACTAGTGAAAGAACTCCTTGATTTTTAAATCAATTTAGTCAATCTGCTCGTCTTTAAGTTCGACGAACAGATCGAGCTAAATGTTCAGTTATTGGAAAATCACCTTGATATTTTCTTGATATAATTTTTTAGTTTATTCATTAATTTTTGGAATCAATCCAACAAGAATTGTGCTACTTTAATTTAGTAATTTAGCAAGGAGTATAACTATTTTAAAATGCCTAATAACATCATCAGAATTCATTATTAATTATGAACCATCATATAATTGTAATATAATTCTACAATAGTTGAACTAATGAATATACTTTTAAGCCATATTATGATCCAAAAAAAAAAAAATTTCTCATTTTAGTATTTTCTTTAGTGACTTAATTTTGAATAACGATTTCTTACTTGATTTTAATGGCATAAATATTGTCTTAAGTTAATAAATATTTATAATCAGCAGTATGTTGGCTTAATTTTTACTGCAAAGCGCAAAGCCTACAGCAGAGGTTTTTACTTTAGTAGCTTTCTAGCTTGAACTGAGAGTTTTGCATTGCTATTTGAACTATTTAATTATAACATTATTTTAAGTGATTATTTTGTTTATTGTCTATTCATTTTTTACAAAAGAAACCTATATGAAAAAAGTATTTTTTATCCTTTTGGCAACCCTTTGTATATTTATAAATTCATATGCACAGGAAATAAATCCTGGTGATGGAGTGAGAATATCTTATAATATTGGAGATGTCATTACTGGAGATCATTATATTCAACCTAACAGTTTACTTAACTTACCGTATATAGGTATAGTTGACACTAAAAATAAAGATTTTAGGAAAATTAAATCAGAGATAGAGACTCGTTATACTGCTTTATATAAAAATCCTGATATAAGTGTTAATGCATTGTTTAGAGTAAACATTCTTGGAGAAGTTAGAAATCCCGGATTTTATCATGTTTCTGACTATGAAAAATTTACGGCAATATTAGCATTCGCTGGTGGAACAACCGCGGATGCTGATTTGGGAAATATTAAGTTAATTAGGAATTTTGAAGCATTGGAACTTGATGTCGAAACAATTGTTAAAGAAGGCAGCACAGTTTCGGATTTTGGTTTGCAATCCGGAGATCAAGTATTTGTTCCAAGAAGATGGTGGACAGATAATTCGGGAGTGGTTACGGTAATTATTTCCGCGGCTGCACTTGTCTTAACTACTTATGCAGTCTTTTTTGCAGACTAAAATTGTTATTATATAGTAAAGAAATTAAAATTATGATTGATAAATATTCAAAAAAAAAACAAAAAGAGAAATCACTTCTAGAAATACTAAACATTGTTTATCAGGGACGTATAAAGATAATAGCATCTGTAATTGTGTGTCTAATTCTTGCTTATTTATATAATCTGTTTTCAACACCGGTTTTTGAATCTACAGCTCTACTTAAAAAAGAAGCTGCCGACAATGGCGGAGGGCAGAGAGATGAAATTAATGAAATTGTCAAACTACAAACTTCAGATTTGCTCGAAACAGAAATGGAACTTATAAAAACCAGTGAGGTATTAGGTAGAGTAATTAATGAATTAAAACTGAATATTGAATTAAATGAGATAATTGACTCGAATGGAAATTCCCACAAATTGAATAATGTTTTTACTGATTTCCCTGACTCTGGGAATAATTATGCCAAAGAAATTTCGTTTAATCTTCCGATTTTTAAAAATTTTCAATTAATGAATGAAAATACAGAGCTGGAATTATACATAAAGAAAATTGGTGAAAAACGTTTTGAATTGTGGAACGCAAAAGAAAATAATTTAATCACGAGCTTTAGCGCTGCACCTGTTAGTGATTTAGATACATTAAAAGAATATATTAATGCAGATTCTCTTGATTTAACCAAACCACTTGAAGATTATAAAAACTGGGTAACTGCAAATACTAATTTTGCTCGATTCGAATTTAGCTGGGATACCGCCCCTATAGGGAGTAAAATTATTTTTAGTATTAAAAATTACCGTAAATTCATAATGAATTTTAGAAAAGGGATTAATGTTTCAAGAGTTGGTCATACAGATGTGTTTGAATTAAGTGTTCAGTCACCTTCTCCAATCGCTAGCAAAATAATTGCCGACCATATAATTTATAACTTTACAGAAGTGAGAATGGAACAGCAAAAGCAAACAGTTCGATACTCATTTCAGTTTGTAGATGAACAACTTACCGAAGTTCAAAAAAAGCTAGTAGATGCAGAAGGCAACTTGAGCAACTTCAAAGGTAGTGGACAAATAATGAGTATCGATCAAAATACTCAGGAACTTCTAAACTACCAGAGCACTTTAGAAGCAGAGCGATTGCAGACGGATCTTCTTCTTGCCAATTATAAGGACAAAGCAGAAGCGATAAGAATGCAGCTTGAGTCAAGTGGATATTTTGATCAGACTTTTCTTGAACCTTCTGGTGAATCTGCCGGGGTTTCACCGTTTTCTTCTTTGATGGCCCGCCTTTCAGATTTGGAGATGCAAAGGTTAGAACTTTTGCAAAAGCTTACAGAAAAGCATCCCGATGTGGTAGCCTTGGATGAACAAATCCGTTCTGTAAAAGAAAGATTAACTGGCTATAACCAGAACACATTAACTGCATATAAAATTATGATCAATACCTTAGAGAATAAACTTCGAAAAATTGATAACTTAATGTCCGGTTACAATAATAAAATGCAACAATTACCTACCCAAGAGACTCAGATGATAAGATTAGTTAGAGAAAAAGACGTTTATGAAAAAATATTTAAGTTATTACTTGATAAACGGGAAGAGATGAGAGTGGCTGAACTATCTCAATTGCAGGATATTATTATTGTTGATCACCCTTATATACCTATAAAGCCCATTCAACCGAAAAGATTTTTAAATATGTTAATTGGATTATTTCTAGGTGGATTTATAGGTATTGTTTCAGTTTTCCTGGTTCAATTAATGAAGTCAAGATATATAGATTTAGATTATTTAGAAGATGAATTAGAAATACCGATATTAGCTTTAATTCCAAATTTTGATAAATCCATTCTTAGTAGAATGAAAAAATCAAATAACGAAAAAGATAAGTTTGTGACTCTTCATACTGATAATACAGGAATTAGCGAGTCTTATAGGTTGCTAAATACAAAGTTATCTCATCTAGATTTTCGAGACAAAACAATTATGGTTTCTAGTTGTGAAGAAAATACAGGTAAAACTACTATCGTTGCAAATCTGGCTATTACGATGGCTTTAAATGACAAAAACATTTTAATTATCGATTGTGATCTAAGAAAAGGTGAACTATCGAAGCTGTTCAGTGTTTTTCATAATTCACCAGGATTAATTGATTTTCTTGAAAAAGGCGGCTCTCCAGCGGTTTATAACAAATTATTAAAAAAAATATTTATTATGCCATCTGGTGGGATAAGAGAAAATTCAAGTATACTACTAAGTTCAGAACGGATGAAATCAATTTTTGAAAAAATCAATACATCTGCATATGATTATGTTATAATTGATACACCCCCCGTGACTAGAGTTGTTGATACACTCGTTTTAGGTCAATATGTAAAGAATGCTATACTAATTGTACGACCTGATACCAGCATCAATGATGCAGTGATTGGAGGAATACAGGACATTAGACATGCTCAAATTAAGATACTTGGGGTTATCGCTAATGCTACAGAGATTCAGAATTCTTATCGATATCGCTATAGCTATGGCTATGGCTATGGCTATGGAAATGAAAATTCAAAGGAAGATAAAGGTAGCGGGCGCATAGTAAATAAAGTAGGTTCATTAGTACGCAAAAAATCTAAAGTGAATTCCTCCTGATTCATTAGGCTTTCTTAATCAAATTAACAGATGACCGAAAGATATAACGTAAATGTATTCACGATCTTCGATTAATAACTTTTAAGAAGTACTTTTTTATTTCTTATTAAATTGGATTTAATACTGTAAAAGTTGTTAATAGATTAAGTAAATTTATTTTCCATATCATTTTTAGAGAAAGAAATCATCATTTTGAGACAGATGATAATAAAGATTTATTTTGAAGTTCTATAATTTTGTTAATTTCTTAATGATTTATACTGGTCTGATAATTAGTATAAAAACTCAAAATTACTACTCTGTTTGTCAAAGGAATCTCAACGTAGCAGCACTCGTTTCTTTCTTAGCGAACATTGATTTAAGTAATGCGTGAACTTATCAATTAGAGTTACAAAGGTTTTTTAAAGTAAAAGCAAACAAGATAATTGTCATGCGGGAATAATAGATTATGATTAGAAGTATTTTTAGCCGATTTTTATTAAGTTTATCGTTTTTTGCACCGTTTGGATATAGCTTACGACCATGGTTACATCGTATTCGTGGTGTTAAGATGGGTAAAAATGTTTGGATAGCAAAAGCTGTATATCTTGATGAATTACACCCAGAAGATATAGAAATTGGGGATAATTCAATAATTAATTATAGGAGTACTGTTTATACACATTCATATTTTGGTCCAAAGCAGAAAAAAGGTTCAGGAAAGGTGATAATAGGTAAAGATGTCTATATTGGGCCTCACTGCCTAATTTTACCAGGAGTAAAAATTGGGGATTGTTCTGTAATAAAAGGTGGTACTGTTTTAACACGAAATGTACCGCCAAATACTTTTTGGGGAATGCCGAATCCCGGACCGCTTGCGAGAGTTACTGTTCCACTAACGCCTGGCCACACTCAGGAAGAATTCGTAAAGGGACTTCGACCGATAAAAAAAAAGGAGAGAACCTCTCTTGAATAGAAGTTCAATCTTATAAAATTTATTTATTATAATCATTAAATACAGGAAAGAAGAAAGTATGAGCCAAATTAATGCTGTTAAAGAATTTATTATTGAGAATTTTCTATTTGGAGAGGAAGAAGAGATAGAGTTAGAGACAGATTTTTTTGATAAAGGAATAATAGATTCTACCGGCGTAATAGAACTAGTAAGTTTTTTAGAAGAAAGATTTAATATATCCGTTGAAGATGACGAATTAATTCCGGAAAATCTGTCCAGTTTAAAAAGAGTAGATTCATTCCTTGAGAAAAAACTTAGTCAAAAGGTTGCCTAAGAATGTGTGGCATTGCTGGTATTATTAATCTCGCACAAGAACAACCAATCACTCCCGAAACTCTCAGGCGAATGGTCTCAGTTCAGCAACATCGTGGACCGGATGAAAGTGGTGCTTATATTGATGATAATATTGGTTTAGCTCACGCAAGGCTAAGTATTATTGATCTTAGTGAAGGTACCCAACCCATCCATAATGAAGACAAATCTCTCTGGATAATTTATAACGGAGAAGTTTTTAATTATCCAGAAATAAGGCAAGAGCTAGTGAGCCTTGGTCATAAATTCTACACAAGCAGTGATACAGAAGTAATATTACATCTCTACGAAGAAAAGGGGATAAATTGTCTAAATGAATTGAACGGACAATTTGCCTTTGCCATATGGAATGTAAATAATAAAACACTGTTTTTGGCTCGAGATAGGGTCGGGATTTTACCTTTGTTCTATACGATCCAAAATCAAAGATTATACTTTGCATCTGAAATCAAAGCTATTTTTAGTAATGAAGAAATTCCCCGAGCATTAGATCTTGAATCTCTTGATCAAATTTTTACTTTTTGGACTACACTTCCCGGGAAGACTGTTTTTAGCAATATTAAAGAATTACCCCCAGCACACTTTATGCTAATTTCGCCAAGTGGAATTAAAATTAATAGGTACTGGGATATGAATTTTCTGAATAATAAAGAAATCTTTAGTAAAAAATCTGATGATCTTGTAGATGAGATTTCTGAAACACTAACGGACGCCGTGAGAATCCGTCTACGTGCTGATGTTCCTGTAGGTACCTATCTCAGTGGCGGTTTAGATTCTTCCGCTTTGACTGAAACCGTTAAAAAGAATTTCAATAATGAACTAAGATCATTTGGAATAAGATTTGAAAATAAAAATTATGATGAAGGTAGTTTTCAAAGTGAAATGGTTGATTATCTTGGTGTTAGTCATTCAGAAATTATAATTGGTAATGATGATATTGGAACTAATTTGGAAGATGTTTTGTGGCATACTGAAAAACCATTACTAAGAACAGGTCCAATTCCGCTGTATCTTTTATCAAAACTAGTCAATCAGAGCGGTTATAAAGTTGTATTAACTGGAGAAGGTGCTGATGAAATCTTTGGGGGATATGATATATTTAAGGAAGCAAAAATAAGAAACTTTTGGGCTAAGGATCCCGAGTCCAAGCTTAGGCCACTTCTACTGGCGAGGTTGTATCCTTACATATTTAAAAACAATCGTTTAAACCAAACACTTATAGCATTCTTCAAATCTGGAATTGAAAATCCTGATGATCCATTCTTTTCTCATAACATCAGATGGAAAAATACCGGCAAAATAAAAAACTTTTTCTCTGAAAATGTAAAAGATTCAAATAGAAATTATGATAGTTATTCCGAGTTAATGAAATTACTACCTGCAGAGTATTTTAACTGGGACACAGTTACCAAAGCCCAATTTTTAGAATCTATGATTTTTCTTAGTAATTATCTGTTATCATCTCAAGGTGATAGGGTTGCTATGGCTCATTCACTCGAGTTGAGGGTACCTTATCTGGATCATAGAGTTATTGAACTTCTGGGAAATGTAAATTCAGAGATTAAAATAAATGGATTGAATGAAAAGTACATACTTAAACAAGTATTTAAAGATAGACTTCCAGCAAGCATTCTAAATAGATGGAAGAATCCCTACAGAGCCCCCATACATAAAGCCCTTTTAAATAGCACGATGAGTTTAGTTAAGGAATATTGTTCCGAAGAGTCGTTAAAGAAATCTGGATTGTTTGAAACCACTAAGGTTATAAAGCTAATAAATAAGCTTGATAAGTCTGATACAGCTAGCGAATTTGATGAAATGGCTCTAGTCGGGATTATTTCAACACAAATAATATATAAAATCTTTATAGAGAACTTTCAATATCAATATACTGAATCTGACACATTCGATCAGTTTTTTGATTATAGATCCGTAAACGAAAAATTAAGAAAGGCTTGTAATTAGGTTTTAATTGAGTATGAATGTATATGATTATTTATTCCACTATTCAAAAGAATTAAATAAAGATTTTCTTTTAGGACCATCTGAACAAATATCTTATTCTCGGCTTCATGCAAATGGATTGAAGCTTGCTCAATATCTTAAAGAAGAAGTTGGTGAGAATAACAACATAATTTTGATTAGCCAGAACTCAGTCTTTTTTCTTATTGCTTATCTGGCAATAATGAAATCTGGCAACGTGTGTGTTCCATTGAATCCTGTAATTGAGCAAGAAAATCTCGATTATATTACTAAAGCGACAGACTGCAAAACATTTTTTGTTCCACAACGAATACGAGAAAAATATTTTTTAACTAATAAGACTATATTAAATGAAACGGATCTGAATAATTTAGTTAATTCAATGCCTGAGATAAACGAATCTCTTCCCGAAAAGTTTGATGAAAACAGGTTAGCCCAAATCCTTTTTACATCGGGGTCAACAGGACTGCCAAAGGGTGTAATGTTAAGTCACAGGAATTTAATCTCAAATACAGATTCGATAGTAGAATATCTTAAACTAACTAGTGAAGATATTATCGAAGTTGTTTTACCGTTTTATTACTGCTATGGTTTGTCATTACTCCATACTCACTTAAGAGTTGGTGGTTCAGTTGTGCTAAATAATAATTTTGTTTTTTTAGGATCGGTACTCGACGATATCGATAAATATAAATGTACTGGTTTTGCAGGTGTTCCGAGTCATTTCCAAATATTGTTAAGAAAATCCAAGTCATTCAGGAATAATGCATTTCCATCGTTAAGATATTTTACACAAGCCGGAGGTAAACTTCATAATGTTTTTATCCAGGAGCTAATTGAAGCATTCCCCACGAAGAAATTTTTTGTTATGTATGGGCAGACGGAAGCCACTGCAAGATTATCATATTTACCACCCGAAATGCTTTCAAAGAAACTTGGTTCGATTGGTAAGGGTATTCCCAATGTTACTTTGGATGTGTTTGATAAGAATGATCAGCCGGTAGAATTTGGAGAGGTGGGGGAAATAGTAGCAAAAGGCGATAATGTAATGTTAGGGTATTTAAATGATCCTGTAAGTAATGAACGAACTCTAAGAAATGGTTGGTTACGTACAGGTGATATTGCACAAAAAGATGAAGATGGATATATCTATTTAGTTGCAAGAGAGAAAGAAATAATTAAGGTTGGAGGAAAAAGGATAAGTCCTAAGGAAATTGAAGAAGTCATTGTGTCAATACCAGAAGTAGTGGATTGTACGATTGAAGGAGTTTACGATGAAATTTTATCGGAAGCAATAAAAGCCACGATAGTTTTAACGGATAAAGCAGATGAAGAAATTACAAAAGCAAAAATACTACTAACATGCAGAAATAAACTTGTACTTTATAAAGTCCCTTCAATAATTGAGTTCAAGAAAAAACTTGATGTAAATCTGGCAGGTAAGAAAGTTGCAAAAGTTTCGTTGCCTTCATTAAAAAGTTAATAATAATTACATTAATAAATAGCAATAAAAATCTAAGGTTAATAATATGAATTTCAGAAAAGACTCTATCAACATTGATCCGGTTAAAGTAACTGAAGAAATAACTTCAAAACTAAAAGAGAATATTACTAAAAAGCTTAAGAAAAAAGGAGCAGTAGTCGGAATTAGCGGAGGAATTGACTCTTCAGTAGTCCTGGCATTATGTGCTAAAACTTTTGGACCGGAACGTGTATTAGGTGTTATGATGCCTGAAAATGATTCCAATCCGGATAGTCTTGAACTGGCGAAAAAACTATCTGCTAAGTTTAACACAAATTATGTTGTGGAAAATATGACGGAAGCGGTCACAGGGTTTGGATGTTACAAAAGAAGAGATGAAGCGATTAAAAATGTTTTCCCTGAGTTTAATAGTAACTACAAAGCAAAAATTATTTTGCCCACTAATTTGATGGAAAAAGAGACCTTAAATGTTTTTCATTTAACCATCATTGCACCGGACGGTAAAGAAAAATCAGAAAGAATCCCACTTAAAGAGTATTTACAAATAGTTGCTGCTTCTAATTTTAAGCAACGCAGCAGGATGTGTATGCTTTATTATTATGCGGAATCCAGGAATTATGCTGTAATAGGAACTGGAAATAAGAATGAGCATGAACAGGGATTCTTTGTAAAATACGGTGACGGTGGGGCAGATATAAAACCTATTGCTCATTTATTTAAGACTCAGGTATTCCAGCTTGCTGAGTACCTGGATGTGCCAGAAGAAATTAGGAAAAGAACTCCCACAACAGATACTTATAGTGCAGAGCAAACACAGGAAGAATTTTTTTATAGGGTTCCATTTGATATTCTTGATAGAGTGTGGTTTGGGTGGGAAAAGGGAGTTCCTGCTGAGGATATAGCTAGTGCATTGGGATTAAGTAAGGAAAATGTTGAATCTATCATACACGATACACAACGGAAAATCAGAACGACAGAATATTTGAGAATGGAACCGCTTTAATTTTATCAATGTGCTAACAAGCACAATTAGTTAAAAATAATGAGTATTTGTAAAGTTCATTCTAAAAACAATATTTAGGTAGGACCATGGTTGTCGATCATATTGGGATAGTCGTTAAATCAATTGAACAAGGGATTGAGTACTGGGAAGAAGTCTTTGATTATAAGCAAATGACAGAAGTAGTTATCAATACCCGACAGAAAGTTAAGGTAGTTTTTTTAACTAAGGAAAATTCACTTCTTATTAAATTGATTGAGCCAACTGATGAAACTTCGCCAGTTTACAAGGTTGCTATGAAGGGTGGTGGATTGCACCACTTGGGATTCCACTGTGAAGATATTAATGAAGAGATTATACGGCTTAAAAGTCTAGGATTGCGTGTTATAACAAATCCTCAGCCCGGCGAGGCTTTTGAGAATAACCAGATTGCTTTTTTATTAGGAAATCAGGCGTTAAATATTGAACTAATTGATACCGATAAAAAAGCAAGAAAAATAATTTGTATGGATAATCCTTAGAAATAATTATGACCAGATTGTATTACACATTTAAACCGTTCATTCCAAGAAGGCTGCAACTTTTTCTAAGAAGATTGCTGGGTAAAAAACTATTAAAGAAGTATAAGAATGTCTGGCCAATTCTTCCTGGAAGTGAAAAGAAACCTGAAAATTGGATTGGGTGGCCTGACGGAAAAGATTTTGCTTTAGTGCTAACTCATGATGTAGAATGGAGAAAAGGTCATGATAAATGTAAACAACTTTTAGAGATAGAGAAAAAACTCGGATTCAAATCCTTATTTAACTTTGTAGCTGAAAGGTATAAAGTCGATAAGGAATTAAGAGAATTTATTGTTAGCGAGGGATTCGAAGTAGGTATTCACGGAATAAAGCATGATGGAAAAAAATTTAAAAACAAAAAAATATTTGATAAAAGAGCGATAAAGATAAACCACTACATAAAAGAATGGAATATTGTCGGATTCAGAGCCCCTGCAGTGCATCATAATCTTGAATGGATTGGAGAATTAGATATTGAATATGACTTATCCACATTTGACACAGATCCTTTTGAACCTCAACCCGATGGAGTTGGCACTATTTTCCCATTCCTGGTTGAAAGAAAAAATGGTCAGCCAGGTTACGTAGAATTACCCTATACTTTGGACCAGGATTTTACTTTGTTTATCCTTATGAAAGAATCCTCTCCACAACCCTGGATTGATAAGTTAAATTGGATTGCAAAGAATGGTGGGATGGCACTTGTAATTGTTCATCCTGATTATTTGAATTTTAGTAACAAAAAAGTGTTCGAAGAATATCCAGTGGACTACTATTCAGATTTTCTTAAATATGTAAAAGAGAATTATGAAGGTAAATACTGGAATGCACTTCCTAAAGATGTTTCAAAGTATTATAAAAAGATGATGGCGGTTACTCAAAGATGAAAATGAAAAGAATCTTAATGGTAGTTTACAGTTATTTCCCTCAAGATGTAAGACCCAGGAGAGAAGCGGAAGCTTTGATTAATGCAGGTTACACAGTCGATATTATTTGTTTGAGATTACCTGATCAAACAAAAATTGAAAACATTTATGGAGTTAATACTTATAGAGTAAATATTACCAAATCTAAATCCTCAAGGAGGAAATATATTTTTCTATATGCTAGTTTCTTTATTCGTTCATTTTTTCTCCTTAATCGGTTATTTCTAAAAAATCGATATGGTGTAATACATGTTCATAATATGCCAGATTTTTTGGTTTTTCTTAGTGTAATTCCAAAACTTTTCAGTTCAAAAGTTATTTTGGATCTACACGACCCAACACCTGAAATGCTGATGACAAAATATGCGGAAGATAAAAGTAGCAAGCTAACAAAACTTCTTAAATGGCAGGAGAAAGTAAGCATAAAATTTGCACATAAAATTATCACAACAAATAAATCTTTTCTAGATAGATTTATATCGCGTGGTTGTCCTGCTGATAAAATAAACATTGTAATGAATTCTCCACAGGAGTCTATTTTTAATAAGTTCATTAATAAATCAAAAGAAAAATCAGATGAGAATAAATATGTAGTTATGTATCATGGCATAATTATTACCAGGTATGGCTTTGAGGAATTATTGAATGCAGTAAATTTATTAAAAGATAAAATACCAGGATTAGAATTAAGGATTTATGGCACTGGAGAAGACTTGCCAATTTTTCTTGAGATGGTGCAAAAATTAAATTTAGAAAATATTGTAAAGTACTTCGGTCATGTTTCAATTGAAAAAATTGTGGAGATTATACCGGAATGTGACCTCGGAATAATTCCCAATAGACTTACTCCTTTTACCAAGATAAATTTTCCGACAAGAATATTCGAATATTTACATATGAAAAAACCTGTGGTAGTACCAAGGACACAGGGGATTAATGATTATTTTGATGAAAGTTCAATATTTTATTTTGATGCCGGTGATGCAGAAAATTTAGCAAATGTTATTTTCAATAGCTATTCTGATTCTGAAAAAACCAAAGAGGTTATAAATAAAGGATATGAAATTTATCAAAAACATAGATGGGAAATTCAGAGTAAGAATTTGCTTCAGATTTATAAGGAAACAATTAATTGATTTCTGAAAAGACTGTGAACCTAGTGAAATATGTTTTGATAACTGCAGCTAAGAACGAAGAATCGTATATAGATAAGACCATCCAGTCAGTTCTTAATCAAACGATTAAACCTGAAAAGTGGATAATTGTTAGCGATGGATCTACAGATGGGACCAATGATATAGTTGAACGATACAAAAAACTGCACAGTTTTATTGACTTAATTGCTCTACCTCCTAATAAAGAACGCAATTTTAGTTCGAAGGTTAATGCGCTTAATAAAGCACTGAAAACATTAGAAGGAATGGAATATGATTTTATAGGAAATCTGGATGCAGATGTTACTTTAGATAAAAGTTATTATGAAGACATATTTAGTATCTTCCAATCAAATCCCAAGCTCGGTGTTGCAGGTGGTATTATACTCGATTGTGTTGGTGATAAAGTATACCCGCAAAATATTAGCCTTAACACTGTTGCTGGTGCAATTCAAGTATTTCGAAAGGAGTGCTTTGAAACGATAGGTTATTATACTCCATTTAAATATGGTGGAGAAGACGCCTATATGGAAATAATGGCAAGAATGATGGGTTGGGATGTGCAAACCTTGGCTGAGTTAAAGGTACATCATCACAGACCTACAGGAACTGGCATGGGAAGTTTGTCAAAGGCTAATTTAAGAAGTGGAAAAATGTTCTACACACTGGGCTATTCGCCGGTTTTCCTTCTCGTGAGATGTTTTTATCGAATATTTGACAAACCGGTTTTAGTCGGAAGTATTCTGAATATTTTCGGATACTTCGCTGCTTTTATTAAAAAGGAAGAATGTCCGGGTGGTGAGTCATTCATCAAATTTATCAGAAGTGAACAAAAAGAGCGATTAAAATTGTTCTTTCCGTTTCGAAAAAAAGGACACGTTATTAAAACCTCCCGAATGATCAAAATATAGACTAAACAATAATAAAGAAAATGTAATATATGTGTGGAATTTGTGGTCAATTTTATTTTAAAGATAAGCGTCCCGTTTCGCTCCAAGCGATAAAAAGAATGAATGATACGATAACCCATCGAGGTCCCGATGATGAGGGATATCATATTTCGGATTCTATTGGACTTGGATTTAGACGACTCTCTATTATAGATTTATCTGGTGGACATCAGCCTATGTCAGATCAGGAAAAATCTATTTGGGTAATATTCAACGGGGAGATTTATAATTTCCCGGATTTAAAAACCGAACTCGAAAGTTATGGACATATCTTTCAAACACGCTCTGATACTGAAGTCATTGTTCATGGTTATAAACAATGGGGAATTGATGTTCTTAATCATTTGAACGGGATGTTTGGTTTAGCAATTTGGGATGAAAAAAAGCAACGATTGATTCTGGCCAGAGATCGAATGGGCATTAAAATTGTATACTACAAGATTGAAGACGGACTACTCTATTTTGGTTCAGAGATCAGAGCAATCCTCGCCGGATTAGATAAAAAACCAGACATTAATCCAGCAGCAGTGAATTTATTTTTAAGATACCGCTATACACCAGCACCACATACTATTTACGTAGGTATTCAGAAATTAGCGGCCGGTACATGTCTGATTGTTGAAAATGGAAATGCTGAAATAAAAAGATGGTGGAATTCTAGACCTCAGCCATTTGATCCCGTTCCGAAAGAAGCGCAGGTAAAAGAAGAGCTGCTTGAGTTGTATCGGCAAGCAGTAAAAAGTCATTTGCTAAGTGATGTACCACTCGGTATTCTCTTAAGCGGAGGTGTTGATTCCAGCATGTTATTAGCATTGATGAATGAGTTTGGTGAAAACTGGAAATCTTTTACTGTTGGGTATGGTAAATCTTTTGTTGATGATGAACTTGAAGATGCAAAAGAAACGGCTGATATTTTTGAATCATCTCATTATTCGGTAGAAATTAATCAGGAACGATTTGAAGAAACGCTTTCAAAAATCATCTCTTGTGTAGAAGAACCTATTGCATCGTCCTCAATTGTACCAATGTATCATGTTTGTCAAAAAGCCAGACAAGAAGTGAAAGTAGCTTTAATGGGGCAGGGACCTGATGAATTGTTTGGTGGATATACACGTCATCTTGGTGTTCAGTATGGCAAATACTGGCGTTCTATGCCCGGAACCATGCGAAAACCAATCAGTAAAATCTTATCCATTCTTCCTAGAAATGAGTCGATCAGAAGGGGTTTATATTCACTTGAAGTACCCCAACGGATGATTCGTTATCAGCAGGTATTTTCTGTAATGTCCGAATCGCTTATAAATGGCCTGTTCCAAGACAAAGTTCTACCTGAAGGAGCTGGGGATTTAATACTTGATTCCTGGAAAGATCTGGAGATTTTAATAGAAAAAACTGATGATCTTGGTGGTTTTCAATATCTTGAGCTTCGATCTTCTCTACCTGATGAATTGCTTATGTACGGAGATAAATTGTCTATGGCACATAGCCTCGAAGTTCGCGTACCATACCTTGATCAAAAAATTGTGGAATATGTTGAGCGGCTTCCTGCGGATTATAAAATAAGATTTGGAAACCGCAAATGGATCCATAAGCAGGTTTGTGCTGATTATTTACCAAAGCAGATTATTAATCGAAAGAAACGTGGGTTTGCTGTAAATGTGGTTGATAAATGGTTCAAAGAATCACTTTCAAATGAATTTGATGGTATGCTGCTCGATAAAAGTTCACATATGTATGACTTTCTAAAACCACAAGAAGTTCAATCTTTGTATAAAGATCATACCGATGGTAAAGCTGATAATCATAAAATTTTATTTAGTTTGATTGTACTCGAAAAGTGGATGAGAGATAATAACTTATAAATTATCTGCCCACAAAATTCAAAGATCATATTTAGAATTAATTTTTTTCTAATGTTTAAGAAATTGTTAACTCGGTATGGAAAAAAATATTAGCAAATCACTATTATATAAATCCGGTATAGCTTCTATAGACCAGGCATTCCTATCAGGACTTAATTTTTTAATTTCTATAGTTTTAATTAAAATCGTTTCAAAACCCGAGTACGGCTATTATTCCATTTTTTTCTCAATCATTTTATTTATGGCTTCAATTCAGACAGCAATAATAAATACACCGCTCGCTGTTTTGCTGATTAATAAAAAAGGGCATGAAAAGAAAAAATATGTGGGTTCGTTGTTTTTTGGTCAGAATATATTTCTCTTTCCATTGTCGTTGATTGGAGTAATAGGGGGAACAGTGACATGGTATTTTGATTTTTTAGAACCCAACCTTTCCGCAATTATTGTAGCTATCAGTCTCGCTTCTATTGGAATATTACTGAGAGAGTTTTTAAGAGCGTATTTTTTTGCTGACGAAACCCCAAAAACAGTTTTAATAATTGATGTATTATATGTTATTCTATTTATCATCTTAGGTTTTGTTGCGTTTGTATTCTCACAATTAAATGTTGCTGTAGTCTTTTTCTTGATGGGATTAAGTTCTTTTCTGGTTGGAATCTTTTTTATCAATAGGAACAAATGGAGTTTTTCTCGCAGCGATATAAAATCGAGTTATAGCGAAAATTGGAAATATGGAAAGTGGGCATTATTTGGAGTAACTGTTACACACATACAAACATATAGTTATCTTTATTTGTTGGGAATAATTGTAAGTACTGCTGCAGTAGCCGACGTTTCGGCAGCTCGTTTATTACTTATGCCTCTTGTTTTAGCGCAGGAAGGATGGAGCAAAGTAATACTGCCCCATGGTTCAAAACTCCGTGAGGGAAATCGTTTACCAAGGCTTTTTAAAGAGCAGGTAATTGTAAGCATAGCATTCGTAGTTGTTGTTATGTCTCTTGTTTTTGTTCTCATCTTTTTTAAGCCATTACTCTTGAATATCATTTTATCCTCTAAATACACAACCTCATTTGATTATATTTTTTACTGGGGTGCTATTTTTGCGATGGGATTTATTGCGCTTAACGCTAGTTTCGGGTTGCAAGTTCTGAAAAACTTTGAACTTATTTCAAAAATAAATTTTGTTACTATGTTAGTAACCGTATTATTGGCATATTTACTTATTAATTCGAATAGTATTAAAGGAGGATTATTTGCTCTCTTAATAGGACAAACAATATCTTCAATTATCCTTTGGTATTATTATGCACGAGCAACTTTCAAAAAAACAACTATCGATATTATAAAAAGTTAAAAAAATTAATTTAATAATTTTTAAATTGTTTAACTGTTTGAAAACCTAATATGTTCAATAATTATTTTACTATTTAATGTTTAATCTATCAGAAAAACTTAGAAAACCAATTAACGGCATCGATCTGCTGATAAAAATAAATGCTTTTTTACTCATTTACATAACTTTTTTTACAACAAAAATTCCATTCGACCCCGCAAATTACGGCGATATTTTCGCTGAAGAAACTACTGACATAAAAAATCAGGTCGTTTATTTATTTTTGTTTTTTTCATCTTTGGTTATCTTATCAAAGAGGTTTGAAAGGATATTATCTCTTATAAGATCTGAAAAATATCTAAGTTTATTTGTTCTGATATGTTTAATTAGTGCATTATGGTCCGATTATTCCTTGCTATCAATCAAAAGGTCTTTCCAATTATTTGTTGTATTTCTCGTAATTATAGAAGCATTAGTAAATATTGAGCCTGAGGTACTATTAAAGCAGCTTAAGATAGTAGTTTCAATATATTTATTTTTTAATTTGTTTGCAGGTCTACGTATTGGAGCTGCTATTGATCCAATATTTCAAACATGGCGTGGAATTGAAGTTCAAAAAAATCATCTTGCTCAAACTAGTTTATATTGTCTTTTATCATCAGTTGTTTTTTTTAGCTTCGATAAAACGAGATACGCAAAGCTATATGATGCCTTACTCATTTTTGTTTCCGTTTTTTTAATTTATAAAGCACGTAGTTCAACAGCCATTTTAGTATTAATGATGATTATCTTTGTTGGTTTAATATTTCAAATTGAATCAATTTTTTCTAAATTCGGATTCGGAAGGTCGTTCTTGGCATTGATCTTTTTATTTTCTCTGGGATTCACTTTTATATTTCTTTTTTTTTCATCGGACATTTTTAGTTTAATTCCCGGATATTTTGGAAAGGATATGACTCTATCAGGTAGAGTTGATATATGGGAATTTGCGTGGAGTGATATAGAAAAAAAAATATTCCTTGGCTACGGTTTTGCAACGTATTGGATAATGGGCCATCCAAGATTAGAGATATTTGCTGATCTTTTTGAAGGCTTCAAGGTTAATCAAGCCCATAACGGTTTTATCGAAATTATGCTTCAATTAGGTGTTGTCGGTACTATATTTTTTCTATTTCTAATAGCTGTATATATTTATCGAATGATTAAAGTAAACAGTAACCTAGCAATTCTAGTATTAGTTGCAATACTAACTCTGAATTATACTGAATCTGCATTGTTTAAGGTAGGTTTTGGAGTTACAACTTTTTATTTCATGGCAGCCTATCTTACGGTTTCTGTTTTTCATTTCAAAATGAGAGAAGTAAATAATGAGGAAGAAAATCATTCAAGTAGGTATGGTAGTGCTCAGTTTTAATATTTTTTAACGTGGAAAAACTTATTCTTGCTGAAAGACAATAAAAATCTTTAAGATTTGAATAAATTAAAAATAAAAAAATTAAGCTTCTTTCATAATGTTTAACTAATGAAATTCTATCTGAATGAGGATAAATATTGGATAATAAATTCATTAAAAACACTCACAGTGAAAAACAAATTGTCTGTTCTGTTTGTGTTGCTACTTTTAAGAGACCTGAGCTGTTAAGAAAACTTATTCAAAGTTTATTTTATCAGAAGAAAATTGATGAAATTTTATTGGAAATCATCATAGTGGATAATGATGTTGAAAAATCCGCAAAAGAAATTGTCGCTGAGTTTTCTGATACATCGTCTATAACCATTTCATATTATGAACAGCCGATCCGAAATATAAGCCTGACTAGAAATATGGCGCTTGACAATTCTTCAGGACAGTTTATCGCTATTCTCGATGATGATGAAACTGCTGATCAATACTGGATAAGAAATTTAATTGATACATCTGTAAAATTTAATGCAGATGCTGTTTTTGGTTATGTTATTCCGGTCTTTGATCCGGACATAGCTCTTTGGAAGAGACAGAGAGAAATTTACTTTTTACCCTTGGGCAAAACTGGTGATCCCCCATTATTTTGTTATACAACTAATTGTTTGATAAAAGCAGATAAAGTTAATAAAATCAATTTAAGATTTGATCCAAAATATGGACTTACTGGGGGAGAAGATAGTGTGTTTTTCGATTTATTATCAAAATATCAATCTAAATATGTTGTGTGTAGAGAGGCAATTTCTTATGAAGTAGTACCTCAATATAGAACTGAGTTGAAGTTTATATGCAATCGATATTTTCAGAAAGGTAATAATGAAGGGAGAATCATTAACGATACAGTACATAGTAAATTTCAAAAAATAATAAAATTAATAAAATCATTGTTAGGAATAGGATTTTATGGATTACAGTCTTTTATCCTTTTGCCTATTAGGAAGAAATGGATTTTTGGTTTAATTCGATTATACTATTACAGCGGGCTATTTCTATCAATATTTAAACTGAAATCCTTAACAGATAAAACTGAATATGATTCTTATTGTAACAGCTAGAAAAATAAAAAATCCCACTAAACCAAAGTTAAGTAGGATTATGTTGGGGTGTAATTCTTTAAAATTAATTTTTACTTCATCACAACCATCTTTCTTATCTCAATAAAGTTCACAGTCTGTAGCCTATAAAAATATACCCCACTTGGGAGATTTGCCGCATTAAATTCCAGCTTATAATTTCCAGCGGATTTATCTTCATTTACCAGACTGCTAATTTCATTTCCCAGAATATCAAAAACTTTAAGTGTTACAAAAGATGAAGCAGGAATGGAATAGCTGATTGTTGTTAAAGGATTAAATGGATTTGGGTAATTCTGAAAAAGCGTGTAATTGGATGGATAATCTGGGAAATAATCATCAACTCCCAGGGGGGACTCAGCTTCATAAGCTCCTATATTTGGTGAACTGTCTCTAGGATTACCCAAAATATCAGACCAGGGTAACCCTTTACTTTCAATAAAGGCTTGTAAATTACCACCTGCATTTATCGCCGGTGAGTTCGAATTTAGAATAAAACCGTCATAACTGCCTAAAGGATTAGTGAATGAGGGATTTGAATTAACACCTGTACCACCGTATGTATTTACCCATCCTGACCAACCAATTGGTGTTCCGTTATTTCCGTTGCCATTGAACATACCATAGAATTGTATGTCTCCCCACTCTCTCCAAATAAGATTATTTGTACAACTATCTACATAACAAGGAGGATCAAAGTACATTCCATTACCTGCATTAATTGTTGGTAAAGGCCAGGATGGCGGTTGTCCATTGATACCAAACTGCACAATAATATTATTCTTTAAGTATCCCATATACTCCATTACAATAGGGGACTCGTTTGAATTTTTTGTAACTAATGTATTGTGTATCCAGTAAGAAAGAGGACGAGAGTTATTGCCATACCACCTATTAAATGCTGCATTTATATCTGGGTCGCCCCCAAGTTCATGTCCACCAGCATAGATATAATTATTATAGCATATCATTGTATCAATCTGACCAGTTCTTGATTCAACTCCTAATATCATTCCATGTCCTTGAACACCGTTATCAACTACACAAACATTATTCCAAATTCTAACATCCGCAGTTCTATAAAGCTGAATGCAGTCAACGTGCATATTATTTGTACTTGTGTTCCTCTGATGAATGAAGTTATTGTGTATTCTTAATTTTAATACTCCCTGACCATATAGGCAATCAGTAGAATTTAGATTATAAAGAGGAAGTGATTCTATAATACTATTCTTTATTTCAATGTTAGTACAATTCAAATTATCAGGGAAATTGTTGTTGCCTTCAATTTTCACACCGCCCGTCAAACCATTCGGATGCCAATTTTTGAAAATACAGCTATCTATTGTTACATAGTCACAAAGTGTATAAATAAAACAAGCTCTTATCCCAGCTCTTGTTTCTATTCCCTTGACATATACCCAATCTTTAGCTGACATATATATACAACCATCAAAAGTATTTGTATTTGGGTCTTCTATTATGACTTTCCCGTTATGTCCTGCTTCGTAACTATTACGAATAGTTACATAATTACCAGGAGTACCGCTTGCACCAATTACCAATCTTTCATAATAAACTGTTGAATCTGTACCACCCGATATGAAAATTATATCACCGGGTTGTATTGAACCCCAGTTAATTGCAGAAAACGACTGCCAGGCATTAACCCAGGATATTCCGTTGTTTTGACCCGATGCGTTTTTATCTACATAATAGTTCGTTGAATATGCTATTGGTGTTATGAAAATAAGTAATACTAAGTAATGAATGAATCGTGGAATAAATCTCATATGTTCTCCGTAAAAATTATTATTAAATAAAAGAATTGTAGCACGGTAAATCAATTAATTATATTAATACATCATAAACTTTAAAATTTATTCCAGCTACAATTTCAAGGAAAAAATTATCAATTGTTATGCCTTCGGTAACAATAAAATCAGGAAGAAATAATAAGTAATTCAAAAAATGAAATGATCTTCGCTGTAAATAATACCGCCAAAATTGAACGACATTAATTGCATAAGCGTCAAATTTTGTTTCCCGTAAAAATCTCACAATTCATTCAGTAATGAAAAAATCAAGTTAAAATAGGAAATGATACAAGAGAAAAACACTCACTAAAAAAGGATGATATTGGGAGTAGAGTAAAGTGTTCAAGAAAAGATTGCATCATCATCTATCTTGGATTTTAATACTACTTAAAATCAATATATTTCAAATGAAATGAAACAACTAACATTCATGTTATAAAAGGTCAAAAACAAATCCATAAAAATGAAAGAAGAAATTGACACTTGTTTTATAATAGTAAAAGTGCATCCCAATCCAGAGAATAATTTTCCTTATAAAGTAAATAATTAATTCAGCGTATTGATGAAAATAATATTACACTTGTCAAGCATTTTGCTTCCAGCCTGGCTTAAGGATAAATATTTCAATAGCTGTTAAGGTGTTAAGAGGATTATGCAATTTCCACAGAGAGACTAAGAATGATTTTTAATAATTAAATCCTAATCCTCTTCTCCATATTCATAAGCACCAATATCTGGCGATTCGTCTCTCAGATTACCTTCTATATCCGTCCATGGTAAGCCTTTACTTTCTATAAATTCACGCAAATCTTGGCCAACATTTCTCGCTGGAGAGTTTAAATCTGTCACATAGCCTTTGTTTTCTCTGACGTTATTTACAAATAGAGGATTTCTATTTACACCCGTACCACCATATAATATCCATTCTGGCCATCCAGAAGGAGTGCCTATTTTTCCGAGACCGCTGAATTGGCCAGTAAAACTTACGTCGCTCCATTCTCTCCATATTAAATTATTATTACATTTTATCACAAGACAGGGAGGGTTACAGTTTCCACACCAACCAGGGTCTGTGCTTGTTACTGTTGCTAACGCTTGACCACCGAAAAGACTTGGATTTTGTCCATTAGTTCCATACTGTACTATAATATTGTTTTTGAAGAGCGCCATATATTCCATCACCAATGGACTCTCCCCACCATTTGCAGTAACTAACGTATTATGGATCCAATAAGAAAGAGGATGTTCATTCTGACCATACCATCTGCAATATCCGGCGTTTATATAAGGATTACCTCCCGGAAGCAAATGACCGCCTGCATAGATGTAGTTATTATAAACAATCATTGTATCAATTTGTCCTGCTCTGGATTCCACCCCTAGGATCATCCCGTGACCGGTAACTCCTGAATCAACTATACATACGTTATTCCATATTCTAACATCTGCTGTTCTGTATAATTGAATACAATCAACGTGCATATTGTTAGCACTTCTATTCCTTTGATGAATGAAATTGTTGTGAATTCTTAACCTATGCACTCCTTGTCCATACAGAGCATCGGTTGAGTTTGAATTATAGAGAGGAAGGGATTCTATAATGCAATTCTTGATTTCAATGTTTGTGCAGTTAAGTCCATCAGGGAAATTATCATTGCCCTCAATCTTTAATCCACCTGTTAAACCATTCGGATACCAATCTCGGAAAATACAGCTGTCAATTACTACATAGTTACATAATGTATAAAGATAACAAGCTCTTATTCCTTTTCTTGTTTCTATTCCTTTAATATAGACCCAATCTTTCTCTGACATATAAATACAACCATCAAACGAATTTGTGTTCGGGTCTTCTATAATTACTTTACCATTATGTCCTGTATCGTAACTATTTCGAATAGTTACATAATTACCGAGTGTACCGCTTGCACCGATTACTAATCGTTCATGATAAACAATTGAGTCAGTTCCACCTGAAATATATAGTACATTGCCTGGCTTTATTGAATTCCAATTAATATCCGAAAAACTCTGCCAGGCGTCAGCCCAGGATGTTCCATTGTTATTGCCGTTAGCGTTTTTGTCAACGTAATAATTTGACGGATAAGTTATCGTAGTGCATTGGAAAATATATAATACTAAGATTACTGAGAGATAGGTTAGTAGTGGAATGGATTTCATATGTTCTCCATATAAATTGCGAATATTTATTATCTGCATAAAATGTGGCTTGCAAATAAAACTTACCAACCACATCCAAATATGCTTGAATTATGATAAAAACTAAATGAATTGCATTACTATGGCTTATTGAATTTTTAGTGACTCCACATAGAAGAATAATGCGCATCCTTAGTATTCTCAAAATTTCCGACTAGGTTTATTAAATACTATTTACATTTCTATCCAAATTTAATTGTTTCTTATCATTCTTAAAATTGGAAACAAAAGCGAAATATCTGGGTAAAGAGATACTAAAGAATATTAAGAAAAGAAATGCTTTTAATAATATAGATCGTGCCCTTCAGTATTCCACATTTAATATAAGCTTTCTTTTATAACAGATTAATATATTCTAAAGTTATTAGCAATCCATTGGGTGAAATATTCTGGTAATAAAAAACCCCCTACCAATCTGCCTATTTTCAAATAAGCTTTTATGGTTGGGGGATTAAATAAAAAAATATTGATTCTATTTCATCAAGATCATTTTTCTTGTCTCAATAAAGTTCGCAGTCTGTAGTCTATAAAAATATACACTACTTGGGAGATTTGCCGCATTAAATTCTACCTTATAATTTCCCACGGGCATTTCTTCATTTACCAGACTCCTGATTTCATTTCCCAGAATATCAAAAACTTTTAGTGTTACAAGCGAAGATGTTGTAATGGCGAAGCTAATAGTTGTTGAAGGATTAAATGGATTGGGATAATTTTGCTCTAGTATATAATTTAATGATTGTAATTCATCATCAACTCCAAGTAATCCATTAAATTGATAAGCACCAATATCAGGGGAAGAATCTCTTGGATTACCTTCTATATCAGTCCAGGGTAATCCTTTGCTTTCTATAAACGATTGTAAGTCTTCACCCGCATTTCTTGCTGGAGAATTTGAAGCTATAACATATCCATATCTTTCTCTAACATTATTTACA
>JBGSPH010000041.1:0-8252 GCA_041738675.1 Ignavibacteriaceae bacterium
ACTTGTTTCCCCGGCAAAAGTTATGTCCGGATTATTATTGGGAACTGCCCCTCCAAAACAAATATGGGCTTCACCATTACCGCCAAATACTACATCAGAATAACCATCACCATTAACATCGCCGGCACCATCAGCATATGCACCAGAATAAATGAGATCATACGCATTGTTCATATTTGTTCCGCCAAGGTAAAGAAAGACAGAACCATCTCCGGGTGCCATAACCAGTACATCCGCAAAACCATCACCATTAACATCACCGGCAAACGATGCAACTTGTCCATATTCACCTGAACCAACATTAGGTGCAGTAGCTAATGTTACATCTGGAGTCGAATTCATTGAAGAGCCGCCGTAAAAAACATAAGCTACGCCAATATCTAAACCATAGACATCATCAAATGGAGTCCCGATTACAACATCCGCATAGCCATCGCCATTCACATCGCCTCCTCCAGCTACACTAAATGCAAAATAATCATCATAATCTGGAGTAGGATTAAAGATGTTTAAAGTTGAATATGTGTTCATTGTAGAATTGCCAAATATTATTGTTGCCCTGCCAGAAGTTCCATCTTCGTGAGGTGCACCAATAATTATATCATCAAAGCCATCACCGTTAACATCGCCGGCTGAGGAAACCGAGAATCCGAATTGAGCACTACCGCTGGAACCTGAAAACACAGCATCAGGAATGCTGTTTATTACAGAGCCGCCGAAAAACAGATATGCTTTTCCCTGAGATGAAGAATTGAATGGGGCACCAACAATAATATCATCATAACCATCGCCATTAACATCACCGGCACTTGCAACTGAATAGCCGAAGTTATCGCCCGCAGCCTGTCCGGTAAAAAATCTTTCCTGCATTGCATCGGGCAGCGGATCGCCGCCGCTATTGCTTGAAGCAGAGTTTAAGATTTCCTGCAGTTGATTTGTGCTTATACCAAGTTCATTTGCTTTGCTGGTTATGTCAATCCGTTTCTTGGTTTCATCATTAACTGGAGATTTTTGTTCAAGGTATTGTGCGTTAACAGTAATCGTAAATAAGAACAGTAAGCACAAAGTTCTTATCAGTTTATGGTGATGTTTATTCATTCTTGTTCCTTTGCTTGATTATAAATTTCTTATTAGTCCAAGAACCAGTATTAAAAACGAAAACCCAATTGTTAAGCCTATTGTTTTAATAATCCGATTATTGATTTTTTCTGCTTTTCTTATTTCATCAAAAGTTTTCTGCATAGAATGTTCTCTTCTTTTATTTTATAAATGTTTTTAGTCTATGGGAATCATGGTATCACTCGTACCGAACCAATTATGCCGTAACTTTGATTTAGTATGGTATCATATAAAATGACAGTATATGTTCTATCACCACGCGGCAATAAGTTAGCGAGCGGTATGAATGCTGTTACATCTGTTGCGGTAAGACTGGCACCAGTAATAGCAACTTCTTCAGAAAAAGCCCCATCACCAAAACGAATTACATTTGCATAAAGATGTTTGCCTGTAATATGAAAATCCGTAGTTGACGTTGGTGTTAGTTGTGAAGGAAGCGTAGTACCACTCACAGATAGTTTTGGTAATGATATTCCCTGTAATGTGTATTCCACAGAACGACCAGATCTGATGTATTTAATATTGTAAGTGCTTAAGTCATTTGTTTTTGTTCCAAGCCCGGCGGGAAGAGTTGCCATCATATTCCAGCAGCCTTCTCCATAAGCAATTGGATTAAACCAAACTGAATCGATTGAGATTGCTGTGCCATTTACAGAAAGTGTTCCCTCTGTGGTGGTAATACCGAATCCTTTCCCCTCAATTTTAAATTTTTCACCTGGCTTAATATATACCCCTGATATGCCGACCGGACTGATTCCCTGCCAGTTTATATAAGGAACGGCTTTGTAATAGATATAGTATTCAGCGGTTGTATATAGAAGTTTATCTTTAACTTTTACAGCTATTTGTCCATAACCATTGTTTTTGGTCAGAGGAGCTGGATTTCCCTGAGAATTTAAAAATGTATTATAAGGTATTCTTACTTTTATTTTAGTTGAAGAGGTTTCCAAAACTGTTCCTCTGCAGGTATAGCCATCTGTACCAGTGGGCACCGAATCCAGAATCGAAAGCTGGTTCCCCGGGAAGAAAACGCTTACATCATTTATGGTATTTGGAAATCCTTCGCCGATAATTTCAATTACATCTCCCCACATTGGTTTTAGAGGAGTGTAACTATTAATCTTAACTTCAGTTGGGGTTATCGGATCCGGTGGATTATTATCATCATCAGGATTAGTTACGCTGTCTTCTTTTGAACAGGAAGTAAGAAAAAGTGATAAACAAACTATTAAGATAAACGATGAATTAAATTTTCTGTTTTTTGATTTCATTGGACTTTTAACCTTAAGATATTTTATAAATATTTATTGTGATTTTTATTTCAGTAGAGTCATTTTCTTTGATTGAACGTAAACACCTGCTTGCAGTGTATAGAAATAAACGCCACTTGAAAGTTTACTTGCATCAAAATCCACCTCATAGCTTCCAACGGATTTGTACTCATCAACAAGAGTTGCAACTTGATTTCCAAGAATATCATAGATCTTAAGTTGCACTCGAGACCCTTCGTCCCTCGACTCCGCTCGGGATGACAAACTCAGGGTGACATTTGGAATAGTGTAACGAATTTTTGTGGAAGGATTAAACGGGTTTGGATAATTCTGAGACAAATAAAAGTCGTTTGGTTGATAAGTATTTTCATCTTCAATTGATGTGACTCCGCCAAGCACACCATTTGCTCCAATGTACTTTGTGTAAAGATTATCTCCTGTTCCCGAGGGAGGTCCTGCGTAAGAAAAAATTACAACAGCTCCACCATTATTTATATCTGGATTTATTGTTACTATTCCAGCATTAACAAATTGATCTGTTAATCTAACAGAGTTACTTTGCCAGGCAAAAGAACTATCCGGATTTATTCGTTGAGCATATATCCCTGGTCCTTGCGGGTTACTGGTTTCAGACCAGGAAACATAAACACCGTTATTATTTGTTGATATAATTGTGTTTGTAAAAGTATAAGGCGTACCGCTTACTTTAATTCCATTAGGTGTCCACTGAGGCTGACCAAGATTGTTAAGTTTCTGTGCATAGATATCGTAAGCAACATTAATTCTCCTTCCGTCTTTCCATATCAAATAATAATCTGAACTGGTTCTGCTTCTAATAATCTTAAAATCAGTATGTCCGCCGGGAACATTATTGATGGCAACATGATTCTCGCCCCATAAACGATTTCCGGTTGTATCCATTGCCTGAGCAAATAAACCCCCACCATTAGCTGCCCATGCAATAACAACTGATTCTCCATTTTCAGTATCTCCCAATGTAACGCTGGTACCTATTTGTGGTCCATCTACGGCTACAAGTTTCCCCGGCGTTGGAAATTTAAGATTACCTGTTGAGTCAACAATCTGGTAATAAATGGAGTAGCTTCCAGTAGTATGTCTGTATACAACAGAAACTCCCATTGGGCTTTTTACCATTCTCGGACTTCGTGTATCAACAGCACCGTCTGTTAAGATTGCGCCTGTTGAATCCCACATAATGTTTCCATCTTTATCAATCCTTTGGGCACGAAGTTGTCCGTAACCAAAATATGATCTGGTCCAGCTTACATATGCACCACCGTTATTATCCGGAAGAACACTATATTCAGATAAAGCCCCTGGTGTTGGAGTATTGTACTGGCTGACCGGAACACCATTTAATTCCCAAAGCGGATTTCCATCAAGATCCAATTTCTGCGCATAAAGATCTACCGAGTTAGTGTAATTTGGTCGTTCATCAGACCAAAAAACAATTACGCAGCTGTCAGTTGTACCAACTGCAAACGGATATTGCTGGTTCCCATCTGCGATACAAACCGGAATACCATTATCGGCGAAATATGTGTTGCCAAGACTATCAAATCTCTGGATATAAATGTCATTTCCAGTTGCTGAATTACGTGCATCTGTCCAAGCAACAAAAAATCCACCTTTTCTATCTAACGCCAGCGAGGGGTAGTTTTGAGTACCAGGTGCGGCAGAGATAATATTGCTTTCCTCAACTGTTGTTTTCCATTGCGGTCTGATAAAAGACACGGCTAAAAGAACAATCAGCAAAACTGTGTAAATGATTTTCATAAATATCCTTCTAATGATTATAGTTAGGTAGTTATTCTATCTCTTATTTGCAGATTGGTAAGAAATATTGAAAACTATTTTTGAATTTTTCATTTTGTTGATAATATTACCCTATGCTATTTACTTTTGATGAAAAATCCTTAACAGACAAAATTGTTTTGGGTGATACCGACGCAGAGTATCGCCTTTTTTTGCATTTTAAAGAGCGGATTGAGTTTTTAGTTCGTGTACGTTTACGAAACAGAGTTTCCTCAGATGATCAGGCAGATATTATCAGCGAAGCAAGACAAGCAATTCTTTTAAGTTTAAGAAAAGGCGGATTTGATCCTACCAAAGAAAAGCCGCTGGAAGCATACATTGCGGGAATTGTCAGCAATGTTGTTGCAATGTATTTCAGAAACCTTTCTAAGGAAAAACCAACCGCTGATATTGATTCTTATCATTCACTTGAATCTCCGGAAAATCCGTTAAAAGAAATCATTGACTCTGAAAAAAAAGAAAAGCTGAAAGCGGCTTTATCTAAACTAGATGATAAATATCAGGAAGTACTTTTACTGAGAATTTATGATGAATTGTCTATTGAAGAGATTGCAAATAAAATTGGAATTGAAAAGCGCCGAGTAAGTGAGAGAATCAATTATGCACTTAAACTGATTTTAAAGGAATTAAAAAAGCAAAATTATTTTCAATAATCAGATGGTTTTTGCAAATAGATAGTAGAAAGAAACATTGGCGTTATTATGAAATGTGATTTAATAAATAGAGAAAGTATAATCAGCAGATATTTGTTGAATGAACTTTCTGAAGATGAAAACTTAAAATTTGAAGAACATTATTTCAAATGTGAGGAATGCTTTAACGAATTAAAAGCCGCGGAAGAGGCTTTAAATCTTATTAAGGATGAGGGCTCCACACTATTTCAAAAAACACGCAAGATTAAAAAAGAAAGTGCTAAAAGTTTTATAGATAAAATACTTTCGGGATTTGTAAACCCGGTACGGATGGGGATTGCTTTTGCAACAATGGCTGTAGTCTTTGTCTTGTTATATGTTTTCTACAATTTAAGCAGCAACAAGACAGCACCAATTATTGCAGATGATGGCAGAGATTCTATAAAACAGATGGTTGAGCAAAAACCATTACAACCGGAAAATGAAAAAATTCAACAGGAAAAAGAATCTGAATTATTAGCAAACTTAACGGGTCCTGAGTTTAATCCAAGTCCTTATTATGAGGAATGGATAAATGAAAATGTGCGCTCAGGAAATATTCTAATCGATAAAGTTATCTCACCAAAGAATACAGATAAATATTTAAACCAACCTGTGTTATTTAAATGGCTGATGAGAGAAAATATTCCCGTTAACCTGGTAATTATGAATAACGATGATGACATTATTTTTTCTACAAAAGTTGCGGCCGATAACTTTCCTGAATATTCGATATCAGTAAAAGAGAGTGATCTTAAAAATTCCGGATTATATTATTGGCGGATAGAGGATGAAATAGAAGTTCTTTATTTGGGTAAATTTTATTTTTTGAAAAAGCAGTAAGCGCAATAGAACACGGATGTCACGGATAACGTGAATTCCCGCAGATAGAAATCCGAGCATATCAGTCAAATCAGCGCAATCTGTTTGCTACTGTCTTAAAATTTAATCAACTCCTATTAATAAAAATCCCGCCCAGGATCTTGGTCTTGCAGTTACTTCGTTCTTAATCAATTTTAATTTAGCCTGTCTTAAAGATTCCGAATAAGATTTACCCGAAATCATCTGCCTGTAAAACTCAACCATAAGTTCGCTTGTGTGTTTATCGGGAATTTTCCACAACGAAAACAAAATATTGGATGTGCCCGAGTATAAAAATCCACGAGTAAGTGCGATCATTCCCTCGCCTTTAAATAATTTTCCAAGTCCGCTTTCACAACTGCTAAGCACAACAAGATCAGCAGATAAATCTAAATTATATGTTTCGCTTGAGTAAAGAACTCCATCGTTAGTAAAATTAGAATCTGTTGGCTGTGTGAAAACAACTCCCGAGATATCGGGTTGTTCTTCATTCATAAAACTGTGGGAAGCTATATGAACAATTTTGTAATCCTTAGCGTTTAATTTGAATGAATCTTCCTTTGCATCCGAATAGAAGTATGCGGTATTAATTTGTTCCGGTTTCTTCGCAACAAAAAGATCTATAATAGAGTTTACTTCCCACTCACTGTATTTTAATTCATCAAATGTTTTTCCATCAACCGATAGTGATCGAATTGCTTCTTCTGAAATTGCAAGAAGTTCAGATTGCTTACCACTTGAGATTGTATAACCAATCAAATCATCTTTTGGGAAGACTGGAGCAAAGCCAATAAAATTTTTTGATGAAATTTTCTTCTCTCTTTCCATAGAACCAATAAATAATGAAGCCGAATAATGATATGAAACATCAAAATCTTTAATCAGATAATTCAGCGCTGTAAAATCTTTTGCTTTGGGATTTTGTGATGTCGTAAACAATGCCTCGAATGGAACTTTAAATAATGCATCGTGAGGAATCACCACTAGCCTATCTTTTGATTTTATGTTATTAAGAACAGGCGTTATGAGTAAATCTGTAAGTTTATTAGAAGATGAAATATATTTTTCGGTTTCCGATTTTATAACAGCAGAATAAAAAGTTCTCACCAATTCAGAAAAGTTGCCAGGTTTCTTCAACTCAAATATTTCAAAGTTTTCATTGGTAACAGAAGCAATATAAATTGAACTATCACCAACAAAGTACTGAAGCAGTGCAGTCTTTACATCTAACTGTTTTTGAATTTCGGAAATTGTTATTGCTTTTGTCTGATACTTTAACCCGTAATATGCAGGATTGTTTTTTTCGAGATTTAAGACAAACTCATCATACTTCTGATTCAAACCGAACAATCTGTTTTGATGCTCTAATATTTTTAAACTGTCTCTCTGATCCCCTTTTTGTAATTCTTTTTGTAATTGCGTTTTATAAAACGAAATGTCTTTTTTAATTTCTTTTTCATCATCAAGTACGCTTTGCGGCAGATTTGCAAATTGCCTTGCTTTCGATTCGAGCAGCCCCTCTTGTAAAACAGCGGATTTTGATTTCCCAATAAAATTAAACGCTTGTTCTTTGCTGCTAATATCTTCATTGATAGAAAATAGTCTTAGACTTGTTTTCACAGCATTAGAATATAAATCAGATGTTTGATCACCAAGCAAAAGCTTTGATCCTTCTGCCTTAAATCCGATACGAATCATATCGGCTAATTCGGATGCAAGTTGATAATTTAAAAATGAATATTCTAAATACTTAGTTGATTCCTTGTTTGAGATAATCGAAAAAATATCTGCTTTCAGCTTTAAGGTTTTAAGCAAATTTAATTCGGAATTAATATTATCTAAAACCGGATTTGAGAATATTGAAGTGTCTTCAAAATCATTAACTAAAGAGATCAACGACTTTTGACAATAAACCAAAGACGAATCAAAATTATTCTGCTGTTTGTAAGATCGGGCAATATTATAATAAGCCAGCCCCACTTCCGGATGTTTTTCACCAAACAAGCTGCTCCAGATTTTATAACAGTTAACAAAATATTCTCTCGATGCCTGATAATTTCCCGAATCAAAATAGGTTTGTCCAATATTTCCATAGGTGATTGCAACATCCGGATGATTTGAACCCATTAATTCAAGTCTTAGTGCTAAAGATTTATTCAGTAATTCAAATGATTTTTCTAAATCTTTAAGTGCTCTGTATGATTCACCCATATTGTTATATAACAATGCTACTGATGGATGATCTTCACCGGTTAAATTTAATCTTATTGATAAGGCTTTGTTAAAATATTCAAGGGCTTTATTAAAATCTTTTTTATTCTCATAAACAGTCCCGATGTTTCCATATACAAGAGCAATATCAGGATGTTTTTCTCCTAATAAATTCAATCTGATTGATAGTGCCCTTTGATAGAATTCAATTTCCTTATCATAGTCACCCATAGATCCATAAATAATTCCGATGTTTGTATAACTTGATGCAACTGTTGGATGC
>JBGSPH010000017.1:0-9442 GCA_041738675.1 Ignavibacteriaceae bacterium
AACGAAGATACAATTAATGAGCAGACTGATAAGCGAAAAGAAATTTCTGATTGATGTACCTGAAGGAAAAAGAAAAGAACGCATAGATACATTTCTTACTCATCATATCGAAAATACTACACGATCTAAAGTACAAAAAGCCGTTGATGCCGGACTTGTAACAGTAAACGGCGTTGTTGTCAAATCAAATTATAATATTAAACCTTTTGATAAAGTTGAAGCAATACAGCTAATTTCTCCAAGACCTGAAGATGTTGAAGCTGAAGAAATTCCCCTTGATATTATTTATGAAGACGATTATTTCCTTATTGTAAATAAAGCTGCCGGAATGGTTGCTCATCCTGCTTATGCAAACTACACTGGCACCTTAGTGAATGCACTTCTGCATCATACAAAATCTTTAAGCTCTGTAAATGAAGTTGGAAGACCGGGAATTGTTCATCGCATTGATAAAGATACAAGCGGATTGCTTGTAGTTGCCAAAGATGATTACACCCACGCAAAATTAGCAGCACAGTTTTCTAAACATTCTATAGAAAGAGAATATCATGCAATTTGTTGGGGAAAATTTTCTGAAACAGAAGGTGTTATTAGTACAAAGATTGCACGCAGTAAAAGTGATAGAAAAAAGTTTACGATAAGTGATAAAGAAGGAAAAGATGCAACAACCTTCTATAAAATTATTGAAGAATTTGAATTCACTTCTTATCTAAAACTCAATTTAAAAACAGGGAGAACACATCAGATAAGAGTTCATTTATCCGGGATGGGCAAACCGATCTTCGGCGATCCAACATACGGCGGTAATAAAATTCACTCCGGATATGAATTACCAAAATTAAAAAGCAGAATGATGAATCTTTTAGAATTAATGCCTAGACAAGCATTACACGCAAAAACATTGGGCTTCATTCATCCGCATACAAACAAGCTTGTTAGATTTGATTCTGATTTACCGGATGATTTTAATTTACTTCTATCAAAACTTAAACTTTAGTGTTGTTTTGTGTTTTTGAGTTTTTGTGGCAAAACAAAGCCACTAAAACACTAATGCACCAAAATCCACAAATTGTCATAAACGATTTTTAGTCTTAATAAATGAATTTAGTAAAATCTTTATATTTGATAAACAAAAAACAAAAACTATGCTAAAAATTTACAACACACTTACAAAAAAAGTAGAAGAATTTATTCCAATTGATCCGAATGAAGTTAAGATTTATATGTGCGGACCAACAGTATATGATTACTTCCATATAGGTAATGCCCGTTCATTTGTTATGGCTGATATGGTGCGTAGATATCTTGAGTACAAAGGATACAAAGTAAAATTTGTTATGAATCTTACCGATGTTGATGATAAGATAATTAAAAAGGCTAATGAAGAAAAACGAAAACCTAGCGATGTAACAACGGATTACATCAATGCTTTTTTTAATGATATAACAAAACTTAAAATTAAAAAAGCTAATGTTTATCCAAAAGCTACCGAACATATGGGTGAGATAATCGATTTGATCAAACAGCTTGAAGATAAAAAGTTTGCTTATAATAAAGATGGAAATGTTTTTTATGATGTCAAGCATTTTAGTGAATATGGAAAGTTAAGCGGAAAAAATATTGAAGATCTTGAATCCGGTGCGCGAATTGAAATCAACGAAGAGAAATCTAATCCGTTGGATTTTGCTTTATGGAAAAAAGCAAAAGAAGGTGAGCCTTATTGGAAAAGTCCCTGGGGCAAAGGAAGACCTGGCTGGCACATTGAATGTTCTGCGATGAGCTGCAAGCATTTGGGAGAAACATTTGATATTCACGCAGGCGGAAATGACTTAATTTTTCCTCATCACGAAAATGAAATTGCACAAAGTGAAGCCGCAACAGGAAAACCATTTGTTAAGTACTGGCTTCATTTTGGTTTTCTTAATATTAATGAAGAAAAAATGTCTAAATCTCTTGGTAACTTTTTTACAGCAAGAGATGTACTGAAAAGATATTCCGCTGAAGCAATCAGAATGTTTTTTGCCCAGGCTTATTACCGCGGACCATTAAACTTTACGGATGATCTTTTAACCGGAGCAGAAAAAGGGCTGGAAAAAATTACAAATCTTGTTGATAAAGTTAATGAAGAGATAAAGAAAAATAATTCCGGCATTAAACCTGAGTTTGATTTCAAATTTTATTATCAGCGATTTGAAGAAGCGATGGATGAAGATCTGAATACATCGCAGGCTGTTGCGGTTATTTTTGATTTTGTAAAAGAAGTTAACCGTATAATTGCTACCTCAGAAAATGTTGATGTTAACTTTTATAATGATGTGAAAACATTTCTAACAAGGACCGCAGAAAATGTTCTTGGCATTGTAGATTTTAACAAAACCACTGCCCGCGATGATAAACTTGTAAATGATCTGATTGAATTACTTATTACTCTCAGAACAGAAGCAAAGCAAAATAAAAACTACCAGCTATCAGATACAATTCGTGATAGACTAAAAGAACTTGGTGTTGTTTTGCAGGATAGTAAAGAAGGAACGAGTTATAAGATTGGGAAGTAATTTATTACAGAAACCTTCGAGGTTTTTAAAACCTCGAAGGTTTGGGATTAATAATTATTTCATCAGGATCATTTTTTTAGAGCTAATAAAATCACCGGTTTGTAACGTATAAATATAAACTCCGCTCGGTAATTCGCTTGCATTAAATTCTACTGAATAATAACCAGATTCTTTTGTTTCGTTTACAAGCGTTGCAACTTCAGCACCTAAGAGATCATATACCTTCAATCTTATAAAACCATTTTCTTTAATTGAGTAACTAATTTGTGTAGTTGGATTAAATGGGTTTGGATAATTTGATGATAGCTCATTTATGGTTGGTATTAAATTATTATAATTCTTTTTCTCAACACCATAATTACCTTCTTGGTTCATGAAGGCTCTAGTATCAAAAATATTTGACCAAATAGACCATTTATTTTGGTTATCACGTACTCTTACTCTAAAAAACACAGGTGTATCGCCATTCTGAGGATCATAGATTATACTATGATCTGACCACCAACGGTTAGATCCAGAGTAAACAGTAACCCAAGTTCCATTTGTTCCAATTTTTCTTTGAAGCTCGGACCAATTTATATCAGATTCAATTGGTTGCTCATCCCAGAAGTCACTTCCCCATGCCAAATAAGCCCAACCATATTGAATCGGACCATCACCAGGATTAAAAAAACCTAAAAATGGTTTTGAGGGGCTCAATGACAAAACGTCTTGTTCGCTATTTTGATAAGACAATTGATATTCTTTTAGGGCAGAATTATAATTCAAAATTTCCCAACCTTTATAGATAAGATTATTACTAGCTGTACTTATTCTTGGGTTACTAAAACTAGTAAACACTTTAACATCATCGAAGCGGAAAAAGTCCTGTGGATCACCTAGATAAGCATCTTTATAATACCGTCTACCGTGATTAGGTGGACAGGTCGATCCACAACTAGCAGGTGTTAAGCAATAATAATCGTTATAGAGTATTGGACCGACTTGTAATGGCAGTATGTCTCTTTCATCATATCCACTCAGTCTATTTGGCACGCTTATTCTTAAAACGTCATCATCACGTACAGATGGTGTACTTGATCCTTCCTTTAAATAAAAATTCCATAATCCATCAGCACTTTCTATATCAAGATTAGAATTTGTAGCGATATTAAAATCTTCTTGTTCAACGTGAAATACTAACAATCCATGATCGAATGAATGATTAAAAACTGCTGTTGTTAAAAATGGATTTGCTGTCGAATATGAGTTGAGTGTCTGGAAATTTTCAATAATATAATATTCAGCAATTTTTGTCGGGTCAATATTGTCATACCTTAATGGAATGAGAAATGCTTTGTGTTTTTTGTGTGTGTCTTGTAAAAACAAGCTGCTTTGTGAGTTATTTAAAATGGTTGGATTCAACCACCCTGCTCTATACCGTTCGTATGCAGAATAAAAGGAATTATCTCCGCCATTACTTAGCATTAAGGCAAACCATGCTACATTTCCAATATTTTTTTGACCGCCATAAACGACTCTTCCATCAATATGTCCGGTTATATTGTCACCACTAAACAAATAGTGACTAAATTCATGAATTGGTATAGTTATAGAAACCTTCGTATTTCCATGATTCATATAACCAAATTGTGTTGATCCATAACCATTGAAAGTCTTCCCATCCAAAGAAAAGTTAGAGGGTATATAATAACCTTTATGTCCTGCTGTTGTACCATAGCTATTACGGTAGAAGAACATAGCATAATCTATTTTACCATCACCTGTCCCTGGTAAATACTCATGATTATAGTACTGGCTATTTTTCATAAACCGCCAATTATCGTAAAGACTAAAGTTTACTGTGTTATTTAGCTTGGTTAAAACATGAGCATTTATAGTTGTACGATTTCCATTATAAAAACTCTCATTTTCATCTGTTGTTACATAATATATATCTCCAATCATTTTGAATATACCAAGATTTCCAGCTCCATCACCGCCAGAGGCTCTATCCATAAAGTCACTTATTCTGCCCGGTGTGTAAATATTATTAGTTGGTATGTTAGGGTCTATCATATTTTGGGCCCAGCTTGGTAAAATATTGTAATCCGGCCAAGTTGTAGTATTAGTTAAGTCATCCTTAAACCGAATAAAAACAATTAATACACGTAGAGTTCCTTGGTTGGTTATTTCTCTACCTCCAACAGGAATGCCTGTGATTCCTTTTATGCTTTCAATATTGGGAGGCATCGAACCTTGTATTGAAAAAGAACCTCCGCAAGGAAATTCTTCTGTTTGAGAATGTAATTCAATAAAAGTGATAATAATAAGCAAGAAGAAAAAAAACTTTTTCATTTTAACTCCATATTATTTGAGTAAGAGAATTTTGCGAGTATAAATCTCTTTATTTATTGTAACATTGATTATGTATGTACCGCTACAAATGTTTAGTATTTCAGAATCAATCACTCTTTCATGAATGCCTGGCAAAAAATAACCTTTAAAGATATTCTCGATTTTACTTCCAAGAATATTGTAAATATCAATGCTAACTTCGGATGCTTTATCTACAGAAAACCTCAATTTTGATGAAGAGTTAAACGGATTTGGATAGTTGGTAATTTCAATATTATTTATCGGATCATTAATTTGTTCCTGAATATTGACAATTGTTCCATATTTAATACCATTTATTATTGCACCAGTTATAAAAATTTCGTTACCTGCTTCAGCAGCTCTCCTAGTTAGTCCAATTCCTTTTGCAAGTTCGTATAAGCCAAAATAAAAACTTCCACAGAATGAAGTGTCAGTTGTTATGCTATCAATGACAGCCCCACAGAATGTTTTTTCTGTGGTTTGAAAGTTGAGTGTTGAGTAGTAAACCTGACGTGTCCAAGCAAGGCAAGCATAATTATGCTCAGGATCTGGGTTATTAGTTGAAATGCATTCATTCCACAGAGTGGAATCTTCTCGAGTTAAATAAAATATTAAATACTCATTATTACAAGAGCCGGGCTCATTAAATTGAACATATTGCCATACGCGCATAGAATCATCAATTCTATAATAGTTATATTGAACAGTTCCACCAATCCAATCAGTAGAATCTTTAAATACTTTATAGGAATGTCCATTAATCATCGTTGTATCTTTGATTATTTCAATCTTCCAGAGGTTAAAGGTATTATCTCTATATTCCCAATAGTTTCCTATTTCAAGAGGAAAATATTCTGAAAGAGTCGTGTCAATTTGAGCGATTAATGATGAATGTAACAATGCTATTGTAATAATTACAGATTTGAACATATTATTTCCTTTATTCTTTAATAATTAATTTACATTCCGGATGGTTATGTAAAACCAGTAGTATAAATGTAAAGGTTTATTTGTAAATGCTCAACCACACCATCGGCGGGCAAGTTGTTATATGAGCGTATCAAATAAAATGATAAATTTAAAACCGGAAAGATTTCATTAGGAAGAGAAAGAAATGCAATAACATAAACTACCAGCATCTCTCCACCCCAACAAATATGCACAAATAGATAGATAGATAGATAGATAGATAGATAGATAGATAGATAAAGATCGTGCCAAAGTTTTAATCAAAGATTCCAAAAAGTAACCCATAAAATATTTTTAGAAACAGATTGTTGTTGTTATAGCTTAGCAAAAATTATTCCTACTTCTATGTTTTGTTTTTATTAAATAATTTAATCAAAGAAGTAAAAAGGAAATATATTATTGAATAAAATATACTTGTTGTAAAAAATTAGGCGAAAGAAATGTCGCAAAAATTAAATTGAATAGTACGCTGATCAAACTGATTTATTAAGATCAGTTATGATCATAAGCAATCATAAAAATCAGTGTACTATTTCCTGAGATACTCTTCATCAAAAATATTTCCAATACCAAGTATAAAGTTTGGGTCTAAAGAATTTTTAAGTGCAGCCATTTTGCGGATATTTGTTTCACCATACATCATTAAAAGATAATCACGTTTAGCTTTTCCTATTCCGTGTTCTGCGGAAATTGTTCCTCCTAGTCTTACAGCTTCTTCGCAAATTTGTTTGTAAAGCTTTTTGCCTTCGTTAAACTCATCATCATTCTTTGGTAAAAAGTTTAAGTGAATATGTGAGTTTCCAAAATGACCATAAGCCACAAAATCTATTTTGCTTTGCTTTGCCCAGTTCTGCAGAGTAAAATAAAACTCACGGAAAACCTTATCAGGAACAGCTACGTCAGTCCCGAGTTTTCTAAAATTATTTCTTGCAACGTACTCGTTAACCTTCCAGGAAATTGCGTGGCGAAAATCTTTTATCTTCTCTTTATCAGCCTCGCTAAAAGCAAACCACGCAGTTTCTTCGTTTACATTGTGAATTTGCATCAAACTATTCCACGCTTCAAGAATAGTATCAAAAGTATCGGCGGTTGATTCCTGCTCAAACCAGATTGCTGCTTGTGCAATTTCTGGAATAGCAGAAAAATCTTTTGCTAAAAACTTTAATGCGCGTTCATCAAAAAACTCAAGTGCAAGAGCGTTGATGTTATTGTTAACATTGCCTTTTCTGTTTTGGTAAGAAGTTTCGCGTGCTTCTTCAAGAAAATTTAATGCAGTTGTTTCATCATCAAAAAAAAGAACGCAGGAGATTGTATCTTCAGGTTGAGGTAGAAGCTTAAGTTTAATCTTTGTAATAATGCAAAGCGTACCTTCAGATCCAATAAAAAGATCAATCGCATCCATATCTTTTTTTACAAAATAACCCGAAGCATTTTTAACAGATGGAAAAGTATAATCAGGAACTTGCAATGAAATATTTTTACCGGATTGAGTTGTAAATGTTAAATCGTATCCAATTGCTTTCTGTTTTCCTCGTTCAAGGTAAATTACTTCACCATCAGGAAGCACAATTTGCAAACCAATTACATAATCACGCGTCGGACCGTATTTAAATGTTTTTGCACCTGAGGCATTAGTTGCAACTGTACCGCCAATGTAACAATTAGTTTCAGTTGGATCAGGAGGATAAAAAAGATTTTGGCGCTTAAGTTCTTTTTGAAAATCTGAAAGTAAAACTGCCGGTTCAATTACAGCATAAAATTCTTTTGGGTTGAGATCAAGAATTTTGTTGAGTTTATCTGTTGCGATAACAATTCCGTTTTGCGGAATGCAAGCACCGGTTAAACCAGTTCTGTTTCCTGCAACTGTAACTTTTGTTTTGTTTGCATTCGCTTCTCTAACGATCGATACTATTTCTTCTACATTCTCAGGAAAATAAACGGCTTCACAATTTCCTCTAAAGTTGGAAGCATCAACAATAAAATTTTCAAATTCATCAGGATTAGTTTTAATTATCATTTAACTTTGAATCTTTCTAAGCAGTAATAAATATTCTTTTTGAGTTTTTAAATTGGGTATATCTGAATTTCTTTTTATCGGATTTTCAATTCTCATCATTTTTAACAGCTCATCTATAGCACTAAACATATTTATATTTGGATAAGTTGCATCACGAAGATAATGAATAAGTTTTAATGTTCTGAAAGCATCAAACCAAAAATGTTTTTGCTTTTCAATTTCTGATTGATTGTTGTTGGTTATTAGGACTTTATTAACAAATCTTTCAAAATCCTGTTGATTTAGAAAATCATATAATGATGAATGAATGTTTTTAGCAATCTTAATTAAACTATTTTGTTCAGTGAGTGAATAATCATAAAAAACTTCTAACCAATTCTTCAAAACGATAAAAGACTTTGGATCGTAAAGCTGGTATTCATTTCGTGTATTAGATAAATATCTATCAACACTTTTGCCAGTGCCAAATGGTACCCTCCACGAGCTTCGCTTAGATGGATGTATTGCGGTTGCTTTGATTTCACCGATTGGAAAAATTTTTGCAAGCTTTTCAAGGAAGTAAAAATCCTCTGCGGCTTTTCGTTTATTCATCCCTTCAACTTTAACATAAGCATCGGGAGTGCAAAGCATAGTTGAGCCTATAGTGTGAAATGCATAATCTGATTTTGCAAAGTTCAATCCAAGTACATAGTAACGTAAAAATATTTCATAACAGATTATAGCCTTTGTTTCTTCATTACGACCCGAAATATCGTGAGTAAAATTTACAACTGCTGCTTCATAATTGTTGCGGTTAAATTCTTGAGAAATTTGTGAAATATAATCTGAATCAACTATGCAATCAGCATCTGTGCAAATAATAATATTTTTATTGATTGAGAGATAATCAAATTTAGTGAGTGCCAAATCCATTCCAATCTTACGTGCCAACCCCACGCCGCCGTTTTTGTCATCCATTTCTTTACCCGCACTGCACGCATCAATAAATGAAACATTTAATTTGGATTTAATTTTTCTTAGATAGATTAAAGTTTTTTGATTATCATTTTTAACTTCTTCGGTTGCTGAAACACTATTGTTAACAACGATTAGTAGAAGAGTATTATGCAGTTCAAGCTTATCGTTTTTTTCTAGTGATTTAATAAGCTTTGGTAAGTTAGAGGATTCAGCGATAGCAGGAACAACAATTATGTATTGAAAATATTTTTTGTAATCATTTTCAATATGCCAGTTGCCGGAGGCTCGTTTATTTAAATAAGCAGAAATTTTATCTGGAATTATCATTCAATTTATATTATTTCAATATTGAATAAAGTTAAACATCAATTCGAAAGTCATTTCGAAGGAGTCTTCGATTGAGAAATCTGCATAATTATTTTGTTCAGATTTCTCCCTTTGGTCGAAATGGGCATAATAGTCAAAAAGTGTTGCTGGAATTTATATAAGTAATTACATTATATAAATTTACAGGAACAAAACTCAATGGTAGTTGAGAATGATGAAAAAAAACATTGTCCAAAGTGTAGCAGCAATTCAGTTAAGT
>JBGSPH010000048.1:0-3086 GCA_041738675.1 Ignavibacteriaceae bacterium
TTGCCAGGCCGAACTACCATATTTTCTATAGACTTTGTATTGTTGAACAGTTATTCCACTTTCTTGATATGGACCCCATACAATTCTTGGATGATTGTCACTACTTCTAGTCTGTACCAAAGCATTTGTCCAAAAGTTTTCGAAATTTGATGTTGTTGGGGCAATTCCGTCATTTTTTATTTCCCATACTCTGAGTACTTCTCCATTTGAAATCGATGTCCAATCACCTGTTGGAATTTTCCATTTAAATATATCTTCATTATCATAAAACTTTATATAAAAATCCGGGTTGTAGGCACCAGTACATATGCCACGATATTTACAATCTGAACCGTACCCCAAATTGTAGACAATAAGAAAAGCAACTATATTAATAAAAAAGTAAAAAAATATAGGAGCAACAATGTCAGAAAGACAAGCACGAAGAAGCTTTGATAAAGACTTCAAAGTCTCAGCCGTTAAGCTAGTATTGGAATCAGGGAAATCTGTGGAAAGTATTGCCTCAGATTTGGGTTTAAGTAAAAACACTTTGTTTAATTGGAAGAAGAAGTATCTGACGGATGCGAAGAATGCATTTCCCGGTAAAGGACATTTAAAACCAGAGCAGGAGGAGTTAAGAAAAAAAGACAGAGAGATAGCAACGTTAAAAATGGAGCGTGACATTTTAAAAAAAGCCTTGGGATACTTTACAAAGGAAAAGCTGTGAGGTGCAGATTTATAAAAGATAATCTACAGGATTATCCTCTATCATTAAGCTGTAGAATTCTTCAGGTAAGCAGATCAGGATATTATCACTGGATAAAAAGAAGAACTCAGCAAAGAAGACAGCAGGAAGATAAAATACTTCTAATGATAAACAAGCATTATAAGCTTAGCAAAGGACGTTATGGATTCCGTAAGATAACCAAGGCAATCAGGCAAGAAGGAATAATTATAAATAGAAAACGAGTATATCGTTTGATGAAGAACAATGGGATTTTCTCAAGAACGAAGAAGAAATTTAAGGTAACAACAAAACAGGATTCTGCAGCATCGTTTAGTGCTAATCTGCTAAATGGTAAGTTTGAAGCAGAAATGAAAAATCAGATCTGGAGTTCAGATATAACATACATCAGGACTAATGAGGGCTGGATGTATCTGGCAGTAGTACTTGATGTTTATAATCGTGAGATTGTTGGCTGGTCATTAAGTCAAAGAGCTGCATCAGATTTGGTGGTTAAAGCTCTAACAATGGCAGTAAGCAAAAGGAAACCACAAGCAGGAGTAATATTCCACTCAGACAGAGGCAGTCAGTATACATCAAGTTCAGTAAGATATTTATTGAGCAAATATGGCTTCAGACAATCGATGAGCGGTAAAGGAAATTGTTATGACAATGCAATAACAGAAACTTTTTTCAGTACGTTAAAGAAAGAACTGGTTTACTTAACAAAATTTGAAACCAGGCAACAAGCAGAATTAGAAATCTTTGAGTTTATTGAAATCTTTTACAACAGAAAAAGATTGCATTCATCTTTGGGTTATTTAAGTCCTGTAGATTTTGGAATGAATAAAAAAAATGAAAATAAAAAAGAAGAAATAAGAATTAATAATAATCAGACAGTTGCTTATCTTTCTGTCTAGTTTTGGGGGGACAGTTCAATCCCTTATGTCTATATAAAAATAATCATTGTTATAAGAGTTTGTTACTTTGTAAAAACCATAAGCAATTTCATCGGTATACTGATAAGGATTTGGTGTCCAAGGGAAAAGAAACCCATACCACTCACCAGGATCAAGAAAACTTGGTTCTGTTGTTGTCGATCCTGTGATGATGGCAGATGCTTCCGCCAAATCAGAATTATCTGATATTGGAAGATCACCATTGTCCAACTCCCAGTAAGCCCCTATTGCAGTTAAGGTATGTGTAATTGTAGTTGTTGATTGTACATTTATTTGTCCAAAAAGGAATAAGTAGTTTGGGACTAATTCCTCCTGTGCAAAAGTTAAAGATTTTATTAAAACAAAAATGAGAAGAACAATGAGAATTATACATTTTTTCATAACCACTCCTTTTAGTTATTTTAGGAAAACCGCCTTCTGAACGGCGAAAAAATCTTTGCCTTCAATCGTGATCAAGTATATTCCGCTTACAAAACCATTCAATGAAATTTGTTCCTTATTGAAACCAGCTGACCGATAAACATTAGTTTCTTCTATTTTTTCCCCAAGCATATTAAATATGTTTATTTTAATATTTGATGATTGTGGCAGATTATAAGAACAAATAACTGATGAATTAAACGGGTTGGGATATAGTGGATACATGATAAAGTTTTTTGTTATTTTAGCTATATCTTCTTTTACATTTACAATAAAATCCATTTCATACAAACCCTGACTGCTCGTTCCAAAAAACAATTTGCCATTCCCATCAAATTCTATTTCTTTAACATACCCATAAAAATCCCTCGGATAAGAAATCGAATCTATTGATAGAAATTTATTCGTTGTATAAATTATCCCCTTAAATGTGCTTGCAATAATGTACTCATTATTTCCGTTTATACTTAAGATGGGTATGTCTTTATTTTGCCATATTCCGCCGTAATCTATACTATAAAAAAGTGGACTTACATTTTCATTTGATCTAAAAGTTATCACACTGTCATGCACATATAATTTATTTATCTCGATGTAAATAAACCCAAAACTATTAGTTGAGTCAAAGTTTAATCCGCTATCAATTGATTTATACAGTCGTTTCATACCCGCAGCCCATACATCTCCATTGGTGTTTAATTCGATTGCACAGTTTTCCCCACCGGACTTAACTGGTGTAGAAAACCAATTCAACCCATTATTTGTGGTACGAATTAATCCCGTATCAGTTGCAGCCAAAATTGTGTTATTTATTTTTTTTACATTAAGTACAAATGGTGTTTGGCAAATATTTGTCCAGGTTGCACCCATATCAGTTGACTGAAACAATCCACCACCATTTGTTGCTGCAAGTATTTCGCCCTCTGCCGTCGTTTCAACTGCCAGCACTGCCTGCAGTCCTATGTTTTTCCATTCATTTGTCAGCCTATTGTATGATTGGACAC
>JBGSPH010000004.1:0-1583 GCA_041738675.1 Ignavibacteriaceae bacterium
AGAAATAAAACTACAGCAAATAATAACCTATTTACTTGGTAGCTTATTAAAAACCCTCGTAATTTCATCGTAGTCCTTTTCTATTTTTAGTTACAGATCTAGTTTCAACATATGTGCCGTTATGAATCATTATTTTTTTGACACATTTAAAATGAGATTGTCGGTAAAATCGTAAATTTTGTAATTTTTACTCAATATTTTAAAAACAGGTGAAATTATTTTTACGAAAGTAGATTGTGCAGCAAGTGCAATTTGGAATAATCTTTCGTTCTTTAGTAACTAAATTACTTAAAAACTTATAAGTTTAAAAGTAATTCGTTTCTTTTTATATTTACTATGATAATCTTAGCATTTTATTTTATTGATATGCTAAGCTATCGTTTGATCAAATGCTGCTGGAAATAAACACTAATACAGATATGAGAATATAGTGATTTTATAAAATTGCTTGTGCCAAAGAAAAATCTCAATTATTATTCTCTCTTAATTTATTATTCCCCCCAAAACAACATTTTTCAAATGCAAAAAAACAATTATCATTCCATTTATAAAAGGTCAAAAATAAAGCACATAAAATGGAAATAACAAAGTGATACGTTTTATTATAGTCAACGCTTATCCCAATCCAAAGAATAATTTTCCAAATAATGCAAATTATTAAAGCACTAAGATCAAAAGTATTTTTACTCTTGCCTGATTGTTTTTCTATAAACCTATATCAAAACGTTTTTTATTCAGAATAAAAAAAATCAATCATTTTAGAGTTTTTCAATCTTTTTATTAAATGAGGTCTTATTACCTTCATTAATACTCGTCCGCAGTAGCTCAGCCAGTGGACAGGATCTTATCGAAGGAGGATCATTTTCTTAACCTGAACAAATGCATCACTCTCAATTCTGTAAATGTATGCCCCGCTGGGAAGGCTGGAAGCGTTAAACTTTACTTTATGGTAACCGGCTTCGTAAGTTCCTTCAGCAAGCGTTTCTTCAAGTTCACCCAGCATATTGTACAAGTTTATCTTGATTTGTGTTGCTTTCGGCAGTGAGAATTGTATAGTTGTGCTTGGATTAAATGGGTTTGGATAATTTTGTGACAGCTCGTACTGGATTGGCACTACTTCTACTTCAACAATATCAGAATATTCGAACGTGCCGTCAAAATCTATTTGCTTTAACCGGTAAGCAAGTAATGTTGATTTTACCATGCTTATGTCATCAAAGTAGATGTATTCTTTTGGTTCTGTTGTTGTTCCGTTTCCTTCTCTAAAACCAATTTGTTCCCATCCAGAGTTATCTAACTTTCTTTCAATCTCGAATCCTTGGTTGTTTGTTTCTGTAGCTGTTACCCAGTTAAGTATCATCTTGCCATTTTGAGAGATCGCAGTAAATGATGTTAGCTCGACTGGAATTTGGTTGTCATATTGATAAGCACCAATATCAGGAGAAGAATCTCTTGGATTACCTTCTATATCAGTCCAGGGTAATCCTTTGCTTTCTATAAACGATTGTAAGTCTTCACCCGCATTTCTTGCTGGAGAATTTGAAGCTATAACATATCCATATCTTTCTCTAACATTATTTACA
>JBGSPH010000053.1:0-68196 GCA_041738675.1 Ignavibacteriaceae bacterium
CAGCTATAAAAGGAGCAAAAATAAACACCACGTATAACGGCATTTCTTTTCGCCCTTTTACTTAACGCTGCCCGCCCTTGCGCCTTATCAGTAAATCGTTTGACCTGTCGTTACGGGGTCAAAAAATTGTTTTTTTTAGAGGTGGCAAGTGTTAATAGCATCAATAAAATATAAAGGTAGTGTTTACAGGTTGGTTATGGTTAAACGCAAAATAAAAACTGTTTACTTCGTAAACCATTTTAATACTGTTGGTTTTGTGGGGTCTGTTCCCTTCTCAACTCTATGCAGTGCTTATAATTATTTCAAACAGTTTAAATCAAATAAAAAACATAAATCATTCAATAATCCAAATCAGGTGTCTTTATGGTAGTAAAACGTAAAATGGCTTTAATGGTTTTGCATTCACATTTAATAAAAACAGAAAATTTTAACTGGGCAAATTGTGTGCTTCGTTATCTGCACGGCTTCAAATTAGAAAATTATGAAATCTGGGTAATCAATTTAGCTCTTCGCCTTGCTAATCTTTCAGAGTTTCAAATCCCGCAGGTGCATAAATGGTAAACACAATTTTATTAAAGCATAAAACTTTAGGCAGTGCCGCGCTTAGGTGCGGTGCTTCTCAGTTCGGTGTTAAAAATATGGGCAACTTCTCAAAGTATCCTTCTTTGTTTGTTGCTGTGTTCAAAACACAAGAAAAGCGCGGTAAATTTTTACAGTTTTTGCGCTCGCAAAATCTGATCTTTCAAACTGATTATTATTACAAATACGCAATCCATAAAAACTCTTTTGTTTATTTGGCATTCGTTAAGCTTTACAAATTTATTCCATCAGAAAAAATTGGCTTTAATTCTTTTAAGCAGCTCTGCAGCTCAAAAGATATTCAGGTTTATTCAAATCAGGCTTATTTCCATCCGCAAACTAAAATCAACAAAAACATTAATTAAAAATCGGAGTTATAAAATGAAAGAAGAAAAGAAAACACGCATTAAAGAACTGATGAACAAACTTTCTCAGTTTTCAGAGGAACAAAGGCAGGCTTTAGTTGATCGGCTTGGCATTCTTAATCCTGAAGGGCATATGCTAACAGGTCGTAATCAAGCTTTATTATATTTTCAAGCCGGTGGTAATCCGTTATCAGTTGTTGGCGGGTTTCAACAGTGGCAAAAATATGGTCGAGTGGTTCGTAAAGGTGAAAGAGGCTACTTAATAGCTGTACCGGCTAATAATAAAAAGAAAGATGAAAACTCAGATTCAGAAGATCCAACATTCTTTTTATGGAAAGCTGTTTTTGATATTTCACAAACAGAAGAACTAACAGCAGAAAACAAACAACAAAAAGATGTTGCGGCTTAATGTTTATCCCCGCGAAAGCGGGGAACGCATTTTCCGGAAAGGATGATTAAAAATGAAAAACTTTAATAATGATTTCAGCATAGATGAAGCAATTAGAACTCTATCAGCATATGGATTGGAAGAAGTTCAGAAAGTTTTAGGACTTAGTGATGATAATATTATTGAGCTGCTCCTGAATGATTGTGAAATTTGGCAAAATAAGATAATGGAATGGTTCGCAAATTATTTAAATGATTCGGTAATGGAAATGAATGAAAGGAGATCTGAATGAATTATATAAATGTAGCACGCATTAAAAAACTAGCTAAGCTGCATAATAAAAGAGTAGGAAAAGATTTTCTTTTTTCTCTTGATGTTTTTATAGAGGAAAAGATTATTAAATCTTCTCAAGTGCATAATGGTTCAAAGAAAACTTTAGACAGTTCAGTATTTAATTATATATTCAAAAATAACAGGAGATAAAAATGAAACTCACAGATTTTGCAACAACACTCGCAGCAAAAAACCACTTTATAAAAGCCAGCTTTGGAGGCTTCCAGGGATCAGGAAAAACAAGAACAGCAACTGAATTTATTATCGGATGCTACAAGGACATGAAGCTCACAAAACCTGTTTTAATCCTTGATAATGAAAAAGGGTCACGATTCTTAATCCCGATCTTGAAGAAAGCAGGGATTGAGGTAATAGCTAAAGATACATCACACTTAAAAGATATTGTCGCAGCTTTTGAATTTATCAACAAAGGTGAAGTTGATTTTTTGTTTATTGATTCATTAACTAAGATTTACTACAGGTTTATTAAGGATTATAAAGAGAGAAACAGAAAACAGAGAATGACATTGCAGGATTGGGGAACTGTGCTCCCTGCATGGCAGGAGGAATTTTCAGATCGCTTTGTAGAGGTTGAAGGAAATGTAGTGTTCACAGGCAGAGCAGGCTTTGAATATGAAAAGGAAGAAGATGAACAGGATGAAGAAGGCAACGTAACAAAGAAAGGTCAGTTTGTTAAATCCGGAGTAAAGATGAAGATCGCGGGAGAAACTCCTTACGAAACGGACCTTAATGTATGGATGCAGTTGGAAAAAGGATTAACCAAAGATCATAAACCATTGCAGAAAAATGTTGCATACATACTTAAAGACAGAAGCGACACAATAAACGGTAAAATCTTTGAAATGCCGTCTTACAAAAACTTTAAACCGATTGTAAGATTTATTCAGGGCTTGCCGGTTGATGATGTAGCAGGAGCAACTTTCACAGAAAACCTTACTCCGGGAAATGATCTTGAATGGGTGCAGAGAAATCTGCAGCGAAAAATCGAAGTAGAAAAGATTCAGGCTGTATTTGATGAAAATGGATTAGGCGATGCAAGAAGCAAAATTGATAAACAGTTAAAAGCGGTAATCATTAAAAAGATATTTGGAACAACATCAAACACAGAGATTGAAAAAATGGATGCTGCACAGCTTAATCATTATAGAGCACTTCTCGAGGAGTTATTTCAGGAAATATCTGCAGCACAGCCCGAAGATCCGATTGCATTTATTAATCAGTTAGAACAGGCTGCTTAACATTTATGAGGTGCGGGAGAAATCCTGCACCTCTTTATTTTTTCCTATCTATATTTGTGATACAATTATTCAGCAGGTTTTCAATGAAGACTACTAAGCACCCTTTCCAGTATCCTTTCTTAAAATATTATCCTAATGCGGAAGAATTTTTAGGGTTTGAAGGTGGAATGATTTATAAATCAGTTAAAGAAAAGGAATATATTGTCATCGTAGATAATGGTACAATGGCTGGAATGCTCGATGATGATGATTTGGATTTACTCGATCAATTGGTAACAGTTATAGAATTTGATTCAGAAGAAGAACTAAACACTTTTTTAGGAGAACAGTATGCCAGATTCAGAAAGCCCATTAGGTAAACCCTGGTCAGAGATAACAAGAGAAGAAAGATATTTTTGTGCCGAGTTGTTTCTTGAAATAAGAAAAGATCCAAAGAGGTTTATCAATTTTTTAAATAAAAATAAAATTTTAAAATTAAATCCAGACCATTACTGGGATATTGGATATGAAGTTTGTTTTTATAGAGACTTGCTTTATTCCGATAGAAAAAGAGTTCGTAAATATGAAAAGTATCCACCCAAAAGAACTTTCGATTTGTGCCTGTTTTCTAAAACTCAGATGATAATTATTGAAGCAAAAGCATATGAGGATTTTAATTCTCAACAGATGGATAATTTATATAAAGATGGAAATCTTGTTAATGACCTATTAGAATTTTTGAATCTTAAAAATATTGAGGTAATACTCTGCCTTCTTTACTCAACACAAAACCCCACGAATCTTTCATTACCTAAATTCACCTGGAAAAATCTTTATGATGAATATGGTAATCCAATATTTCAAACAGCAAATGAATTACCAGATAGACCAAAGCCATTAGATTAAATTTAGGCTCAGTCACAGTTTTTAGTTCGTCATTTCCTTTACTCGCTCAGCTGCGGCTGTGCTCACTTCGTTCCGCTATCCTTGCTTCCCTTCGATACAAGTTCAATAACCCTGCCTACCGGCAGGCAGGTTCAACAGAACAACAATTAGTATAGGGGCAATGTTTATGATAAAAAAAATATTTTTAATTGCTTTAATTCCTCTTTCTCTATACTGTCAGAATGATTTTTTAAAGAATTTTTATGATTTTGATATGAGAATAAGTCGGCAGGATGTTTTATCAACGTTGAGCAAGTATCCAAACATAAGACAGGTTGTAGATTCAGTAGAATGGATTGCATTTGAAGGTATTAAGTGGAAAGAATTTAACAACGTAAGACTTGGTGTAAGATTTTTAGTGGACACTATTTCAGCTTGCTGGCTCGTTATAACAGATTCGATAAGTGCTATCAATCGTTTTGAAGAATTAAAAGAATTTTTCGAAAGCAATTTAAGCAATGGTTTTTCCTCCGCTAAAAACGATGATCCTAATTTTCTGCGACTTAGATTCTGGCGCCAAAGAAAATTTAATAACACAACTAATATAATTCAGCTTTCAATCTCCAAAAAAGAACCGCATAAAATTGACATTGCTAACTCTAATATTACTTGGTTAATGGAAGTGGAAAGCCGTAAATGACATTGAGCAATAGTACAAATAAATTTATTTAAGAAATTCTTACATTATTTATAATTGAGAAAATGCTGAGCAAAACATTCAGAAATATTATCGCCTTCGCAGATGAAGAAGCTTCAAGCAGTTTCTCAGGCGGTGAATCTTGGTACTCAAAACTATGTTTCATCCCTATGGGAAAAGACAACTTTAACATAGAAATTCTCGTAATCGATATTTCCTCAGAACTCAAAGAATCTCTACTCATCGCTCAAAAAAGACAGTCTAGATAGTCAATGAAAAAAATCTTTCTCATATTTATATTTTTCAATTTTGCATTTCTTTATGCTCAATCCACTCACAAAATAATGAGCTACAACGCACTCAACTATCCAGGCTCAACAGCAGGTATTCGCAATCCATATTTCGCAACAGTCATATCAAATGCAGATCCAGATATTCTCAGCCAGCTTACATAAGAAATATTATGCAACTAAAGTCTCATAATATTGGCTTATGTAAACTCGGCACTTGACATTGTCAGTTAATCCTGCTCAGTCATTATTTTTGTGGCTGTGTGCAGGGTCGCTCCCCTCCTATCTTCCACAGCTAAGACAAAAATAACGCCTTCGCGTATTGTACGTTATTATTTATTAAACTGTAAAGGTTTGATAATCTCACTTAAATAGTGATCTTATTAACTTTTTCCAGCTTTCGATGATTAATTAATTTTTTATTGCTTACTGTAGTCAAGTAATCTTTTACAATTTTATGACAAGTAGTATTAATAATTAAACTAAATTAGAGGAGAATTATTAAGGAGAAATGATATGAAAAATAAATTATTAATATTTTTAATATTCTGTTTTGTGATGATTTTGGGCGGATGTGAAGTGGAATCGAATCCATTGATGCCACAATCTCTAAATTTTAATGACCCTATTCCTTTCGATGAACTCGGCGCAGGTATTGTGTCATTTGAAAGAATTAGTGCAGATGGTGGCTCACAAGGCGTGTGTATAATTAATGCTCTAAATAGAACTACGCACGGATTTAGTGGCATGTACAATGGTCCTTCTATTTCACCAGATGGAAGTAAAATAGCATTTTCAAAATATTCCAACTCTAATACTATTTATGACGTTTATATGATGAACATCGATGGAAGCAATCTAATAAATATTTCTAATATGAATGGTCAAGATAATTACCCAAGTTGGACTGGTGACAGTAAAAATATTCTTTTCCTAAATACTGTATTTCCTAATTTTTTGTACTCTGTAAACATTGATAACATTCAAATTAAAACTATCTTATTTCAATCACAGGATTTTTGGATGACAACACCGGTTTCAGTTTACAATTCTAAAAATATGATATTTTCTGATGGAGTAGACGTAAAACTTTTTGATTCTGAAACCAGTAATATTTCAACATTATGCGCTCCACAAATAGGTGGCACTTTCACGCCTTGCTGGTCGCCAAATGGTTTAAACGTTGCATTTGTTGTAGTCAAATATGATAATGTTGGAAATGATTATTTCGCCGTCGGTGGTATAGTGCAAATATATAACATTCAAACGAATGAACTTAAAACTATTTACGAATGGAGTTGCAATAAACATATTGATTGGGCCGGTAGTAATGAATTATCAGTTTGTTGGTCACCAGACGGGAATAAGTTGCTTTTTAATAAGTCAGCAGATGGATTAGAATCTCACATTTACATAGTTAATATTGATGGGACTGGATTAAAACAAATTACAAATGAACCAGGCGTATGTGATAGAAGTGTAAGTTGGACTAAGTAATAACTATTAAAATCTCAACAAAGAGGTAAGTAATGAAAAGATATATATCAGCAATTTTAGTTCCTTGTCTATTGATGCAGTTTTTTGGGTGCTATTCATACCAAGAGATAACTAAAGAGGAGTTTATTAACGCAGACGACTATATGGACTTAAAGATTACAACAAAAGATAGGTACACCTATAAATTTGATGAAGGCGATTATTTAGTAAAAGAAGATAGCATTTATGGACGTGGAGAATTTCTGAATAATAAGCTTAAGGAAACTGATTATAAAGACTTTACTGGTAGCATTTCTCTCGGGGATATTGAATCACTTAAATTTGATAGCTTTGATACAATAAGCACAATTGTAGTAATCGTAGCTCTAGGCGGATTAATTGCATTTATGATTAGCGAAGAGGTAGGTCAATTGCCAGTGCCTCTGTAGATGAATCAATGTTGACAACTTTGCTTGCACCCTATTAGAGTTTTTATAATACGGTCTATGATTAATATACACGCATTTATTTTTAGAACTCTAATTTATGTTTTGATTTTGCTTTAATAAGAATTAACAAGAGCATAAAATGAAAAGATATATTTCCGCAATTCTAATTCCTTGTTTGCTCCTGCAGATATATGGGTGCTATACATCTTTAGAAAATATCGCAGATGTTAATGATTATCTTAAATCTGGTGATAATTTGAAATTTGTTCTTAAAAATCAAGACTATATAATAGCTAATTCAAAAGATTGCAGTTTTATTCTGGAACCGGATTATTTTATATACGGTACCGGAATATTGATTGATAAAAAAACTAATTCCAATAATTATTTTAACGGAGAAGTCAAATACGAATTAATTGATTCAGTAAAAAATATTGTTGTTGATTCCCAAAGATATTTCATTTGTTGGTTAAAAGATTCAACAAGAATATCATTTAAAGATAATGATTATGTAAATATCACTCCTGAAACAGATCCTAACTTTTGGATGATTAAAGAAAAGAATAGAGATTCTTATAAAATAATCTATTTAAGTGATATTGATGAAATACAGATTGAAAATGCAGGTGTCAATTTAACACTGGGGATAATATTAGGGGCAGCAGCTATTGCACTTTTGGTAGGGGTTATTGTTATGGCAAATTCAGCAAGTAAAGTGAATAATTAAATTATCCAACAAAGCAAGTTCAATTTCATTCTTGCATTTCAAAATCTTATTGGTGAAAGACTGTAGCGGGCTGTCCTATCTCCGAACAGACCTGTAAGTTTCTTTAAATTATATTATAACTCTGCAACGATTATTATCCTCCCTATTCCAGGCACTTAAAATTACTTATTATTAAAAATTTCTGGATTTTAAATCGTGCCCAAATCGTGCCCAAATTTGTAAATACTCTGATTAGTTCTGATTAGTTTATGAAAATTGTGAAACAAAAAAGCCCTAAAAAGGTTGATTTTAGGGCTTTTCTGAGCCAACTGCCGGAATCGAACCGGCGACCTAATCATTACGAATGATTTGCTCTACCAGCTGAGCTAAGTTGGCTTATAGAATTATTATTATTGATGAGAAAGAAGAAGGCGAAGACATAACTCTTCGCCTCTTAAAATAAACTAACGATCAAAAACTATCTTATTTTCTTTTTATGTCTGTTCTTACGTAATCGTTTTTTTCTTTTGTGTGTAGACATTTTATGGCGTTTTCTTTTTTTACCACAAGGCATCGGCTTTTTCTCCTTTAAGAAATTTACTAATGATTATTCAATAACTGTTCTGCTCTTTTTCCAACTTCACTGGTTGGATTTAGATCATAGGCTTTTTTTAGCCACTCTTTTGATTTCTCAATATTCCCTGCTGAAAGATTTACTACACCTAAGTTTAGATGCGCAATCTGATGATTTGGAACATACGTTAACGCTGTTTCCATTTCCTTTATCGCATTAGGATAATCCCGAAGGTTAAAATAACAAACTCCCATATCAACTCGTGCATCAGCATCTTTAGGATTTTTATCTAAATATGTTTTATAATTCTGAATTGCTGCTTCAAATAAACCGGAATCATTTTTTAAATGAGCTAATTCAAGTAGACTTTTATAATCTTCAGGATTCTGTTTTATCTTCGCTTCAAGATCATTTATCATCTGCATATTGTTAAGATTAACACCAGAATTTGTATTAGGCACAACTTGATTCTGATTCATAACAGATGTATTAACTGGTGCAGAATCAAGAACACCGGATGTTAAAATTATAATTGCAATAACAGCAAATCCACCTATTAAAATTCCATATAATACTTTAGGGTTTAAGGTTTTATCTCCAGCAGATGATACTTTTGATTCTTCGTTTTTAGATTTAGAATTTTTTGATCCAGAAACCTTTGTACCGCACTCAGGACAAAATTTATATTCTTTTTCGAATTTGTATCCACATTCATTACAAAACTTCGGCATCACTAATTAACCCTTCCTCTTTTCGCTCATTCCAACATTTACAATATCTTTAAATTCTTTTGAGAACTTAAATGTAGGCACATAATGCTCATCCACAAAAACTTTTTCACCTGTTTTAGGATTTCGGGCATTTCTGGCATTTTTCTTTTTAACCTTATAACTTCCGAATCCACGTATCTCGATTCCATGACCTTCTTTTAATGCTTCGATTACTGTGGAAAAAAAACCTTCAATAATTGCTTCAGTTTCAAGCTTTGTGAGCCCGGTACCCGCAGCAACTTTATCTACAATATCAGCTTTCGTCATGTAAAACCTTAATAATTAATAATATCTATTTATTTTGGCCGGGAAAATTATCAAAGATTTGTACTAAAATCAACCTAACTGCTTATTTTATAATATATTAGAAAAACTGAAATAATCAGAACTGCGGGGAATATCTCATTTTGGAGAGAATTCTCTTAATTAGCAAAAATAAAATCTTATTATGTTTGTTTTTGGATATTTTTTGTATGGTACGTGGATTGCGCAATAAAACGCTTATAGGAGAAAAATTTGCAACTTATTGAAATAATACAACTTACACTTTTAATTTTTATTACCCTGGGTGTGATAATATTTTTATTTTCTTATCTGGGATATAGGACAAAATCAAAAATAAATAGTCCCCCAAAACCTACGATTGAGGAAAGAAAATTACAGGATCCAAAATTAGAAAAAGATGTGGAATTGGTTAAGGATAGCGAATCGGTAAAACAACAAGTATCAGTAAAACAAAATCCAAGATTTGAAGTATTCACTCCTAGTCCTGATGAGAATAAAAAAATTGGATCAGATAGATCCGCCGCAAAAAAATCTCACTCACCAAAAACTCTAATTATTAAACACAAATCTTAACTTACTTTCTAAAATATTTCTATTCTAAACTGTGATGGATGTTTAATTTAATCGACTAAACGTTTATTATATTTCTACAAATAAAAATTATTTGAAATAAAATAAGAGAGTTATGAAAGCATTAATTAAAATTGATGGAATGTCTTGCCAACATTGCGTTATGGCAGTAAAAAAAGAAATTCAAAAACTTGACGTTAAAAATCTTGATGTTAAAATTGGAGAAGTATCAGTTGAATATGATGAAAGTAAAGTAAGTGAAGAAACCATAAAGAAAGCAATTGAAGGAGCAGGATATATTGTTGTTAAATAATTTTTAATATGAATCAGATTACTACAGAAAAAATATCTTTACCCGTTGAAGGAATGACCTGTGCAAGTTGTGTTGCGCGAGTAGAAAAAGCGGTTTCAAAATTTGAAGGTGTTTCTGCTGTTAATGTAAACCTTGCAACGGAAAAAGTTTCATTAGAATATGATCCTTCTGTTGTTGATCTTAATAAACTTGCTGCAACAGTTGAAGACATTGGTTATAAACTGGATTTATCCGTCTTACAAAAAGAGAAAAATTTTTCTGAAGAAAAACACGATTATGTAGATACACATCTTCAAGAACTAAAAAGCGATTTAATCTTTGCTGTTGTGCTTACAATTCCTATTGCAATAATTAATATGGGAATGATGTGGGAAAGTTTTTTTCTCAACAACTTCTTTAGCGTTGAGCAGATTAATAAAATTCTTTTGTTATTAACTACGCCTGTACTTTTTGTTTCTGGAAAAAGATTCTATAAAATATTCTGGAACAATCTCAAGCATTTTTCTGCGGATATGAATTCACTGGTTGCTATTGGAACCGCTGCCGCTTATGTATACAGTTTATTACTAACACTATTTCCGGAAATATTCTCTTACGCTAATCATAATAGTCATGTTTATTTTGATACATCGGCTGTAATTATTACTCTGATACTTTTAGGTAGATGGTTAGAAAGCAGAGCGAAATCAAAAACAGGTTCGGCAATTAAAAAATTAATTGAACTGCAGCCGAAAACTGCAATCGTAAAAGAACAAAACCGCGAAATTGAAAGACAGATAGATGAGTTGAAGCCTGGCGATATAATCGTAATTAAGCCTGGCAGTAAAGTTCCAGCAGATGGAATTATCACAGCAGGTTCATCTTCAATAAATGAATCAATGATAACAGGTGAAAGTTTACCTGTTGAAAAAATAATAGGATCAAAAGTAATTGGTGGAACAATAAATACCTCAGGATATTTTGAATTTGAGATAACCACAATCGGAAAAAATTCTGTACTTGGACAAATAATTAAATTGGTTGAAGAAGCACAGGGTTCAAAAGCTCCAATTCAAAATCTTGCTGATAAAGTTGCTTCCATATTTGTTCCTGTAGCTGTCATTATTGCAATAGTCACTTTTATTGTTTGGCTGTTTCTTAAACCGGATGATATAAGTATTGCACTTATGAATTTTGTTGCGGTCCTAATTATAGCTTGCCCTTGCGCACTTGGATTAGCCACTCCAACAGCATTGATAGTGGGAATGGGAAAAGCAGCGCAGAACGGAATCTTATTTAAGAATGGTGAAAGTTTAGAAGAACTTCATCGTGCAGATACAATTGTGTTTGATAAAACAGGAACAATTACTAAAGGTAAATTATCTGTAAAAAATATTTTTGTAAATGAGATTTCCGAAGATGAATTTTTATCAACACTATCCTCTCTTGAAAGTAAATCCGAACATCCATTAGCAAAGGCAATTACTGAATACACAAAAGAAAAAAATATTATTCCGGTTTTGATTTCAGAATTTGAAAATAAGCCTGGCAAAGGAATAAAAGGGAAAACAGATAAAAATAATTTATTGGCAGGCAATGAATCTTTTATGCTTGAGAATAAGATTGATTTGAACGTTGTTAGAAACGAATTAAAAAATGAAGCAATAAAAAATTCCTCATTAATTTTTCTTGCAGTTGATGGTACTTTGAAAGGATATGTTTCGGTTGTTGATTCTGTAAAAGACAACTCAGCCGAAGTGATTAATAAAATCAAGGATATGAAATTAGAACCAATTTTACTTTCCGGTGATAATGAAAATGTTACAAAATATATTTCAACTATTATTGGAATTGAAAAGTATGAATCAGGTGTTATGCCTGAACATAAATCCAGCAAAGTAAAAAAATTACAAGACCAGGGTAGAAAAGTAATAATGGTTGGTGATGGAATAAATGATGCCCCTGCCTTGGTGCAAAGTAATATTGGGATTGCAATTGGAAATGGAACTGATGTTGCAATTGAAAGTGCAGAGGTTGTTTTAATAAATGGCGATTTAAGCGGAGTTGTAAAATCAATTAAACTTTCTAAACAGACAATTGCCGTAATAAAACAAAATTTATTCTGGGCTTTTATTTATAACATAATTGGTATTCCTTTAGCGATGTTCGGATTACTTAATCCAATGTTTGCAGCATTAGCAATGTCACTAAGTTCTGTTTCTGTTATCAGTAATTCACTCAGACTTAAAAAAGCTAAGTTATAAAAAAACCGGAGCCAGTCCGGTTTGTAAGATTTATATTGATAAAATTTTTTTACATTCTTGGTAAGCGTTCTATATATGAACTGTTACTAAGTATCGCAAAAGTTTCTGTTCTTCTTAGCTCATCTAGATTTAAACAATTCATATAGCTCATAGAACTCTTTAATCCATCAGAGATACCATCAATAACACTTTTTACTGCTCCCTTATATGCAACCATTGTTTCTTCACCTTCAATAAATTCATTGCGCATTTTTACACCAAATGAAGCAGAGCCGCGATATTTTTTCCAGAGTTGTCCGTTATATTTTATTACTTCACCAGGAGTTTCTCTTGTTCCGGAAAGCATTCTTCCCAGCATCACAACATCAGCTCCGAGTGCAATTGCTTTTGCAACATCCCCCGGACTTTTAACGCCGCCATCCGCAATAATTTTTATTTTTAGTTTTTTATTTTTTCTGGAAAATAAAATATTTAACAATGATGATACTTGTCCAATTCCAATTCCGGTTTGAATCGATGTTGTGCAAACACTTCCGCTGCCAATTCCAACTCGCACTGCATCAGCTCCGGCATTTTCAAGTTGTTCAAGACTGCCCCCGTGTGCAATATTTCCAATAATAACCTGAACGTCAAATTTCTTTTTGATCATCTCAGTCTTTTTTAAAACTTCTTTGTTGTTTGCATTAGCTGTATCAATACAAATCAAATAATTTTTCTCAGCAATTTTTTCAATGGTCTTTAAATTGGAATTCAATGCTATTGATACTGCTTTAATTCCTTTTCCGTTTTTTGAATTTAATACTGCATCTAGAGAAGAGTCAAATCGATTTAATATTCCCAGACTACCAAGATTTGATAATTCCTTTGCCATTTCAATTCCCGTAACGGAATCCATTGGACTAGAAATAACAGGTACATTAAGTTTTAATCCAAGGAAAGTACAGTATGTTGAAGCTTCCGTTCTTGATTTTATTCTTGATACTTCAGTTGGTATAAGACTGATATCGTCATAAGTTAAAGATTGTTTGAACTCATTAAGTTCAACTTTAGTGTATACTTTCATTTATATCCTATATTTTTTCAAATTAAGTTTTCTATCTCATCAATTATTTGATTCATTTTTTTTGTTACTGCTAAGATTGGTTCTTGCGAGTTCATATTAACTCCTGCTTTATCCAAAATATTAATTGGATAATCAGAACTCCCTGCTTTTAGAAAATCCAAATACTTTTGAACGGCAGGCTCGCCTTCTGATTTTACTTTAATTGCAAGTGCTTCTGAAGCCGCAAAACCCGTTGCGTATTGATAAACATAAAAGTTATAATAAAAATGTGGAACTCTTGCCCAGGTATAACTTTCTTCTTCATCAATTTTCATTTCGGGTCCCCAATACTTTTGAAAAACATCCTGATATAGTCTGCATAAAACATCAGGAGTTAATGCTTCACCGCTTTCAGCTTTGGAATGTGTAACGGATTCAAACTCAGCAAACATTATCTGTCTGTAAACAGTTGTAGTTATATTGTTAAGATATTTTTCAAGCAAGAAAAGTTTTTCTTCTTTGGATTCAGAAATATTTATCAGATGATCGAGCAATAGATTTTCATTAAAAGTAGATGCAACTTCGGCAAGAAAGATAGAGTAATTAGCATAAGTATATGGTTGATGCAGCCCCGTATAATATGAATGCATATTATGTCCCATTTCGTGTGCAAGTGTAAAAACATCATTTAGTAAATCAGTCCAGTTCAATAAAACATACGGATGAACTCCGAACGTAGTGCCTGAGGAGTAAGCACCGCTTCTTTTTGCTTTAGTCTCGTAAACATCAATCCATCTGTTATCAAATGCTTTATTAAGCGATGATAAATAATCTTTGCCCATAATTTGCAGCGAATCAATTACAATTTGCTTTGATTCTTCATACGAATATTTTTTTTCCAGTTTTTGATCAAACAAGGTAACGTAAACGTCATAGGGATGAAGTTCATCAATCTTAAGCAGCTTTTTCTTTAATGATGCCCAACGGAGCATTGGAGAAATATTTTTATTGACCGCTTCAACAAGATTATCATAAACTGAAATTGGAATATTATTTTTAAATAATGCGGCTTCTCTTGCGGAATTATATTTTCTTGCCTTTGCATAAAAAATATTTGATTTCAAATTTCCATTGAACAAAGAACTGAAAGAATTCACATTATCAACGTAAGGTTTTAAATATGCTTTAAAAGCCCGCTCCCTGTAATCTCTATCCTTTGAGTAAAGAGCAGAATAAAATCTTGAATGAGACATTTCCATAAGGTTGCCTTTCTCATCAGCAACTTTAGGAAACTTTAAATCAGCATTTGTAAAAAGTGAATAGGTGTTGTAGGGAACCTGCGTAACTTCACTTGCCATTGCAAGCAGTTCTTCCTGTTCCCTTTCAAGCGTGTGTTTTCTAAATCTTATAAGATCATCAAAAGACTGCTTGTAAATTTTAAGTTTCGGATTTGAATTGATTAATTCAATTAATTTTGTTTCATCTGCTTTTAGCAGCTCAGGTTTGATGAATGAACTAGCAGTAAGAACTTTTGAATAAATACTTTTTATTCTGTCATCCATGCCCTGATATTTCGGGTCCCGCATATCGCTATCTTTGGCAAGCATTGAGTAGAGATACATTCGTTCCAATTTGATTCCAATTTCTTCATCAAATTTAAGACACGCCAAAAGATTTTCAGACGAATCGGTTATCTTTCCTTCAAATTGTGCATAACCGGCAATACTTTGCTCAACGAACTTAAAATCCTTTTCCCACTCTTTATCTGAAATATAAATATCCTTTAAATTCCATTTGTATTGTTCTTCTATCTCATCGCGAGTAGGAATTTCGATTGTTTGAATTTCTGGATTATAAAATTTTGTTTTTAGATTTTGAGTAAACATGAATATCCCCAGATATTATTTGGAAAATTAATTAATTAAATACTAGAGTTTAAGAGTACAAAAATCATTTAATCATCAGCATTTTTTTTGATTGAACTTGATTACTAACTTTTAGTTGATAGAAATAAACACCGCTTGGGAATTTTGAATTAAGAGTTACGAGTTTAGAATGGAAACCTGCACTTAAATATTCATTTACTACGGTTTCTAATTCTTCACCAAGGGTGTTAAATACTTTTAAAGTAACATTTGAGCTAATTGGTAATTGCCAACTTATTTTTGTACTTGGATTAAATGGATTTGGATAATTCTGATAAAGTTCAAAATTATTAATTGCAGCAAACTCATCTTTTAAGTCAGTAATAGGGGTAATAATGTTTGTTTCAAGCCCCGGAACATTAAAAGCAGGAATACCTAATACAAACAAATCAACATTTGTGGAGGGTATGTAACTTTTAACTTTCCAATTATCAGGAGCTAACCAAATAGTTTCTTTAACACTTAAAATTGGGATAGGCAAAGGGTTAGGTAATGGTGGAAACCAAGCTAAATAACTCAATCTTCTTTCTAATAAAAACTTTTTGCAATCAAAAGTTCCAATTGCAGTGATTATTGTTTCATCTCCTAATCTTTTTCCAATTAATTCAAATCTTATTGGTAACTCAATGGAATTTACAATAACAGCTGTGTCTTTTGAAAAAATCTGATATGAAACATCTACATTGGAAGCAAATCTATAATATGAGTACCAACCTTCGAGGGAGCCAAAAAAGTTAAAAAAATTAATTCCAAGTGTAGTATCAATGTTTCCGAGTAATCCGGAAACTAATTCCGGATCAAAGTATTCAAATCCATTCGTAGATTCAAAATTGTAATACAAAGTATCCAGATATGGTTGAAAGTTAATTGTGTTTTGAGGACCAGTTTTACTTAAAACCACGTTTGCATCTTTCCCATTGAAAGGAGTTATTACAGCAAAGGAATCTATTGAATAAAATTTTTGTGCGTTTACTGGATTGTTAAGAGAATCAAGTGGCACGGATTCATAATTCCATTTGTAACCAACTTGAGAAGGGAAATAAGCTGAAGATGTTTGTGCAAAACTTAACGGACACGTCAACAACAAAAGTATCACTAAAATTTTCGAATTCATTTTATCCAAGGGTTTTTTAATCGACTTGTAATATAAGAAAACTAATTTTTTATTGCGAGTAATAAACTATCAATAATTATACACCATTTAATTAAATCTTAAATCAAAGAAGCCTTAAAGTGATTATTAAGCATCCTATTATAATTACTCTATTTAGAAATTCTTGCCCAATCCGGAAAACTGTTTAAATCAAAAATAATAGATCCAACAAAATAAACTACAAGCACAATAACAATTACACTAATAATGTTAAGTGCAAATCCCGTTTTTGCCATATCTGATATTCTTAATCTCTTACTCGCAAAAACAATAGTATTGGGCGGAGTTCCAACCGGCATCATAAACGCCATGGATGCAGATAAGGTTGCGGCAATCATTAATAATAAAGGATTAATACCTATTGCAACTGATACCGATGCAAGTATCGGAAGTATCATTTGAGTGGTTGCTGTATTTGATGTTAGCTCGGTCAAAAAATTCATGATAACAGAGATAATTAAAATCAAAACTATTACAGGAAAAGCTGATAGTCCCCGCAAATTATTTCCGATAAACTGAGATAAGCCACTTGAACTGAAAGCAGTTGCTAATGCAAATCCGCCACCGAAGAGTAAAATTATTCCCCAAGGAATTTGCTCGAAAACATTTGCAGCAAGAATTGTTTTTTGCTTTTCATCTTTTGATGGAAAAAGAAAAAGTAGAAATGCCATTGTAATTGCAATTGTACCATCATCAATAAATTCGGGTGTTGAAAAAACTGATGCCCAACCGGTAATTTTTATAAATCCAAGATTTAAATCAGTTCTAAATATCCACAACAAAGATGTTATGCTAAAAACGATTGCAATTACTTTTTCAGGAAAAGAAGATTTGCCGAGTGATTTATACTCATTTGCTATAAAATCTTTTCCGATTTTTATACTCTTATTCGATTTGAAAACAATTTTTGATAACAGAATTGCTGTAAGAATTAATAAAATTATTGTAATAGGAAAAGCCAGCAGCATCCAATCACCAAAAGATATTTGAGGTGCGTTTGGAAAAGCAATTTTGTGAATTCTTACTAAAGCTAAATTTGGGGGTGTTCCAATTAGCGTCGCTATTCCACCTATTGAACATGAATAAGCTAATCCAAGCAAAACTGATTTTGAAAAATTTTTTGTTTCTTCTTTGCCAAACTCATTTTCAATTTTTGTTATTACTGCAAGTGCAATAGGAAGCATCATCACGGCAGTTGCTGTGTTTGAAATCCACATAGAAAGAAAAGCAGCCGAAAACATAAACCCAAATAAAATTGAATTTGCTGTTCCACCAAATATTGAAATAATTTTAAGAGCAATTCTTTTATGCAATCCCCAATTTTCCATTGCAATCGCGAGCATAAATCCACCCATAAATAGAAATATTACGGAGTTTATGTACGAACCAGAAATTTCCGAACCTGATAAAACTCCAAGCAGTGGAAAAAATACTAAAGGGACTAAGGATGTTGCCGCTAACGGTACCGCCTCTGATATCCACCAGATTGCCATAAGAACTGCAACTGCGGCTACTTTACCAACGTTTGGGTTTTCGGGATCAGGATTAAAAAAAATCAGAATTATTAAAAAGGATATCAATCCGATAACAAATCCTAATTTTTGTATTCTCTCCATAAGACTATATCGATTTGATTAATGCTTTAAAAAAATACTTATATCTAAAGTAAGATAAAACCGCAGAGCAAACATTTAATCCGGCTATCATAATAGATTTATTTTCATCTTTCTATATAAAGTTTATCATCTATATATTTGCCCGCAGAAACAATCACATTTTATGAATACAAAATACGAAGCCGTAATTGGTTTAGAAGTTCACGCCCAACTATTAACAGACTCAAAAATTTTTTGCGGATGTTCAACCAAGTTTGGTAATGATCCTAACAGCAATACTTGTGCTGTTTGTTTAGGGCATCCCGGAGTTTTACCTGTACTTAACAAAAAAGTTGTTGAGTACACTACACTTATGGGATTAGCAACTAATTGCAGGATAAACGAGCATTCAATCTTTGCGAGAAAAAATTATTTTTATCCCGATCTTCCTAAAGGATATCAAATCTCTCAGTACGAAGAACCTATTTGTGAGCAAGGATTTATAGAGGTATCTCCTAAAAACGGTTCATCCAAAAAAATTGGAATTACAAGAATCCATATGGAAGAAGATGCGGGTAAATCTATTCACGACCAAAGTTCTGATACGCTTGTGGATGTAAACAGATGCGGAGTTCCGCTTATGGAAATTGTAAGCGAGCCTGATATCCGCACAGCTGAAGAAGCTTACCTATATTTAACTAAGATTAAACAAATTTTGCAGTATCTTGAGATTTGTGATGGAAATATGGAAGAAGGTTCTCTGAGATGTGATGCGAATATTTCTGTTCGATTAAAAGGTGTTGATGAGTTTGGAACTAAAACTGAAATAAAAAACATGAATTCTTTTCGTAACGTTGAGCGCGCAATTGAGTACGAAATAAAAAGACAAATTGAAATGATTGAAGACGGTGAGCGAATTGTTCAGCAAACTTTACTTTGGGATGCAGACTCGAACGAAGCTTACCCAATGCGAAGTAAAGAAGAGGCACACGATTATAGATATTTTCCTGATCCTGATCTGCTGCCTATAATTGTTGATAAAGAATGGAAAAAAGAAATTGCTAAATCTCTTCCTGAACTGCCGGATGCCAAATTAAAAAGATTTATTTCTAATTTTTCACTTCCTGTTTATGATTCTGAAATACTTACACAAACTAAAACACTTGCAAAGTATTATGAAGAAGTTGTTTCTGTAACTGATGAATATAAACTTGCAAGCAACTGGGTAACTGGAGACTTACTTGCAGTTATTAATGAAAATAAGTTGGATATTTCCGATTTCCCTGTATCACCCGTAAATTTGGGTAAGCTTATTAATCTAATTCAAAATGGAACAATAAGCGGCAAAATTGCTAAAGAAATATTTCCAATAATGCTGGAAGTCAATTCTGATCCAGAACAAATTGTGAAAGAAAAAAACCTTGTCCAGATTTCGGATACAGCAGAAATTGAAGCAATGATACAAAAGATTATTGATGAGAATTCAGGACAGGTTGAAGAGTATCGTTCAGGTAAAGAAAAAGTTTTTGGATTTTTTGTCGGGCAGGTTATGAGAGAATCAAAAGGGAAAGCCAATCCAAAGCTTGTTAATGAAATTTTAAGAAAAATGTTATTATCGTAGCGCAGAATTCATTCTGCGAATTATTTTATAAATAAGTTTAGAAGAATCACAGACTAAAGTCTGTGCTACAAAAATAATTAACATAGGAGAACCCATTGTCATTTCAGGAAAAACTGAAAAACTTTTTTAAGAAAAAAGAAAAACCTAAACCAACTACAATAGCGGGCAAAATTGCTGAGTTCTTTAAGCAATTAGCATTTGCAGGTATAGCTGCTTTGTTTATAATTACTTTCATTATACAAAACACCCGCATCCCAACAGGATCGATGGAGGACACTATCCTTGTTGGAGATTTTGTGCTTGTAAATAAATTTATATACGGATCAAGTTCACCGCGGTATATTCCTTTTACAGAAGTAGCACTTCCCTTCTTTACGCTTCCGGCTTTTAAAGAACCTAAAGCAAAAGATATTGTTGTATTTGAATATCCCGGCGATCGTGACCAGCTTGAGCCAACTGAGAAGAATATTAATTACGTTAAAAGATGTATTGGAACTCCGGGCGATACTATATTAATTGTCGATAAAGTAGTTTTTGTAAACGGAAAAGAATTCTGGAAACCGCCATTTATTAAATATTACCGTGGCCAGTATGGCAGCTATTTAAGACCTGCTCCAAAAGGTTATGCGGAACCAAGAATTTTCCCTAAAGGTATGCCCTGGAATGAAGATAACTACGGCCCATTAGTTATCCCTAAAAAGGGAATGAAAATTCCATTAAATATTTACAACGTTGAACAATGGAGAACTATAATCGATAGAGAATATGGTAAAAGAGTTGTGGAAATAAAAAACAATGCTGTAGCAATTGATGGTGTTCCCGTTTCTTCATATACATTTAAAAAAGATTATTACTTTATGATGGGTGATAACAGAGATGATAGTTTGGATAGCCGCTTTTGGGGATTAGTACCTCGTGATGCTGTTGTTGGTGAGGCATTTATTACTCTGTTTTCGTGGGATAGAGATATTCCATTTTCAGAATTGTTTAAACTATTGGGATCAATCAGACCTGATAGAGTTTTAAAACTTTTACATTAGACCTCACCCCTGCCCCTCTCCTTACAAAGGAGAGGGAATTTTTTATCTTGATATTACGAATCCAGTTTCTTCAAGAAACTGGGTTTGTTATTTTAAAGCTGGACTCTCCTTTTCCGACAATTACAATTCATTAAATTTAATCTTAAATTCTTTCAATAGCCGACTCACCGAGTCGTCTTTACATTATTGTAAATACAAGCCGGCGGCTTGTCTCAAAACTCTTTGTAAATGAACCGACATTGTGTTCCTGATATAACAATAAAAAGACCAACAACATCATCATAAAAAAAGGCGATCCGAAGATCGCCTTTTAGTTTAAGTACAAGGGGTAATAAATTAAAAAGTGTATCTTAAACTTAACTGCATCTGCCATCTGGACAATAAATCTACAGGTGACCAAGCAGTGTTAGTTGAAGGTTTGCTGAATCTATAAACAGGTCTTCCTGTTGCAGGATCAGTTCCATTCAATGTTACAATTGTGTAAGTATCTTGAGATGTTGTTTGGAACCATCCCCATTCTGTATTTACAAGATTAAGAACATTTATGATATCCAACGCAACTTGAAAGCTTCCGATTCCGGTGCCAAAGTCCTGCGCAATTCTCATATCAAGTTGATCATTCCAAGGAGCTCTGGTTGCATTTCTTTCAGACATTGACCCTTTATTTTCAGCTAAGTATTCATTGTTATCGATGAATGCAAATAGATCTGCTTTCTGTTGAGCATTTTCCACATACTCATTAGCAGAATTAATCGAACCAACTAATATATCATCAGGAGAACCAGGAATGTAGAATAAATCATTTCCATTCAATCCATCATTGTTCAAATCGCCATTAACTGTAAATGAGAATGGACGACCTGATTGAATATTGTAATAGAATGAAAGTGTAGTTGGAGAATTTTCAAAGAACTCATGAGCATAAGATACAGAAGCAAAATATCTATGTCCTAAATCAAAGCTAGATGTAGTTAATGGAGGAGCATTAGGATCACCAGAAACCGGATTGTATCTAATTTGTGACTGAGCTTGTGAAGAAAGAACACTATTTACATCCTGAGAAACACCATAGGTGTAAGCCGTGTTGAAAGATATTCCTTGAGCAACGTTTCTTTGTAATTGAACTGAGAAATTATATTGATATCCTTCATCTGTATTCTTTAATAAGAGCACATCAAAATATCTGCTGCCATAACTGTTTGTACCGCCATATCTTGGTCTTCCGTCTTCACCGGGTATTGTTGCATTTGTTGCACTTGGAGGATTTAGATTTAATTTTTCGTAAACAAGATCATTTACTGATTTTGAGTACATAAATTCCACAGTACCAATCATATTCCAAGGTAGTTCTTGATCAAGACCAAGATTAGCTCTTAAGAGCTGAGGCCAATTAAAATCAGGATCAACTAAATCAATTTCTGATCTGGTTCTTGGTGCACCAGTTCCTGGATCGCCTGGTCCTGGTTGATCGTTCGGATCGACTGAAAATCCAACATTACCGCCGCTTGCCTGGTTAACTTCTGCAATTAAAAGACCTGTGTTGCCATAGTTGTTAGACATCCACACATAAGGAATACGACCTGTGAAGATTCCAACACCGCCTCTTAACTGTGTAGATCTGTTACCAAATAGATCCCAGTTAAAACCAAGTCTTGGAGAAAACATTACATTACCACTTGGCACATCAGAAGTGCTGTAATCAGGGAAATCTTCTGAAACTAGTGGATTGTACCCTGGTTCTGTTGGCAGGAATGGAATATCGGCTCTTACGCCAAACGTTAGTTTAAATGTTGGAACTACTGTCCACTCATCCTGAATATAGAATCCAAGTTGATTTACGCTAAATCTAGCGGCTGGTTTATCTACATTTGGATCTTGCGAATATACTCTTTGGTAATAACTGGGAGTTTCATTCTCTAAATCTGCCAAAGTATTGAATTCATAATATCCATAAAAAGATCTAACGAATAAGTTCCTGAATGAGAAAAATTCGTTGTGTGTACCAACAGTAAGTACGTGATCTCCCAAATAAGCGGAGAAGTTATCAGTTAATTCGAAGATATCCTGATCTAGTTCATTAGCTGAAGAGAATCTATCAGGTCCGGCAACTAACAGAACATCTTCTCTCATAATTCTAACTTCCGGACGTTTATCACTAATTCCTGCTCTTCTATCTCTTATTGTTGTAAAGCCAAGAATTAACTCATTTGAATATCTATTAGAAAAAGTACTGTTAAGTTGAAAAACAGTAGAATTAGTTATGTTCTTAATTCGATATGCAAAAGTGTTAAATGATACTTGAGTATTTGCATTTCTTCCAGCCAAAATATCCTGATATGCAGTTACATAATTATGTCTTAATGTCATTTTATGATTTTCAGACTGGTTAAAATCTAATCTAACAAAGAACTTTTCACTTGGCTGTTCAACCGTGTAAGATCCATATGTGCCGGCATCCATTCCTTTACTGCTTAAAATAGCTGCAAATTGGTTAGCTAAATCTTCAGCAGTAGTTGGTCCGGTAGTCAAAGAAATATTTTGAAGAGGTTGATCTTTAGCTGTGATTTCACCATTGGCAAATAAGAATAATTTGTCTTTTATCACTGGTCCGCCAAGTCTAAAACCATAAGCATATTCCTTAAATTCAGGATAATCTTTATCAGTTTCTTTAAAGCCTGCTGCTCCAACTAAACTTTCATTTCTACCATAGCCGAAAACTGAACCTGACCATTTATTGGTACCACTTCTGGTGATAGCATTAACACCGCCACCGGTAAAACTACCGTACTTTATATCGTAAGGCGCTACTACAACCTGAAACTCCTGAATAGCATCAATACTTATAGGGGTTGTACCGGTTTGACCACCTGGGGCGCCTGTTGCGCCTAAGCCAAATAAATCATTGTATTGAGTACCATCAATTTGAATATTATTATAACGGTTATTCCTGCTAGCGATAGAACTGCTATTTCCGTTAGCCTGGGGAGATAATTTTGCAAAATCACTAAAATTTTTGCCAATTGAAGGAACTAATTCTATGTCTCTTGCTGTAACGTTTTGTTCAGCACCTGTTCTATTGCTGGAAAGTATAGCATTTTTTTCTCCAACCACAGTTACAGCACCTAATTCAACTGCTTCTTCCATTAAGGTATAATCAATCTTTGCATTTTGCCCCAATTGAAGATTTTGTCCTTCAAAAACCTGCGACTTATATCCAACAAATGAAACAGTAATTTTGTATGGACCACCGGTTCTCAAACCATTAAGGTTATATTTTCCATCAACACGTGTAGTTGTTCCATATTCTGTTCCTGATGGAGTATGAACAGCTAATAAGTTAGCGCCCGGTAATGGGTCGCCATTTGAGTCCACTACAATTCCATTCATTGCTGCTGTTGTAACACCTTGTGCTAATACATTGGATTGCATAAGCGTAAATGTTACAAGAAGCATCATGAAAATCGATAGTAATGAGTAACGATTAATCATTTTTTCTCCTTGAGATAGTTAAGGGATAGATTATTTAAGATAAGTTTAATAGTGTAAATTTTCTGCATAGCAAAAAGTCAATAAAGTGTTTAAGAAATATTAGCCTAAACGAATTTTTATGCAAGCTATATTGAATCTTTTTTGAAAATTAATATTAAAATAATATAGCTTAAACACTTGCTTTTTTAATTTATTCTGTTTTTGGAAAATAATTGAAGGATTTATGATGAAATTTATTCATTTTTACAAAAAGAGATGAAAGTTTTATGAAAAAAATATTCAAAATTAAAATTATTACTCTGATTTTATTACTGTTATCTATTCAAATCTTTGCACAGCAAAAAAACTATAACATCCTCATATCTTTTGATGGCTTCAGATGGGATTATCCAAACAGAGAATTAACCTCAAATCTTGATTTTATTAAAGAAAATGGAGTGCATGCTTTATCTCTTAAACCTTGTTTCCCAACAAAAACTTTTCCTAATCATTACACAATCGTTACAGGCTTGTATCCGGAAAACCATGGCATAATTGCAAATAATTTTATTGATCCCGTAACAAATGAAATTTATAAAATTGGCGATACTAGTGCAGTTAGAAATCCTAAATGGTATAAAGGTGAAGCAATTTGGGAAGCTGCAAAAAGACAGGGTGTTATTACCGCAAGTTATTTCTGGCCGGGATCAGAACTTAATCTTGAATATAGAAGACCTGATTATTTTGAAAATTATGAGCATGAAAGAGATTATAATAAAAGAGTTGAAGGAGTGCTGGATTGGTTAAAGCTGCCTATCAATCAAAGGCCAAAATTTATTACTCTTTATTTTGACGCAGCGGATACATACGGACATAGGTTTGGTACAAACTCCCTGGATCTTAATAATTGTTTGATGAGATTAGATAGTTTAATCGGAAAATTATTTAATGGATTAAAGGAAAATAATCTTTATGACAGTACAAATATTATAATTGTATCTGATCATGGAATGTCTGATGTGAGCAGTGATAGAGTAATTAATGTTGAAGAAATTTTAGCAGGATATAATCAGAAGCTCTGGGATTATGGTCCTGTTATGTATGTCTTCCCTGAAAAAGATGAAAGTGATAAAGTTTATAACAGGTTAAAATCAGAAGAGAATAAATTTAAGGTCTATCGAAAGGAAGAGGTTCCTGAATACTATCATTTTTCAAATAATGCGATGATACCGGAAATTATTTTAATTGCAGATCCTGGTTGGAGTTTAATGACCAATAAAGATATAAACAGATATAGCAATATGAATTCCGGAGGACAACATGGTTATGATAATAATCATATCGATATGCATGGGATATTTTTTGCAATTGGACCAGATTTTAAATCCGGTTATACTTGCGGTACAGTAAATAACATTGATATTTATCCGTTACTTGCAAAAATACTTCATATCTTTCCTAACAACAATATTGATGGAAAACTTGAACGGATTGAGTTTTTATTAAAATAATTTTCACAACCGTAGCGCAGTCCGCCGCGACGGATTAAACTGTTTTAACATTTTTTTTTAAGAATATCACAGACTAAAGTCTGTATTACGAATAATTTGAAAAGGGTATAAAATTTGAATCATCTTAATCTTAATTGCACAAAAGGTAAATTAAAAAACGGACTCGAGTACATTTTATATGAAGATAAATCTCTCCCTCTCGTTTCAGTAAACATTTGGTATAAGGTTGGTTCTGCTTATGAAACAAAAGGTAAAACTGGATTAGCTCATTTATTTGAACATATGATGTTTCAGGGATCTGAAAACGTACCTAAAGAAATGCACTTTCGTTACATTCAAGAAGCTGGTGGAACTTTAAATGGATCGACCTCAACCGACAGAACAAATTATTATGAAAAACTTCCTTCTAACTATTTAGAACTTGCGCTCTGGTTGGAGTCCGATAGAATGGGTTATTTTCTTCCTGCACTCACTCAAGAAAAACTTGATAACCAAAAAGATGTTGTGAAGAATGAAAGATTAGAGAGATATGATAATCAGCCGTATGGTTTAGCCTGGGAAATAATCAGTACAAATCTTTATCCTGAGGGTCATCCATATAGCTGGTCAACAATCGGATTTTTAAAAGATATAGAGAGTTATACTTTTGATGATGTGAAAAACTTTTTCAAAAAATATTATTCGCCAAATAATGCCTGTCTTGTTATTGCAGGAGATTTTGAAAAGGATGATACAGTTCAGTTAATTGAAAAATATTTCGAATCAATCGAACCATTTGATTCAAATCATAAACCTGAATCAAATAAACTAACTCTTAATGAAAATATTTTTATTGAACATAAAGACAATGTGCAGCTTGATAGAATTTATCTTGCCTGGCGTTCGGATTTAATTTTTGGCAAAGATGATTCATCTTTAGAAGTTGCAGCAGATATTTTAACCGGCTCAAAAAATTCCCGGTTGTATAAAAAATTAGTTTTTGATTTACAGATTGCTCAGGATGTTACCGCATTTCAATACTCCGGAAAGTTTGGCGGACAGTTTATGATTATCTCAACTGCGCGTCCCGGAACAAATCTTAATGAAATTAAAAAAATAATTTTAGATGAAGTAAACACTTTAGCAGCTTCTAATGTTAGTGATAAAGAATTAGAAAAATCAAAAAACGGAATCAAAGCTCAGTTTGTTTTTGCTATGCAAAATCTTGATACGGTGGCTGATTATCTTAATCACTATAACTATCATTTAAATGAACCAAACTCATTTGAGTTTGATCTTGAGCGCTACAATAATGTGGATAAACTTTCACTAAAAAGTGCTGTTCGAAATTACCTGACCAAACCTTTTGTAGAACTTCGCATCACCCCAAAGGAAAAGTTATAATGGCCGATAGAATAAATATGCCAGTAGTAAAATCAGAAATTACTTTTAAGCTTCCGAAACCGAATGAATTTTTACTGGATAATGGATTACGTGTAATATTTATACAAAAAGATAGGCTTCCGTTAGTAAGATTAAATCTTATTTTAAACGCTGGAAGTAAATTTGATCCAGAAAATAAAAATGGGTTATCTTATCTCACTTCACTTGTAATGGATGAAGGCGCTGATGGAATGAATGCATTACAGTTGAGTGATGAATTTGATATGCTTGGTTCAAGTTTTAATGTCTCAACCGACAATGATTTAATAAATTTAAGTTTGCAAACTCTTTCAGAGAATTTTGATAGATCCTTAGAGCTATTCAACAAAGTTTTACTTAAACCTTCTTTTAATGATGAAGATTTTGATAGAGAGAAAAAGAAGCTTATTACACGGATCATGCAAAGTAAGGATGAACCTGATTATTTAGCAGATCAGATTTTTAACAGAGTTATTTTAGGAAAATCCAACAGTTATTCATCCCCAGTTTCTGGATATGAAGAAACAGTCGAATCAATTTTAATTGATGAGATAAAATCTCATTACGCTAAATTCTTTTCACCTTCAAATTCGTGTTTAATTGTTGTTGGAGATTTAGATCAAGTTGAGCTTGAAAGTTTATTAGACAAATATTTTTTAGAGTGGGAAAACAATAAGTCTGATTTTACTTTTTCTGCTTCATCAACCGAACCAAGTAAGAAAATTTATTTGCATCACAAGGAAGGCTCGGTTCAAACTGAAATACGGGTTGGGCACATAACACCAAAAAGAAATCAAAAAGATTTTTTCCAAAGATATTTACTTAATACGATTTTAGGCGGGCAGTTCACAAGCAGAATCAATCTTAATCTACGTGAAAGAAACGGCTACACTTACGGTGCAACTTCAAGATTTCAGTATTTTAAAGACACAGCTTTTTTTGAAGTATCGACTTCAGTAGGAATTGAAAATACCGCAAACGCTTTAAAGGAAATTCTTTTTGAACTTGATAATATCCATTATGGAGTTACAGATAAAGAAATAGATTTTGCTAAATCATCAATTACAAAAAAGTTTCCGCTTAATTTTGAAACTTATCGTCAGATCGCATCAGGTGTGGCTGGTAAAATATTATACAATTTACCTGCTAATTATTTTGACACTTATATTAAAAATGTAAATGTAGTTTCAAAATCAGAAGTAGATAAGTCGGCTAAAGAGTTTATAAATAATTATAAACTTTCGATTGTCCTCGTGGGTGATAAAAAATTATTGATGCAAAAACTTGATGATCTACAAATTGAAATAGCAGAGGTTGATTTGTTTGGTGAAGTGATTTGAATTATTTCCATTTAATTAATACTTAGGAATGTAATTTCGCCCCCGATTTATCGAAGGAGAAACTTTGGATAAATGATTATTAACTTTAAGTTTTGAGGTAACACTTCGACGGAGTTTATCCCGATTAATATAAGGGCTTAGTGAGACAATAATTACCTCTTAATTATTATATCTCCCGGATAAATAAACTTATAGCCGATTTTTCTGTAAGACGGAATTAAAGTAGATATAGTTAGATAATCATTTGCGCTTACCATTAAAACTTTTTCATCATTCTTCTGAACAGTTAACATAAAATCCTGAAATTTATCTTCAGCATTAATTCTTGATGAAGTTAATGTCTCTAATTTAGAAGATTTGATCATCTTAATTCCCCTTTTCAATAACTCAGATTGAATTAACGGATATTTTTTTGATTCAAATAAATCCGATCTGTCATCAATAATAAAAAAGGCTGCATTATAAAATGTTCCTACAATTTCTTTTATGGATTTCTTAATTTTATCATCAGAATAACTGCTGGAAAGTTTAAAGTTTAACTCTGTTATATTATCATCCAGAAGTAAAGCATATCTTTTGCCTGCTTTAGATACTTGTGATAATCTTTTTTTTGATTCCTCTTTGGGAGTGACAACAGTATAGAAAAGTTCAGGGATGTTTAGAACATTATTTAGCTGTTCTTCATCTTGCAAAGGAAGATCATTAACAAGAAATGAAACTGTTCCAAATAGACGAATTATTTTTTCATCATAATAAAACTCAGCCGCAAGTTTTAATTTGTTATCAGCTGATATCTGTAATAAAGTTTTTTTACCGGCGGTAATTTCTTCAGCATCCAGATTAACATCATTTTCCCAAAAAATATTTTTTAGCTCAAGAATTAGTAAATGAATTGGAACATCTTTTGGGATTTTAACAGAGTAGCTTGAAAAAAGTGAATCACCGGAAATATTTTTTATTTTTTTCCTGGATATCCAACTGTCTAAAAAGCCATAATTCTTAAGTGCTGAATGAAATGATTTGTCAATCTCAATTCCGCTTAAAGCCTCCCTGTTTTTGGGCTGTTCATCATTCGAAACATATTTTGTAATTACAATATTTACAACAAGAAGTATTACAACAACGCCGAACAAAAGCAGAGCGATATTTTTTGGTAGAGAAGATTTAGTCATATTAATTTAAAATTAAGCCTGCCTTCCGGTAGGCAGGTATGGTTCAATAAGTTTTACATATCATATTAGATTCTAATTCGTGTTAGGTATAAAAATAATTTTGATTCTAAATGTTGCGATTGTCTCAATGCTAAAAAATACAGAATTGACATTCCCACTGCCGTAGGCATCCTTCGGGAGAAAGTGGGAATCCATTTCATTTTAAGTATTTTAGATTCCCGTTTTCACGGGAATGACATATAAAAATTGACTTATGAGATGCTTCTTAAGATTTCAAAAAGTCTATTTATTTGTAAACGTTGGTTTTCTTTTTTCCAAAAACGCTTGCGTTCCTTCTTTAAAGTCTTCTGTTCCGCAGCATAATGCAAACAGAGTAGCTTCAATATTTTGCCCTTCGTGTAATGAAACTTCATCAACAACTTTTATAGCCTTTAAAGCTAAACGTATTGCTTGCTGTCCTTTACTTGCAATTTTAGAAGCCATTTCAAATGCTTTACTTTGTAATTCACTTTGCGGATAAACTTTATTGACTAATCCAATTCTTAAAGCTTCAGATGAATCAATCATATCAGCAGTTAAAATCAATTCTGTTGCTCTGCCGGAATTAATCAATCGGGTTAATCTTTGTGTTCCGCCGTAACCGGGAATAATTCCAAGGTTAACTTCGGGCTGCCCAAACTTTGCATTTTCACTAGCTAATCTTATATGACAGGAAAGTGCAAGTTCGCATCCGCCGCCAAGTGCAAAACCGTTTACTGCGGCTATTACGGGTTTGTCAAATTTTTCAATCATAGTAAAAACTGATTGACCAAATTCAGCAAACTTTTTTCCATCCAGCATATTCAGTTTGTTGATTTCAGAAATATCGGCGCCTGCAACAAAGGCTTTTTCACCACTGCCAGTTATTATTACAGCAAAAATATTTTCATCTTTTTTTAACAACTCAAGTGCTTGCTGTAATTCTGATAATGTTTCGTGATTAAGTGCATTAAGTTTATCAGGACGGTTTAGGGTTAGAACAGCAATGTGTTCGTTTATATTAATAAGCAGATTTTTATAATTCATGGCACCTCCTAAAAACTTATATATAATGGAATTCTTACTTTAAGATCGACTGAAATGAATTGATTGGAAGGCATATAATTATAATTTGCCAACAACTCCATCATAAACATCGAAACACCGGCACCGGCACTGAATCCAAATTTACTCTCATCATCAAGAAAATTGTTCCTTCCGGAATTTTCATCAAACTCATTTAATGTTTGATAATAGATGTACGCTGCGGATACTTGAACAATTGGCATAAGTAAAACTATATTCTCTAGTAACGGGGCGAAATAATATCTGGCACCAATGTTTACTGGTAGAGCATTTGTGTGAAAATTTGAGTAATCGGTTTCTTGAAAATAATTTTGCGAACCAGGGTATTGTTCATATCCAAGATTGGCAAAAAGAAACACAGGAAGAAACTCAGTATCGGTATATGAAAATTCAACATTCACTCCATAACCAATATTAGTAGTTCTGGAAAAATCTCCGATAGGCATTCTGGGTCCAACACCAAAGGCAACAAAAAATCCGGTGGCTTTACTTGAAGGTGGTTTTTCTGCAAACGTTATTGTAGAAAAAAGTAAAATAATAGTTAATAAATATTTTATCGATCTGATCATTGTAAAATAAAATTAGTTAAAAATTTGTTACCAAATTTACTTTTCTTTTTCTGTGTTTGAAATTGAATTAATCACAACCTGATCTGCTAATTTGCCGCCGTAATTACCTGCCTGATAAACAAAATAACCACCGACTAATGACAAAACAAAGATAACACTAATAACTAGACGATTAAGTTTTTTCTTAACAAACAAAGAATATCTTATAACGAGCAAAGCTGAAAAATACCACACAGTTAAATTTGCAAACATCTGATGTGAACTGAATATTTCTTTGCCTTCCTCTGTCCAGTTTTTTACAAACTCAATCGCCTGATTACCTGAGAGCACCGCAAATAAAGATCCAACAACTCCGATTGCAAGAAATAGTACTGCCACTTTTGAAAAAAAATCTTTTCCAGTAAAAAGATAAATTAATTCCACTAATGGATAAAGCATTAAAAATGCAATTGGGAAATGAACAACTTTAGGATGTATGCCTGCTAAAAATTCCATTCTTTTTATCCGACTAAAACAGAGCCGCCATTAACATTTAGAACTTCCCCATTTACGTGACGGGATAAATCAGATGCAAGAAATATTACCGGACCTGCAATGTCATCGGCAGTGGCAATTCTTCCTAAAGGAATTTTTTTTAATTCTTCGTCTAAACTTTTTTTATTGGATAAAACACTTTTAGACATATCAGTTAATACCCAACCAGGTGCAACGCTATTTACATTAATGTTAAAAGGACCAAGTTCTGATGCAAGTGATTTTGTAAACGATATCATACCGCCTTTAGAAGCTGCGTAATGAGAGTAATGTGCTTCTCCCCTTTGCCCTGCAGTTGATGAGATATTAATAATTTTACCGTATCTTTTTAATTTCATAAAATGAGCGACTTGTTGAGTAAATAAAAATGCAGATGTAAGATTTGTTTTTATTGTTTCTTCCCAGGCAGAAAGTTTCATCTTACTTATCCTGGCTTCTTTCCATATTCCAGCATTGTTTACCAAAACATCTATTCTGCCAAAATCCTTTATTACATTTTGAACAGTGTTTTTAATTTCTTCTTCATTTGTGATATCAACTTTATATGCTTTGCATTTGGAAATTTTAGAAAAACGTTTTTCAATTCTGGCAGCTATTGCCTGATTGGAATTATACGTAAATGCAACTGATGCACCAGCCATACAGAAATATTTTACACAAGCTGCCCCAATTCCTTTTGATCCGCCCGTTATTAAAATTTTTTTAGAATTTAGATTAAACATTTTTAATACTCCACTTTATATAAAAATAGTCCTTTAGCAGGAACAGCTTCAAAAGCTTCTTCCCGGTTTTTTGAATTAAAAATTTCCTCAATAAAGGTCTCAGGATTACTTTGATCCTGCGCACTTAACAGGGTACCAACTATTGTTCTTACCATGCCGTGTAAATATCTGCTTGCTTGAATCGAGAATAAAACTATTTCCCCTTTTTTTCGCCAAAAGGCTTTATGCACATTACAATTTTTATTTTCGATTTCACTATTTTTTCTGCTGAATGATGTAAAATCCTTTTCACCCAAAAATAAGTAAATAAGTGAATTCAGTTTTTCTAAATCAATTTTACGTGGATAAAAATATGAATAATTTTTATAGAAAGGTGATCTCATTTGATTTATTAGATACAAATAGGTTCTTTTTTTTGCATCGTATCTGGCATGAAATTCATACTCAACTTCTTCCATTTCAGAAACTACTATATCCACAGGTAAAATTGAGTTTAATGAATGTTTAAAACGATAAACATTTATTTCCGTTTCAGTCCTAAAATTTGCGACCTGCCCAATTGCGTGAACACCAGAATCAGTTCTACCTGATCCAATCAGATTTATTTGTTCTTTAAGTAAAACTTCAATTGCGTTAGTAATTTTTTGCTGAATTGATTGGGAATTTTTTTGGATCTGCCACCCTGAATAATTTGTTCCTTCATACTGTATTATTAGTTTATAATTTTTCAATAGCAGATTTCCAGATTTTTAATTTCTTTATTGTAAAGATAATCCTCATGCCAAATTATAACAATCACAATATGGATTCTGCTCTGAGTATTGAAAATAAACCGCTAATAGTAAAATTCTAAAATTTTTTTGCAAACTATAAAAGATAATCTTATTATCTTACTGGTAAGTTAATATGTTTATTTAATTCTAAGTTGAAAAGGATTAATTAAGTATCGTATGAAATCTTCATCTCAATCATCCTCAAAAAAGAAAATCGAAAAGACAAATATGTCTGATGAACCTAATAATAAATTTCGTTTGCTTTATGAGAACTATCCCTTAATACATGTCTCAATTAATTTAGATGGAATAATTACTTCAGTAAACAAAAACGGGGCTAAAGAATTAGGTTACCTTACAAATGAATTAATTGAATCACACATATCCAAACTGTTTATTCCACAAGATGCGGCACGCCTTGAAAAGCATATCCAGTATGTACTCTTAAATCCAGATAAGCATTCATCTCACGAAATGAAAATGCTGCGAAAGAATAAACAGGAGTTTTGGGTGAGAGAAACTATCTATACAACGGATGAATCTTCATTAACTAAAGAAATATTCTTTGTGTTCGATAACATTACTTATCAAAAAAATGCTGAAGCTAATGCTAAAAATCTTGCACAAAGTTTACAGAATATGCTGGATGCATCCCCGCTTGGTGTACTTGTTTACAGATTAGATGAAAATGATGATCTGATATTGATAAGCACTAATCAATCAGCAGTAGATATTCTTAACATTGATGTTTATGCTCTGATATCAAAAAAAATTCAGGATATTTTTCCATCTTTACTAAAAGACAATGTTATTGGGAAATTTAAGGAAGTACTTAAAACTAATAATCCCCTGCTTAGCCAGTATTTAAATTATGAAGATATCCACTTTAAAGGTGTATATGAATTTTCAGTAATTAAATTATCTGACAAAACGATAGCTGTATTCTTTACTGATATTACTGAAAAACAAAAAGCTCTTGATGCAATCAAATTAAGTGAACTAAAATTTAAAACACTTTTTGAGTCGGCCAATGATGCAATCTTTTTAATGAAGGATGACGTGTTTATAGATTGTAATGAAAAAACAACACAATTATTTAAAGCTGCAAAAAGTGAAATCATTGGTAAAAACCCATATATGTTTTCACCTGCGTTGCAGCCCGATGGTCAGTCATCAAAATTAAAAGCAAAGGAAAAAATGGCTGAGGCAATCAAGGGTGTTCCCCAGTTTTTTGAGTGGAGGCATGCAAGATTTGATGGATGGCAATTTGATGCTGAAGTGAGTTTAAAGAGAATTGAATTGCAACAGGAAGTTTATCTGCAGGCTATTGTAAGAGATATAACTGAAAGAAAAAAATCAGAACAAATTATTGCTGAACAAAAAAGGGAAATCGACACACTTATGAGTAATCTTCCTGGTATGGCATACAGATGTGCAAATAATATTAACTGGACTATGGAACTTGTTAGCGAAGGCTGTTATCCGTTAACTGGATACAGAAGAGATGAACTTCTTAATGATAAAGTAATTAGCTATGCAAATCTAATACATAAAGAAGATCAGTTACTTGTTTACGAAACAGTTCAGAATGCTGTAAATAATCACGAATCATATACAATGCTCTACCGAATAAACACCTGGCAAGGCATTGCAAAATGGGTTTGGGAAAAGGGTCGTGCAATTTATGATGATAAAGGTAATGTAATTTGTCTTGAAGGTTTTATAACCGATATAACAGAAAGAAAATTAGCTGAAGAAAAAATAAGTATTCTGGCTCAAACATTAAAGAGTGTGACTGAATGTGTATGTATTACTGACATGCGTGATAAAATAATCTTTATAAACAAATCTTTTAGTCGAATTTATGGTTATACTACAAATGAAATAATAGGTAAGCCAATTACATTTATTCGATCACAAAAAAATGATCCGGCAATCATAAAAAAAATATTTCCAGAAACCTTGGCTGGGGGATGGACAGGTGAATTAATTAATAAGAATAAAAATGGTGAAGAATTCCGCATTCATCTTTCAACATCTTTAATTACAGATGATGCAGGAAAACCTATTGCGCTTGCCAGTGTAAGTTTTGAAATTTCTGATAATAAGAAATAAATCAAAGCTGCACTAATTATTTAACGTAAACTGATTTGATGTTTACAAATTCTTTAATGCCAAATGGAGATAGTTCCCTTCCGTAACCTGATTCTTTAATCCCGCCAAATGGCAGCCTTGGATCTGATTTAACAAAATCATTTACAAAACAGCATCCGGCATTAAGTCTTTGTTTTGCAATAAGTTCACCTTTTTTAACATCCTTTGTAAACACTGCGGCACCTAATCCAAAAATACTTTTGTTAGCAAGTTCAATTGCATCTTCTTCATCTTTCGCTTTAATCAATGCCGCAACCGGACCAAATAATTCTTCATCAAAAGCTGCCATTCCCGGCTTAACATTTCTTAAAATTGTCGGTGGATAGTAAGCGCCTTCCATTTCAGGAATTATACCGCCAAGAATTAATTCAGCGCCCTGTTTTACACTTTTTAAAACCTGATCGTGCAATTCATTTCGCAATTGTAAACTTGCCTGTGGACCCAAATCATTTTTTTCATTGAATGGATCACCCATTTTTTTCTTCGACATTAAACCCAGATATAACTTTTCAAACTCATCATATACACTCTCAACAATAATAAATCTCTTTGCTGCAATACAGCTTTGCCCTGCATTTATTATTCGAGATGTTACACAAGAAATAGATGCTTTTTTCAAATCAGCATCTTCAAGAATAACATAGGGATCACTGCCGCCTAATTCTAAAACTGTTTTTTTAATCAAACTGCCCGCGAGCGATGCAACTGATTTTCCTGCTGGAACACTTCCTGTTATTGTAACTGCTCTAACTTTCTCATTAGAAATTATTTCTTTTGTATTTGTTGCTTTTACTAATAATGTTCTAAAAAGATTTTCCGGAAATCCGGCTTTTCTAAAAACATCCTCGATAGCTAAAGCACAGCCTGAAACATTGGATGAATGTTTTAATAATCCAGCGTTGCCTGCCATTAAGTTTGGGGCAGCAAATCTAAAAACCTGCCAGAATGGAAAATTCCATGGCATAATTGCAAGTATTACTCCAAGTGGTTGATACGATACAAAACTTTTTGCAGCCTCTGTTCTGATAATTTCATCTACTAAAAACTTCTCAGCATTTTCTGCATAATAATCACAAACCCACGCACACTTTTCTACTTCTGCTCTCGATTGGACTATTGGCTTTCCCATTTCCATCGTCATTAAAACAGAATATTCTTCGGAATTTTCTCTTAGAACTCTCGCAGCATTTTTCATCAATTCAGATCGATGATTAAATTTTGTTTCTTTCCAACTTTTAAAAGCTGTATCTGCGAGAAAAATAATTTCTGCAGATTCTGCAGTTGTTATTTCATCGTAAGATTTTATTACTTTATTATTTGCTGGATTGATTGAGGTTAACATAGTAGTTTAATTTATTTATAAATAAATATTTAATTCGTCTGTTACTCTTTCCGCCGCAGATTATTCAAAAGTCTCCGTTGTTATAAAATTGTCATCCTTCATCGGAGTTTATCCCAATTCATCGGGGCTCGGGATGACGGAGTAAAATATTTATCTAAGAAGTTCTTTTAATCACTACGATTGTTTTGTCATCGGTGTAGGATCCATTCTTAGAAAATTTAATCACATCTTCTAAGATCCCAAGTGCAATTTCCTTTGGCGATTTGTCCTTAAGTTTTCTAATCATTGAATATAATTTTTGTTCTCCATAAAACGCGAACTTAGTATTAGCCGCTTCTGTAACTCCATCAGAGTACAAAACAAGAATATCATTTAAATAAATATTAATATTTTCAACATAATATTTTGATTGCGGAGCTGGTCCCAATACAGGTCCTGTTGGATTTAGGAGTTCAAATTTATTTTTTGCACTTCTATAAAAAATCGGCGGATTGTGACCCGCATTGGCATAAAGAAATAATCCATTTTTATAAGTTGAAAGTTCACCGTAAAACAATGAAGTGAATTTATCATCTTCAAATATTTTATTAACAAGGTCATTCATTCGTTTAAGAATAAGAGAAATCTTAATCTCAAAGGTAGTTGCCATTCGGAGTGCACCGGAAACATACATTGCTTCTGCAGCGGCAGCAACGCCTTTACTTGCGGCATCACCAATCGCAACTCCGATTCTATCGTTGTTTTCTCCAATATCAAGGTAATCAAAAAAATCTCCACCAACTATTTCAGCAGGATCGGTAATACCATAAATATCAAAGTGATGAAATTTAAATTCGTGTTCAGGTAAAATACTTTTTTGTAATTCTCTTGCTTTATCAATATCAGCTTTAAGCTGGTTTGCACTTAAGGATATTTTTCTCTGTTTTATTTGAGCAGTTAATGCTGTGGAGATAATGCTGAGATTGACTCTTAATTCTTCATCAATATTTTTTGAGTTAAGTGCCAGAACATATTCATAAAAAGGTTTTCCCTGTATTTTAGTTTTATGTCCCACTCCCGAAGCTGAATATTTAAAGATTCCTTTTTTACGTAACGCTTCTATTGTTTCGTGACCAAGAATTGTTCTTGATTGTGCAAGCTGTTCAAAAACGGGATACTGAAGAGCACGAATCACAAAATTTTTATCAATCTTTTCCATCTTACCTGTTTGATAAAGCAGCCTATATCCCTCAATCTCGGGATAAAGTTTCCAGATTCTTCCACCTGTAAATCCTGTTGATTGATCATGAACAATTTCATTGATTACCGTTGTAAGCATCTCTTCGTCTGAACCAAATTTTTGAGATGCAATTGTTTCAACTGTTTTATGTAATTTTTTTTGATCCAAAATTTTCCTTAATAATTATTCACTATAAAAATCTATTACTTGTTTTATTGCGCGTTTACAAACAGGACAAAAATTATCAACAGATATTGACTTCATCGAACAATCCTGCATTGGTCTGTAAACACCTTTTGCAACATACCCGCCGCCTTCAAATACACCTAATGTTTCATTAAATTCTTTTTCTGCCGGAGTTGGAATTGGAGTTTCTTCATCAAGCATATCTTTCCACTTTGAATCAAAATTAACAAGAGTTGTTAAGTTTGGATCGAGCGGTTCAACATCAAGCGGATAAAATTCGTTGTAAGCAACATCGGAAGTGTAATACTCATCTCCAAGCCCAGCAAATCCGTGTCCAAACTCGTGTGTAAAAATGTACTCACTGTAATTATTATCGCTAACACAAACCGAATAATGATTATAAATTGCACCTCCGCCGTACTTTTTTGTATTAACTAAAATAAATATCTGATCATAAGGTGCATTTGATGCAATATGCCGCAAAGTTTTATTATCACTCGTCATCAAATACCGATCTAGATCAAAAGTGTAAAACTGAGAATTTACAATCGTGTTTTTCCAGATATTTTCTGCCGGAATATCTGTCCCGGATTCTTTTGATGGAGCTTCAATTCCCCAAATGTTAAACTTGTCTTTATTCTCTTTGTACGGTGAAGCATTAAATAAATATCCGGCAAACTTTTCACAATCTCTTTTGAACTTATCCATCTCATCTTTCGTGTAACCATCAGGAATCACTACTATATCCACAGCCTCATCTGAGTCATCACTATTCAATACTTTAAAGTTTTTATACTCAAGTTTTCGTTCAGTTTTTATGAAGTAACTATTTGGATTAACAACATATTCAAACTTTTTATGCAGGATATTTTTTTTATCTCTGGAGTAAAACTCAACTGTAACGGGATTCTTAGGATATGGGAAAACTATTGTTTCACTAAAACTTTTTATTGTACTCTTTGCTTCATCAGTTGTCTGCCATTCACTGAATAAAGTTGCATAAGTTCTGGAATAAATTTCTTTTCCAGAATCAAAATTCTTTACAATAAACTTGTATTTGCCGTAATTAAACTTATCGAGAAGATTTACTTTTGATCCGCCCCAATATGGCTCTTCAATCAATTCATCAATTGAATAAGAATCTTCAGTTGAGTTTCCGGTATGATAATAATCCAATCTTAAAGTTTTGTCTTCAAAGTATTGATTAAAATTTATTTGCGGAAATGATATAATAGGTATAAGTGTAAATAATAATAAATATTTTTTCATTTGATTCTGTTGATAGTAATTAAAAAACTTTTCTTGAGCCCGGTTTAACTAATTCTAACTTTCCTTCTTTGCAAATCGCACAATCCTCTGGTGGATATGATACAGCATTTAATCTTAGTGAAGGAAAAAACTCATAACCAAAATCAACTTTGCCGTTACTGCGATCAACAATACTTCCTACTCCAACGATTTCTGCACCAAATTTCTTAACGATTTCAATAACTTCAAAAACAGAACCGCCGGTTGTAACAACATCTTCACACACTAAAACTTTTTCACCTTCCGATAAAGAGAATCCACGACGTAAAGTCATTTCTTTATTCTCTCTCTCAGTAAAGATGGATCTTTTATTTAATTGACTTGCAACTTCATAACCAACTATCATTCCGCCCATAGCTGGAGCAATAACCGTATCTATTTCGTAACTCTTAAAAAGATTTGCAATCAACGAACATATTTGCGAAGTATATTCCGGATATTGTAAAACTTTTGCACACTGAAAATACTGGTTGCTGTGTCTGCCTGAAGTTAAAAGAAAATGTCCTTCTAACAATGCTTCGGTGCTTTTAAATATTTTTATAACATCTTCATTATTCAAGTTCATCAAGATAATCCTCCAAAGCTCTTATTGCTTTTGTGTCGTTTAATTCTTTGGCAATGCGTAATCCTGTTCGATAATAATATTCAGCATCCTCAACTTCGTTATTATTTTCTTTAAGGTTGCCGTAAGTAATGTAAGCCTGAACATACTTTGGATCTTTTTTTATTAAATCCTTCAAGTACACTTCAGCCTCATCGTCTTCATTATTTTTTAAGTACTCTTTTACAATGCTGTAAATGATATTCGGATCTAATGGATTTTCATCGTATTTATCAAATAGTTCATCAAGCCGCGTACTCATTTTTTTCTTTCCTCTATTTTTTGTGCAAGCGAGAAATCTTTTTCAGTTACTCCACCTGCATCGTGAGTAGAAATTGTGATTTTAACTTTATTCCAGGCAAACATCAAAATATCAGGATGATGATTCATTTTTTCTGATTCCAAACCAACAGAGTTTACGAATGATAATGCCTCTATAAAATCTTTAAACTGGAATTGTTTTGAGATAGAATCATTTTCAAAACTCCATCCTGAAAACTTCGAAAGATTAGTATTGATTTGATCCTGATTTAACTTACTCATCGTTAACCTGAAGTTTTAATGATTGCATTGTAAAAATAAACAAAAAAAAGCGCATCCTAAAGAATGCGCTTATAAAAGGTCTAATAAAATGATGAACTAGTTTTCACCCAAATCAGTTTTTTCCGGTTCAACATTTGGATCCGGATGTTCTAATGATTCATCAAAGAAAACTAAGTCTTCAGTGTTTTCAACGTGCTTGGAAATTATTGTTGTTCCTTCTTTAAATGAGCCGCGTAATATTTCTTCAGCTAACGGGTCTTCAACATATTTTTGTAAAGCTCTGCGCAATGGTCGAGCACCAAATTTTTCATCAAAGCCTTTGTTAACTAAAAATTCCTTTGCAGTCTCATCAAGTACAAGAGTTAATTTATTTTCTCTGATGTTTAAAAGAAGATCTTTAATCTCTATATCAATAATTTTGTGAATATCATCTTTATCAAGATTTCTAAAAACAATTGTATCATCAATTCTGTTTAAGAATTCTGGATTAAATAATCTCTTCATCGCTTCTTCAACGGTATCTTTTAAGCTTGAATACTTATCAGCTTTATCATCTCCGCCAAAACCAAATTTGCTAATGTTCTTAATATCCTTGGTTCCAACATTTGATGTCATAATTATGATTGTATTTTTGAAATCAACTTTTCTGCCAAGTGAATCAGTTAAAGTTCCATCATCAAGAACCTGAAGCAGCAAACTAAAAATATCCGGATGTGCTTTTTCAATCTCATCAAACAATACAACGGAATATGGTTTGCGTCTTACTTTTTCAGTTAATTGTCCGCCCTCTTCATATCCAACATACCCGGGAGGCGCTCCAACTAATCTTGAAACAGAAAACTTTTCCATATACTCGCTCATATCAATTCTAACAAGTGCGTCTTCGCTATCGAATAAATATTTTGCGAGCACTTTGCACAACTCTGTTTTTCCAACTCCGGTTGGTCCCAAAAAAATAAAACTTCCGATCGGACGATTTGGACTTTTTAATCCTGCTCTTGTTCTGCGGATAGCTTTAGTTAGTTTTTCTACAGCTTCATCCTGCCCAACAATAGATTTTTTAAGAGCATCACCCATCTTAAGAAGTTTATCAGATTCTGTTTGCGCAATACGATTAACAGGAATGCCCGTCATCATCGCAACAACTGTAGCAATATCATCTTCGCTAACATCGTGAACAATATCTTTTGTCTTTGTATCCCATTCACGTTTTGCCGTATCAAGATCAGAAAGAAGATTTCTTTCTTTATCACGCAAACGTGCAGCCTCTTCATAATCCTGCATCTTTACTACGCGTGCTTTATCTTTTTTTACGCCTTCAATCTCTTCTTCAAGATCAAGAATATCCTGAGGCACTTCAAAATTACCCATGTGAACTCTTGAACCTGCTTCATCAATTACATCGATTGCTTTATCTGGTAGATGGCGATCTGTTATGTAGCGGTTACTAAGTTTAACTGCCGTTTGAATTGCTTCTTTAGAATATCTAACACGATGATGTTCTTCATATTTGAATTTTATATTTTCAAGAATCTGTAGTGTTTCATCATACGTTGGTGGATCAACCATAACTTTTTGGAATCTGCGATCAAGTGCACCGTCTGTTTCGATAAATTTTCTATATTCATCTAAAGTTGTTGCACCAATACACTGTATGTCACCACGTGCCAAAGCAGGTTTAAACATATTTGAAGCATCAAGCGAACCGCTTGCACCGCCTGCACCGACTATTGTATGAAGTTCATCGATAAAGAGAATTACATCTTCAGCTTTTTCAAGTTCGTTCATCAAGGCTTTCATTCTTTCCTCAAACTGTCCGCGGTATTTTGTTCCGGCTACAAGTCCGGCAAGATCTAAAGTAACAACTCGTTTATCCTGCAAAGTTCTAGGCACTTTTTTCTGTATGATACGAAGAGCCAATCCTTCTGCAATTGCGGTTTTACCAACACCCGGTTCACCAATTAAAACAGGGTTGTTCTTTTTTCTTCTGCTAAGGATTTGTGCAACGCGTTCAATTTCTTTTTCTCTGCCAACAACCGGATCGAGTTTATCTTCAGTTCCAAGTTTTGTTAAGTCTCTACCAAAATTATCCAGAACAGGAGTTTTAGTTTTATCAGCTTTCTTATCCATCATTGGGGGAACTTTTTGATTAGCATCTCTTGGATTCTTTGCACTTAACATCGAGTTAAGTTCTGAACGTGCCGAATCGTAGGTAACGTTAAACTGATGTAAAATTTGTGTAGCAATGTTGTCTTCATCTCTAAGTAAAGATAGAATAAGATGCTCTGTACCGATAACATCAGCTTTATAAATTTTAGATTCGATCTGAGTAATCTTTAGAACTTTTTCTGCCTGTTTTGTAAGTGGAATATTTCCAATCGTTAAAGTTCCTCCGGAAGTTCTAACTGTATCCTCAATTGCTTTTTTTAATTTTACAAGATCGCAATCAAGATTTCTTAAAATTCTTACGGCAACTCCCTGTCCTTCACGAATGATTCCAAGAAGCAGATGTTCTGTTCCAATATAATCGTGCCCGAGCCTTAAAGCCTCTTCCCTGCTAAGTCTTATTACATCCTGCAATCTATCTGAGAAATTTCCGTCCATATATCTCCTTATTTGATTAAAAGTAAAACAAATTTTTCTCTAAATTCGTTTCACAGTTGAAATATAACAATAAGTGCTGTCCCTTATCAAGCCAGCCTTAAATCAATGATTTGGACAATCTAATTCTGAAATGACAAGTTTTATATAGTTCAATTAAAATGCCAGTACATTTGGTTAAAATTTTCTATAATTTCAGATCAGAAAGAAAAAAGTTCTGCTAAAATGATAGTTTTCTCGTCATAAAAACTTAATTACCGTCATTAAGACAGATACTTAATATTTTGCGGATATAACTCTGCACTGAATTTATTTTATTAATCATAATTATGGAGTATAGATGGAAGCATTAACTGGATTATCAATCGTAATAATTATTGCGGTTGCCTTGTTCTTAGTTCTCTTTCTTTATTTCGTTCCGCTTGGATTATTTATTACCGCATACTTTTCCGGAGTAAAAGTAAAAATAGTTCGTGATTTAATTGGAATGAGATTGAGAAAAGTCCCTCCTGTATTAATTGTTAGAAGCATGATTACAGCAACAAAGGCAGGTTTAACAATTGATCAAGCAAAACTTGAAGCACATTATCTTGCAGGAGGAAATGTTACTAAAGTAATTAACGCATTAATTTCTGCTGATAAGGCTAACCTTGGATTAACATTTGAACGTGCAACAGCAATCGATCTTGCCGGACGTGATGTGCTTGAAGCAGTTAAAATGTCCGTTGTACCAAAAGTAATTGAAACACCACTTGTTGCAGCGGTTGCAAAAGACGGTATTCAGTTAAAAGCGATTGCCAGAGTAACTGTTCGCGCAAACATAGAACGATTAGTGGGCGGTGCGGGCGAAGCAACAATACTTGCAAGAGTTGGTGAAGGAATAGTTTCAACAATTGGTTCGAGTCTTTCGCACAAAGAAGTATTAGAAAATCCTGATAAGATTTCTAAATCAGTTTTAGCAAAAGGATTAGACAGCGGAACTGCGTTTGAAATTCTCTCGATTGATATTGCTGATGTTGATATCGGTCAAAACATTGGTGCAATTTTACAGACTGATCAAGCAGAAGCTGATCTAAAAGTTGCACGTGCAAAAGCTGAAGAGAGACGTGCCGCAGCAGTTGCAAGTGAACAGGAAAACATTGCCGAAGTTGCAAAGATGAAAGCAAAAGTTGTTGAAGCAGAGGCTGAGGTTCCAAGAGCAATTGCTGATGCATTTAGAAATGGCAAGCTCGGTGTTATGGATTATTATAATCTTCGCAACATTCAGGCTGATACCGAAATGAGAACATCAATAGCACAACCTGAAGAAAAGAAAAAAACCGATGGATGATTTATTTCAATATCTCATTTACGGCATTTTAATTTTTAGCTTCTTAAGCTCTTTCTTTAAAAAGAAAGAGCCGCCGAAGCAATCTGCCCCGCCAAGGACAAAGCAACCTGATTCTGGTTCATATTCTGACCAGCAAATCAAAACTGATAATGTGGCTGTTTCTCAAAAGCAGGATGAATATGATATTTTGCGTGAGCTTGAAAACCTCTTTAAAGGGAATGTTAATATTCCAAAACAAACTAATCCGGCACCGCAACAATCAAGAGATTATAGCGAACGCGAAATTGGAAATGAAAATCTTGATAGGGTTTCTGATAATCGAATGCAGCAAAAAATTGAGGAACGACGAGCTTCAGATTTTAAAATTAAAGCGGAGAGAAGAACGCCACTTGAACAAAATAAGTGGGAAAGAAAAAAATCTAAAGTAGATCCGAAGATTGAAGCGAGTGCAAAAGAGTTTGAGCGCGTTTTAGCGGGACCAAAACAGCAGCGAGCTACAGTAACTGAATTTAATCGAAAATTAAAAAATCCCAGAACTGTTAGAGAGTATATTTTATTTTCAGAAATTTTAGGGAAGCCAAAAGCACTGCGTAGATGAATCAGAAAAAATATACTTTAAAAAGACTTGGACAAACGGGCTTAGTTCAACAAACGGACGAAGCCCGTTTTACAATTAATTACCGCGAGGAATTAAATGCATCACAGTTTGAAGCGGCTTCCGCTGTTAATGGATGTTATTTAATTATTGCAGGCGCAGGCACCGGTAAAACGCGAACATTAGTTTATCGTGTTGCAAGATTAATTGAACTCGGTCACGATCCAAACTCAATTTTACTTCTTACTTTTACCCGCAAAGCAGCAAATGAAATGATGAAACGTTCATCTATGCTGCTTGATGACAGGTGCTCTAAAATTCGCGGCGGAACTTTTCATTCGTTTGCAAATCTTACGCTTAGAAAATATGCTAAAGTAATCGGACTTGATTCTTCATTTACTATTCTTGATCAAAGTGATAGTGCGGATGTAATAAATCTTATTCGCTCACAGGATGGATTTATCACAAAAGAAAAAAGATTTCCTAACAAGCAAACTCTTAACAAAGTTTTTAGTCTAAGTGTTAACACAGGAAAAAAAGTTGAAGAGATAATCGAAAATGATTATCCGCATTTTATTCCTTTGCTTGATAAAATTTTGGAAATCAATAAAATTTTTACTGAATACAAACGCAGAAACAATCTTCTTGATTATGACGATTTACTTGTTTATTTGCGCGAGTTTCTAAACAAAGGCGGCATTGCTGTTAAAGCGCTTCTATCAGAAATTAAATTTGTAATGGTTGATGAATACCAGGATACAAATCATTTGCAATCAGAAATTGTAAAAGGACTTTCGCAGTACAGTAAAAATGTAATGGTCGTTGGTGATGATTCACAATCTATTTATTCATTTCGTGGTGCGGATTTTCACAACATAATGCAGTTCCCAATACTGTTTGATGATGTTAAAATTATTAAACTGGAAGAAAATTATAGAAGCTTTCAATCAATTCTGGATTTTGCAAACAGAATAAACGAAGCAGCTATTGAGAAGTATAAAAAGGATCTTTACTCAAGACGAGGAAGCGGAGCGCTACCAAACATAGTTGCTGCTTCAACAGAAAATCTTCAATCAAAATTTATTGTAGAAAAAATTCTCGATCTTAGAGAAGAAGGTGTTTCGTTAAAAGATATTTCAGTCTTATTTCGTTCATCTTTCTTTTCATTTGATCTTGAACTTGAACTCGCAAAAGCAAATGTTCCGTTTCAGAAGTTTGGCGGAATGAAGTTTGTTGAAACTGCTCACGTTAAAGATGTAATGGCATTTCTTCGTATCGCAATTAATCCTAAAGATGTTATTAGCTGGTACAGAGTTTTACTTTTACACGAAGGCGTTGGGCCTAAAACTGCTCAGAGAATTTTAGATGAACTAGCAACTTCAAGAATTACAATAAAAGCTGAGCCTGATCAACAGCCTGAATTTAAGCATCGCAGTCTTGGTCGTTTGTTTTATCTTTTGTATGAACTTCAAAAAAAGAATTTGCTTCCATCAGAGATGGTGCAAAGAGTTTATGATTATTACTACGATTTATTCAAAGCAAACTACGATGATTGGAATAAGCGAAAAAAAGATTTAGAAATTTTTCAGAACATTGTAGAAAATTATACTTCTGTGGATACTTTACTTTCTGACATGGCAATCGAACCGATTATAGAAAGTGTTGTTGATGTTGATGCAACTGATAAGGAAGAAGAATATGTTACACTTTCTACAATTCATTCCGCAAAAGGATTGGAGTGGCAATCAGTTTTTATCATTCACGCAGTTGAAGGCTACTTCCCCTCTTCAAGATCAATTGAAAGTTTAGAAACTTTGGAAGAAGAAAGAAGATTGATGTACGTTGCTTCAACTCGTGCAAAAAATAATTTATTTGTAACCTATCCGATGAATCTTTACGATCGTGAAGCAGGAATTACACTATCGAAACCATCACGATTTATTTCAGATATTACTCCTGATTTAGCAGAAGGCTGGCTGCTGGAAGAGGAATTTTAGTTTTTGGGAGTCATTGCAAACGAGCCTGCCTGTCGCAGACGGGTTATAGAGTGAAGCATTCTATAAGATTTTCAACAATTACTTCTCCTCATAAGCGAAATCGTAAAGACATTTGCAAATAAAAAAGGCGAGCCATATGGCTCGCTTTTTAACTTCTTACTTCTAGCCTCTTACATCTAGCGAATTATTTCATCAACATCATTTTTCTGCTTAGTCTATTTTCATTTGTGTAAATTGAATAAACATAAACTCCGCTTGGTAAATTCTTACCATCAAAATTTACTTTGTAGCTGCCAGCAGTTTGGTAACCATAGTTTTGTTCAAAAACTTTTTCTCCAAGAATATTTGTTACAATTAACTTAACATCAGAAGCTCTCAATATTTTGTATTCTATCTTTGTAGTTGGATTGAATGGATTTGGATAGTTTTGGTACAGAATAAAATCATTAGCAACAGATTCATCTTCAACAGAGCCATAAGCCAGGTGATGAGGTATTCCAAATAGTTGAATATGACCATCAATGCTATCTTCCCATACTGTATAAGAAACAATTCCTTGATTATCATCTCCGATTGGACCAACTGCGATTTGAGAATTTACTATTGAAATTTCATGCAGACTATCTAATCCCCACCACCCAAAATCAAAAAGATCAAAGCGAACTTTTGTAACACCGTTATGCTCAACCAGGTAAGTATGCGGAAAGTATAAGTCAGTATCCAATATTTTTTGTTGGCTTTCTTTTCCAACAATTAATAAAGCATAAAGATCAAATGAAGAAAGATTACCTTGGTGCTGAATTGGGATTTCATAAATAATTGGTGGCATAGCCCAATTATCCATTCCAAATATTCTTCTCTGTCCGTTTAACGTATCTTCAAAAGTTATACTCCAATAAGAGTAATTTAAAACCTGTGCAGATAAATTTGTGCAATCACAATTTTCAAGCACGATGTTTTTTTCTTCCCATTCACCTGTAAGAGGTTTAAATCGGCTAACAATACTTTTTCTGTTACTGGAATCTTTTTGAATTGCAAATGCGTAAATACCATCTGGTGTTCCCCATGGATCAATCAATATCCCTGCAAATTCAGAGTAAGTGTAACCAGCATCATTTTTAAACAAAACTTTTTCGTTTGGGTAATCAGATCCATAAGTAACATATACAATCTCATCTTCTCTTTTATAAAGCAAATTTATGGAGTCCTGAAAACCATACATAGATTGAATTATCTTGGGCTGTTCTTCATTCAAAACGGTGTTTGCTATGTAATCCAAATCTTTCCAGTTTCCAAAACTGTCCGGTAAAACAGCAATATCCCAATTGCCGTTTCTATTGGTTTGAAAAATCAATCCTGCATTTTTTTCAAATGAAGGTTCTAAATCCAAATGATTTCCGTTTGTTATTGCAATTGTATCACTAAATGTAAATTGCTCAGAATTGTAATTTACCTGGTAGATATTAGAAAAACCATTTTTGTGAAGTTCAAAGAAAATTGGTGGATAAGATCCAAATTCATCTTTATAGATAAATGGGTTTCTTGCATCAAAATCACCGTTGGTGATTTGTCTTACAAAACTATTTTGCGGAAGGATAACTGAATGAAGAGTTAAAAAGAAAATTATTACTACTCTTTTCATAACAACTCCTAAAAGTCTGTTGAAACTTAAACAATAATAATAAAAAAGGCGAGTCATAAGACTCGCCTTTTCATTTAACGTCTTTCGTTTTACGTTTTTCTTATTTCATCAACATCATTTTACGAACAGCTTTAAAATCGCCTGCTTCTATTGAATAGAAGTAAACACCGCTTGATAACTGTGAAGCGTTGAAGCTAAGTTCATAGCTTCCTGCTTTCATATTACTGTTAACAAGTGTTGCCACTTTTTCACCAATTAAGTTAAATACAGAAACATTTACAAATCCATCCTGTGCTACAGAGTATTTAATAGATGTGCTTGGGTTAAATGGATTTGGATAGTTCTGTTCTAGGCTGAATGTTACAGGAGCATTAACATCAACATTAATACCAGCGTAGATTTCATAAGTACCATCAAGATCGATTTGTTTTAACCTGTATGAGTAACTTCCAACAGCGAGGTCCTTATCAGTAAAAGAGTATGATTGAGCTTCTGTTGTTGTTCCAAAACCCGAAACGAACCCGATATTTATCCAACTGCTGTTAGAGGATTTTCTTTGAACTTCAAATCCGTTGTTATTTGTTTCTGTAGCGGTAGACCAGATTAAACTAACTGAGTTTCCATTAACATTAGCTGCAAAGGATGTTAATTCAACAGGAACAATTCCATATGCAACGTTATCAACAATTCTTTTCAGCATTACAGTATTTGAATCAAAAGGTCCAAATCCTGGATCCCAGAGCAGTAATCCTGCCCTATAGGTTCCATCACCAGCTCTTACTGCGGCAAATGTTGAATCGCCAGGTGCAAGGAAAATGCCGACAGAATTTGGGCCATTTAATACTACGTCGTCTGGGTAAGGATCTAAACTAATGTCATAACTTAATCCACCCATAATATCCACCCCGGTTATTAAGCCATCTGAACCTTCATCAGAGAAATAAGCTGCTTGAAAATAATCATCAAATAAAATAGTACTTGTGCCAGTGACAGAAGTATCTCCAAAAAAGTAAGCTGCATCATTTTCCCAAACTAGTAAGTTTCCGCCAGCAGCTAAATACGCTGTGCAAGAGTCCAACTCAGCTCCGGTAGAAGTTGTGCCAACCCAAACAACCGCACCATAACTAAGCCATGAGTCTGCAGATGCTGCGGTGAATTGAGAGTTTAAAATTCTTACAACAGCATAGCTATTTAGGTTTAGCATAGAATCAACCAGGTTTGCATTAGCTGCACTATTGTCTTGAACAAGAAGTATTTCACCCACTCCTTCTGTCAATGTTGGGTCAAAAACATCGTTTTGGGTTCTCAATTGAGATTCAAGAGCTGATTGTAATTCTAATTGCTCCTTAGACTTCTCAGTCTGAGCAAACACAACACCAGAAATGAAAATAATTGAAAGAAACAAAGAAAAGATTTTGTAGATCATCTTCATACGAACTCCTTTGAATTGATTTGAAATTAGTTAGTTAAGCATCGAATTAGAAAAATTATGAAGATCAATTATTCTGATGTCATGTTACAATATCTAAAAAGCAATTGCAAGATTTTTTTTAATTTTTTTAATAAAAAAAGGCGAGTCTTAAGACTCGCCTTTTTATTTCACGTTTGATGTTTAACATCTCACGAAGAAATTATTTCATCAACATCATCTTACGAACTGCTTTAAAGTCGCCTGCTTCTATTGAATAGAAGTAAACACCGCTTGATAACTGGGAAGCGTTGAAGTTAAGTTCATAACTTCCTGTTTTCATATTACTGTTAACAAGTGTGGCAACTTTTTCACCAAGTAAGTTGAATATAGAAACATTTACAAATCCATCCTGAGCAATTGAGTACTTAATTAAGGTACTTGGGTTAAATGGATTTGGATAATTCTGTTCTAAACTATATTGTGCTGGTCCTGTTACATCAACATTAATTTCATTTGAGTATTCGTATGAACCATCAAAATCAACTTGCTTTAATCTGTATGTAAAATTACCAACAGCAGTTTTATCATCTGTAAATGAGTAAACTTTTGGTTCAGTTGTCGTTCCAAAACCGGCAACAAATCCAATATTCGACCATTCACTATTTGATGATTTTCTTTGAACTTCAAAACCGCTGTTATTTAATTCAGTCGCTGTATTCCAGTTTAAGTTTACACTATTGCCGCTAACATTAGCTGTAAAAGATGTAAGCTCAACAGGAATAATATCTCTAAACAAATAAGCAGCTGTATTCTCAATTAAATTTGCTGCAACTGTTTGATTTGCAAATGCAGATATTGCAAATGGGAAGAATATATTTCTGCACACATCAGCATCATTATCTGGATTATAAACTATTATACCAGGGTTATTTGCACTACCACCGCTCCAATTAGCAATTCTAATAACACCGGCTTTATTTAACAAAGTAACTTCATCTCTCGCACCCCAACCAAATCCGCCAGCATTATTTACAGTGATAGGTCCTGTAATTGTATTTGGTGTTGTAAATAATGGATGCGTTGGATTTGAAAGCACAAGATTTTGTCCAATGTTATCACTAACCCAAGCGCTGTCATTAAGCACATTTCTTCTAAACTGAAGGTCTCTTTCGGAAGTGGCTCTGTATTGATATCCAACTTCACCACCTTCAACAATTGTTTTTCCTCCTGCCAAAGTCCAGTTAGTTATAGCCGTTCTCTTTGTTTGGTCATTAAACATAGTACCTTCGTTCAATCCAGCGGCAAGAACTACAAGATCATAATTATTAAGGTTTGCAGGATTGAATGCAGCCCAGGTAACTTCTTCAACTAAATAACCAGCAGTTGTAAGCGTAGTGTTAAATAAAGTTGCAGAAGCGCCTAATGGAATTGAGGCATCAGCTTCGTGATATTCTTTTTCAGTAGAAATTCTATCCAAAAGTACAGCATCGTTATCAACCACAAGAACAAAGCCTAAGATATCAACAATGTTAAATGAATTATAACCCGTAGCAGGGCTGTACGCAATATTACTTTGTGGTGAAACATCGGTAGCCTTGATTCTGTATTCGACTAAATCTCCAATTGCAACAGATCCGGTGAATATACCTCTATAAGTATTTCCGGAAACGATCGGCATAGAAAAAGTACTCATTGATCCACCATTCACCCTAAATTCACATTCAACTGTTGAAACACCAACATCATCTGTTGCATCTGCAGTTACATTAATTGGCCATCTAACTTGCGGAGTATTTCCAATTGCTGTATGTGTAATTACCGGTGCATTTAAATCAGCAAGAAGATTAAATGCATGATATCCTGCTGCAGGACTGTAACCAATATTATTCTGATTTGAATTATCGGTTGCTTTAATTCTGTATTCAACAAGATCACCAATGATCACTGCTCCTGAAAATGTTCCTTTATAAGTATCACCTGAAACTACTGTCATTGGCACGGTTGTTATGGAACCGCCATTAATTCTAAATTCACATTGAACTGATTGTAATCCCCAAACATCAGTTACATTTGCATACACATCAATCGGCCATTTTGCGTGCAATGTATCTGGAATTGGAGAATGTACAATTGTTGGAGCAGTTACATCTGTTTCAGCAGTAAATGTATAATAATTAACTGGTGCACCGCCCGGTGATGTTGATGCAAATCCCTGATTATCTGTTGCAGTGATATAATAATTATACACTGAATTAGCTCCGGTACCAGGAATATTTGCTGTATAGTTATCACCACCTGTGTTCGTCATAACTAAACTGTCTGATAAAACACCTGCTCCCACACCGTAATATAATTTTATACTTTCGGGTACTAAAGGATTTACTGATGAAATAACAGCGTTAACAGCGTAAGGACCATTTAAGTTTTCAGTATCCTCAAGAGGAGTGTGGTCAATCGAAGGACCGAATGTAACTTCAGTGATCCAAGCTTGATAATTACCGGTTCTGTCATCAGCCCAGAAAGGATAAGCTTTGTTATTTGCAGCGGTGATGCCAATGTAATCTCCCTGATATCCGCCAGCTAAACCTGAGATTGGTTTTGGTCTAAAATTTTGATCACTAACCTGAAAGTTTTCAAATGTTACTCCGCCATCAGTTGAAGTAGCCATAAAAACACCAGTACTGTCATTTGTAGTATTACGACTATCATAGAATACTATGTTTAACTGACCGGTATTCTGATCAACTGTACACCAGGGATAGTATTGGTCTCTACCGTTATTAAGTGGATCATTATTAACCCTTACTGGTGCACTCCACGTTGTACCACCATTAGTTGAACGAATTAAAACGATATCAGGATCGGAACCTGCAGGTGTAACACCTCTCTGAGGCCAGGTGATGTAGATATTGCCATTATTAACTCCGCCTGAACGATCTACCGCCATAGAAGGGAAAGATGCTACTCTGATACTGGTCGGTTTTAAAGACCCTCTTATACCAAAGTTAAAACTTGCATTTGGCGTAAGTGCACCATAAACTCTTGATGGTGCCCAAGTAACACCTCCATTGGTCGATTTTGAAAACCCTATTGCATCTTCTCTATCGAATGAACCATCGTACATAGCCCAAGTAGAATACACTTCTCCGTTTGGTCCTGTCTGAATATTTACACCTTGATTAAATGAATTTAAAGTACTACTAAGATTATTTATAGCACTCCACGTCTGACCAAAGTCAGTAGAATATTTTAAGCAAATATCACCATCATTGCCTCCGCCGAAATCTGTCCATGCAGCATACAATCTATTTTCATAAGGACTTCCAGCTTTTTTATCGACCATCAGATGATTTTTATCTGCTAATTGACCAGGATTAGGTGTAACGGTATAACTCGTCCAATTTGCACCATTATTTGTGGATCTGGAGATTCCATTTCCACCAGGATTATCGATATAACCCATATAAAAATTGCCATTGGTTCCTATAACTGCAGCTGGGTCACCGCTATTTGTTCCAAAAGGAGGATTGTTAAATCCTACCCAGTTAGTTCCAGTATTGGTCGTCCAGTAAACACCTGTTCCATAAATTGTGGAGAACGGCCAATTAGTAGCATTAGCACCAGCAAACATAATTGCCGGGTTTAATGGATGAATATCAATTGATAATTCTGATTGAGTAGAATTTGTTCCGGGTAAAACTCTATAATTAGGCATTACTAATACATCGGTTTCACCAATATCATACTTCTGATATACAGGTGGACCGGGAATGTATCTATAATCCTGAATTATTGGTGTTGCATTATTTTTATCGATCTGCATTCTTGACCATTTCTTTTCGGGATCAACATTTGATTGTGCATTTGTTGATGTAGAAAGAATGCCAAAAATGAATGTCGTAATAAGCAGTAACTGAAATGCTCTTTTCATTATGACTCCATTTGGTTTAATTGATTGGTGTTAGATTTTTTGAATGTCGAATAGATTGAATGGTAGAGCGAAAAATAAATCATAAATGTTTTTTTTATAAAAACTATTGAAGAGTAAACTGTGTGACAATTTGAAGTGCTATCACAACAAGATTAATCAGCAAAATTCCAAAATGTAAAAAGATTAGTAATTATTTTCGGTTAACTTATATTAAAATAATTTAATTTACTACATCAAACTTAAAATATTTTATATTTTTTCTAATAAGGAATTCTGACATTTTGGACACCTTAACACTGTCGTACATAATAATAATTTTATTTTTACTTGGCGCTATCAACGTTTATAAAGCATTTGTTTTCCAGCTAATTCGAAAACATAAGCCAACTACTAAACCGAAATTGTCGCTAATTATTGCTGCCAAGAATGAAGAAAAGAATATATTCTCGCTTATCGATGCACTAGAACAATTAAATTACCAAAACGAAAATTTTGAAGTTATAATAGTTGATGATAATTCAACTGATAAAACCGCTGAACTAATTCAATCAAGAATATCAGAAAAAAATAATTTTCAACTGATCAAAGCTGAAAAGAAAGAGTTTGATGGTAAAAAGGGCGCATTAAGTATTGGGATTGAAAATGCAAAGAATAATTTTATTGTTATTACCGATGCAGATTGCAAACCTGAAACCAATTGGTTAAATTCATTAGCCGGAGCCTTAGATTATGGTTACGATTTTGTTTTTGGTGCTGCACCAATCCAAACGGGAAAAACATTGGTTGAAAAGTTATCGGCATTTGAAAATCTTCGAAACACTTATTTGACCATTGCTGCTGTTGGATTAAATATTGCATACTCAGCCGCCGCAAGAAGTTTTGCATTTAGAAAAACATCTTTTGAGAGGATCGGTGGTTATGTAAAAACTACTGAAACTATTTCAGGTGATGATGATTTACTAATTCGTGAAGCAGTAAAACATAAAATGCTTATCGGAACTGTAATTGATCCAGACGCATTTGTTTATTCACTGGCACCGAAAAGTTTTAATGGATATTTCAGTCAGAAGCACAGACACCTTCAAACTTCATTTCATTACCTATTAAAACAAAAAATGTTTTTAGGATTTTGGCATTTAATTAATTTGATTTCACTTCTTTCGATTTTGCTTGGCTTTATCTCGCCAATTTTAGCATTACCATTTGCAGTTAAACTTATTTATGATTTTTTTATTGTGATAAAATATCAGCAGGATTTAGGGCATAATTTTAAATTTTATGAAATAGTTTACCTGCAAATTTTATTCGAGGTTTTTATAGTAGTTAATTTTTTCAATTCCCTTTCTGGCAATGCAAAGTGGAAGTGAAAGAAAAAATTCCTGCCTGGCTTGATGAATCACATCCAAATTATGAGAGATGGAAACGGGCGAGAGAATTATCCATTGAAAGAGGAAAGTTTGTTTACGCAATTGTTAGCAATAAAATAAATGTAAAGAATTTAACTGTTTTAGATCTTGGTTCCGGTGAAGGCGGAACTTCCAAAGTTTTTTCTGAAGATAATTTTGTTGTTAGTCTGGATTTGAGTCTGATTAGATTACAACGTCAACTTTTTAATGTCATTTCGAAGGAGGGTTCCTGCCCGACTGAGAAATCTGAGTCTAATATCCAAGAAGATTTCTCAATCGAAGACTCCTTCGAAATGACATCGCTCAATAACGCCAATAATTTTCAAAAAGTAAACGCAAGCGCATTACAATTACCTTTTGCAAATAAATCATTTGATTTGATAATTATTCAGGATGTAATTGAACATCTTACTGATGTAAATGATTTTTGTTCTGAAGTTAAAAGAGTTTTGAAACCTGCTGGTAAAATTTATTTAAGCACTCCAAATAAGTTGTCTATCTTTAATTTCTTCAGCGATCCGCATTTTGGGTTGCCAATTGTCTCTGTACTTAAACGTGAATCAATAAAAAAATATTTTCTAAAGTATTTCCGTAAAGATGATTATAATCGTACAGATATTGCTCAGCTTTTTTCATTGAATGATCTATCAAATCTTTCCAAAAAAGATTATGAAATTTCTTTATACACAAAATTTTCAGTTCAGCAATTATTTAACGGCAATAAAGGAATAGTTTGGAGTGATTTTCATCTAAAGCTAATTGCTTTTTGTAATCAAATAAAACTTGATTGGCTGCTAATTAAAATTGCAAATGATAAATTTGGAATATTGAACAGATACTTTACACCAACTTTTTATATTATTTTAATAAGGAAGTAAAAGTCATTTCGAACGAAGAGAGAAATCTAAATGCAAATTATTTAGGATCAATAATATATTTGGAGTTTAAGATTTCTCCTCCCTTCGCTCGTCGAAATGACTTTTCATTTTGTTTTTAGAATTCGTGAAAAAGCCAGGTTAATTAATGCCAAATTTTTTTGATCAGCAAAAATCAGTTCAATCCGCGTCATCAGCGTGTCATTGTGATTAAGATATTTAAAGAATATTTTTCCAAATAAAATTATGGATTATAAAACACTCGTACATAAAGCAGTTGAAGCAAAAGTAAATGCGCTTCCTCCCTACTCCAACTTTCATGTAGGTGCCGCTCTTTTAACGAAAGACAATAAAGTTTATCTCGGATGCAACGTTGAAAACAGTACTTTCGGTTTAACGATGTGCGCTGAACGAACCGCAATCTTCAAAGCAATTTCTGAAGGTGAAAGAAAATTTAAAGCCATTGCGATAGCAAGTGATTCTCCGGATTATATAACTCCATGCGGTGCGTGCAGACAAATTATTTTTGATCACTGCGGAGAAATTGATATTATTTGTACAAACGGAAAAGAGGAATACAAAGTTTTTAAAACATCAGAATTATTACCATTTGCATTTGGGGATAAGGATTTAAATAAATAATTATGGAACCAACTCCACACGCAGTACCGCGCGAAACCGGCTGGATTGAAGTTATTGCAGGTTGTATGTTCAGTGGAAAAACTGAAGAACTTATTCGTCGTTTACGCAGAGCCAAAATTGCAAAACAAAAAGTTGTAATTTTTAAACCAAATATCGATACTAGATATTCTACAAATTCAATCGTATCTCACAGTGAACAATCTCTTCCATCGATCCTTATTAAAGATGTAAAAGAAATTTTAGATTTAGTGGAAGATGCACAGGTAATTGGTATTGATGAAGCACAATTTTTTTCAAGTGATTTAATTAATGTTTGTAACCAGCTTGCAAACGATGGTAAAAGAGTTATCGTTGCAGGTTTGGATATGGATTACCGGGGTGTTCCATTTGAACCTATGCCGCAAATACTTTCTGTTGCAGAATATATTACAAAGCCTTTGGCTATTTGTGTTGAGTGCGGAAATCCAGCAGACAGAACTCAGCGGAAAACTGCTTCTGCAGAAAGAGTTGTTGTTGGTGCTGCAGATGTTTACGAAGCACGTTGTCGTAAATGTCATTACATCCCAACTGAAGAGAAACATTAATGAATTTTGAATCATTCATTCGTGGAATTTTTGGATTAGCATTATTAATTGGAATCGCATTTCTTATATCCAACAACAAAAAGAAAATTAATTGGCGGTTAGTTGGTTCGGGATTTGTGCTTCAAATAATATTTGCAATATTAATTCTTCGTGGTGATTCACTTCGATCTTTCTTCTCTCCATTTGGCTGGCCAAAAGATTTTTTTAATAGTGTCAGTTATGTTTTTGTTCTGATATTAAATTTTACAACCGAAGGAGCAAAATTTGTATTTGGAAATCTGGCTTTAGCACCAGGCAGCGAGGGTAATCTCGGTTTCTTCTTTGCGTTTCAGGTACTTCCCACAATAATATTCTTCGCAAGTCTGATGTCTGTATTTTATTATTTAGGGATAATGCAGAAAATTGTCCAGGGTATGGCGTGGGTTATGGCAAAAGTTATGGGTACAAGCGGTGCCGAATCCCTTTCCTGTGCAGCAAATATTTTTGTTGGACAAACCGAAGCTCCACTGATGATTAAACCCTTTATTAAAGGAATGACGCAAAGTGAACTTCTTACCATTATGATTGGCGGTATGGCTACAATTGCGGGTGGAGTAATGGCGGCATACATCCAAATGCTTGGCAGCGCTTATGCGGCTTCTCACGGAGTTGACTTATTTACGGCGCAGCAAATGTTTGCAACGCAATTGCTCGGTGCAAGTTTTATGGCGGCCCCAGGAGCAATGATGATCGGGAAAATACTAATTCCCGAAACTTCTGAATCCGAAACAAAGGGAACTGTAAAAGTTTCTATTGAAAAAAACTCAAGTAATGTAATCGAAGCTGCTGCTAATGGTGCCTCAGACGGATTGATGCTTGCTCTGAATGTTGGTGCAATGCTGATTGCATTTATTGCATTCATCGCATTGATAAATTACTTATTAAACGGTCTCGGTGATCTTACAGGATTCAACACTTATTTGATGGCAAATTTTGGGCAGCCACTAAGTTTTCAGTTAATGATTGGATTGGTTCTGCAATTTGTTGCTTTTGGAATTGGCGTTCCATGGCAGGATAGTTTAACATTTGGCAGTCTGCTCGGAACCAAAGTAGTGTTAAATGAATTTGTTGCGTATTCAGATATGGGTAATCTTGTGCAAGCAGGTAAACTTGTAAATGAAAAATCAATTCTAATGGCTACTTATGCTTTATGTGGATTTGCAAACTTTTCTTCTATTGCTATTCAAATTGGCGGACTTGGACCGCTTGCACCAAACAGAAAATCAGATATAGCCGCACTCGGAATTAAAGCGGTTATTGGCGGCGTTCTTACAACATTATTAACTGCAACTTTAGCTGGATTATTTTTTTCATTCTGATGGTTGATCTAAATTTTAAATATAAATCACTTTTAGATTATTTGAAGAATGAAGCTCCGTTTGTTACAGATATTTCAATTATACTCGGAAGCGGACTTGGAGATTTTGCAGAACAACTACAAATTCATAAATCAATTTCTACTTCCGATATTCCTAATTATCCCGCATCCACAGTTGTTGGGCATAAAGGTAAAATTCATTTTGCTGAGTATGAAAATAAAAAGTTAATACTGTTTCAAGGAAGAGTACATTTTTATGAAGGATACAATATTAATGAATGTATAATTCCTGTTTATATATCACATAAACTCGGTGCAAAAAATCTTTTACTCACAAATGCTGCTGGTGGAATAAATAAAAATTTTGTACCTGGTGATTTAATGTTAGCTACTTCATTAAACGGAATCTTAATAAAAAAAGAATTAACTAATTTAATCGGTTTAACAAATCAAACAGCAAAAAATAATTTTGTAAATCTTCCTGATCCTGAATTAAACAGCATCATAAAAAAATCTGCAATAGATGAAAAGATAAATCTACAAGAAGGCGTTTACTTTTATACAAAAGGTCCAACTTACGAAACACCTGCTGAAATTAGATTCTTCGCAAAATATGGTGCAGATGCTGTCGGAATGTCCACAGTCCACGAAGCAGTTTATTCATCTTATCTTGGAATGAAAACCGCAGTAATTTCCTGCATTACAAATTTTGCTGCAGGAATATCCAACCAAAAACTTTCTCACTCAGAAGTTACCGAAACAGCTGACAGAGTTAAAGATACTGTTGCAAGGTTGGTTAAGGCAGTTATTAATAAGATATAAAGATATAAAGATTCAAAGATTGAAAAACCAAAAGATTCATTTTGTCAAATCAACAGCAAACAATCGAACAATGAATCTATACACCGCTAATACCTTCACAAAATTAAAAAGCTGTTTTTTCCGCAAATCAGGATTATTTAGCAACGGGATTCATCCTAAATCCTCAATTTTTATTGACTTTCTTAGCCTTTACCCGTAAGTTTGACAGCTATTTTTTTAAAGACCCTTTTAGTCACAAAATTTTTATAAAGCATGAAAGAATACAGATTTAAGATCATTCTCATACTGGCATTTATTGCATTAAGCATTTACTTGCTATATCCTACTTTTCAGGATTATCAAAACAACAAATCATTAACTGCAGAGCTTGAATCTGCAAGAAACAAGATACAAAAGCTTAATCCGGATCTCTCAAAAGATCAGGTTGAAAAGATGGTAACTCTTGTTGAGGACAGCATAAAAATAGCTGATCCTTCAATCCTTGATGCTAGAAAAAAGAGAGTTAAACTTGGCTTGGATCTACAAGGTGGTATGCGAGTTGTTTTGGAAGTTAATACCGGAAAATTATTAGAAAAAATTGCTAATAATCCTGATGATGTTTTCAAAAAGGTATTAGCTGAAGCGCAAGCTGAAGCATTGAGAACTGATGAACCTGTTGTTGATATTGTTGGCAGAAAATTTCAGGAAAGAAACATAAGATTAAGCAGATATTACGGTACTATCAGACAAGATGACGCCGAGATTATGGATGAATTATCCAAATCAGCGGAAGATGCTGTTAATAGAGCAATGGAAATTATAAGAAACAGAGTTGATCAATACGGAGTTTCTGAGCCTTCGATCTCCAGACAAGGAAGCAGAAGAGTTATCGTTGAACTTCCCGGTGTTGCAAAAGAAGAAGAAGCAAAACAGCTTTTACAGGGTACGGCATTGTTAGAATTCAGATTGGTAAAAGATGCTGAGTTAACTTATCCTATCATGCAAAGAATTGATGATGTTCTTGCTCAAAGAAATAAATCCGGAGTTAAAGATTCGCTCGGTAATGAGGTTGCTCTTTTAGATACTGCAAAAAATTTAACGGATACAACTTCTGCGGCTGACACAACAAAACAGTTGTCTGAAGAAGAATTCAGAGCACAGCATCCTTTCTTTACAGCAGCGGTACTAAATCCTCAAAGCCCAAATGCTGATGCATATGTTAGCAAGGATGATAGAAACAAAATTGAGTATTGGTTAAGTTTACCTGAAGTACAAAAAGTTATTCCTGATAACGTTGAATTTGTATTTTCGGCAAAACCTTTCACTTCTACCGATGGTAAACAGATTTTTATGATGTATATGGTTAACAAAACACCTGAACTAACTGGTGGAGTTGTTACTGACGCACAAGCTAATATCGATCCGAATACATCCACCCCTGTTGTAAATATGGAAATGAATTCCGAAGGCGCAACAGATTGGGCAAGAATAACAGGAGCTAACGTTGGAAAAAGAATTGCAATTATGCTTGATGGAGTTGTTTTTACAGCACCAAATGTAAAAGGAAAAATTCCTGGTGGTCGTTCGCAGATCGAAGGATCAGAAAATATGGAAGAAGCAAAACTTCTTGAGATCGTTCTTAAAGCTGGTGCACTTCCCGCTCCTGTTGATGTGATTGAAGAACGAATCGTCGGTCCTTCATTGGGTCAGGATTCTATATCAAGCGGATTTAGTTCTGCTATGATAGGTTACATTGCTGTGGGTTTATTTATGATTTTTTATTATAGACAAGCCGGAACGGTTGCTGCTCTTACTCTTGTGCTTGTAATACTTTTTATACTTGGTATTCTTGCAGGATTTAGTGCAACTCTAACACTGCCAGGTATTGCTGGTATAGTACTTACTATTGGTATGGCGGTTGATGCCAACGTACTTATCTTCGAAAGAATAAGAGAAGAAATGGGCACCGGTAAAACAATGAAAGCTTCTATCGATAGTGGTTTTGCAAGAGCATATTCAGCTATTATCGATTCAAACATAACTACATTTTTTACAGGTATTATTCTTTATCAATTTGGTACAGGTCCTGTTCAAGGATTTGCGCTAACTCTAATGATCGGTATTGCTGCTTCATTATTCGGTGCGCTTATTATTACAAGACTAGTATTAGATGTCCTCGTTTCAAGAGGCGTTAAAATCAGCGTAGGTTAAAATTTTTATTTAGGAGTTAATTTATAAATGCGAGTATTTCATAATTTAAATGTAGATTTTTTAGGCAAGAGAAAATTTTTCTATATGTTTTCACTTGCGTTATTTCTAATCGGTTTACTAAGTGTAGTTTTTAAAGGATTAAGCTTTGGTATCGATTTTAAAGGCGGATCTGAAATTGTTCTTCAGTTTGAAAAACAAATTGATATTGCAGAAGTAAGAAGAGATATTGAAAATATCGGACTAGGAAATGTTGAAGTTAGAACCTTCGGTGGAGAAACAGGCGCTCTTATCAGAACAGAACTTCAGGAATTACCTCAGGATGTATATCCCAATGTTGTTAAGAGTATTGAGGATGCAATAAATAATATTGTACCAAATGTTGCTTTTAACATTGTTGAAAAAACTTCAACATCAATTACCTATTCTTTTCCAAATCCTGACACTACAAATTTAGTTGCAGAAAAACTTTTTGCAGCGGGATTTCAATCCGGTAAAGTTTCTGAAGAACCTGATAACACACAGATTGATGTTAGTGTTGGTATTTCTGAGTGGATTAAAGAAAATCTTAGAGAAAAGATTAAAGACAATACTTTTAAAGTTGTTAAAGAAGATCGTGTGGGACCAAAAGTTGGTGACGAATTAAAAAGAGATGCTGTAATCGCAGTACTTTTATCTTTAGTTGCTATACTTATTTACTTAGGATTTAGATTTAAGTTTGTTTTTGCTGTGGGTGCTGTTGCTGCTCTTTTTCACGATGTACTTATAACACTTGGTCTTTACTCTGCATTATACGGAGTTATTCCTGGTTTAAATTTAGACATTGATCTTTCTGTAGTTGCAGCTTTTTTAACACTTGTTGGTTATTCAATTAATGATACAGTGATTGTATTTGATCGTGTAAGAGAGAATATGAAAATCCATAAAACTCTGCCATTAATAGAAGTAATGAATAAAAGTATTAATCAGACAATGAGCAGAACAATAATTACCGGGTTTACTACTTTATTAACTGTATTTATACTTCTGCTTTTGGGCGGTGATGTTTTAAGAGCATTCGCCTTTACACTTTTCTTTGGTATTATTATCGGTACTTACTCATCAATATTCGTAGCCAGTGCATTTGTGCTTGAATATGCAGAAAGAGCAAAAAAGAAAGTTCAGTTTTCATAAAAAGCTAATCATATTAAATTAAAAAAGCCGATGAATTTCTTCATCGGTTTTTTTGTAATAATCAATCAGAAAATGGATTAACTTACTTTTACTATCACCATTGTCATATCGTCATTAACCAGAGTGGAGCCTCTGAAAAGTTTTACTTCACTCCAAACCTTGTCCATAACTTCGGTGGAACGATTATGTGACTTGCCTTTTAATATTTCGTTTAGTTTATCTTCACCAAACATTTCATCATTTTCGTTCATCGCTTCGGTTATGCCATCAGAAAAGAATGCGAAAATTTGATTTGATTTTGTTTTGATTTCAACTTCCTGTAATGTTTTTTCAAACACTTCACCTTTTTCTAACCCCAAGCCAATACCTTCGGTTCTAATTGATTCAACGTTTCCATTATTAGCTGTTAATAACGGCATATGTCCCGCTCTGCAAAACTTAACGGTTTTAGTTTCAGTATCAAAGAGTGCAAGTGTCATAGTAATAAACCAGTTGCGCTCCATCGATTTATACAATCTTTTGTTTATTTCAATTAAAATTTCTTTAGGGCTTGTGCTTATCTGGGTTGATATTTGCACCATAGTTTGAAGCTTTGTCATATATAATGAAGCAGATAATCCTTTTCCCGAAACATCCCCAACCGCAACAAATAATTTTGTATCAGAAAGAGGAATAAGATCGTAATAATCTCCCCCAACCTGCATTGCGGGTATCATTTTGCCACAAATATCTAAGCCTCTGAGGTTTGGAATAAATGTAGGTAAAAGACCTTGTTGAATTTTTTTTGCAAGATCAAGGTCTCTTTCAATTTTAATTTTTTCAGATTCAGATTGATAAAGCCTAGCGTTCTCTAAAGATATTGCAATCTGATTTGCTGCCGCAGTTAAAAGTTCTAAATCCTTTCCGCCAAATTTTGAGCCTGAATATTTTAGTCCAAATAAAAGCGCACCTACAACTTTTGATTTAACTATCATAGGAATGATTGAATAGACACCTTCTTCAATTAATCTATCTGCTTTATCGGGGAAAACTCGAGTGAAATCCTGTTGTTCAATTACTGGGGCATTAGAAACCAATGATTTTTCTTTGAAGACCGTTAAAAGATTTGATTTTTCAATTACACAATATGGATTCGAGAATCCTATACCGCGCGATAATGTTAAAACATCATTTTTATAATCTCTTAATAGAATCCCAAATTTATTAATCTTAAGTGCATCAATAAAAGTTGCACTCGTAAGATCAAGAATTTTATCCGTTCCAACTACTGTTGATACATCGTTACTGAATTGTATTAAAACCTTTTGATAAGCAAATTGTTCAGGATAAAATTTTCTTGTAAGAAAAGTTTGAAATTTATCTTTAGTAGATTGGAATACAAAAGCAAAAATCAAAAAGAATATTCCTGCAACAACTCCTTGATTTTCTGCACCAACAAAACTACCTATTCCCTGCCCGAGTAAATAAATTACAAGAAAATAAATTCCTGCAACCGTAGCCATTGCAGCCCCGTATATAATCGTATTTCTAACAACTATACTTACATCAAGCAAATGATATTTGAAGATAGCATATGCAAAAATTATTGGAACAAAAACCACAAGTATAATTGGCATGTAATATTCAGGAGAATTAAAAATCGTATCAGAAATTGCAGGCGCAATTGTGCCAACATACAACTGGATAAGGCTGCCAAATGTAAACGCTATAAGAAAAAGAAGAACAGGTTTTTTCTTGTCTGGATTTTTTTCTCGTTTATATTGAATGAATAATGAGAACCATGAAGCTATATACATTAAGAAAAATATTATTCTTATTAATATCTGCCATGATCTAAATAAATATAAAGATTTAAGATTTGTCCAGATTAAAGAACTTGCGAGCACAATACCAGCTAAGCTTAATATAATTGCAGCAGTTATTAAAGCTCCCTTCACTCTTTTTTTGGATGCAAATTTAAATTGTACCGGAAAAGACCAAACAAAGTATAGAAATAAAAATTGAACAGCTACCTGACTGATAATCACACCGCTGTAGGCTATTAATGTAGTTATAGGTTCTTCTGTTATAAATTTAAGAAAGAAGAGTTCATCAAGCGGAGCTAACACAGATGCAGCGGAAAAAACCGTAAAAACTCCAATAAAATAAAACAGCCTATGTGCAAGTCCATCAGGTTTTGCGGTAAAGACAATAAAGCCTATTATCAGAAATAATAAAGCACTTATACTTTGTGCAAGTAAACCAAATTGAACAAGTTTTTTTACAAAAACCTGAGTCCTAACGATATCACCATTAGGTTTTTCAACAACATAATTCGCAAGCTCGCCGTAATCAAATTTATTAAGTATTTCTTGCGCTTGAACCGTGCCGCTAAGTTTAATCCCATCAATTTCTAAAAGTTGGTCATTATCTCTAATACCCGCATTCCAACTAACTCCATTTTCTTTTACATTGCTAAAAAATATAGCTAGAGAATCTTTTGATATTTTTTTGGGATTCCACAAACATTCATCATTGGATTGAAGTCTAACTTCAAGCGAAAAGTAGATAGACAGTACTGCAACAAAGGCAAGCAGCAATGTTAAACCTGAAACAACGTTTAATCTGTATTTAAGAAAGTATCTTTTAAATTCGTTCATCGTGATTCAAATTTTTAATAAAATTTTTCCAATCTATTTTACTTTTATTACAACCAAAGTTATATCATCAGATTGATGTGCTCCCTCAGTAAATTTTTGAACTTCGCTCTGTATTTCTTTTAAAATAGTTTCTGCTGAAGCGCTTGCCATCTGTATTGATAATTTTTCTAATGCTTCGTCGGAAAATTCCTCACTTTTTTTATTCATTGCTTCTGAAATTCCGTCAGTAAACATAACAAGCACATCGTCCTTCATCAATTGTATTTTTTCAGATCTATATTGCATTAGAGTTTTCATAACCCCCAATATCATGCCGCCAATTTCAAGTTTTATAATCTTTCCGTCTCTAATTAGCAATGGTGGATTATGACCAGCATTTACATACTCAAAAGTTTTATCAAGGTTGTTCAAAGTTCCCCAGAAAAAAGTAATAAATCTGCCATCGGCAGTATTTTTTGAGATCAGATCATTTATTAATCCGGTTGCAGCATCTAAAGGAATATTTTGTCTGCAGATAACTTGTAAAAATGCCTGCATATTAGCCATCAACAAAGAAGCGGGAACACCTTTACCAGATACATCCGCAATTGCAACCACGCAATCATTTTCATCAAGTTCAATAATATCATAGTAATCACCGCCAACTTGTTTTGAAGAAACATTTACAGCAGCTATATCAAAATTATTTAAGGAAGGAATTTTTTGCGGTAACAGATTTCTTTGAATCTCACGGGCAATATCCAATTCTTCTTCCATCTTTTGTTTTTCTAATGCTTCAACAAAAAGTCTTCTATTTTCCATCGAAATAATTGCAAGACTTCCGACTGAAAAAATAAATTCTATATCAGCATCGGTGTAATCAATATTATTAATTCTTCTGCCAAGAATAATTAGACCTTTTGTCTTTCCCTGAATCTGCATTGGAACAATTATTTCGATTCCCATTTCAAATAACGATGGAAATAATAAAGCTACCTGTTCCTTATTTAAAGAAGTACTTATTTGATAATAATCTATTTTTCTCAGATTAGACAGTAATTCATCAACCGGCAATTTTGGTTCGATGACTTCAATATCATTGCCTTCAAAGCGAAGCAGAGCATATTTCTGCACAAGGAACTGTCCTATCAATGCAAAGATAAGTAAGCGTGTAACTTTGGTTGATTCTGAAAATAAACCAAACTCTTTGCTCAGTTCAAATAGCGAACTTAGTCTTTGTATCCTTGAATCAAGCTCACGATTAACCAATTTCAATTCATCAACGATTATTGAGTTTTGAATAGCCGAAGCTGAAATATTTAAAATTGTTTTAAGAAAGTCGAGATCATCTTTGGTGTAATCCTGCTTATTAAGTTTTTCGCCAAGACAAACTATTCCGACACATTCATTTGATGAACTAATTTTTTCCGAAGCTAAAAGATTATTGTCAATAAAGAATTTTTTTAAATCATCATTTTCTATACAATTTTCATCTGCATCGATATCCGGGAAAAGTAAAATAGTTTCTTCATTAATTCCTTTATAGGATTTAGCTTTAAGTTTACCATTTATGTTTAATGCGATGATTCCTCTTGTAGCTAAGAATTTACCGAGGCAGGTTAAAAGAACATTGTTAAGTATAAAATTTAGATCCAGGCTGGAATTAATTACACGGCTGAATTCAACTAGTGCGGTAAGATTACGTTTTGCTTTTATTATATCGTTATCCTGCATTGCTCTGCGCTACTTTTATATTTTTGGATAGCAGCACTTCATTATATTTTCCGGGAATCGAAACATACTTTACGTCATCCATAAGAGTCTTCATTAAATACATACCTAATCCTCCAACTCTTCTTTGTCTGTAATACTTTTGTAAGTCGGGTTCGGGAATCATTTCAGGCTCAAATGATTTTCCATAATCAGTAATACTAACAACAAAACGAGAAAGAGTGGATTTTGTTTTGATAATCAGTTCCCCATCAGGTACAGATTTATAAGCGTGCCTAATAATATTTGTGCAAGCTTCATCTACGGCAAGAATAATATTTTCCACAGCATCAGATTTCATTCCTGCTTCGTATGCGGAAGAGCTAATAAAATCTCTGATGATAGATAGATTTTCAGTCTTGCTTTTAACTTTAAGTTTTTTAGTCTTCACTTTATTTTGTCTCGGTAAATTTCTTTACTGCTTCGTCTTCAGATTTGAAAATTTCATAAAGCAAAGGGAAACCTAACAAATCAAAAATGTTAAAAACTTTATCACTCATGCCGGAAAGTTTAATATCTCCCTTGCTGTCTCTGATCTTTTCTATATAAGCCATAAATACGCCTAAACCAGCACTGCTTATATATGCCAGGTCTTTAAAATCAACCACAATCTGATAACAGTTCTTATCGATAAGATCTACAAAATTGTTCTCAAGGATTGGTGCAGTATGTGCATCAAGATATCCTTTAAGGTTTATTATACTTACAGCACCTTGGTTTTTAATTGAGGTGTTGAATTCTGCCATTCTTTAACTCCATCTATGTTATTTT
>JBGSPH010000056.1:0-49863 GCA_041738675.1 Ignavibacteriaceae bacterium
CGGTGCTTCTCACATCCTTCAAGAAATCTTAACAATAAAGAGTGATGATGTTGCCGGTAGAGCAAAAGTATATGAAGCAATAGTTAAGGGTGAAAACTTACAGGAACCAAATATTCCTGAATCGTTTAACGTTCTTATTAAAGAACTCCAGGGCTTAGGTCTGGATATAAAAATTAATTAACGTTAAACATTATTTCACTTAGAAATTAGGAGATATAAAAATGGCTTTTAGAGTTCAAGAAAATGCAATGAGAGATATTAACAGTATCACCATCGGCTTAGCAAGTCCTGATGATATTTTGTCAAGATCGTATGGTGAAGTAACTAAACCGGAAACAATAAATTACAGATCATTCCGTCCTGAAAAAGATGGATTGTTCTGTGAGAAAATATTCGGACCAACACGTGATTGGGAATGCTTTTGCGGTAAGTATAAAAGAATTAGATACAAAGGTATTATCTGCGATCGCTGCGGTGTTGAAGTAACACAGAAGAGTGTTAGACGTGAAAGAATGGGACACATCGGTCTTGCTGTTCCTGTAGTGCACATTTGGTTCTTTAGAACACAACCATCAAAAATTGGAAACATAATTGGTGTTAGTCTTAAGGAACTAGAAAAAATAATTTATTATGAATCTTATGTGGTTTTAAATCCTGGCATAACTGGATTGAGCAGATTAGATCTTATTTCTGAAGATCAATACTTTGAAGTTATGAATTCATTGCCAGATGGAAATGAAAAATTAGACAACGATGATCCTAAAAAGTTTGTTGCAAAAATTGGTGGCGATGCAGTTAAAGAAATTCTTAAGAAAACAAATGTTGAAGAACTTTCTAAACAGCTTCGGGAATCAGTAAAAGTAGAAACATCTCAGCAGAAAAAAGCAGACTTTCTAAAAAGATTGCGAGTACTTGAAGCATTTAAAGAAGAAGAAGGTAAAGTTCCAAACAAACCTGAGTGGATGGTATTAAATTATATTCCGGTCATACCACCAGAACTTCGTCCGCTTGTTCCGCTTGAGGGTGGAAGATTTGCTACAAGTGATCTAAACGATTTATATCGACGTGTTATTATTCGTAATAACAGATTAAAAAGATTAATAGATATTAAAGCTCCGGAGGTAATTCTTAGAAACGAAAAAAGAATGCTTCAGGAAGCAGTAGATGCTTTGTTCGATAACTCGAGAAGAGGCAGTGCTGTTAGAAGTGATAATAATCGTCCTTTAAAATCATTAAGCGATATGCTTAAAGGTAAACAAGGAAGATTCCGTCAAAATCTTTTAGGTAAAAGAGTTGATTATTCAGGTCGTTCTGTAATTGTTGTTGGACCGGAGTTAAAACTTCATCAGTGTGGACTTCCTAAAGATATGGCTATTGAACTTTTCAAACCATTTGTTATTCGAAAGCTTATCGAGAGAGGACACAATAAAACTGTTAAGAGTGCAAGAAAAGTTGTTGATAGAAAAGATCCAATTATCTGGGATATTCTTGCAAAAATTATTGAAGCTCATCCAATTTTGTTAAACCGTGCGCCTACGCTTCACAGACTTGGTATCCAGGCTTTTCAACCCACGCTTATTGATGAGAGAGCCATAAGACTTCACCCAATGGTTTGTACAGCGTTTAATGCTGACTTTGACGGTGATCAGATGGCTGTTCACGTTCCATTGTCATATGAAGCTCAACTAGAAGCATCATTATTAATGTTATCAAGTCACAATATTCTTTCACCTCAAAACGGAAGTCCTATAGTTGTTCCAACTCAGGATATAGTTTTAGGATGTTATTATCTTACAAAATTAAAAGAAGGTGATAAAGGGGAGGGAATGATGTTCTCTTCACCGGAAGAAGTTATAATTGCTTATGATAACAGAGTTGTTGGTTTACATGCTAAGATAAAAGTTAGAATTGATGGTGAGATGATTGAAACAACAACAGGAAGAGTAATTTTTAATCAAATAGTACCCAAAGACATGGGTTTCATCAATCAGCTTTTAATTAAAAAAGTATTTGGCGGTATAATTGGAAAGATATTCATCAAACTTGGTAATAAAGTTACAGCAAAGTTTCTAGATGATTTAAAAGATTTAGGGTTCAGATATTCAACGGCTGGCGGTCTTTCTGTCAGCTTTGGCGATATGATAATTCCTGAGGAGAAGCAAGCATTACTTACGAAAGCCAACAAAAAAGTTGAGGGTATCCTTAACGAACACGAGATGGGTGTAATAACTGATGCTGAACGATACAATAAAATAATTGACGTTTGGACGCATACTACAAATGATGTTGCTCGCGCGTTAATGGAAAAAATTAAATTGCATAACAAAGGTTTTAATTCATTGCACATGATGGTTGATTCCGGTGCAAGAGGTTCTCAAGAGCAAGTAAGACAGCTAGCTGGTATGAGAGGCTTGATGATGAAACCTCAAAAAACTCTTTCCGGTCAAGCTGGCGAAATTATTGAAAATCCTATTGTAGCAAATTTTAAAGAAGGATTATCAGTTCTAGAATACTTTATATCTACACACGGTGCTAGAAAAGGATTAGCTGATACTGCTCTAAAGACAGCGGATGCCGGATATCTTACAAGAAGATTGGTTGATGTTGCGCAGGATGTCATCATTTCTGAAGTAGACTGTGGAACTATCCTTGGAATTGAAATAAAAGCCCTTAAGGATGTTGAAGAGGAAAGAGAACCTTTAGCAGAACGCATAACAGGACGCTTTGCACAGGAAGATGTTTATGATCCTCGCACTGAAGAAGTAATTATTGAAGCTGGTAACATAATATCTGAAGAGATAGCAGAAAGAATTGCGGATGCAAGTATTGATTCTGTTTACATACGAACAGTGCTTACTTGTGAATCAAAACGTGGTGTATGTTTAAAATGTTATGGAAGAAATCTTACAACAGGAAAACCTGTTGAAATTGGTGAAGCTGTTGGTATTATCGCTGCTCAATCAATCGGTGAGCCAGGCACACAGCTGACTCTTCGTACATTCCACCTTGGTGGTACATCTTCAAGAATTGCATCACAATCTCAGGTAGAATCCAATATTGATGGTATAGTAAAATTTGAAAAAGTTAGTGCAGTTGAAAAAACAGAAAAAGATCCGTTCGGGGGTGCTGATATTAAATTAAATGTTGTAACGGGTCGCAGAGGATTGATTGAAATTTATGATGAGAATAACAGGCAGTTAAAAAAATACGATGTTCCTTACGGTGCTGAACTGCTCGTTAATGATGGACAGAAAATTAAGAAGAGACAACCTCTGTACAATCATGATCCTTATAATGCAGTAATTCTTTCTGATATTTATGGACGGGTTAAATTTGTAGACCTGATTGATGGCATCACATTACAACAAGTAACTGACGATCAGACAGGACACGTTCAAAAAGTTGTTATAGAATCTAAAGACAAAAATTTAACACCAAGTATGCTTATTGAAAATGAGGGTGGTGTTAAGAAATCTTTCAACCTTCCTGTTAGAGCATATTTATCAGTTGAAGATGGAGAAAAGATTTTAGCGGGAACTATCCTAGCAAAAATATCTAAACAAACTACAAAGAGCAGGGATATTACAGGTGGTCTCCCAAGAGTAACGGAACTTTTCGAAGCAAGAAGTCCACACGAATCTGCCGTGGTTTCAGAGATAGAGGGATTTGTAAAGTTTGGTGCTCGTAAAAAAGGTTCTAGAGAAATTCTTGTTGTTGCACCTGATAAATCCGATGAGAAGAAATATAATGTTGCTTTACAAAAACATATACTTGTTCAAGAGGGTGATGAAATTCCTGCTGGTGAAAAAATTACTGATGGTCCTGTAAATCCGCATGATATCTTAGCCATTAAAGGAACTAGTGCTGTTCAGGAATATCTGGTTAATGAAATTCAAGATGTATATAGACTACAAGGCGTTAAAATTAATGACAAACACATTGAAGTTATTGTGCGCCAGATGTTACAGAAAATTAAAATAGTTTCCCCCGGTGACACAAGATTCCTTGAAGAAGATATAGTTGATCGAATAGAGTTCATTGAGGAAAATAATAAAATAACTCAAATGGCATATGTTGAAGATAAAGGTGATTCTAAACTTAAAAATGGCCAGTTAATTTCTAAGTCCAAACTAAGAGAGTTTAATTCCGACTTAAAGAAGAAAGAGAAAAAAGAGATAGTTGCCAGAGATGCAGATTCCGCAACCTTTGAACACATACTATTAGGAATCACTCAGGCGGCTCTTTCAACAGAAAGCTTTATATCTGCTGCATCCTTCCAGGAAACTACCAAGGTGCTTGCAAATGCTGCTACAGAGGCTAAAGTTGATCATCTATTGGGATTAAAAGAGAATGTTGTTATGGGTCACTTAATTCCTGCTGGTACAGGAATTAAAAAGTATCGAAAAATCCTGTTAGAGAGTGAAGAAGTTGAAAGTGCTGAAGAAAAAGTTGAAGAAAAAGAACTATTGTCAAATGAATAGACTAAATACTCGGTAATAGTTACTGTTTCTAAAGCTTATTAATAATAAAAACAGTTAATTGTAAAAATAATTTCAGTTTTCTTGACAAAATTTAAACTGAAAACTATATTTGAAATCTGAATTTTTTTAAAGAAGTAATTTTTAGGAGATTTTGTGCCCACGATAAATCAGCTGGTAAGAAAAGGTAGAGTTAGAATTTTATCTAAAAATAAAGCTCCGGCTCTAGATGCTTGTCCTCAAAAAAGAGGTGTTTGCACAAGAGTTTATACAACTACACCTAAAAAACCTAATTCAGCTTTAAGAAAAGTTGCAAGAGTAAGACTTACAAAAACAAATGTTGAAGTAACGGCGTATATTCCGGGAGAAGGACACAATCTGCAGGAACACTCAATCGTTATGATTCGTGGTGGTAGAGTTAAAGATTTACCTGGTGTAAGATATCACATCATTCGCGGTACTCTGGATACAAGTGGAGTGGCAGATAGGAAGAAAAGTCGTTCTAAATATGGTACTAAAAAACCAAAAGTGAATAAAAAATGAGAAAAAGACGAGCAGAAAAGAAATACTTAAAACCAGATCCAAAGTTTAACGATATTTTGGTATCAAAATTTGTTAATTGTGTAATGTATGATGGAAAGAAAGCTGTTGCAAGAAATGTTATTTATGATGCATTTAAGCTAATCGAAGAAAAAACTAGCAAACCCGGTTTGGAAGTTTTTAAAAAAGCAATTTCAAATACTCAACCTATGATTGAGGTTAGAAGCCGAAGAGTTGGTGGTGCTACTTATCAAGTTCCAACTGAAGTAAGATCTGAAAGAAGAATCGCTTTAGCAATGAGATGGATTAAAAATTACTCAAGAACAAGAGGCGAAAAATCAATGTCTGCTAAATTGGCCTCCGAGTTAATAGCCGCTTCTAATGGTGAAGGATCATCAGTTAAGAAAAAAGAGGATGTTCACAAAATGGCTGAGGCTAATAAAGCCTTTGCTCACTTTAAATGGTAATGAAAGAATTGATTAGGAATTAATGGCAAGCAAAGTTAAAATAGATAAAGTTCGTAATATTGGTATTATGGCGCATATCGATGCTGGTAAGACTACTACCACAGAGAGAATATTATTCTACACTGGTAAATTGCATCGAATAGGTGAAGTGCATGATGGTGCTGCAACGATGGATTGGATGGAGCAGGAAAAAGAACGAGGTATCACTATTACCAGTGCGGCTACTACTTGTTTTTGGAATGATCATCAAATTAATATTATTGATACACCTGGACACGTTGATTTTACAGTAGAAGTTGAACGATCACTTAGAATACTAGATGGTGCAGTTGCACTTTTTTGCGCAGTTGGTGGTGTTGAACCACAGTCTGAAACTGTATGGCGTCAGGCTGATAAGTATGGCGTACCAAGAATGGCATTCATCAATAAGATGGATAGAACAGGTGCCGATTTTTATCATGCAGTAGAAATGATGAAGGAAAGATTAGGTGCTAACGCTATTCCAATTAACCTTCCTATTGGCGAAGGGGATATGTTTGTTGGTGTTATAGATTTAATTGAGTTTAATGCAAGAATGTTTCAGGAAGAAGCCTTTGGATCGACCTTTGATGATATGCCAATACCTCATGACTTGTTGGAAATTGCTACTAAATATAGAACACTGATGTTAGAAGCCGTATCTGATGTTGATGATACTCTTCTAGAAAAATATCTTGATGGAAAAGAAATTAGTGCTGCTGAAATTAAAACTGTTCTTAGACGTGCTACGATTGAATTAAAAATTATTCCTGTTTTATGTGGATCATCATTTAAGAATAAGGGTGTTCAAAAGTTGTTGGATGCAGTTGTAGATTTTCTTCCTGCCCCAACAGATGCAAAAGAAATTGAAGCTCATCATATTGGACTTAATGATTCTGTAAAAAGAAAAATTAGTGAAGATGAACATTTTACTGCTCTAGCTTTTAAAATTATGAATGATCCATTTGTTGGCAAGCTTACATTTTTTAGAGTATATGCAGGACAACTGAAATCCGGCTCATACATTTTTAACTCTGTTAGCGGCAAGAAGGAAAGAATTAGCAGACTATTGCAAATGCATGCTAATCATAGAGAAGAAATTTCAGAAGTTAAAGCTGGCGATATTGCAGCGGCTGTTGGTTTAAAGTTTACGAGAACAGGCGATACTTTATGTTCCGAAGATCATCCAGTTGTAATGGAAAGAATAGTATTTCCTGAGCCTGTAATTCAGATTGCTATCGAACCAAAAACAAAAGCTGATCAAGATAAATTATCAGATGCTTTATCAAAATTATCTGATGAAGATCCAACATTTAAAGTTAAAGTTGATGAAGAAACGGGACAAACTTTAATTAGCGGTATGGGAGAACTTCATTTGGAAATTCTTGTTGATAGAATGAAACGCGAATTTAAAGTTGAAGCCAACATTGGCAAGCCACAAGTTGCATACAGAGAAACTATTACTCAAAGTGTACAAGCAGAAGGTAAGTTTGTTAAGCAATCTGGTGGTCGTGGAAAATTTGGACATGTTTGGGTTGAGATTAGTCCTAATGAAGTTGGAAAAGGATTTGAATTTATTAATGGTATCGTTGGCGGAGTTGTTCCTAAAGAATACATTCCTGCAGTCTCGCATGGTATTCAGGATGCAATGAAGAATGGTATCATTGCTGGCTTTCCTATGGTTGATATAAAAGCAAAACTTTATGATGGTTCGTATCACGATGTAGATTCAGATGAAATTTCATTTAGAGTCGCTGGTTCAATGGCATTTCAGGCTGGTGCTAAAAAGGCTAATCCTGTATTACTTGAACCAATTATGTCTGTTGAAGTTGTAACTCCTGAAGAATATTTAGGTGATGTAATGGGTGATTTGAATTCTAGAAGAGGAAAAATAGAAGGATTTTCTGCTAGAAAAGATGCTCAGGTTATCAAATCACATGTACCATTATCTGAAATGTTTGGATATGCTACAATATTAAGATCGATGAGTCAAGGCAGAGCAATTTATTCAATGCAGTTTGATCATTATTCTTCTGTCCCAAAATCAATTGCAGAAGAAATATCTGAAAAAACTTTAGGAAAAAAATCAGCATAAAATTAATAACTGGATTAAAAAAACTAAAAAAAATTATTAAAGGAGAATTCGATGGCTAAAGAAAAATTTGACAGGAGTAAACCACACGTTAACGTTGGAACAATTGGTCACGTAGATCATGGTAAAACCACATTAACCGCTGCCATCACAATGGCTCTCGCTAGAAAAGGCTTATCAGCAATAAGAACTTTTGATAGTATTGATAATGCACCTGAAGAGAGAGAAAGAGGTATTACAATTGCAACAGCGCACGTTGAATACTCAACTGCTAACCGACATTACGCACACGTTGATTGCCCTGGTCACGCTGATTATGTTAAAAACATGATTACCGGTGCTGCTCAGATGGATGGTGCAATATTGGTTGTTGCTGCAACAGATGGCCCTATGCCTCAAACCAGAGAACATATCCTTCTTGCTCGCCAAGTAGGTGTTCCGAAAATGGTTGTGTTTTTGAATAAAGTTGATATGGTTGATGATCCTGAATTGATTGAATTAGTTGAAGAGGAATTAAGAGATTTATTGACTGAATATGAATTTCCTGGGACTGAAATTCCGATTGTTAAAGGCTCAGCTCTTCAAGCCTTAGAAGCAGGTGCTTCAAATGCTGAAATTACAGATGAAAGATATAATTGTATTTGGGAACTTATGGACGCTGTTGATACCTATATCCCTGTACCTGAAAGACATGCAGATAAGCCTTTCTTAATGCCGGTTGAGGATGTATTCTCAATTACAGGTAGAGGAACAGTTGCTACAGGTAGAGTTGAAAGAGGTCAGGTGAAGATTCAAGAAGAAGTTGAACTTATCGGTTTAGGTTTACACAAGAAAACAGTAGTTACCGGTATAGAAATGTTTAGAAAAGAATTAGATCAAGCTATGGCTGGAGATAATGCTGGTATCTTGTTAAGAGGTGTTGACAAAAATGAAATTGAAAGAGGAATGGTTCTTGCAAAAACAGGTTCTATTACTCCTCACACAAACTTTGAAGGTTCAGTATATGTTCTTTCAAAAGATGAAGGTGGAAGACACACACCATTTTTTAATGGTTACAGACCACAGTTTTATTTCAGAACCACCGATGTTACTGGAGTTGCCACATTACCAGAAGGAACTGAAATGGTTATGCCTGGTGATAACGTAAATTTATCAATTGAATTAATTGCTCCGATCGCTATGGAAGAGAAATTAAGATTTGCTATTCGTGAAGGTGGTAGAACAGTTGGTTCTGGTGTTGTTACAAAGATTATTAAATAATTAGTTAAAAATTATTTAGTGTTGCTCTTGAAAAGGGAGTTAAGACTCCCTTTTCTTATCTAATTTAATATAAGGAGTTGATTAAGTGCCCGGTCAAAAAATAAGAATCAAGTTGAAATCGTACGATCACATTTTGATTGATAAGTCTACCGAGAAGATTATTAAAACGGTTAGAAGTACTGGTGCGGTTGTATCCGGACCGATTCCACTTCCAACTAAAAAAACCATTTATACGGTTTTGCGTTCGCCTCACGTAGATAAAAAATCAAGAGAGCAATTTGAAACAAGGGCGCACAAAAGAATAATTGATATCCATAACTCAAACAACAAAACCGTAGACTCTTTAAGTAAATTGGATATTCCTGCGGGCGTTGATATTGAGATTAAGCTATAATGAATATTGGAGATAAGATGTCTGGCATAATAGGTAAAAAATTGGGCATGTCTAATATCTTCGGTAAAGACGGAGAAATTATACCTGTTACTGTTATACAAGCAGGACCATGTATGGTTGTTAATATTAGAACTAAAGAAAAAAACGGCTATGAAGCTTTTCAATTATCTTTTGGTGAAAGAAAAGAAAAACACACTTCAAAACCATTAGCTGGTCAGTACAAAAGCAGCGGGATCAAACCTGCAAGACTATTAAAAGAGTTTAGAAATTTTGATGCCGGAGATTATAAAGTAGGCGATCAGATTGGTGCTGACTTTTTTGTTGAAGGTGAAAAAATTAAAGTTCGCGGTAGGAATAAAGGCAAGGGATTTCAGGGTGTAATGAGACGTCATAATTTTGGCGGTGTTGGCGGAGCAACTCACGGACAAAGTGATAGACTAAGAGCTCCTGGTTCTATTGGCTCAAGTTCTTATCCATCGAGAGTATTTAAAGGTATGAAGATGGCCGGTAGAATGGGTTATGAAAATGTAACCATTCAAGGATTAAAAGTAGTTAAAGTTATTCCAGAGCAAAATATAATTTTTGTTAAAGGCGCTGTTCCTGGTGCCGTGAATACAATTTTAGAATTGATTAAGAAGTAATTCGGTTAGTAAAATGACGCTTGATATTTTAAAAATAGATGGATCAAAATCGGGTGATAAAATAGATTTATCCGATAGCATTTTTGCAATTGAACCCAATGACCATGCAATCTACTTATCTGTTAAGGCTTTCTTAGCAAACCAAAGACAAGGTACTTCCAAGTCTAAGGAAAGAGGAGAAGTTAGAGGTGGTGGTAAAAAACCTTGGAAGCAAAAGGGTCGTGGCGGCGCACGTGCTGGTACATCACGCTCCCCGTTATGGGTGGGTGGTGGAACTATCTTTGGTCCTCGCCCTAGAGATTACAGACAAGATCTTCCTAAGAAGGTTAGAAGATTGGCTCGTAAATCAGCTTTTAGCTATAAAGCAAAAGATGCTCAGCTTCTTGTTGTTGAAGATTTTAATATTGAACAGCCAAAGACAAAAGAATTTTCAAAAATTCTAAGTGCTTTAAAGGTAAGTGGAAAAAAAATTCTTCTACTTACTGAAGCAAACAATTCAAATGTTTATAAATCAGGAAGAAATATTCCTAAAGTAAAAGTATTGGAAGCTTCAAAAGCATCAACATATGATTTATTAAATAATCAGATATTGATTTTGCAGAAGAGCGCAGTTAAAGAAATTGAAAAAACATTTGCTGCAAGTGCAGAGGTGGTAAGTTAATTATGAATAATATTTTAGTAAGACCTCTTATAACTGAAAAAATGACTAACATTAGTGCTGACCAAGCTGGCAAGTATGGTTTTTTAGTTAGTCCAAAAGCAAATAAAATTGAAATTAAAAAAGCAATTGAAAAAAAGTTTGATGTTCATGTTGTGGAAGTTAGAACCATAAATCATCCGGGAAAAGTTAAATCACAGTTTAGAAAAAGCGGAAGATTTGAAGGTAGAACTGCACGATACAAAAAAGCCATCATTACTCTAAAAGAAGGCGAAAAAATTGAACTTTTTGAGCAAGTATAGTATAGGAAACAGGATTATATAATGGGAATTAAAAAATTAAAACCAACTACTCCGGGATCAAGATTTAGATCAAACTCTACTTTTGAGGAGATTACTAAAACAACTCCGGAAAAAGCTCTTACCGGTGTAATTAAAAAATCCGGCGGAAGAAATAATCTTGGACACATTACAACAAGATTTATTGGCGGCGGACATAAAAGAAGATACAGAATTATAGATTTTAAGAGAAACAAGTCCGGGATTCCTGCAAAAGTTTTCTCGATAGAATATGATCCTAACAGAACGTGCAGAATTGCGTTGCTTCATTATGCTGATGGAGAAAAGAGATACATTCTTGCACCTGAAGGTTTAAAAGTTGGAAGTAAAATAGTTTCTGGTCCTGGCAGTGATATTATAATTGGTAATGCACTTCCATTAAAGGAAATGCCTCTTGGAAGTTTTGTTCATAATGTTGAAATGAAACCTGGTAAAGGCGGACAATTAGGAAGAAGCGCAGGAGCATCACTTCAGGTTATGGCTAAAGAGGGAGATTTTGCACAGCTAAAAATGCCATCAGGTGAAGTGAGATTGATAAGATTAGAATGTATGGCTACGTATGGTGTTGTTGGTAATGCTGAACATGAAAATTTAAGTCAGGGTAAAGCTGGAAGAAATAGATGGCGCGGAATCAGACCAAGTGTTAGAGGTGTTGCAATGAACCCAGTAGATCACCCAATGGGTGGCGGTGAAGGAAAAACTTCAGGTGGTGGTCATCCGGTTTCTCCTTGGGGACAAAAAGCTAAAGGCTTGAAAACCAGAAAAAGAAAAAAAGAATCTAATAAACACATTATTAAAAGACGCAAGTAGTAATTAGAGAGTAACTTATGCCAAGATCAGTTAAAAAAGGTCCTTTTCTTGATTATAAATTAGCAGAAAAAATTAAGAAGCTAAACGATACTAATCAGAAAAAAATTATAAAGACCTGGTCACGTTCATCTACAATTTTTCCAGATTTTGTTGGACATACAATTGCAGTACATAATGGTAATAAAATGATTCCTGTCTATGTAACTGAAAATATGGTTGGTCATAAGCTTGGTGAATTTTCTCCTACAAGAATTTTCAGAGGTCATCCTGGTACAAAAGCAGAAAAAGCATCTAAAGGATAAATAATAGGATTTGAAATTAATGGAAGCTAAAGCAATAAATAGGTACATAGGTTCATCACCGCGTAAGATGAGATTGGTTATTGATCTTATCAGAGGAATGCGTGTTGATAAAGCTTTGGAAGTATTACACTTCTCAACAAAACATTCATCAAAGGATGCTGAAAAAACTTTAAGATCGGCAGTTGCAAATTTGCTGAACTCAGATGATGCAACCAGAGTTGAGCCGCAAGATTTATTTGTAAAAGAAGTTTTTGTAGATCAGGGACCGACAATTAAAAGAATTTCGCCTGCACCAATGGGACGTGCGTACAGAATCAGAAAAAGATCCTGTCATTTAACTGTAATTGTTGCAAGTAAAGTATAATTAAGGAGATAGATTTTTGGGACAAAAAACACACCCCGTAGGATTTAGAGTTGGAGTCATCAGAGGTTGGGATTCTAACTGGTACGAAAATAAAAGTTATGCTACCAAATTAAAAGAGGACGACAAGCTTCGTACTTATGTTAGAAGCAGACTAAAGAAGGCGGGTATATCCAGAATCGTTATTGATAGGACCTCAAAGAATATTATTTTAACAATTCACACTTCACGACCTGGAGTTGTAATAGGTAAAAGTGGTAAAGAAATTACTCAGCTTGAAGAAGAATTAAAGAGAGTTACAAGTAAAGATGTAAAAGTTCAGATCTCAGAAATTAAAAGACCTGAATTAGATGCTTATTTGGTTGCAGAAAATATTGCAAGTCAACTTGCCGGAAGAGTTTCATTCAGAAGAGCAATGAAAACTTCTATTACGGCCGCTATGAGAATGGGTGCTGAAGGTATCAGAATTATGTGTGCTGGAAGACTTGGCGGTGCTGAAATGGCAAGAACTGAACAGTATAAAGACGGAAGAATTCCACTTCATACAATCAGGGCTGACATAGATTATGCAAATGGTAGAGCCGAGACAATTTATGGTTCTATTGGAATTAAAGTTTGGATTTGCCGCGGAGAAATTCTTGGCAAAAGAGTCACTGAATAAAATCGCTTAGGAGTTTTTTTCTTATGTTAATGCCAAAAAGAGTAAAGTATAGAAAATCGCAGCGCGGAAGAAGAGCAGGAAAAGCCTATAGAGGAAGTTCCGTGGCTTTTGGAGATTTTGGATTAAAAGCTATGGAACCAGCTTGGATAACAAGCAGACAAATTGAAGCTTGTCGTGTTGCACTTACCAGAAAAATGAAAAGAGATGGTAAGGTTTGGATTAGAATTTTTCCTGATAAACCAGTTTCTAAAAAACCTCTTGAAACAAGAATGGGAAAAGGTAAAGGCGGTCCTGAGTTTTGGGTAGCCGTTATTAAACCTGGAAGAGTGATGTTTGAAGTTGCTGGCATTACAAAAGAGTTGGCGAGTGAAGCTTTAAAGTTATGTTCACATAAACTTCCTATAAAAACTAAAGTTGTAAGCAGACCGGATATTGAATAATAAAAGAATATAAAAATGAAATTATACGAAATTAAAGAAATGACAAGTGATGAACTTGTAAAGAGAATAGAAGAAGAAGAGAAGAACTTAGTTGATCTTCGATTTTCACATCAGCTTAAACAGCTGAATAACACTTCTAAACTTGCGCTTGCTAAAAAAGATATTGCTAGAATGAAAACTATTTTGACTGAGAGACTAAAAGCAGAGAAAGTAGCTCAAACAGATAACAAGGAAGGAGCTAAAGCTTAAAAGATGGAACCACGTACCTTAAGAAAAACTAGAATTGGTGTAGTCGTTAGCAATAAAATGGACAAGACCATTACGGTTGCGATCGAAAGAAAAGTTCCTCATCCTATCTACAAAAAGTATTTTAAGAAAACTACTAAGTTGATGGCTCACGATGAAAAGAAGGAATGCGGTTTAGGTGATAAAGTTAAAATTATGGAAACTCGCCCCCTTAGCAAGAATAAGAGATGGCGCCTTGTAGAAATTGTTGAAAAAGCCAAGTAAGGAGATTTTATAAGATGATTCAAGAAGAAACTAATTTAATTGTTGCGGATAATTCTGGCGCAAAGCGAGTAAGATGCATCCGTGTACTTGGCGGTAGTGATAGGAAATATGCTACTGTTGGTGATACAATTGTAGTATCTGTTAAAACTGCAATACCTAATGGTACAGTTAAAAAAGGTGAGGTATCACGAGCAGTGATAGTTAGAACAAAAAAAGAAGTTCGAAGAAAAGATGGTTCTTATATTAGATTTGATGAAAATGCTGCAGTATTAATAAATAATCAAAATGAACCAAAAGGAACTCGTATTTTTGGACCTGTTGCAAGAGAATTAAGAGAGAGACAGTTTATGAAAATAGTTTCTTTAGCACCAGAAGTTATATAAGGATTTTGGATAAATGAAAATAAGAAAAAATGATAGTGTAATGGTTATTGCTGGAAATGATAAGGGCAGAACCGGTAAAGTTTTAAAAGTATTTCCTAAAACTTCACGCCTTATTATTGAAGGAATTAATCTTAGGAAAAGGCATACCAAGCCTACTCAAAGAGCACCACAAGGTGGTATACAGGAAAAAGAAGCTCCAATTCATTCATCTAACGTTATGATTCTTGATCCAAAATCAAATGAGCCTACAAAAATTGGTGCACGAATTATTTTAGATGAAAAATCAGGTAAAAAGAAAATTGCCAGAGTTAGTAAAATCTCTGGTGAAATGATTCCATAAGTAAATTAAATTTATTAGAGTTGTATAGAAATGGCTGAAAAGAAAACCAAAAGTTCAGATAAAGAACCGCAGAAAAAAGAAGCTCAAAAAAAAGGCACCGCCAAAGAAGCTCCTGCTGCACGTGAAAAAGAAATTAAGATTACACCAAGACTTGGTGAAATCTATAAAAAAGATATTGTGCCTGCTTTAGTTAAAACATTTAGTTATAAAAGTGTAATGCAGGTTCCTAAACTTGATAAGATAGTTGTTAACATGGGTGTTGGTGCTGCTGTGGCTGATCAAAAAATAATGGATGAAGCAGTTAAAGAACTTGAAACCATTACCGGTCAGAAAGTAAGCGTAAGAAAATCCAAAAAAGATATTTCTAATTTTAAGTTGCGCGTAAATACAAATATTGGGGCAATGGTTACTTTGAGAAAAGAAAGAATGTACGAGTTTCTTGATAGACTTATAAACGTTGCTTTACCTCGTGTAAGAGATTTTAAAGGATTATCTGATAAATCTTTTGATGGCAGAGGAAATTATACTTTAGGCGTTAAAGAGCAGATAATTTTTCCGGAAATAAATGTTGATAAAATTACAAGAGTTATGGGTATGGATGTTACTCTTGTTACTACAGCAAAAACTGATAATGAGGCTTTTGAATTATTAAAGGCATTTGGTATTCCATTTAGAAAAAAAGAAGATAAATAAGGATTTAAAGGAGATTTAATGGCAAGACTTAGCATAATTGCCCGTGATGCAAAAAGAAGAAAGCTTAACGAAAAGTATAAAAAGCTTAGAGAAGAACTTAAAGAAAAAGGTGATTACGATGCATTGCAAAAGCTGCCGCGCAACTCATCTCCTGTAAGGTTAAAAAATCGTTGCATGTTTACTGGTAGAGGAAGATCATACTACCGTAAATTTGGCGTATCTAGATTAGTCCTCAGAGAGATGGCTCTTAGAGGTGAGATTCCAGGATTAAAAAAATCAAGTTGGTAGGAGTTAATTATTATGTCCGTAACTGATCCGATTTCAGATTTTTTGCTACGAATTAGAAATGCTTCGAAAGCAAAGAAATTAAGAGTAGAAATTCCTGCTTCAAAAATGAAGCAAGGGTTAGCAGAAATTTTAAAGAAAGAGAGCTTTATTCACGACTATACTATAGTTGAAGATAACAAACAAAATGTAATCAAGATTCAACTAAAATATCGTGATGGTTCAAGTGCAATAACCGGGATGAAAAGAATTAGTAAACCCGGATTACGTATTTATAAAGATGCCACAGAACTACCAAGGGTTCTTAATGGATTAGGAACTGCTGTTATCTCAACTTCTAAAGGATTGATGACAGACAAAGAAGCCAGAAGTCAATCTGCTGGTGGTGAAGTAATTTGTTATATCTGGTAATTTTTTTGATGGAGAATTAAAGTGTCAAGAATTGGAAAAAAAATAATTGAAATTCCTAAGGGCGTTACTGTTACAGTAGAAGGTAATCTTGTAAAAGTTAAAGGTCCCAAGGGTGAACTTCAAAGAGCCTGTCATCCAAATATGAAAATCGAAATGAAAGATGCTCAGATTGAAGTAAAACGACCGGATGATTTGAAACATAACAGAGCACTGCACGGATTAACACGCGCGTTGATTCAGAATATGATTCTTGGTGTTAATGAAGAGTATAAAAAAGATTTAGATATTGTTGGAGTTGGTTATAAAGTTGAATTAAAAGGAACAAACCTTTTATTGAATATGGGATATTCTCATCCTATATATTTTATGCCGCCAACGGGAATAAAGATTGAAGCCACAACACCAACACACATAGTTGTAACAGGAATTGATAAGCAGTTAGTTGGTCAGGTTGCAGCTAAATTAAGATCGATAAGAAAACCCGAGCCTTATAAAGGTAAAGGTATTAAATACTCTAACGAACAGATTGTTAGAAAAGCCGGCAAGACAGCAGGTAAATAATTCTAATGGAGTTTAGACTAAAATGATTAAGCGAAATACAAATTCAAGATTAAGATCGAAGACAAGAATAAGAAAGAAAATTTCTGGAACAACAGAAATTCCAAGACTAACTATCTACAGAAGTCTTAATCAGGTTTATGCACAAATAATAGACGACTCAACTGGTAATACTTTAGTTTCTGCATCATCATTATCAAAAGAGCTTGCAGATGAAATTAAAAACTCAAAAGGCAAAATTTCTAAAAGTAAGCTTGTAGGAAGTTTAGTAGCAAAGAAAGCCTTAGAGCAAAAAATATCTACAGTGGTTTTCGATCGTAATGGTTACAGATATCACGGACGTGTTCAAGCGATTGCTGAAGGCGCTCGTGAAGCCGGATTAAAATTTTGATAATTGCCGGATCGTCTAATGGTAGGACTACGCCCTTTGGAGGCGTCTGTAGAGGTTCGAATCCTCTTCCGGCAACCAAAGCGTTAAGAAAAAATTTATTTAATTAAAGATTGTTTGGAGACTTATTTGAAAGCTGTAAAATCAACTGATACCGAAGGACTTAAAGAAAAAGTTGTTCACATTAACAGAGTAGCTAAAGTTGTTAAAGGTGGACGTAGATTCAGTTTTAATGCTATAGTTGTTGTTGGTAACGGGAATGGTACCGTTGGAGTTGGTCTTGGTAAAGCTAATGAGGTTACCGATGCAATTTCTAAAGGTATTGATGATGCAAAGAAAAATGTTGTTAAGGTTTCTCTAATAAAAGGAACTGTTGCTCACGAAATTATTGGTAAGTTTGGTGCCGGAAAAGTTTTATTAAAACCAGCTTCTCCAGGTACAGGATTAATTGCAGGCGGTGGAGTAAGAGCTGTGTTAGAAGCGGCTGGTATAACTGATATTCTTACGAAGTCACTTGGTTCAAGTAATCCGCACAATCAGGTTAAGGCAACACTTGATGGTCTGCTAAAGCAGATTGATGCAAGAAAAATGGCTTCAAAGAGAGGCATTACTGTAAAAGATTTGTTTATTAGCTCCAACTGAGGATAAGAAAAATGGCAAAAATTAAAATTACTCAAACAAGAAGTATTATCGACAGACCTAAAAATCAAAAAGCTACAATTGAAGCTTTAGGTTTAGGCAGACCTAATTGGGTAAAAGTTCACAATGATACTCCTCAGATCAGAGGAATGGTTCAAAAAGTAATTCACTTGGTTAAAGTAGAAGAATTAAAAGATTAGTAAGGTTTTATAATGGATATATTAAGTAATCTTAAATACGCAGCAGGCTCAAGAAAAAATAGTAAAAGAGTTGGACGTGGTGAAGGCTCAGGACACGGTAACCAATCTACCAGAGGTATGAATGGTCAGATGTCAAGATCTGGTGCAAAGCATAAAGCCTGGTTTGAAGGTGGTCAGATGCCGCTTCAAAGACGTGTGCCAAAGTTTGGATTTACAAACATTTTTAAAGTTGAGTATCAGGTTGTTAATTTAATTTCTTTGCAAAAATTAGTTGATGCAAATGTGATTAAAGATCAAACTTTAAATGCAGAAGAGTTAAAGAAATTAGGATTAGTTTCAAGCTCTAAAAAGCCTATCAAGGTTTTAGGTAAAGGCGATGTTAAGTCTAAATTAAACTTAGCGGTTAGTGATTTCAGCAAATCAGCTCAGCAAAAAATTGAAGCAGCTGGTGGAACTATAACCAAAGTATAGCAAAAAAATAGATGTCAAAATTTACAGATACATTCAGAAATATTTTTAAGATTCACGAACTAAGACAGCGTATTATATACACATTAGCTTTGCTGTTTATAGTTAGATTAGGATCACATTTAACAATTCCCGGCGTGGATGCAGTACTGCTTTCAGAAAGTATGAAGAATGCTTCTTCAGATAATCTTTTTGGATTATATGATCTTTTTGTTGGCGGCGCTTTTTCCAACGCAGCAATATTTGCATTAGGAATTATGCCATACATCTCAGCATCAATTATTCTTCAATTGATGGGAGCTGTTGTTCCTTATTTCCAGAAACTTCAGCAAGAAGGTGAAGAAGGTAGAAAAAAGATTACACAGTTAACCAGATACGGCACTGTTCTTATTTCTGCTATGCAGGCTTGGGGTGTTACGATAAAATTATTGAACACTCAATTTCAGGGACTATCAATTGTTCCTCAGCCTGTGCAGGGTATTGGCTGGGTTATATCCACAATAGTTATTCTTACAGCCGGAACAATGTTTATGATGTGGATGGGTGAACAGATTACTGATAAAGGTATTGGTAATGGTATTTCACTAATAATTTTTATCGGAATTGTAGCCCGTTTTCCGCACTCGATTTTTGATGAGATTAGATTGATATCAGCAGGACAAAGATCAATTATTATTGAGATAATTATTTTCGCATTCATGTTTTTTATTATCGCCGGTGTTGTGTTAGTAACACAAGGGACAAGGAAAATACCTGTGCAATATGCCAAGAGGGTTGTTGGTAGAAAAGTTTACGGTGGTGTTACACAATACATTCCACTAAGAGTTAATACTGCAGGAGTAATGCCGATAATTTTTGCTCAATCTATTATGTTTATTCCTGGAACAGTATTGTCATTTTTTCCTGATAACGAATTTTTACAAAATATATCTGGATACTTTGTTTTTACATCACCGATTTATTCATTTTTCTATGCTCTGATGATTATATTCTTCACATACTTTTATACTGCAATTGCATTCAATCCAAAGGATGTTGCAGATAATATGAAAAAGCAAGGTGGATTTATTCCCGGAATCAGACCTGGAAAGCAGACCTCAGAATTTATTGATAATATTTTAACTAAGATAACTTTGCCTGGCTCTATATTTTTGGCAATAGTTGCAATACTACCAGCATTTGTTTCAGCCTGGGGTGTATCCGGTAACTTTGCACAATTTTTTGGCGGCACAAGTTTATTGATTATTGTTGGTGTTGCATTAGATACGCTTCAGCAAATTGAATCGCACTTGTTGATGAGACATTACGATGGATTTATGAAATCAGGCAAGATAAAAGGCCGTAGATAATTATTAGTGATTTTAATAAAATCAAAAAAAGAAATTGATTATATAAGAGAAAGCTGCAGAATTGTTGCAGAAACACTTCAGCTTCTTAAATCAAATGTTAAACCGGGGATTTCAACTTTTGAGTTGGATAAAATTGCAGAAGATTATATCAGAAGCAATAATGCAGTACCCGCTTTTAAAGGTTATTCGCAGGGTAGTGCACCGGGTTTTCCCGGATCAGTTTGTGCTTCAGTAGATGATGAAGTTGTTCACGGAATTCCAGGTTCCCGGATACTAAAGGATGGCGAAATAGTTTCTGTGGATATTGGAGTTCTTAAGAAGGGATTTTTTGGAGATGCAGCCTTAACAATTGCAGTAGGAAATATCTCTGATGAAAAGAAGAAACTAATGGATGTTACTGAGCGTTCTTTACAACTTGGAATTGAGCAAGCAATTGCTGGTAATAAAGTTCACGATATTTCAAATGCTGTTCAGGTTTATGCGGAAGCAAATGGATTTTCTATAGTAAGAGACCTTTGCGGACATGGTGTTGGAAAATTTTTGCACGAAGATCCTTCAATTCCAAATTTTGGTAGAAAAGGAACCGGCCCCAAGTTAAAGAATGGTATGACAATCGCGATTGAACCGATGGTAAATGCTGGTAAGTATGATGTAATTACAGCAAATGATGGATGGACGATTTTAACTGCTGATGGATCTACTTCAGCACATTTTGAACATACAGTTTTGATAAATAATAATTCACCGGAAATATTAACAATTTGTTAGATGGCTAAACAAGGTCCGATTAAAATAGATGGTATCATTACAGAAACATTACCTAATGCTACCTTTAGAGTAAAGCTTGATAACGGACACGAAATACATGCTCATATATCCGGTAAAATGAGAATGCACTTTATAAAAATTTTAGTAGGAGATAAAGTTTCAATTGAACTATCTCCTTATGATCTGACTAAGGGCAGAATTACTTACAGGTATAAATAGGAATAATTAAAATGAAAGTTAGAGCATCTGTTAAGAAGATTTGCGATAAATGTAAAGTTATTAAACGCAAGGGTGTTGTAAGAGTTATTTGCAAAAACCCAAAACACAAACAACGTCAAGGTTAAAAACAAAGGAGTATATCATTGGCTCGTATAGCTGGAGTTGATTTACCAAAAAATAAAAAAGTGTTGTATGGTTTACAGTACATCTATGGTATAGGTGAGCATACCGCCGCAACAATTTTAGAAAAGGCTAAAGTTAGTCCCGTTAAAAAAGTTTCCGATCTTACTGAAGAAGAGGTTGCTGAAATTAGATCTGTGATAACTGCTGAATATAGAGTTGAAGGAGCCTTGCGTTCAGAAGTTCAGCAGAATATTAAGAGATTAATGGATATTGGTTCTTATCGCGGTGTGAGACATCGTAAGAGTTTGCCTGCTCGTGGACAGAGAACAAGAACTAATTCCAGAACCAGAAAAGGTAAAAGAAGAACGGTTGCTGGTAAGAAAAAAGCACCATCTAAGAAATAATATTTGACAATACGGAGAATTAAGAATTGGCTAAAACTGTAAAAAAAGTTAAGAAAAAAACACACGTTGATTCTAACGGTGTTGCTCATATAAAAGCAACTTTCAATAACGTTCTTGTTACAATTACAGATATTTATGGAAACACAGTTTCCTGGTCATCTGCAGGTAAGAACGGATTTAAAGGATCAAGAAAAAATACACCATTTGCTGCACAGGTTTCAGCGGAAGCAGCAGGCAAAGAAGCGTATGATTTGGGAATGAGAAAAATCGAAGTTTTTGTAAAAGGACCTGGCTCCGGAAGAGAAGCAGCGATAAGAGCTTTACACACTGCAGGTTTAACGATTTCATCTATAAAGGATGTTACACCTATTCCTCATAACGGATGCAGACCACCTAAGAAAAGAAGAGTTTAATTTATGGAGATTCACTAAATGGCAAGATATACTGATTCAGTTTGTAAATTATGTAGACGAGAAAAACAGAAACTTTTTCTTAAGGGACAAAAATGTTTTACGGAAAAATGTCCTATCGAACAAAGGAACTATCCTCCAGGACAGCATGGATTATCAAGAAGATCCAAAGTATCTGAGTATGGAGTTCAGTTAAGAGAAAAACAAAAAATAAAAAGATCATACGGATTGTTAGAAACTCAGTTTAGAAATTATTTTGAGAAAGCTACCAGCCAAAAAGGTAGGACAGGCGAAAACCTTATTAAGCTTTTGGAAAGACGATTAGATACTGTTGTTTTCAGACTTGGATTTGCATCATCCAGAAAACAAGCAAGACAACTTATAACACATAGACATATAATTGTAAACAATATTCCAGTTGATATTCCTGCTTATTTATTAAAAGCCGGTGATGTTATTCAGATAAAAGAGAAAAGCAAAAAATTAGATGCAATTCATAATTCACTTAAAAGAGTAAAAGATAACACTTACGGCTGGCTTACTGTAGATAAAGCCACACTTTCCGGCATCTTTGTACAGATTCCGGAAAGAGCAGATGTTCCATTGAATGCTAATGAACAATTAGTAGTTGAGCTTTACTCGAAATAAAATTTTTAATTAGAATAAGATAGAGGATAATAATGAGTGTATCATCTTTAAAGATGCCGGAAGCTGTTGTTCTTGATGAAGCCAATTATACAAACTCGTTTGGCAGATTTACATTGCAGCCTCTTGAAAGAGGTTACGGTGTTACTTTAGGCAACTCACTTCGCAGGGTGCTTTTATCATCTCTGCAAGGAGCAGCAATCACTTCCGTTAAGTTTAGCGGAGTTTTGCACGAGTTTACTACAATTGAAGGAGTTGTTGAAGATGTTTCTGAGATTATTTTAAATCTCAAACAAGTTAGAATGAAATTTCTTTCTAAGAAACCAAATAAGATTGATATTTCATTATCCGGACAGGGTGAGTGGACTGCCGCAGACATCCAGAAAGCAAGTAATGAAGTTGAAATATTAAACCCTGAACTACATATCGCGACATTAAACAAAAGTGCTAAACTTGATATTGAAATTCGTGTTGGTAAAGGCGTTGGTTATGTTCCAGCTCAAGAAAATATTGTAATGGATCAGACTATTGGAGTTATTCCAATTGATTCAATTTTCACTCCAATAAAGTTAGTTAAGTATGATGTGGAGAATGTTAGAATTGGCGATAAAAATGATTTTGAAAAATTAACTTTTGAAATTAGTACCGATGGTTCAATTACACCGGATGATGCTCTTACACAGGCAGCTAAAATTTTAAGAGAGCACGTTCAGTTGTTCATTAACTTTGATATTGAACAAGAAGAAGAAGCAAGTGTTAGCCAAAAAGACAGTGAATCTGAGAGAATCAAAAAGATACTTTTGACCCCGGTTGATGATCTCGAATTAAGTGTAAGATCACATAATTGTCTTAAAGCTGCTAACATTAAAAATTTAGCAGAGTTAGTTAGAAAAGATGAGCAGGAAATGCTCAAGTTCAGAAATTTCGGAAGAAAGTCCTTAGCAGAGTTAATGGAAATTGTTGAAACTCTTGGTCTTGATTTTGGAATGGATGTAGATAAATATATTAAAGAGGATTCTGAATCACATTAATTTAGATAGGTTGTTCAATGAGACACAATGTTAAAGGAAGAAAATTAGGCAGAACAGCAAGTCATCGTTCGGCGTTGCTGAATGCATTAACCACTTCCCTTTTAAAACATAAGAGAATTAAGACTACTGAGGCAAAAGCTAAAGAAGCTAGAACCTTTATAGAAAAATTAATTACTAAAGCTAAGAAAAACGATCTCCACGTTCGTCGCCAGGTTATTGCGCTTATTAACGACAAAGATGTTGTTAAAGAGCTTTTTAGTGAAATCATTCCTAAGATTGGTGAAAGACCAGGTGGTTATACCAGAGTTGTTAAACTTGGTAATCGTAATGGCGATGCTGCACCGATGGCTATTTTAGAATTAGTTGATTACAATGATGTAGCTAATAAAAAAGCTGAAGAACACAAAGCCAAACGTGATCTGAAAGCCAAAGATAAGGCTGATAAAAAGAGCAGCGGTGAAATAGAAGAAGCTAAACTTGTTGAAGAAAAATCTGACGCAAAAAGTAAATAAGAAATAATCTATTTTATTATTGAAAGAGTAATCGGGATTCCGGTTACTCTTTTTTTATTATGTTTGAAAATCAAAAATTTATATTGTCTGCTTATAGCACGTCTGAACTGCCAAAGGAAAAATTGCCGGAAGTAGTTTTGTGCGGAAGATCTAATGTAGGCAAATCATCATTCATCAACTCCATTTTTAATCGAAAAAATCTTGCCAAAACAAGCTCAACTCCAGGTAAAACAAGGTCTATTAATTATTACAACATAGATTTAAAATTTTATATGGTTGATTTACCGGGATATGGTTATGCAAAAATTAGTCAATCAGAAAGAAAAAAATGGGGCATGCTGATAAATGATTTTTTTTCAGTTTCGAAGCAAATACAGCTAACTATTCACTTAATCGATAGCCGGCATAAACCAACAGATTTAGATATAAAATTAAATGATATGCTTAGATCATTAGATATTCCGTATATCGTTTTATTGAACAAATCTGATAAACTAAAACAATCTGAATTCTCTACAGCAAAGAAACAAATCATAGAAATATTTCCAGAGCTTATCCTTAATGAAAATCTGTTTTACTTCTCATCAGTTAAAGGCACCGGAAATAAGGAAATTAAAAAACTTCTTACCGCATTATTTTATTAAATAGTTTATATCTTTGCTGCACAAAGTTTGTAATTTTTTTAACATAGATATATATTAACCAAGTATTAATCATCTGTAAAACTACTTCTAATGGATAAAAGACAAAGAAAAAGAATACTTATATTTTTGCTTGTACCTGTTCTTGCAATCCTGTTATTTATCACTGATGACTTACTGATACGTGTTTTAACAATTGCTGTTATTATTATCTACGTTGCGTTTATTATCTTTTTAAGAGATTCAGTTAGATTTGATGGACGATATTCAATAAATGAAAAAGATGATGTAGATGATGATTATAATTTACCGCCTGTTAGTGATCACGATGAATCATTCAAAATCATTTCTAAAACTCCGAATATAGAAGTAATTACATCTGAGAATTACAAACCTGAATTTAAAACTGCAAAGACAACTTTAATTCCACCGGACTTACGAGAACGATTTGAAGAAATAGCAAACGAATCTTTACCTCCTGAAATTGGTCACGATGGACAATTTAGTTTTGCCTTAGAAAAAATGTTAACCGTTATTAAGGATGCTTACTCAGCACATACCGCTGTTTTCTTTTGGTATAATAAGAAAAAAGAAAAGCTAACAATTGAAAAATTTGTATCTGCATCACCAAATGAAATAGCAAAAAGAAAATTTGATATTGAAGATGATATCTTAAGCAAGATTGTTCAGAAAGGTGAACCTGAATTATTGAGCGATATCTCACCGGCAGCAGAATCAGACGTTATTAGATATTACGACAAGGCACAAGGGATAAGAAGTTTTGTTGGTGTTCCATTATTTTATGAGGGATCGCTGATTGCAATAATAGCAGTTGATGCTAAAGTCGGTGATTTGTTCGGAATAGAGACGATTTATTCCCTTGGAAGATTTGTTCGTGTAATTACAATGATAATACAGATTTTTGAAGAGAAGCATTCGGATTCCATATCCCAGCAAAGGTTAAAAGGCTTACTAAATCTTATTGGACCCGAAACAAATTTTGATACTGAACAAGGTGTCCTGGATTCAATGCAAAATGCGCTTAGTGATTTAGTTGAATGGGATGCATTTGTTTTCGTTTACTTCAAACCGGTTGAGCAAAAGTTTGAAGCATTCAGAGTTCATAATAAAACATCATTAAAATACATTGGGCAGGGACTACAAATTGATCTATCAGGAACCTTAGTTGGTAAAGCGATTCTTTCCGGCATTCCAGTTAAAATTGATGACACAGCCTCTGATAGTTACAAAAGGTTTTCAAAATCTGAAGATCTAACATTTGATGGATCGTTTATGGCAATTCCGCTTATGTATGGAACCCAGAACTTTGGTGTGCTTTGTTTTGAAAGTTTGAAGAAAAATATTTACACAAATGCGGATGTAAAGTTTCTTAATAATTCCGTACACATAATTTCTTACATCATATATTCACATTCCTCCCAGACACTTATAAAAAGCTTAATCGCACTCGATCTTGAAACAAGGGCATTAAATCTAGAAACCTTTAAAGAAAGATTGAGTTCAGATCTTTATAAATCACATTCACTTAATGTGCCAGGTGCTTTAGCTTTGATTAAAATAGATGAATTTCTTGAGCAGGAATCTTTATTTGATGGTGATCCATTGCCAAAGGTTTTAAAGGTAGTTGCTGAATCAATTGCTAAGGAAATGACTCCACTTAATATTTTTGGCAGAGTGGATGAAAAACTTTTTGCAGTTTACTTCTTTAATACGGATGCAAAAAACGTTTTTATCTGGGCAGAAAAACTTCGTGTAAAAATTGCACGAAAACCAATCGCTATTGTCTCTAAGCAAAATACTTACACCGTTTCAATTGGCGTTGCATCAACTCACGGAAAGCTTGATACCGACGAAGTTTTTAATAATGCTGAGTTAGCGTTGCAGAAAGCGGTTGAAAAAGGCGGTAACGCTGTAAGAAATATTAACTAATCTTTTCTCTGTCCTAATGTAAATCTAATATGAATAATTTTTTTATTATCGTGCTTGATGGCGTTGGTGTTGGTGAATTGCCTGATGCTAATTTGTACGGCGATGTTGGAAGTAATACACTCGGGAATATTGCGAACTCAATTAACGGTTTAAACCTGCCGAATTTTCAGAAGCTTGGATTAGGGAATATAATACCGATTAAAGGATTAAGTGAAAATCATAAACCTTTAGCTTCATTTGGAAAAATGAGTGAACTTTCAAAAGGTAAAGACAGCACAACAGGACATTGGGAATTAAGCGGTTTGTTTGTTGATACTGATTTTAATTATTTCCCTGATGGTTTTCCTAAAGATATTTTAGATAAATTTTTAGATAAAACGGGCTGCAAGGGATATCTTGGAAACAAAGCTGCATCGGGTACTGAGATTATTAAAGAACTGGGTGATGAACATGTAAAAACCGGCTTCCCAATCATTTATACTTCAGCAGATTCGGTTTTTCAAATCGCAGCACATCAGGATGTGATTCCACTTGAAAAACTTTATGAAATTTGTGATATGACAAGAAATGAAGTTTTAGTCGATCCAGTAAAAGTTGGAAGAGTTATTGCACGACCTTTTCTTGGTGAAAGCGGAAGTTATGAAAGAACAGTTTATAGAAAAGATTATTCATTAGATCCGCCATCCGAAACGGTACTTGATCTTCTGCAGAAAAATAAAATTAATACTGTTGCCATCGGAAAAATTAATGATCTTTTTAACTATCGTGGAATAACTGTTGAAGTAAAATCTAAATCCAACAAAGAAGGATGTGAACAGCTAATTAAGGCTTCAAACGTATATCAAAACAGTTTAATATTTATAAACCTGGTTGATTTTGATGTCTATTTTGGGCATCGAAATGATGTTGATGGATTTGCAACAGCTTTAAAAGAACTTGACGACTGGTTACCTGAGTTCCTTGAAAATCTTTATCCTCTAGATAGAGTTATTTTTACTGCTGATCATGGAAACGATCCTACCACTCCAAGCACCGATCATAGCAGGGAATATGTTCCGGTTTTATATTTTGGAAAAAATAAGTCTGTTACAAATTTGGGAATTAGGAATACTTTTTCAGATGTTGGAAAAACTGCTGCCGATTATTTTAAGATTAAAAATGATTTGAGAGGCACAAGTTTCTTAAATGAGTAATTCTGAAAATGTAAATCATGCTCTAAGTAATGATGAACTGTTTGATAAAGAATTAATAAAGCGAATAATTGAAATTCAAGATTTGCCGGAAGAAGTGGTTATAAAATTTATTAAAGCTGCAGGTTCTCTTTCATCAACAAACTTTGGTAAAAGTAAAACAAATGCAGAAAAAAATAATTCCTAAGTTTTTACTGGAAACTGACATACTCATAGAATACTTAACTTTTAATAATTCTGGGAGTAAACCATTTCTTTTAAAGCTGATGCAAAAGGGGATTTGTTTCACTTCCGTTCTAAATGCTTCGGAATTATTTATGGCTGCCAAAACCGATTTTGAAAAAGAAAAAGTTAGAGATTTATTAAACGCAATTAATGTTCTTGGATTGCATGCACGCTACAGTCTATCAATCTCAAATTGTATAGATAATTTTAAAAATATCCACGATGCACTGTTTTATGTTTTAGCAGAACAAAATCGTTTAATAATTGTCAGCTTAAATCCTCATAAATATGATGGTTTGAGGGTAAATTCGATCCATCCTGAAGTGATTGAATAAATAATCAGAAAACCCCAAACTAAGTTCGCTCTTTATTTTAAAACATTTCATATCTATTTTTGATTGAAACAAAGATCATTTAATAACAAGTTATTGATTGCTGCCTGAATATATTATTGCCATCAACTCAGTAATACAATTAGAGATGATGAAATGAGAATCGTCAAACAATTTACAAATCGGGAAAATCAGTCATTAGATAAGTACCTGCAGGAAATTGGTAAGGTTGAATTGCTGACAGCCGAGCAGGAAATTGAACTTGCAATTCGTATGAAGCAAGGTGACGAATCTGCGATGGAACTGCTTACAAAAGCCAACCTGCGTTTTGTTGTTAGTGTTGCAAAACAATATCAAAATCAGGGGTTATCGCTTGGCGATTTAATTAATGAAGGTAATGTGGGATTGATTAAAGCTGCCAGACGATTTGATGAAACGCGCGGTTTCAAATTTATTTCTTATGCTGTTTGGTGGATAAGGCAATCTATTTTACAGGCTCTGGCTGAGCAATCCAGAATAGTAAGACTGCCTTTAAATAGAATTGGTGCCATTAATAAAATTGGAAAAGCATACAGCAATTTAAAGCAGGAATTTGAAAGAGAGCCGAGTGCTGAAGAAATAGCCCAATCGCTTGAAATGGATGTGGATGAGATTTCAAGTACAATGAAAATTTATGGGAAGCAGGTTTCTGTAGATGCACCATTTTTTTTGGGAGATGAAAATAGTTTATTAGATGTTATTCAAAACGATGAAATGCCGGCTCCTGACACGGAACTTATTTCTGAATCATTAAAAACTGAAATTAAAAATATTCTTGCAATTCTTCCTGACCGTGAGGCTGAAGTTATTAAATTATACTTTGGATTGGATGGAGAAAATCCTATGACATTGGAAGAAATCGGTGATAAGTTTAATCTAACCAGAGAAAGAGTTAGACAAATTAAAGAAAAAGCTATTAGAAGACTGCGACACAATTCTAGAAGCAAAGTATTAAAATCATATCTTGGATAATAAATGATTGTTATAAAAAAGTCATTCGTACTATTAATAATAGTAATTGCTGTTCTCACTTTATCTGGATGTTCAGGCACGTCAAGTTCACTTAGATATAACAATGATAATCAAACCGAAAAATCAGAAGAAAATACTGATACGAGATATGCTTCGCAAAATAATTCATCTGATGATACTTCAATAGTTTTTGATGAAGAGATTCCAGAATACCAGGATCCAAGCGATTTACCTGAAGATGAATCAGCAATTGATCTGACCGCATTGATGAAAAATCTTGATCAAAAATCTTCAGGTTCGGATGCTGAAGCGCTTATTTCTACCAAACGAGAGCTGATGCTGATGGAAATAATCAAGTATCTAAATACACCCTACAAGTTCGGTGGAAATTCTTTGAATGGAATTGATTGCAGTGCTTTTACTCAAAATGTTTATCAAAGCGCCTGGATGTTGAATTTAAATAGATCGGCAAGAGAACAATATAAACAGGGCATCGTAATTGAGGATAGGCGTGAATTGGAATTCGGTGATCTGGTGTTTTTTAATACCCGGAAAAGAGTTAAACCCGGACATGTTGGAATTTTTATTGGCGATAATTTATTTGTGCATGCTTCATCTAAGTCAGGTGTAACAATTTCTTCTCTTGATCACGATTATTATAATAAAAGATATATGGGCGCTCGTAGAATTGAAGAAGAGTAATTTTTCTAAGTTTTGTAATTAAAAAAGCCGTTCAAAATCTGAACGGCTTTTTAATAAATGAAAGATTATGATTGCATTAACTACAACCAGTTGTAGAACCGCAGGTCATACACTTCAAACAAGTTCCATTCCTAACCATTGTAATGCTTTGACATTCCGGACAAATATCACCGGTATAACCACTCTCTATTGCACGTTTAACTTTTGTTGTCATGTTATTTACTGTTTGGGTTGCACGTTCCTGAGTTGCGGTAACTTTTGAACCTGGTGAATAGCTGTATTTTTCAGGATTATCTTTATCAAGTTCAACAAGACGTTCGCTTATAATTTCTTCACTTTCGAATTCAGGTTCACTTAACTTCTTTATAATTCCTCTTGAAGCTTTTGATGTAATTTCATCAGTATCTACGTGTGAAAGATCATTTCGACCAAGATATGTTACAGCAAGCTCTCTAAAGATGTAGTCGATTACAGAAGTAGCCATTTTAATTTTATCATTGCCGGTTACAATTCCGCTTGGTTCAAACCTGGTGAATACAAAGGCATCAGTAAACTCCTCTAACGGAACACCATGCTGTAAACCTAGTGATATTGAAATCGCAAAACAGTTAATCAAACTTCTAAATGAAGCGCCTTCACGATGCATATCGATAAAAATTTCACCTAACTGCCCGTTATCATATTCACCTGTTCTGATATAAACAGATTGACCGTTAATCTTAGCTTTTTGTGTATAGCCTGTTCTTCTGTCTGGTAATCTTCTTCTCTTTGCTATGTAACGATGAATAATCTTTTCAGCAACCTTCACAATATCGTTTTTCTCTTTATCTTCCATTATCGCTTCAATATCCTCATCGCTCATTGTATTAAGCGGCTGTGATAGTTTTGATCCATCACGATAAAGTGCATTTGCTTTAACGCCAAGTTTCCAGCTTTGCATATAAGCATCTTTTATGTCTTCAACCCCTGCGTTGCCTGGAAGATTTATTGTTTTTGAAATTGCGCCTGAAATGAATGGCTGTGCTGATGCCATCATTTTAATATGTGCAAGCGGACGAATAAATCTGGTTCCTTTTTTACCGCATTTGTTTGCGCAATCAAAGATTGAATAGTGATCGTGTTTAAGGAATGGAGCTCCTTCAATCGTCATTGTACCACAGACATAATCATTAGCAGATGAGATTTCTGTCTTTGAGAAGCCAAGTTTACTTAAAACATCAAAATCAAATGAGTTTATTTCATCGTCATTAAATCCTAAAGTTTTTACTAAGAAATCCGTACCGAGCGAAAATTTGTTGAATGCAAAAGTTATATCAAAAACTGATGGAAGAGATTTATCTATTTTTGAAATTATCTCATCCGTAAATCCTTTTGCTTTTAAAGATTGAGGATTTATATAAGGACAGCCATCCAATGAACCTGAACCTTTTGCATATCTAATTATTTCACTTATCTGATCTTTATTATATCCTAACTTTTCTAATGCAGGTGGAATTGATTGATTTATAATCTTAAAGTATCCACCTCCAGCTAATTTCTTAAACTTTACCAATGCAAAGTCTGGTTCAACTCCTGTAGTGTCACAATCCATTACAAGCCCAATTGTTCCTGTAGGCGCGATTACGGTAACTTGTGCATTTCTGAAGCCATACAACTCGCCAAGTTCAACTGCCTTATCAGCGTCTTCTCTGGCTGCTTTAAGCAGATCGGAAGGGCAGTATTGAGGATTGATTCCAACAGGATAAATTGACAGTCCTTCATATTCTTCGTTCGGAACATTGTAGGATGCTCTTCTATGATTTTTGAGAACACGCAGCATATTGGTTTTATTCTCTTCGTATCTTGGGAAAGGTCCGGCTTGCTTTGCAAGTTCAGCAGAAGTTGCATAAGAAGTCATATGCATAATTGATGTTAATGCGCCGCAGATAGCAAATCCTTCACGACTGTCATAAGCAATGCCCTGAAGCATTAATAATGTTCCGAGGTTTGCATAACCTAAACCAAGTGTTCTATATTCATAACTTAGTTGAGCAATTTCTTTGCTTGGAAACTGTGCCATTAACACGCTAACCTCAAGAACCATTGTCCAGATTTTTGCGGCATGTCTGTAAGCTGGAATATTAAAAGCATGTTTTTCGGTATCATAAAACTTAACAAGATTTAATGATGCTAAATTACAGGCAGTATCATCTAAGAACATATATTCGCTGCAGGGATTTGATGCTTTTATTTCACCGCCAGCAGGACAAGTATGCCACTCGTTAATTGTTGTATGATATTGAATTCCGGGATCAGCGCAAGACCAAGCTGAGTATGCAATCTGTTCCCACAGATCTCTTGCCTTTAAAGTTTTACAAGCTTTAGGATTTCTTTTCTCTTTCTTAGCTCTTCTTTTTTCTGTTCTCCAATAAAGATTCCAATTTCCATCCGTAAGAACTGCTGTCATGAACTCATTTGTTACACGTACTGAGTTATTTGAATTTTGTCCGGATACGGTTGCATAGGCTTCAGAATTCCAATCAGTATCATAGATAGGAAACTCAATTGATTTGAAACCTAATTTTGCAAGATGTATCACTCTCTCAATATAATTATTAGAGATCTGAGCTTTTCTTGCTTCTAAAACTGCGTAGCTTAATTTCTTGTTCAGTTTTTTATTGAATCTATCATTTTCGGGGTGTTCATCATAACAGGCTTTCATAATATTATTAAGATGAAGATTGCAGAGTTTTGAACCTGCAACAATTGCTGCAACTTTTTGTTCTTCGATAACTTTCCAGTTAATGTATTCTTCAATATCCGGATGGTCGAGATCAAGAGTTACCATTTTGGCTGCGCGCCTTGTTGTTCCACCTGATTTAATTGCACCAGCAGATCTATCTCCGATTTTTAGGAAGGACATTAATCCAGAGGATTTGCCGCCGCCGCTTAATGATTCATTAGAACCTCTTAGTTCGGAAAAGTTTGATCCGGTTCCAGAACCATATTTAAATAATCTGGCTTCACGAACCCAAAGATCCATTATGCCGCCTTCATTAACCAGATCATCACTTACAGATTGGATAAAACAAGCATGCGGTTGCGGATGAGTATAAGCATCCTCTGATTTAGTTAATTCTCCGGTTTGATAATCAACATAATAATGTCCTTGAGAAGGTCCTGTAATTCCATAAGCCCAATTTAAACCTGTGTTAAACCATTGAGGACTATTGGGTGCAGCCATTTGATTGGCAAACATGTACATTAATTCATCATAGAAAGTTTTTGCATCTTCTTCAGAATCAAAGTAATTAGCTTTCCATCCCCAGTAAGTCCATGTTCCTGCTAATCTATGGAAAACTTGTTTGGAATCTGTTTCGGATGTGAACCTATCATTTTCAGGAAGTTCCTGTAATCGTTCTGCATCAGCAACCGAAGGCTGAAGCCATTTGGGAACTCCTTTTTCATTTACTTTTTTAAGAAGTTTTGGAATGCCTGCTTTTCTAAAATATTTTTGAGCAATTATATCTGTGGCAACCTGTGACCACTGTTTTGGCACCGAAACATTTTCCATTCTAAAAACACTTGAACCATCAGGATTTTTAATTTCAGAAGTTCTTTTAGAAAATTCAAAAGATGATAGAGGATCCTTTCCCTGTGCGGTAAAAAATCTTTTAATCTGCATCCAACTCTCCAGAGGATAGACTAGTTAATAAAAAAACTATTTATGTTAATTAAGGTTAGAAGTGATCCGGGATTTTTGAGCGATGCTTTGCAATTTAAAAATCTTATTATGTTTATTACATCTCTCATCAGCAATTCACATCAGAAACTATTAAAAAAAATCATTAATAAAAACTAAAAGTAGAGTAAATTTATTTTTTATTTTATCACTTAATTTTCAAATCGAAAATGAAAATAATTTCATAAAAAAACAAATTATATTTTATACAACTTACTCTTGACAATAAATTAATTTTAGCATTATCCGAAAATCACAACATCTTCATCAAAAATAATTACCGCTCAAAATAAAAGTATCATTTAATTCTTGATTAGTCGTTATCTTTCACATGATTTTAACCAACTTTTTGAAAGATTTATATTGAACGGCGACAAGATAATCGAGATTAACTCTTTAACCAAAGACTTCAAAGATTTGCGGGCAGTAAACAGTCTTAATCTTAACGTTTTTGAAGGCGATGTGTTTGGGTTTTTAGGCCCGAATGGAGCAGGTAAAAGCACAACAATAAGAATGCTCTTATCGCTGATAAAACCAACTGAAGGAAGCATTAAATTATTTGGTAAAACTCTTCAAAAAAATCGTATTGAAATTCTTAAAAGAATTGGTGCGATTGTAGAAAAGCCCGATTTCTACGGCTATTTATCAGCATATAAGAATCTTGAAATTCTAGGAAAAATTTCTGGCAAGGAAATAAGTAAAAATAGAATTATGGAAGTGCTAGAACTTGTTGGATTAAGCAAACGTTACAAAAGTAAAGTTAAAACTTTTTCACATGGAATGAAGCAGAGATTAGGATTAGGTCAAGCACTTCTTCACAATCCCGATTTGATAATTCTTGATGAACCAACTACAGGTTTAGATCCACAGGGAATGAAAGAAATACGTGATCTGATTTTACATTTAAGTAAGGAAGAAAAGAAAACAATTTTTCTTTCATCGCATATTCTTCATGAAGTAGAACTTGTTGCAAATAGAATGATCATTATAAATAAAGGAACAACAAAAGTTGAAGGATATGTTCAGGATTTACTCAACGCAAAGAAACTTAAAGTATCATTTGAAGTAAATGATGAAGAAAAAACTAATCGTCTTTTAGCTCAATCTGATTGGATAAATAAACTTGAATCGCAAGCAAAAACGATATTTATGTTTTCACTTGAGAATCATGAAATTGCTGATCTTAATAGATATCTGGTTGAAAACGGAATTGCTGTCAGTGCAGTTGTTCCAACAAGATCGCTTGAAGATTATTTCTTAAAAATTACTGATGAGGTTGCATAATGTTAACACTTATCCAAATTGAATTGTATAAAATATTTAAGAAATGGCGAACTTATATTGGATTTATAGCAATTGGAGTTTTAGTGCCAATCATTCATACTGCAATGGTTTTTGAGGGAAGTCACACTCTAAATTTTATGACCCGAAATATTCAGGAATCTTTTTTCTTTGTTGGTAATTTATTGAATGGATATTTAGTCTCTTATTTCATCTTAACAAGCCTTGCAGTGCATATCCCATTTTTAATCGCACTTGTTGCTGGCGATTTACTGGCGGGCGAAGCTACAGCGGGAACATATAGGATGTTAATTACCCGACCAATTTCCCGAACTCAGATAATTACATCAAAGTTTTTGGCAGGAATTATTTACACAAATCTATTAATTCTTTGGCTTGCAGTGATGAGTCTGGTTGTTGGATTGATAATTTTTGGAACAGGTGAACTTTTGGTCATAAGCAATCAAACAGTTATAATTTTTGAAAAGAGTGATATCCTTTGGCGATTTCTTCTGGCATACGGTTTTGCATCGTTGGGAATGTCTGTAGTTGCAAGTCTTGCTTTTCTATTCTCATCTTTAGTTGAAAATTCTATAGGACCGATTGTAAGCACGATGGCCGTAATCATTGTATTTATTATTCTATCGGCAATCAACATTGATTTTTTCCAAACGATAAAGCCATACTTATTTACAAATTATATTCTTTCCTGGAGATTATTTTTTGATGATCCTGTAGATTTTGCAGAGTTGACAAAAGCTACTTCAGTATTAGCAGCACACATTGCCTTCTTCTTTTTATTAGCTCTATATTTATTCAAACGAAAAGATATACTAACATAACCTGAGGATATGATGAAATTATTGATCGGTCTTTTCTTTATTTCAATTCAGATGGGATTTTCACAATCAAAAAATCCAGATGAGATTATTAATGGTGTAATTACAAACTTTAATAAAGTTAACGATTACCAGGTAGATGTAAATATTAAAGTTGATGTTGAATTTATTAAAGTACCGGAAACAAAAGCTAAAATTTATTTTAAACAGCCGGATAAAGTCCATCTTAAAGCCGAAGGTTTTGCTATGCTGCCTAAAAATGGAATGGAGTTCTCACCTTCATCCTTAATAAAAAAAGATTATACCGCAATTTATGAACAGGATGTTGATTTGAATGGATATAAAACATCAATTGTTAAAGTAATTCCACTTGGTGATCAGGGTGAAATAATACTATCAACTTATTGGATAGATCAAAAGAAACAGGTTATTAGAAAAGTTGAATCCACTACTAAAACAAACGGTACTTTTACCATAGATTTTACTTTTGATGATAAAATAAAATATCCACTTCCATCAAAAATTATTTTTTCTTTTAATATGGATAAGATGAATCTTCCTGCAACGATAACAGGGGAGACTAATAATGAAAAACCTGATAAGAAGAATAAGAACATGGGTTCTACAACAAAGGGACAGGTGATTGTAAATTACTCAAATTATCTTGTTAACAAAGGCGTGCCGGATTCAATTTTTGAAGAGAAAAATAAAAAGGATAAATAAAAAGAAAATTTTGAAAAATTCAGCGGCGGCATTTGTCTTAGTTTGAGGAAAACTAATCTATCCTAAAGTACTGAGGGTTCTTTTTACCGCCGCTAATCTTAACTATTCCGGATGCAAAGTATATTTCCTTAATAGCGGAATAAAGTCATTTAGCGGTTGTATAAAAAAAATGGGATGATTAATAATCTTTACTTAATTTCAATTTCAACAACTTTGCCATCATCATTTAATACAAATTTTGCATCCTGCCAAGAGGGTGGACCAAACATACTGCGGGCATTATTTGAAAAACCATAATCCTCAACCGGAATTCCAAAAATGTTTGTATTCAAATCATCATTAGAATCTTCATCATGAAAAGCCTTAATTGCATATTCACCAGATGGTAAATCTTCAAATTCCACTATGGCAGTATTCTTATCTATTGAGATTGATTTTCCTATAAATGGTGATTTATGGTCTTTATAGTTTGCATCAGAATTACATAATGCAATTATGACCTTTCCATTGTTGGAACTCATTCCATTGAATTTGACAATTAAAGAGCCTCTCTTTTTTGCACCATCAGATGAGAAGATTGATGAAGAAAAGATAAATAATAAAACAAACGAAAAATAAATGATGCGCTTCACTGATAATCCTAATAATTGTTACTTGTATTTTTTAAAAATTACTGATGTATTGTGTCCACCAAATCCAAAAGCGTTACTAATTGCATAGTTAACTTTTCTATCCTGAGGTTTATTAAAAGTATAATTTAAGTCGCAATCAGGATCAGGATTTGCAAAGTTAATAGTTGGTGGTATTCTATCATTTACAACAGCAAGAATTGATGCTATTGCTTCAACAGCACCGGCTGCGCCTAATAAATGTCCAGTCATACTTTTGGTTGATGATACATTTAATTTATATGCATACTCTCCAAACACTTTTTTTATCGCTTTAGTTTCACCAATATCACCAAGGGGAGTAGAAGTTCCGTGCATATTAACGTAATCAATCTCTTCAGGTTTGATTCCGGCTTGTTCAATAGCCATTTTCATCGATAAAATGGCTCCAGTACCTTCAGGATGCGGAGCTGTGATGTGATGTGCATCAGCAGATAATCCTGCACCAACAATTTCACAATAAATTTTTGCATTACGTTTTAATGCATGTTCCAGTTCTTCAAGAATCAATGCGCCGCCGCCTTCGCCCATCACAAATCCATCACGTGTTGCATCAAAAGGACGACTTGCTGTTTCTGGTGAATCATTTCTTGTCGATAAAGCTCTGCTTGCATTAAATCCACCCATACCAAGTTCAGAAATTGAAGCCTCACTTCCACCTGAAATCATTACATCCGCCATTCCAAATTTTATAAGCAGAAAACTATCGATCATATTATTGTTTCCCGTAGCGCAAGCAGAAACTGTGCAGTAATTTGGCCCGCGGAAACCATATTGCATAGAAATATGTCCTGCAGCTATATCAGGAATAAGCATTGGAATAAAGAATGGAGAAATTCTGCCAGGACCTTGTTCACGATTTGTTACTGCCTGATCATAAAAAGTTTGAATACCGCCAATGCCGCTTCCAAAGATTACACCGATTCGGTTTTTCTCTTCTTCAGAAAGTTGTTCAGGTTGTAAGTTTCCATCTTCCACTGCCTGACGTGCAGAAACTAAAGCATATTGTGCAAAAGGATCCAATCTACGTGCTGTTTTTTTATCCAGAAAATTTAAAGGATCAAAGTCTTTTAACTCGCAGGCAAATTTTGTTTCAATTTTTGATGTGTCAAATTGCTTTATCATTGCCGCACCGCTTTTGCAATCCATCATACTATTCCAAAATTCATTTACAGTTAATCCAATAGGAGTTAAAGCTCCCATTCCTGTTACAACTACTCTTCTGTTTTTGTCAGACATTTAGATCCTCTCTAAAGTTGAAAAATTTTAAGTTCTATTGAATATTTTGAAGCGTAAAAATAATGAATTTTAGCTAAAAGCTTAAGCGAAAGTTGACACACGAAATAGATTGAATTGGCAAAGAATATTGCTCAAAATTTATCAGCAGTTAGTCTGAAAACAGTCCAATCATCTAAAGGTTTTGCACCAATTTTTTTATAGAAATCTATTGCGGGCTCATTCCAATCTAAAACTGACCATTCAACTCTTCCATAATTTCGTTCTCTTGCTAATGAAATGATTTTATCGAGCAGTGCTTTCCCAATTCCCTTTCCGCGCATATTTGGTTTAACATATAAGTCTTCAAGATAGATTCCGGGTTTACCAAGAAAAGTTGAAAAGTTTTTGAAGAATAATGCTTGTCCAACTACTTCGTGTTTATACTCTGCTAGGAGAATTTCTACAAACTTATCTTTACCAAACAAATTGTTTCGCAGTTCATCTTCTGAGGTTTTAATTTGGTCAGCAAGTTTTTCAAATTCTGCTAATTCTTTGATGAGTGAAAATATAACGGGAACATCATTTTCAGTTGCTGATCGAATAAAAATTTTCTTATCCATAATATTAATTTGTTGGAAAAGGAAGATTTGATTTCAAAATATCTTTTATCTTTTCAAATGAAATTTCCGTGGTTATTTCACCCATAGACCATGGTCCAATTTCATAAGGATCAAACTGAAGAACTAGCATTCCAGGTACTAGATAGAAATCCTGATCTTCCAAAATTTCAATTTCATCTTCAAATAATCCTGCTTCGATTATAGAATTAGCATCAAACTTTTCTAGAATTGCCTGCTCACATTCGTATGCTAATAGATCAAAGGAATCTTCTTTAATAATATCTTTTAATGATAGAACTTTTCCATCTTTCATATCGATGTTATATCCGAGTGCAAAATAATTTCCATGAGCACCACCTGTAAACTGATAATGACTTAATACAATACTTAAAAAATCTTTGGAATTAAACTCAGTCTGAAATCCTGTTTCAAAAGTGTACTGCACTTCATAAGGATAATCTTCAAAGAATGCGCTATCTGATTTAACCTCCTCAAACCAGGTAATTGATTGCTTGAATTCTTCTTCTAGAAATAAATTAACTTTTATTTGAATTGAATTATTGTCAAGCTCAGCAATTTGCGGATAATCTATATTGATGATCGCTGTGCTGTCGGTTGTGCTGTTTGAATAATTCATTGCCTTTATTATAAGTGTATCTGCTTTGTTTAGATTTTGATCAGCAATGACACAACTGTTAGCTGCTGACGCACCGCTAATAATAAGTGCGTAAATGATGAGAAATAATTTTTTCATTAAAAAATCTTTCAAAATAATTAAGGTTTAGTCTGTTTTATTTTTCTATCAACTAAATACTTTTCTAAATACAAAACTCCGGAAGCAAATACATATCCAAATGCTAAACCAATTACTGCTCCTCCCAAAATATCTGATGGATAATGTAAGCCTAAATAAACTCTTGAAATTGAAATTAGTGAAGCTGTGATAAAAAGAACCCATTTTAATTTTGGAAATAATCTGTAAAAAAATATCGCTGCTGCAAAATTGTTTAAAGCATGATTTGAGGGAAATGAATACGAACCGGTGCAGCCAAGCGGAGTTAAAACATCCGTTAGAAAATTGCACGGTCGCGGTCTTGCAAAAAATTCTTTTAATAATCTATATCCGGTTTGATCGGTAAAAACTATTAATAAGATAACCGCAATTACAGCCAGTTTACCTTTAATGCCGCCTTTCACAAAGCTAATCCCTAGTAAAATAAGATAGCTTATGTACCAGTTATTTACGTTAGTAATTATGGAGAAAAATTTGTCTAGAAATCCAATAGAAAGCGTGTGATTGAAGAAGTAAAAAATCACCAGATCGATTGAGTACAAAAAATCTATCATAAAAATATTTTGGAAAATTGTTATCGTTAAGATAGAAATGATAAATCAATTTATCATAAAAATTATGTAAATTTATAAACAACTTTAAGAGTAAAAGATGAATAATGACAAATCTCTTATAGGTTTTATATATAATCCAACACAGTCTTTTGTGAAAGAGAGGTATGATCGTATCAAAGAAGAATCAGGTAAATATTTAGTTACGCCTTTAAAAGTTATAGCCCTCATGGTTGCTATCTCAGGCATCTTTGCTATGATTTTTGAAGTTCGTCATCATGCGCAATTTGCATTTGAGATTTACTTTGTAAGACTTATTGCCACTCTAATTGCATTTACAATCTTAATTTTTCTTAATTCTAAAAACGCAACGCGTTATTCTATTCCTTTGGTACACATTCTGCTTCTGAGTATTATCGGTTCATCTGCATTAATGATACTGCTTATGCCAAACTCGCTTATAGTTAATTCACAGATAGTTGGACTGATGATTTTTACATCAGCGATGTTTCTTAATTGGGAAATAAAAAATCAGATTCTTGTTGCAATCTATTACAACGTTGTTTTCGCTGTTGCCATTCTGTTTAATGATCAGAAAATATATTTTCTGCCAAATATGTTTGAATCTTTGATTTTTGTTTTATTTCTAAGTCTACTTTCTGTGGTTGGCAGTGCAATAAATTTTAGAATGCGTTTGCAGGTGGCAGAAAATGCTCTGCGTGTTGAACAATCGGAAAAAAAATTCAGATCAATATTTAATAACTCTTCAGACGGAATATTTCAATCCACACTGGATGGAGATTTTATTACCGCTAATCAATCATTGGTAAAAATGTTTGGTTATGAAAACCTTGATGATCTTATTATTACCAGAGTTACCGACTATTATAAAAATAAATCTGACAGAGATAAATTATTGGCTGAAGTGCAAAAGCAGGGCGTCGTTGAAAATTATAATACAACTCTTGTTGATAAAAATAAAAAAGACATTAATGTTAAAATGAACGTCCGTTATGTTAAGGATGATACTCCTTCTAAATATTATCTCGAAGGAACAATCCGCGATGTATCATCTGAAATTCTTGCACAACACCTACGGGAACAAGCGGAACTTGAGCTTAAAACAGAAAAAGAAAAATCTGATGCACTTGCAAAAGAAGCAATGAAGTTAAGCACGGCAAAGAGCCGGTTTCTTGCTAATATGAGTCACGAAATCCGCACACCTATGAATGGTATCGTTGGTTTTTTAGCATTAATTGAAAATGAATCTTATCAGAATACAGACGAATTAAAACAGTTTGTTCGCAACGCAAAAATGTCTGCTGAATCATTACTAGAAACAATTAATGCAGTACTTGATTTATCAAAAATTGAAGCAGGAAAAATTGAACTTGAAAATCTTAACTTCAATCTTAAAAAAGTTGTAACACAAGCTATTTCGATTGTCAGTCCTAAAGCAAAAGAAAAATCATTAAACATTTCATACGAATTACCAGAGGATAAAAATCTTAACTTTGTCGGTGATCCAACTAGAATTAGACAGATATTCCTTAACCTTTTAAGTAACGGCGTAAAGTTTACTCAAGAAGGTGAAATAAAAATTAATGTTAAAACCACCGAATTGGAAAATAGTAAAGTAAGAATAAGTACTTCTATTTTGGATTCGGGTATAGGAATTCCTTCAGATAAAATTAAGGAGTTATTTAAGCCTTTCTCACAAATTACAGGAAAAGAAGGAAGCAGTTTGGGCGGCACCGGATTAGGGTTGGTTATCTGTAAAGAGTTCACAAATCTTATGGAAGGCGATATATCTGTAACGAGCATACATAGAGAGGGAAGCAGGTTTGATTTTCAGATTGTGGTACAAAAGCAAGAAGAAGATAAGTCTCAGATAATATTTGAAGATGAAAAAAATGCAGCAGCTGAAATTGAAGAGACTCAGTTTACAGATTCAGATATAAAACTCCATATTCCCAAAAGAAAAGCTTTTAAAATTCTTCTTGCAGAAGATAATCTCATAAATCAAAAAGTTGCTAGTAGAACTCTTAACTCTGCCGGATATGAAGTAGATGCTGTTATGAATGGTGAACAGGCAGTTCGTGCACATACTCAGAATCACTATGATTTAATTCTAATGGATGTTCAAATGCCGGACGTTGATGGATTTGCTGCAACTAAAATGATAAGGGCATTACCGGAACCAAAAAATAAAATTCCGATTATTGCAATTACCGCACACGCACTAATTGGTGATCGTGAAAGATGTATCGAAGCAGGTATGGATGAATATGTACCCAAGCCAATGGTTGCCCGCGATATTATCAGGTTGATAGATCACTTTTTAAAAATTGATTATACTGATAATAAAATATTGAAGGATGAAGTGCACGATTTACGATTATTTGATTTTGAAAGATTAAAACAAATTAGTCTTGGTGATGAAGTTTTTGAAAAAGATTTACTTAGTGATTATTTAGTTGATGCAGAACATAAGATGCAATTACTTCGTGAACTCCATGCTTCCGGTGAAGTGAATAAAATAGTTGATATGGCACATACACTTAAAGGATCAAGTTACTCAGTTGGTGCAAAGTTAGTTGGAGATGAATCACTTGGCATAGAGCTTTCTGCAAAGAATAATGATCTTGAAAATGTTGAGGAAAGATTGACCAAACTTGCTAAGTCAATTAGAGAAACACGCGAAGTACTAAAGAGTAAAATTTAGATTAAAATAGAGTTTTAAGTGTCATTCCCGTGAAAACGGGAATCCAAAATCCTCTAAAAAAATAAATTCCCCACTTTCGTGGGAATGACAAATGGAGAAAGTCATTGCAGGAGTCAACGACGAAGCAATCTGCTAGAAGGCAATCAATAGATCACTTCGTCCCGATTGCTCGGGACTAGTGATGACAATACTATACTAATTAAAATCCTTCATGACTTTTCTAATAATGCTGATTGCAAAATCAATTTCATCTTTAGTAATTACCAGCGGTGGAGCAAATCTTATTATATCACCGTGAGTTGGCTTTGCAAGCATACCGTTTTCTTTTAATGCTACGCAAACATCCCACGCAGTTTTTCCACTCTTTGCTGGTTTGATTACAATTGCATTCAACAATCCTTTACCGCGCACCAAAGTAAGATGTTCAAATTCATTAACCATTTTCTGAACTTCTGATCTGAAATATGCACCCATTGCAAAAGCATTTTCAGCAAGCTTTTCTTCAATCAAAACTTTTAAAGATGCGATTGCAACTTTACAAGCTAGTGGATTGCCACCGAATGTTGAACCGTGCTGACCAGGTTTTATTGTTAGCATAATATCATCATTAGCAAGTGCTGCAGAAACCGGCATTGTTCCGCCAGATAAGGCTTTACCAAGAATTAAAATATCCGGTTTAACTCCTTCATAATCTGAAGCAAGCATCTTTCCCGTTCTTGCCAACCCTGTTTGAACTTCATCGCAGATAAGTAATACATTTTTTGCTTTACAAAGTTCGTGTGCTTTCTTTAAGTAACCATCATCAGGAACAAAAACCCCTGCTTCACCTTGTATTGGCTCAACCATAAAAGCAGCAACGTTTGGATCTTCCAATGCTTTTTCTAGTGCAGCAATATTGTTGTAAGGAATTTTTTCAAATCCTGGTACATAAGGTCCAAATCCCTCATAACAGTCCGGATCAGTAGAAGCAGAAACAGCCATCATTGTTCTTCCGTGAAAGTTTTCATTGGCAACAATAATTTTTGCTTCATATTTTTTGATTCCCTTAACTTCATAAGCCCATTTGCGTGCAAGCTTAACTGCTGTTTCTCCGCCTTCAACACCAGTGTTCATAGGTAAAACTTTATCGTATCCAAGAAGTTCCGTAATGAATTTTTCATACTCACCAAGAACATTATTATAAAAAGCGCGCGACGTAAGAGTGAGAATTCCTGCTTGTTCAACCATAGCTGCAGTTATTTTAGGATGGCAATGTCCCTGGTTAACTGCTGAGTAGGCAGAAAGAAAATCAAGATATTTTTTACCTTCAACATCCCAAACCCAAACACCTTTGCCTTTTGCAATTACAACTTCAAGCGGATGATAATTATGAGCACCATATTTGTGCTCTAAATCCATATAATATTTTGAGTTCATAAGCCTTCCAGTTTGTTCAAATGATTAAAAATTTACCCTGAAAAATTAGCCGTTATAGCCTGAATAACCAAACCAGTTTTCTTCAGAATTTGATTGACTTTTAAGGTTTTATTTCGTTCGTTTGAGGTGAGATTATTTTAGAGTTTCTCAATAAGGGAGCTTTTATGAAAAAGTTAGTTTATGTCATCGGTTTCATTTTGACCATTTCATCTCAAATTTGGGCGCAATGGCAGTTATTGAACAGCCCTGTTTTATCAGTTAATGATGTTTTAAAATTGTCTAATGGATCCATTTTGATTGGAACTGGAAACGGCTTGTTCAGATCTGATGATAATTTTTTATCGTGGGATTCAACTTCTATAACTAACAATGTAAACCTCATACAGAAAGATAATCTGGGGAATATTTATGCTTCGGTTTTAGCTGGTGTTTATAATCCTCCTGGTTATCTTTTTAGATCAACCGACTTAGGATTGACTTGGACTGTACCTTATGAGTTAATTCCTGACAATCCTCATAATGTTCTAAATATTTTTATCAATGATTCTGGATATGTTTTTACTATTCAACGACACGGTGGACCCGGCGATACGTATACACCTGTATTAAAATCTACCGATTTGGGTTCTTCATGGAGCTTAATCTATGATTTCTTTTGTGCCTGTGACCAGAGTGCTTTAGGCGGTTCAATAATAGAAAATGTAACCGGGACTCTCTTTGTTTCATATTTGTTTGTAATTTATCCTCAATATTGGTTAGGTTATGCAATAGAGAAGAAGGTTCCGGGTGGAAACTGGACACTTTATGCAAATAAATTTGCTAATAATATGTACTTGTATAATGATGAACTTTATATGGCTACCACTAGTTTTTACACCAGCTCTTTAGGATTAATTAAATCTAGTGATGACGGTAACACATTTGTGCAATTAAATAATGGATTTTCTGACCTTGACGTAGGACAATTAATATTAACACCAGAAGTTTTTATTGCACTAAACGAAGATGGGATTTATCGTTCGTTGGATGAGGGTAATAACTGGATAAGACTCAATCATACGGGATTAATAGGAACTATCAATAGAATTTATTTGGATGATAATTATTCATTATATGCTTGTACAAATAATGGTATTTATCTTTTTACTGGCGAACTTCCAGTTGAATTAATATCATTTACTGCAGCTGTAGTGTCTGGAAGTGTAACACTAAACTGGTCAACGGCATCAGAATTAAATAACCACGGGTTCGAAATTGAAAAAAGTTTTGATAAAACAAATTGGGCAATAATTGGATTTAGAGCAGGAAAAGGCACAACATCAGAAACTCAGGATTATACTTATTCAGATGATATCTCAGAAATATCCACACAAAAATTATATTATAGATTAAAGCAAATTGACTTCAGTGGAAACTTTGAGTACTCAAAGATTGTTGAGGTTGAAATAGCTCCAGTTGAATTTTCTCTTTCACAAAACTACCCAAACCCATTTAATCCAAGCACGATAATCAAATTTAGTATTCCATCCGTAGAGACGCATCGCGATGCTTCTTTACTAATCACATTAAAAGTTTTTGATGTTTTAGGAAAAGAAGTTGCAACACTAGTTAACGAAGAAAAACCTGCAGGAAATTATGAAGTTGATTTTAATGTAGCGCAGGAATTCTTTCCTGCGAATGCCAGTGGAGTTTATTTTTATCAACTAAAAGCTGGGGATTACATTGAAACAAAAAAAATGGTTCTGATGAAATAAATTGTAGGGATCGGACTCCTGTCCGATCCGAAATAAAAGCAAAAGTTCACGGAATGGGCAGAAGACCATTCCCTACAAATGTATTCAATATCTTAATTACCTTGATTATCGCAAATCCGAAATTTATTTTTTCTATCAAAATAAAAGCTGGTACTTAAAAACATTATGAATTTTACAATAGAAACACATACAATTGCACTAAAGAGCAAAGGTGATTGCGATATTATTGATATCACAAATAAAGTTAATGATGTAATCAGAGAAAATAATTTTAAAGAAGGAAGCGTTCTTTTATTTGTTCCCGGTTCAACTGCGGGAATTACAACTATTGAATATGAACCGGGCTTGTTAAAAGATTATCCTAATTTTTTCGAAAAAATTATCCCAAAAAATCAAAATTATCATCACGATAACACCTGGCACGATGGAAACGGGCATTCTCACGTTCGGGCTTCTTTGCAGGGGGCATCTTTTACAGTGCCATTTAAAAATAAATCGTTAATTTTGGGAACCTGGCAGCAGATAATTTTTGTTGACTTTGATAACAGAGCGCGAAGCCGGGAAATTATTGTTCAACTAACAGGAATTAAAGAATAGATTTATGAAAAATTTGTTAAAAGTCATTTTATTTACGATAACGATTTATACGGTATCATTTGCACAACCGATTACTGTCAGTCCAACAACACCGACACAAAATGATAGCATTGTAATTTTTCTTAATACAACATTACCTGGTGCAACGGAATTGTTAAACTATACTGGAACGATTTACGCTCATACCGGCGTTACAACTAATCTAGGAACTTGGCAGCATGTAATTGGTTCTTGGGGACAAACAAATCAGCCGGCATTAGAAAGACTAGGAGCTAATCTTTATAAACTAACAATTGGTTACCCAAGAACATTTTACAATGTTACAAATCCAGTTGAAAAAATAACTCAATTAGATATTGTTTTTAGAAGTGCGGATGGTTCAAAGCAAACTCGCCCGGATATTTTTGTTGATATTTATGAGCCTGGATTAAACTTAATTGTCCAGAATCCTGTGATTGGTGTTTATTCATTTGATCCTCCTATATCAGGCGCTTTTGTAAAATTTGGTGAAACAGTTCCTATTGTTGTTAACGCCGTTGAACTTGGAACAAAAGTCTCCACGTTAACTCTTGCCGTTGATGGAAATCAGGTTGCTCAGACAATTACAAATAGTATCTCCTACGATTTTGTGCACTCAAACTTCTCTGCTGGTCCCCACACCATAAAAGTAGTTGGAGTTGATACGTCTGGTCTGGTGGATTCCACTTCATTTATATTATTTTCTAATCCTGCATATACTAACTCTCCATTACCAGCCGGAATAAGACCAGGAATTAATTATACAAGTGTAACCTCAGCCACTTTAGCACTTTTTGCACCGTATAAGGAATATATTTATCTCATCGGTGATTTTAACAATTGGACACCCGAAACAAGTTATTTTTTAAATCGGCATTTTGTTAATCCGGATAGTGTTATTTGGTGGATTGAACTTAATTCTCTTAGTCCAGGTACTGAGTATGCATATCAGTATTGGATAGATGGGGAGAAAGTAATAGCTGATCCCTATAGCGAAAAAATACTTCATCCATTTGATGACCAGTATATTCCTTCAGCAACTTATCCAAACCTTAAACAATATCCTTCTGATAAAACAGTCGGTATTGTTGGAATTATACAAACAGGTCAATCTGAATATCAATGGCAGGCAACAAATTATGTACGACCAGCAAAAGAAAAATTGGTTATTTATGAATTACTTGTCAGGGATTTTTCAACACAAAGAAATTACCAGTTTTTAGTTGATACATTATCCTATTTAAAATCCCTTGGCGTAAATGCAATCGAGCTAATGCCCATTATGGAATTCAGCGGAAACTTAAGCTGGGGATATAATCCCATTTATCATGCCGCTGCAGATAAGTATTACGGCACCGCAAATAAATTAAAGGAATTTATAGATGTCTGTCATCAAAACGGAATTGCAGTTATACTAGATATGGTTTTAAATCAGGCAGATAACCTTTCTCCGCTTGCAATGATGTGGTGGGATGCTGCGAATAGCCGCCCTGCTGCAAACAGTCCTTATCTAAATCCGATTGCAAAACATCCGTTCAATGTTTTTAATGATTTTAATCACGAAAGCTTTGCAACAAAATATTTTGTTGATCGAGTGAACGAATACTGGTTAACAGAATTTAAGTTTGATGGTTTCCGATTCGATCTGTCCAAAGGATTCACTCAATTTAACAGCGGTGGCAATGTTGGTCTTTGGGGACAGTATGATCAAAGCAGAGTTAATATTCTTAAACGTATGGCCGATAAAATATGGGACATTGATTCAACTGCTTACGTTATTCTTGAACATTTTGCTGATAACAGTGAAGAAATTGTTTTATCTAATTACGGTATGATGCTTTGGGGAAATCATAACTGTAATTATAATCAGGCTACTATGGGGTATGCTTCCGGTCCTTGCGGCAGCTGGGATTTTTCAGGTATATCATATAAAAACCGTGGGTGGATTAATCCAAATTTAGTTGGGTATATGGAAAGTCATGATGAAGAAAGACTAATGTATAAAAATTTGATGTTCGGTAATTCAGATGGCGATTACAATATTAAAAATCTCAATGTTGCATTAAACAGGCAGAAACTTGCAGGTGCTTTTTTCTTCACCATACCCGGACCTAAACTTATGTGGCAGTTTGGTGAGCTTGGTTATGATGTTAGTATAGATTTAAATGGCAGAACAGGTGAGAAGCCTGTTAAGTGGGATTACCTTAACGATGAGAGGAGAACAAATCTATACAAGGTATATAGCTCATTAATAAAACTTAAAAATGATTATGAAGTTTTTAGCACAGATAACTTTACACTTAATGTTTCTTCGAGTGTAAAAAAGATTAATCTTAATCACGCTTCAATGGATGCTTTTATTATCGGCAACTTTGGTGTAACACAGCTATCATCAAATCAAAATTTTAGCCGGATCGGCTGGTGGTATGATTATTTTAGCGGTGATAGTGTTAACGTAACAAATTTGACCGAAAGTTTAACATTAGAACCAGGTGATTTTAGAATTTATACTACAACTAAACTTCCAACTCCGGAAGCAGGAATTCTTTTGGATGTTGAACAAATTGATAATCAAGTTCCGGTTGAGTTTACACTCGAACAGAATTACCCGAATCCGTTTAATCCAAATACGATAATCAGATATAGCCTGCCAAATGTCACCCTGAGTGGCAATGCCATCGAAGGGTCTCGAGTGATTCTAAAAATTTATGACATCCTCGGAAAAGAAGTAAAAACACTCGTAAATCAGGAACAAACAGCAGGCGTTTATCAAGTAACGTGGAATGGCGACGATGAACTCAGCAATAAAGTTAGCACAGGAGTTTATTTTTATCGTATTGATGCTGGAGATTTTGTTCAAACAAAAAAGATGTTGATGATTAAATGAGTCTCTCATTTAATCAGAAATCCCTTTGGGAATGATGATCAAACTGTCACACTGAGTTGTCATCCCGGGCATAATAGTCATTTTGTGTTGCTAAAATTAAATTGGTTTTAAATAAAAATACCAGTTAAAATAACTTTTTCTTTTTTGAGGAGATAGTCCTCTATGTACTCTATACTTTTGTTTTAACCTTCCAAAATATCCTTCT
>JBGSPH010000012.1:0-1798 GCA_041738675.1 Ignavibacteriaceae bacterium
GGTGTGATAGAGATCGAACGTTTCTTGAAAGCACCTGTTTTAACTAATTCTGCAAATTCATTACTGACCTGCTTAGGGAATGCGATTAACCTGTCACCGACTCTTTTGAGTTTATCAATCCATCCATAAGCAGGTGCATTAGTTTCCGGATGCCCGATAACGATTGGAGCTTCGTGCTGCTGAGGATCATACGAGCTTGCAATCGTATCGAGATCCGTTTCTGAAAATTCTTTTGTTTGTCCGTTTAGTGAAGTGTGAGTGCCTGTTCTGAAGATTTCAAATGGTTTCATTTTTACCTCGAAAGAAAGTTTGTGAATTAACTGGGCGAAATATTAAAGAAAGATTTATTAAATTACAACAATAAAAGACAAGAAAATGCAAGATAAAGTTAAAAATGCTGAGGAAAAGAAAAGACAATTAACAAAAAAAGAGCGGTTGTTTGTCTTTGAATACCTTGCTGATGAGAAGATGAATGCTGAGAATGCAGCCATTAAAGCAGGTTATTCTCCTTCAGTAGCCAGGACTAAAGCTTACGTTTGGGTAAGCAAAAGTAAGCAAAATAATAAAAAATATATTGCTGAAGCTGTTGAAGAAATGATGAAACAGAAATTGGAAAGCCTTGATGTAGAAAGCCTGATAGTGCTGCAGGAGATCAAAAAAATTGCGTTCTTCAATCCAATTAAAATAATAGAACAGCTCGGTGACAAATCGGATTTAACTATTGCGGCATTGAAGAAAATTGATCCGGACTTATTTGCCGGAGTAAGTGAAATACTAATTGAGGATGGTATAGCAAAAATAAAAGTTAGTGGAAAGCTTAAAGCATTGGAGCTGTTAGGTAAGAGATTAAAGCTATGGGAAAGCAGCAGTGAGGGAATTAAATTCTTGCTTGAAGTCCAGCAGGGCTCAGCGGAGGATGACAGAGACTGATATTATGACAGAGATTGAGATTGAATGATGGAGATTTGGAGTTCTGGAATGCTGAGTTATCAACATATCCACAGCCTAATTATTATTTATTTCTTTCTTTCTTTATTTCTTTGTTGTTTGGTTGACGGAATTATTATGAGAATTGACGTCAACTTTTAAAAAAATGTTATCAATTGTTATAATGGCTTACAATATAAGACAAATATTCATATATTTAGAGCAAGAAAAAGAAACTAAAGACAAAAGATATTAACATAGTTATCAACATTACAATGAACAATTAACAATGTACAATTTACAATTGAAGAGAAAGACAGAATGACAGAAAAGGTCTGTGAATACTGCGGAGAGAATCCCGGGAAAAAGCCTGACAATAAATTTATCTGGAATGGTTTTCTTGACAAAGACACTAATCAATTAGTCTGTTTTGATTGCAGAAAAAATCATTACCAGGCTAAATCAAAAACGGAATACAGGGGACTCTATACTGAGTTCCCTGTTTATGCGATTGATTAAATGGCTTGGTCGAAGCAAAAGTTAAATACGTAAATAAACTCCATTTAAAACAGAAAGAGTTTTTTAATGATCAAAGTGCAAGGTTCAAAATCATTTCCAAAGGAAGGCGTTTTGGTTTTACAAGAGGACTTGCGATGTATGCGCTAGAGAGAATGGTTAGGAATCCCGGACTTAGTGTTTTATGGGTTGATACAATCTATTCAAACATTGAAAGATACTTTGACAGATACTTCAGACCAGAACTTAAACAAATTCCTAAGCTGCTCTGGAACTACAATAAAAATAAAAGTGAATTAAAATTATTTGCTGTACTTGGAGATCAAAAAAGAGAAAGTGTTCTTGATCTGCGTTC
>JBGSPH010000020.1:0-7251 GCA_041738675.1 Ignavibacteriaceae bacterium
ATGCTGGCTTAGCTCAGTTGGTAGAGCAGCTGATTTGTAATCAGCAGGTCGCGGGTTCGAGTCCCATAGCCAGCTCACTAAAACCCCTAAAATAAAAGATTTTAGGGGTTTTTTATTTTACATTTGACAAGCAACTAATCAGAACTAATCGGAATTTGCACCAATTTGGTCACAATTTGGTCACAGTAATTCTAATCTTTATTAACTGAGAAGGCGTTATTTTTTGTTTTAGCTGTGGAAGTTAGGAGCGATAGCGACCCTGCACACAGCCACAAAAATAATGACTGAGCATGATTAACTGACAATGTTAAGTGCCGAGTTTACATAAGCCAATATTATGAGACTTTAGTTGCATAATATTTCTTATGTAATACTGGCTGACCAATGCAATGATGAGGCTATATGAAAAATGTAACCGTTAAAACGCAAAATATGAATCATTTGCTCTGTTTTGGTTTTATTAGACAAAACATATAATTAGTTTTATAAACGATAATTTGTGAAATCAAAAATGAATTTTGATTCAATCCGTAGTAAGCCGCATTATAATAAAGTTCTAATTATTGGAAGCTTTGCACTGGCTATTATAGCCTTATCGATTTACCTATATCTCCAACCCAGCATTGAATTAAAAAAAGAAGACTTAAGAGTTAGTGCCATACTTGCATCGCATAATTTTATAAAAGAAAAATTAAAAACACCAGATAAAGCAATATTCCAGCCTGTGGATTCAGCCCAATATTATATCGAAAAAGGATGGTACCAAAATTATCATTATGTTGTTTCATATTTTGATGCAGAATCTTCTGAGGGCAAGAGGACTAGAATAAACTATACGATGGAGCTACAAAAAACTAAAACAGTATGGTTAATGCTTGACCTGGATATAAGTGAAGAATGAATACCGGAATCGGGATTATGAAGCAAGTATTAAAAACTTGTTGAGAGCATTTTAGCTCATTATTTTGTGAGTGGGCTGGGGGAAGATTAAAAGAAAATTAAAAGATAAAATGATTAAAAAGATTTTATTCATAGAATAAAGGTAACAAAAAACGTGGATAAGAGGAATTGGAGGAGACGTAGTTATTGAATAAGGTAGTTAAGCTTTTTGAATAGGTGAGTACAATAGGAGTGCCACCTTGAGACCGTGGCAACCGAGAAGACTTATTTAAAGCGTGAAAAGTATTCGTCGATTTCTTCTCGCATTTCAATACCGACTTGTTCAAAGCAATCTAATAGACCTTCGTAAGCTCCTTCACCACCAATAAAGTCCCAGAATTCTTTTGCTACTTTCAACTCGTTATCCAGATCAAGCATTCCGCGCATAGTCCATCTAGTGTATGGTTTTGGTTCGTAAGGATTATATGGGATAGCAATAAATGATTGAACATTTGCATTTGGATTTTCGGCCAATGTTGCTGCGACCCATTCAAGTAGTGTGCGCTTAAATTCTTTGAAACCGCCGGCATTTGGTTTTGCGGTTTTAAGATCGAAATAATAAATAGTATTGTCTTTTGAAATAAGTTTAATATCAACTTTAGTAAGCTTAACATTCTTCATTACACCTTTAGTACAAACTTTTCGTATCTCTTCAATTTCTTGCATTTTGTTTGGTGTTATAGTTGCAGTTGATAAATCATCCATAATATTTTGAATAACACTATGTGCTTCTGAAGAGATTTGTTTACCTGCTGTTTGCTGAGAGGATGCAGTTACGAAGTTTGAAGGTGCTAATGCTAAAGCGACTGGTTCAAAAATGGTAGTACCAAAGTTTGTATTAAGCGAATGTATAAATTGATATAGAGCTAATCTATCTTTGCCCAGTAACCTTGTGTGAAAGGGCATTGATGCTGGTTCAGGATTATGATTAGCAAACTTTTTTCTAAGACTATTTTTGAGAGTTTCGGTTATCTTCTGAATCATTTTGTTTTTTATTCAATTATATTGTCGAAAAAAATACTTAAGGCATTATCTGTTATAAAATATTTATTAACTCCATCAATTTCCCTTTTTTCGATATAATTACTCTGTGAAAGAAATCGATCAATACGAATACGCTGATTAATCGATTGGTAGGAAACATCTAATTCTTGTGCAATCTTAGGGGAGGATAGACCGTTTTCGATTTTTAAAGTATTAAGGACTTGAAAATCTTTTTCCTTAATCTTAACAGGGGCTCTTTCCTGTAACTCATATTCGATTGATTCAACTCTACAAGAGTTGTTGTGGCAAACGCTACAGAGCATGTCAAACTGTTTTATAGCCTCTAATTTATTTATAGAATGTGTTGTATTGCAGATCGTACACTTGATAATTTTTGATGACTTAATCCATTCGCTTATCAAATCAGAATAATCAAAAACCCTTTCTATTCTAAATTTCCTATCGCTTTTTTCATCTACAATAATGTTTTCCTTTTGGCATAATCCATAATTAAGGGTATAAACACTTACATCCTTGGGCGGGACATAACTGGGGCCTGTCCCCAAGCCCCTATCTCTTTGTTGAGTAAATTTTGAAATAAAAAAATTTAATTCCAATGTAGCTAGGGCATCTTCCATATATGGCGGGAAATAAAGATAATTTGAGGGCGCATTGTTGGTATTATATTCTTTAAATATTTCGGCGGTAGAAACCCCTATCTGTTTTTTTGCATCCTTTGCTTTCTGCACAATTTTATCTAATAGAATCTTTAAATGCTCTCTTTCAAACCTTTCATTATAATTTTTATATTGAATATACTCGCTTTTCGTAAGTATCGTTTCAATCTCCTGTTCGAAATGTTCTTTTGATGATTCTTGTAATACCCTTTTTGTAATTTTATTTCCGCTGAATATTGAACGTTTAGCTGCATACCATAATAATTTTCCGATAAGTCGAGTCACATTTGCTGTAACTTGAAAAATTATTCTATAGTAATCATTTATAGAAAAGTTACTTCGGATTTCAAATACATCATCAATGTTGTGTGCCGACCCTAAGAAATAGTTAATCCTTCTTTCTAAAAGTCTCTTTGTATAATTAATTGCATTTTCTTCAACTTTATCTACACCTGTTGCTTGATAAAGATAGTAGTAATCTAAATTGATCGTTTCGATTTTTGTTCTATCGATCCCGGGTAAATGATCACGGCCAGGATAGAATGAAATTTTAAATTTAAAAAATCCACTTGAAGTATTATTGAATGGAACAACTAAAGTTCTAACAAAAATATCCAACGCGTCCTTTTCCAGTTCAGATGCATCATCAAGACAGAGATATACAATTTTAATACCGACTTTTTCGAGTAAGACTTTAATTCTATTTATAAATTCATAGATATTAAAATATCTAATAAACACTGTAGAATAATTTTCGCTGTTTAAATTTGATTCTTCTGACCCCGTTTTCCTTTTATAACTTGCCTCTACTTTACCTACCTCAACGTTAACATCTTCGATACTAGCCTTAACCTTTGGCTCTAAAGAAGAACCAAAATTGCTCGTAGAATCTTTATAGCTTTTATTAGAGTTTTCTGAGTTAGTTTTAATCTCTTTAATTGCTGTAATATCTTGATATTTTGGATTCTCTATCTCCGAAAACAAATCCAAGATTTCTTTTTTAAATTCTTCTTCTGTTAACCCCTTAGATGAAAAAAACTTAATAAATCTATTTGTGAAAACATTTCTACTAATTTCTTTTTCTATTTCACTTATTAAGCTTTTTATAAAGTGCTTGTATAAGAAATACCTTTGCAACTCCCTAGGACTCATTATATTATCTATCTCAGGAGTAGTTGAAATGGCACCACCAGTAGCTTGCTCATAAATAGTCTTTACATCTAAATAAAGAGAAACTTTGTCTGTAGATTTTCTAATTTCATGTTGAAATCGGCCAATTATTGTCGATTTACCGGTACCTTTTCTACCAATTAATATTGTGCTTTGTGGTAATAACATAGATTTTAGAACAAACTCCCCTTCGAAGGGATCTGTATATATATGTTCTATAATATTTTCGTTATCCTCATTAAACTCTTCAGCTCTTTGATGTCTACGTAACGAATCAACAAGTTTTAAAAAATTATCCGCTAGGTTATTTTGCATCTTTATTCCTCAGGTGAAAAATTATTTCCGAGTAAGCGTTTTTATCTTTTTCTGTTCTATTTAATACTGGACGCTTGAATTGATTAACAATCTTCATCCCAGCCTTTTCAGCAATAATTGGATACAAGTTATTTTTATCGTTAGCAACTAAGAAAACATTATAGTCCTCTACAAAATACTTTTTCATATTCAACAAGACTTTTGCAATTCCCTCAACATAAGATTCTCTTGCTTCTTTACCCCTACCCTTAAACAGCGGTCCAATTTCTAAATTGTCTCTCCTTTTAAATCCAAATAAATCATAGGCATAAGCGTGTTGTTCATGATAATCGATTAAACCAACATAAGGCGGACTTGAAAAGATACCAGCGATTTTCTGTTTATTAATTAATCTTGCAAATTTATCATCAATCTTTTTTACTTCATCTACTATATTAACTTCACGACTATCACCCGTTATGCAAATTTGTTTTGTATCAGTTCGTAGCGTGTTAAAATCTGCAATTCTTTCAATGGTGTCTTTTGAATATGTTTCCCACCATCTAAGTATAGAGAAAAGTGGTTTACAAATTTTACCATGTTTGTGACAGTAATAAGTTGCTGTAATGGGTTCAAGTAAAGTGGCTAAATCAGAATGAGTAGTCGCTCGGCAAGAACGAATAGTTCTGCTTAAAACAACTTTTAAAATATCTTTTGTTGCAGAGTTTTTTAATCTTTTAATTTTTGAATAAACGAAATCAATTTCTTCTCTGATATGTTTTGAATACCATTTGTCTAAAAAACTATCCTTCTGTTCTTGTCTTAGTTCGATATCATATTGCTTAACAAGTTTTTGAAATACTGGTAAAAATTCTTTTTCTTTTTCCGGTCCGTATTTCTGTTCGTTTATCTCACCCTTTAATACTTTTCTTTTATAATTTGGGTTTGAAAAATACTTGTTGTTAAAAATGTTTAATTCTTGTAATAATTTTTCTTCAAATTGAATTGTGCTCTTATTTAGTAAAAACTTTTTTAATTCAAGAGTAATTAAAGAAGCTTCCTTTTTTAATTCATCTAAATCATATTCACCAATTTTACAATTTGCGACAAATGAATTAAAGTGTGAAATATCAATCCCAATTGCATTAATACCTAGCTCATTTGCCTGAACTAAGGTTGTTCCACTTCCACAAAATGGATCAATAACTATATTGCCTTCCTTAAAGAAAATTTCTTTCTTGAATTCGTCTTTTTTATTATCAAGAAAATACTCTACTAGTTGAGGGATGAACTTTCCTTTATAAGGATGTAAACGATGGACATGTTTAGTCGTTTCTGCCTCTGTATATTCATCAAAAGAAAGATGCCAGTTTAGATCATCACCGAGTTTATTTTTAAAAGCACTCTCTCTTCTTCCATTAAAAGATTTATAGTATTCAATTAATTCATTTTTAGAAATATATGCGCTACCGTTTTCACCAAATTTTTGAATTCTGCCATAATTAATAAGATAAGAAATGTTTGCGTTGGTCACTTTTTTACCTAGATGCTCTGCTGCCCATTCACTTGCTTCTTTAAGTGTTAAAAAATCTCCTGGCGCGAATAGTTTAAGTTGTAAGTTTGACATAGTTCAAATTTTTATTGTATGACAATTTAATCTTTTTTGATTATAAGTAGAATAGCAATTTCTATATACGTTCCTTTACCAACTTAACAGAGTAAAAAATATTAATCAATCGGTAATAGCACAAACTGTGCACTCAATTAAAATAAAATATGGTTCTCAAATTCTGTTAATAATTTTAACAGTTGTATTGTCATAATAAAAGTTGACACTTTTTTATATAAATCATAAATAAAAAAAATTATTATTCAATTTATTTTATTTGCATAGATTTATCATTAACTAAAAAATCGGGAAATGCGAGGAAAGAAGTTAGAATTAACAAAAGGAAATAATAAAAAAGAAAATCCGATATTAATTTTTGTGATTAATTCGAATTAATTATACAGTTGTTTAATAACTAAATTACCCTCAGCCACAGCTAACGCCATAGGATAATATTTTGTAAGCGAACCGCTCCCAGTTTCTATTTCTGCAGAAATATCCTCTTCATTATTATGCACGATAAACCGATAAAATTGTGCTGGTGTACAAGTAACCCATATTTTAATGCTAATAGATTGCCCATTTTCTTTTGAGAAAGGGAATACTTCGCCCAGATAAATTTCCTCACCTGATTTAGATTCCCAGAGAGGCAAGCCAAGTTTGTTCAGTAATTTTATATCTGATTTATATGGATGAAAAGACTCTTTCATAGTATGATTTATTATTATTGTTTTTCTTTTGAATACTGCCACAGTGCTCTATCTAGCACTCTCATTGAGACACCACTCTCTTTGGCAAGGTTTTTACAAAAAGTTGAATAAGCATTCCATAATTCAAAATTATAAGATTTAGGTTTAGCAATACTCAAAGACCATAAGGCTCTAAAATCCATAATTGGATATATATTGTCTTTTCCAAAATGTAAAATAACACTTGCGACTGGCCAGCTGACACCAATTAACAAGGTTAACAATTCAACGGATGACCTTGGATCAGTTGTTGTCAAGGCAATCCTAGTCACTTCTTTAATAAAATAATCAAGATTTTTTTCATATTGTTTTGTGGGTCTTGGACTTTTCCATCTGCACAAAAACATAAAATCTTCTTTTGTTAAATATTTTTGTTTTTGAATTTTAGGTGCTAAAACATTACAAATTACATCTTCATTTTTGTAATCATATCTTGAAGCCCAATAAGGAATTTTACTTTTCGGAAATCTTAATTTGAATTTGTAAACCATATTATATTTATTGTTTGACTATTAAAGATACTAATTAACCAAAATATTCACACTCTTCATCTCCAACACTTTATAATAATCCAACTTACCCGAATATATTTCTTCGTTCTTCCGCTTAGCTAGATTTTCCGCAGCATCCTTTGTGAGATCAGTGTTTACAATTTCCTGTCTTTCCCATATTATTCCAAATTGATCTTTCATTATGCAGCTGCAGAAAATAACTGCGAATGATTTCGGATTTATTTCATCAAAGAGATTTAGCTGGTCCATACATCTTTAGTTTTTGAGTGAAGCGATGGGAGTGAGGACGGCTGTGAGGAATCGAACATAAGGACGAA
>JBGSPH010000021.1:0-26263 GCA_041738675.1 Ignavibacteriaceae bacterium
ACCTTACTTTCTTATGTTCAATTCTTTTATTATCGCTCTGTATCGTGCAATATCTTTTTTTATTAAATAATCGAGAAGTCTTCTTCTCTTACCAACCATCATCATTAATCCTCTTCTTGAGTGATGATCTTTTTTGTGAGCGTCGAAATGCGATGTAAGATCATTGATTCTTTTTGTAAGTAGTGCAATTTGTACTTCAGATTTTCCTGAATCGTTTGAGTCTTTTCCGAATTTTGAGATGATCTCAAGTTTTTCTTCTTTTGTCATTTTTTCTATCCTTTATTTATTTGTACGATGTAATTCCAGTATTTACCGGAATTAATTATTTAGTTCATTAAAAATTTTTAATCCGTTTTCTTTATCCTTGTTCATCTGGCTAATTAATTCTTCTGCAGAATTAAATTTTTCTTCTCCGCGTAGTCGTTCAACCAATTCTATAGTTACAGCTTCTCCATAAATCTCACGATTGAAATTGTAGATATAAACCTCAGCAACAAGTTCGCCTTCATTATAAAATGTTGGACGCTTACCAATACTTAAGAGACCAATATGTTTTTCATTTCCAACAAGAACACGAACAGCATAAATACCTATTGCAGAAAGCAACTTTTCCTGCGATGATAATTTTATATTCGCTGTTGGATAACCAAGTTCTCTTCCCCGTTTATCTCCGCCAATTACAGTTCCGCTAAAAGAATAATTTCTGCCAAGCAATGTGTTTGCTTTTTTAAGATCACCATCAATTAAAGCATTTCTAATCTTTGTACTACTTACAACTTCATCATTGATGTAAAAAGCATCAACAGTAGTAACAGAAAAATTTACTATTGCCCCGATTTTTTTTAGAAGCTCTACATTGCCGCTTCTACCTTTTCCAAAATGATGATCGTGCCCAAGAACTATTTCACTCAAACCAATTCTATTTATCAGATAATCATAAATAAATTCTTCAGCAGTAAGTGATGCAAATTCTTTTGTAAAATTTATTGTTAAAAAATTTTCAACTCCATGTTTTTCAAGAAGATTTTTTCTTTCTTCCTGAGTTGTTAACATTTTAACATCATTACCTGATCCCAACACTGTTCTAGGATGCGGATGAAATGTAATAACAACATTTCTACATCCTTTTTCTTTTGAACAGGCAACCAGTTTGTCAATTATTTTCAGATGACCCGGATGAATTCCATCAAAGGTTCCAAGTGTAAGAATAGTATTTTTATTCTTCGTTAAATCTTTAATACTATCAAAAACTTGCATTTATAACTTCATCACAATAACTATTAAAAAATCCTGTCATCCTGAGCCTGTCGAAGGATGATCTTCTAATTAACTTATCACACTTCGACAAGCTCAGTGTGACAAACATATATTCTATTTTTGATTATCATTTCCAAACTGTGCTGTCAACTCATCTAGATTAAAAGCATCATCAACTTTATAATCACCAATTTCTGTTCTTCGTAACAAACTTAAAATTCCACCGCAACCGACTTCTTTTCCAAAATCATCTGCAATAACTCTTATATATGTTCCTTTAGAACATGCAATTTCAAAATGTATATCCGGCAATTCAATCTTTTTTATATCAAACGAAAAGATTTCTACTTGCCTTGGTGCACGTTCAACTTCTTTACCTTCTCGTGCAATCTTATATAGCCTTTTGCCATTATGTTTTAAAGCCGAAAACATTGGCGGCACCTGTTCAATATTTCCAAGGAACTTATTTCTGGCAGAAAGAATTTTTTCTTTACTTAAATCATCCGGCAAAACTTTTTCAGCAATTTCAGTTGCCAGATCCATCGAAGGCGAAGATTTACCGAGAGTAATTATTCCGGTATATTTTTTTCTTTGAGCCTGATATTCAGAAATCTCTTTTGTTTTTTTTCCAGTACAAACGATCAACAATCCCGTTGCAAGCGGATCAAGAGTTCCTGCGTGCCCCACTTTTTTAACTTTAGTTAATCTTCTGACGCAACTTACAACATTAAACGAAGTCCAGTTAACAGGTTTATCTATCAGGATAACCTGCCCAGCTAAATAATCAAGATTCTGAGGATCCTTCGTTTGTTTTGTTATCATCTTCTTCGTGAATTTTTTTAATCAATCCTTCTATCTTTTCAACGTAGTCAAGAGTATCATCAATAAAGAATTTTAACTCTGGTATAAATTTAATTCTTATCCTGTGTGCTAACTCAGATCTAATAAATCCTTTTTTATCTTCAATTTTACTAAGAACAAGTTCCCTTTTTTCTTTTTCAAAAACCGATAAATATATTTTTGCCAGTTTAAGATCTGGACTAACTCTTACGTTTGTAATTGTTATAAATCCCAGATCTACATGAGAAAGCTTATGCAGAAAAATAAGACTAATTTCTTCCTTAATAAGATGTTCAACTTTGTCAATTCTATAAGCCATTTATTTTCCAAACGATCTAAAAATAATTACGCTAAAGTTTTCTTCGTTTCGATAATTTTAAATGCTTCAATAATATCTCCAACTTTTATATCATTAAAGTTTTCGATATTTAATCCGCATTCATAACCGGCATCAACTTCTTTAACATCATCCTTAAATCTTCTTAAATTTCCGATACCACCTTCGTGAATTACAATACCATCACGAATCAATCTAATCTTATTGTTTCTTGTAATCTTTCCATCAAGCACATAACATCCAGCAACGGTTCCTGATTTTGGAACTTTGAAAGTATCACGAATTTCTATTGTGCCTGTTACTTCTTCAGATAGTATTGGTGACAAAAGTCCTTCAAGAGCTGATTTAACTTCGTTGATAGCATCGTAAATAACGCTGTATAGTCTAACATCAACTTTTTGATTTTCTGCAAGTTTTCTTGCATTGATATTTGGACGAACGCGGAAGCCAATTATAATTGCGTTGGATGCAGCAGCAAGCAAAATATCACTTTCAGAAATTCCACCTACACCCTTGTGTATAACGCGTACAACAACTTCCTGATTGCTCAATTTCATCAATGAGTCGGAAAGTGCTTCGACAGAACCATCCACATCACCCTTTACAATAAGCGCAAGTTCTTTAACTCCGCCAATACTAATTTGCTTTGCAAGTTCATCAAGAGTGATATGATGAATTTGTTTTTGATCCTGTTCACGTTTTAACTGCTGTCTCTTCAAACTTATTTCGCGTGCTTCCCGCTCCGATTCGAGTACAATAAATGTGTCGCCAGCTTGTGGAGCGCCTTCAAATCCAAGCACAAGTACCGGTGTTGATGGAGGGGCTTCTTTTACTTTATTGCCTCTTTCATCAAACATTGCTCTAACTTTTCCGTGATGAATACCCGCAACAAATGGATCGCCAATTCTTAATGTTCCTTTTTGTACAAGTATAGTTCCCGTTACACCGCGACCCTTATCCAACTCTGCTTCAACAACAGCACCGCGTGTAAGTCTGTCAGGATTTGCTTTGAGGTCAAGCAAGTCTGCTTCAAGAATAATTTTTTCAAGAAGAATATCTACATTTAATCCGGTTTTTGCAGAAAGTTGCACTGACTGGTACTTACCACCCCAATCTTCTACAAGAACATTTCTATCCGCCATTTGCTGTTTTATTTTATCAGGATTTGCTCCCGGTTTATCAATTTTATTTATTGCAATAATAATTGGTACACCAGCCGCTTGAGCATGATTTAATGCTTCAACTGTTTGAGGCATTACTGCATCATCAGCAGCTACAACAAGCACAACAATATCTGTTAATTGAGCACCGCGTGCTCTCATTGCTGTAAATGCTTCGTGACCCGGAGTATCAAGAAAGGTAATTTGTTTTCCTTCACCGACATCAACTCTGTATGCACCAATATGCTGAGTTATACCGCCGGATTCGCCAGCAACAACATTTGTTCTTCTTATATAATCAAGTAATGATGTTTTGCCGTGATCAACGTGGCCCATAATTGTAACAACCGGTGATCTCGATTGTAATTCATCATCTTCATCTTTAACATCTTCCAAAACCTCAGAAGTATATTCTTTCTGAAACTCAACTTCAAAACCAAATTCATCAGCAACAAGTGTAATGTTTTCAACATCAAGTCGTTGATTTATTGAAACCATTAATCCAAGACCGATACATTTAGAAATTACATCCCCCACCGGAACTTCCATCAAATTCGCAAGTTCGCTTACAGCAATAAATTCATTAACTCTGATAATATTTTTATCTAAAGTCCTTAATTCCTCCAGTCTTTCTTCTTCCGCTTCTCTTTCTCGTCTTTTCTTTTTTCTGGATGAAGCTCTGTTTGTTGTTGCTGTGTCATCCATACTAGACATAGTTTTCTTTATTGCGGCTTTAACATCCTTCTCATCGATTTCAAATCTCTTAACACGTTTTCTTTTTTTAGCTGTCGGTGTTTCTTCTGGGGTAACTTCCGCAGTTGTTGTCTTCTTTTTAGTTTTCGGTCTTTTCTTTTTCTTTACAGCATCCGCAGCAGTTTCGGTCGTTTCAGTTTTGGTATCAATAGGTTTTTGTGTAACAGGAAGTCTTTTGACCTGCGGCTTGGTTTTTTTACTCTCGCCAAGATCCATTTTCCCAAGAACTGTTAGTCCTCTTTTTTTCGTTGCTTCAGTTTTTTTGGGAGATACAAATTTTTCAGGTGTTTTAGAAGCAGGAGTAGTCAATTTTTCCGAATCATCTGCTTCAGGTTCTTTTTCAGTGTCAGATTCTGTTTCAGGTTCAACTTCTGCACGAACATTAATATCCTCTACAGTTTGAGTCACTTCTTCAACAGGAATATCAGTAATTACAATATCCTTTGCTGCTTCTTCCGGAACAGGTTCTTCTTCAATCTTAGCTACTGTTTCATCTTTTTCGGTTTTGTCAGCACGCTTTTTATTGAACTCAGCAATTTTTTTATAATGCTGTTCAGCTTTTTCTATATCTTTTTTAAAGTGAGCATTAATCTCAGTTATCATTTCTTCTGTAAGAATAGATTGATGAGATTTGACCTCATGACCTTTGGTCTTCAGAAACTCAATAAGATTTTCCGAAGAAAGATTTATCTCTGCTGCAAACTTATATAATCTAATTTTGGGCGATTTTGTTTCAGACATTTATTAGTTACCTTCTCCTAGGCTATTCTTCTTCTTCAAACTGCGATTTAATTATTTCTAATATTTCTTCAATCTTTTCATCATCAAGCCCTTCAATCTCTTTTAGTTTTTCTGGTCCCGCAGTTAATACTTCAATTGCGGTATCATATCTGTGATTGATAAGCATCTCATAAACTTCAGTACCAAGCTCTTCTTTAATATCTATTAACTCAATATCTTCTTCATATTCTTCAAATGGTTTTTCTTCACGTAAGATTTCAATTTCATAACCGGTTAGTCTCATTGCTAATCTTATATTAACACCATTTCTTCCAACGATAAGTGAAACCTGATCGCTGTCTGCGGTTACTATAGCTTTCTTCTCATCTTCATCAAGCTCTATTTTCTTAAGCTTTGCAGGAGCCAATGATTTCTGTATGAAAATTATAGGGTCATCAGAATAACTAACAACATCTATGTTTTCATTATTAAGCTCGCGTACAATTGCGTGGATTCTAACTCCCTTCATACCAACGCATGCACCAACAGCATCTATTCTTGAATCCTGAGATTCAACAGCAATCTTTGCTCTTTCACCTGGTTCACGCGCTATGGATTTTATTTCAATAATTCCGTCATAAATTTCAGGGATTTCAATTTCAAACAATCTTCTTAAAAACATATTATCTGATCTTGAAATCACGATTACAGGTCCGCTGTTACCTTTTCTAACTTCCTTAACGATGGCACGAATTGTCTCTCCCTTTTTATATTTTTCAAAAGGAATTTGCTCGTTGCGAGGAAGTATCAGTTCATTCTTGTTATGATTAACGAGAATATCATTTTTTCTTATTTGATAAATATCCCCAACAACAATTTCACCAAGCAGTTCATTGTATTCGTTGTAAATAATTTCTTTTTCAAGCTCACGTATTTTTTGATTTAAACTTTGCTTAGCTAAAACAACAAGTCTTCTTCCTAAAGATGCAAGTTCGATTTTTTCAACAAAATCTTCTCCAACTTCAAGATCGTCTTCGTTACCTTTTTTATTAACTTCTTCAAGACTTATTTGTCTGTTTGGATCTTCAACAACATCTACAATTTCTCTTTCAAGAAAAATCTCGATATCGCCTCGATCCATATTAACAACTACATCAAACTTAGCTTCTTCGCCGTATTTTTTCTTTACAAGCAATCCAAATATTTCCTCAAGTATACCGCCGAGTACGTCTTTATCAATGCCCTTTTCCCTTACCATTTGTGCAAAGGATTCGACAATATCATAGTTCATTTACTTTCTCCTATTCTAAGAAAAACTAATTATAACTTTTGCAGTTGTTATGTTATTAAATTCAATTAAAAGTTCTTTTTTATCAGAAAGAAAAGTTAACTCTTCTCTTTCTACGGATAATAATTTTCCGGTAATAGTTTTAATTTCATTTCCGGATTTGTAAGTAACTTCAAAATTTCTGTTGATATGCTTGGGAAATTGTTTTAAGAATTTAAGCGGTCTATCAACACCGGGAGTAGAAACATCTAGCCTGTAAGCTTGTTGAATAATATCCTGTTCTTCTATAATGGAATTAATTTCGCGGCTTATCTCAGCAAGATTATCGGCATCAATGTTTTTTTCAGCATCAACAAAAACCTCAATTATCTTCTTTCTGTTGTCGCCTCTAAAATTAATATCAATCACAAAAAAGTTTAGCTTTTCTGCGATTTCATTAGAAATTCGGACTATATTTTCTTTAATTATATCCATACTAACAAAAAACGCCCTCAACGGGGCGAATCACAAAGCCAAAAATAGGATTAATTATTATGACAAACAAGAAAAGTGATTGATAGTTTTATTGGAGAAATTATAGAAATCTTTCAATTTTCAACATAATTATAAGTTGTATTCGCCGAAGACTAACTCATTTTAATATTCTTAATCAAAAAATAAATTGTGCATATTCTCTGATATTCACTTATTTTAATAAGGAAATTAACAAGCAATTCAATTTAAAATCGTTTTACGGGAATTTTGTTATGTATAGACTTTCTACCTTTTTAATCTTCCTCGCCGTTAGTCAGACATTTCTTTTTGCACAAGGCGGCAGCTTACCATTCGGCAGAACAACACTTTTTGCAGGTTCTGGTCTTTGCGAAGTTTGCCACGTTAGTGATGGAACTGTTTTAACTGTAAACGGGCAGGATGTTTCAATGGTTACTTATTGGCGCTCAACAATGATGGGCAATGCAAGCAAAGATCCTTTTTGGCGAGCAGTGGTTGCTGAAGAAGTTCACAGGTTTCCTACCCTGCAGCAGACAATAGAAACTACTTGTACAAAATGCCATGCACCAATGGGCTACACAGAGGCAATCTTTAATGGTCAGACAAATTATTCAATGGCAGAAATGAAAGCCGATCCCATTGCAAATGATGGCGTAAGTTGTGCTGTTTGCCATCAAATTAAGCCGGATAATTTTGGAATGGTTACTTCATATTCAGGTCATTATCAAATCGATCCTGACAGTATAATTTACGGGCCATATCCTGATCCCGAATTGAATGCAATGATTGAGATGGCGGCGTTTCTTCCTGTCTATTCAACTCATATGAATCAATCAGAGTTATGCGCAACCTGCCATACTTTGTTTACTCCGTATTTGGATAATCAAGGACAGATTGCGGGAGATTTTCCTGAACAAACTCCTTACCTCGAATGGAAGAATAGTATTTATCCCGAACAAAATACTCAATGCCAGGATTGCCATATGCCGATGATAACAGATTCAGTTGATATTGCATGGATTCCGCAATCACACCAGGTTTACCGCACACCTTTCTGGAAACATTCTTTTGTTGGCGGCAACGTTTATATGTTGAATATGTTAAAGGATAATATTTCAACACTCGGATTAACAGCTTCATCAGAAAATTTTGATTCCACAATTGCACGTGCAGAAGAAAATCTAACAGAAAAAGCTATCGATCTTTTTATCACTACAACTTATGAGAATGATTCCTTAAATGTTTTTGTAAAGATTGAAAATAAAACGGGACATAAAATTCCAAGTGGAATTCCCTTCCGAAGAATGTGGATACATTTAAAAGTTACTGATCCATCAAACAACATAGTTTTTGAATCCGGTAAATGGGATGCGCAGGGAGAGATAGCCGGATTAGATTCGGATTATGAGCCGCATTATGATTTGATAAGCAATGAAAATGATATTCAGATTTATGAAGGAGTTATGGTTGATGTTGATAATGCAGTAACTTACACTTTACTGCGTGCTTCATCATACATAAAAGATAATCGCATTCCGCCAAAAGGATTTTTATCAACACATCAGAGTTACGATACAACTGCGATTTACGGAAGTGCTGTAATTGACCCTGATTTTAATAAAGAAAATCTTACAGAAGGTACCGGAAGTGATATTGTTAATTATAGAATTCCCGTAACTAATGAAACGACTTATAAAGTTTTTGCAGAAGTTTGTTTCCAATCAATAAAACCAAGAGTTGTTGAGCAGCTTGCAAGCATAAGTGAACCGGATATAACTCAATTTGTTGGAATGTATAATGCACTTCCAAATGTGCCTTTTATAATGAAATCAGATTCATTAAATGTTTTTGTTACAGATGTTGCTGATGACGTAAGTACTTTAAAGGGATTTGAGTTATCACAGAATTTTCCAAATCCATTTAACCCAAGTACACAGATTAGTTATCAGATTTCTATACCCAGCAACGTTAGTTTAAAAATTTATGATGTATTGGGTAATGAAGTTGCCACTCTTGTTGATGGTTATAAATCTGTTGGAAAATACGAAGTTGAATTCAACGTAGGTCAGGAATCCAGTCCTGACATTGCCAGCGGATTATATTTTTATAAACTTGAAGCAACGGCTAACAATAAAAATATTTTTAGAGAAGTTAGAAAAATGATCCTTCTAAAATAATTTTCAATCTTAAATGATAAATGCTCAATTACAGTTAATAAAACTTAAGTTCATTGAAAATTGAGCATTGAACATTTAGTATTTTAAGGCGGTCTTCGGATCGCCTTTTTTTATTTTCACGTCAGATTCGTCGGCAAATCTTAATAGAGTAAATTTATTTCATTCCAAAATTTTCCTGCTAAAAGTAAAAGTTTACCTGCTGAATTTTAAAACACCTCAAAAAATCAATTATAAAAACTAAAAGCCATTGTACAAAAATTGATGTAATAACTGCTCTGATTAAAAATTTAATAATCTATGAACAATAATAAACAAGGGAGGCAAAATGCTTCGTAAAATATTTTTAATTGCTTCAGCATTTATCTTTATAAGTGTAAACATACTTTCTCAAACAGCTCCACCTTTAGCTGCAAATCCTAAATATTCACTTGGAATAATGACGGGATACACGGGTGGTTTTGGAATTAATCTCTCTGGTACGATTTCAGAATTTTCTTATGATCTTCCTCTTTCTGTTAGATTTGGTGCTGGTTATAACATCAGGGAGGCTGGAAATCCTTGGGACGCGCGAAAAGTTTTTATAAATGACAACACGAACGGTGATCCTGCTGAATCCGCTCATTCATTTGATCTTAGATTAGATTTTGCTTATCCGGTAAAATTATTTTCTATAAGGAAATCATTACTTTATGTGGGACCAAGATACTCAATGCATACATCCACATTTGAGTTTGTTGGCGGAAATGAATTTTTTGATATCACAACTTCTCAATTCGGTGTTGGCGCTGGATTAGAAACTTACTTCGGTATCAGTCCAAATCTTAGTTTAGTTTTTTCCGGTGGATTTGATTATTACTTTGATTCTCAAATTGGCGGGCATGATTCTGCCTATAATCCAGATGGAACCGATGTTAGCGGACGTGAAGATTATACTTATCAGGATGCAGACACAGCGATTAACCAACCAAAGTATGAATTTAGATTTTTGGTGGGATTAAATTTCGGTTTATAAGTATTGTATTTTAGAGACGTCCCAATTTTTAGGGACGTCTCTAAATTTATAAATCATCTAATAAGAATCATCTTCCTTGTCTCAATAAAACTCCCTGCTTGTAATTGGTAAAAATAAACTCCGCTAGAAAGTTTTGATGCATCAAATTTGACTTCGTAATTTCCTGCTGATTTTTCTTCGTTTACAAGTATTGCTATTTCTTTTCCAAGAATATCAAAAACTTTAAGAATCACTCGAGACCCTTCGACTCCGCTCAGGGTCACATTTGGGATACTGTATTTGATCTTTGTAGAGGGATTAAATGGATTTGGATAATTCTGTTCAAGTGAAAATTCTATTGGCAAATTAATATCAACCTCAACAATGTTTGAATATTCAAATGAGCCATCAAAATCAATTTGCTTTAATCTGTAATATGATTTTCCAGCAACAGTGTTTTGATCAACAAAAGAATAAGCGTGAGTTTCAGTTGTGGTTCCGTTGCCATTTACGAAGCCTATGTTTTCCCACTCCTCTCCTGTTTCGTCTTTCGTTTTATGTCTTTCAATTTGGAATCCAGAATTATTCAGCTCAGTTGCTGTAACCCAATTCAAAACAACATTTCCTGTAGAAGCTATAGCTGTAAAAGAAGTCAACTCAACAGGTATAGAGTTGGAAAATGGTATAAATCTAACAAGACCTAATGCAAGGCTATCTACTTGATGATAAATGTGATCTTCAATTAATGTAGAATCATATACTCTCCAATCATTATTTTGGGCATAAATTGGATCAAGTGTGTTGTTATACAGATCATAAACATTTGAACCCTGCACGTTGCCATAAATAATATTCAAACCATCATCTGTCGTATCTGCATTTTCAACATTGCCTAGATTTGGTTGTGCCCCAGGTTGTCCAGTTATACCAACCTGAATGGTAACGCCCCACCAGTTCCCAAAAATTCTGTTTCTAGTTATAATAGGTGCAACAACAGCTGTCCCATAAGTATTTATTCCACTGCCTGAGGTCATAACGTCCGGATTGATATTATTCTCGTAAATAAGATTATCATGGATGTAACAAGTAATAGGGTTACTTCCAGTCATTGCAATTCCGAAACTGTTGTTGAAGATTTCGTTGTATGCAATTTCTGATGAAGAAGATGAACCACCAATCAATGTTGATATACTTATTCCACCAGTCCTGTTGAACATTCCACCATGAATTTTATTTTGTAAAATTGTTGGAGAATTGTTTCCTTGTGTTCCTATTGAGATTTGATTTTTGGGACTTGTGTTTTGTGAATTGTTATTCACCAATTCATTCCATTCAATCAAAGGCGATGAGCCGGTAGTTAGTGTAATTCCATACTCATAACTTCTTTCAATTTTGTTATGCGAAATGATAGGGCTTGAATTGCTCGATAAATTTGCCCCCCTTCTACACTTCCAAAGATAAGAGTTTGAAAGAGTTGGACTCGCATTCAAACATCTTAATCCATAGTAAGCATATTCAATTCTTGCATAGCTGATAATACAAGCTGAATCAACCGAAGTATCCATAAAATAAAATCCGTTGTAAGCAGCACCAGTGGAATCCTGTGTTAATGAAGAAAAGATAATTGAATCTGTTACTGTGCCAACAGCCAAAAACTTTCCATTAATATCAAATCCTGATGTTGATCCTGAAAACATAACTGTTGTTCCGGGATTAATATAAACTCTATCGTTTGCTGAGATAATTATCTTATTGCTAATAGAATAATTTGGAAAGGTCCCGGCTACAACTCCGCCAGAGTTTGTAACAAGATCATCAAGATTCCAGTTAACTCCAGTATTTGGTGTTGTGTACTGCGCTAATAATTGTAATGATACGATTAAAAGAAGTAAAAATATTTTTTTCATGTATTCCTCTGGTTTTAATTCATAAATTTAGAACTAAGATAACCATTTGTGTAAATCTTCTCCACTGATAAAAGTGATCTAAAAATGTGTACCATTGAATCTTATTTTATAAATTTGCACAGTTATAAATATTCCTTGCAATTAGGAGAAAAATGGAAACACATATTAAACTAGTAATTAAGAGAACCGGCGCAATTGTTCCCTTCAATCAGGAACGAATTGCAAACGCAATTTATCGTGCTGCAGTTGCTGTTGGCGGAAGAGATAAATTAACAGCACAGGAGTTATCAGAACAAGTTGTTGAATTGCTGAATCAAAAATTTCCTGAAGGAAGCACTCCGCATATTGAAGATGTTCAGGATGTAGTTGAAAAAGTTTTAATTGAAAACGGACATGCTAAAGTTGCAAAGGAATATATTATTTATCGTGAAGAAGCAGCTAACAGAAGAGATGCTGAAGGTAGATACGCATCAAAAACAAATGAGAATGTTCCGTGGCAAAAAATTTGGCGTAATCTTGATTGGGCAGTGTCACACAATCTTCATACAGTTGATCATTTGAATGAACGAATTGCTAAAGGTGAGTTCCCGCATATAGTTCACGAATCTGAAGCTCTTTATGAAGATGACGTTGAACTTGCAGCAAACTTAATTATTGAACGACTTGATTCACTTAGAATGGTTATGATTAGCGGACCATCTTCATCAGGTAAAACTACAACAACAATTAAACTTGAGCAAAAGCTGATTAAAAAAGGTTTTAAGTTTAAAGCTCTTAATGTCGATCATTACTTTTTTGATTTAGAGTTTCATCCAAAAGATGAATTTGGAGATTACGATTTTGAAACTCCACAAGCATTGGATTTAGAATTGATTAACGAACATCTTGTACGATTAAGCAAGGGTGAAGAAGTGATGATTCCTTTTTACGATTTTAAAACCGGAACGCGTACATTAAACGTAACTCCGATGAAACTCGCAAAAGATGAATTGTTATTGATAGACAGTTTACACGGACTTTATCCGGCATTTAGCAAAGATATTTCTATTGATGTAAAGTTTAAATTATATCTTGAGCCTCTTCTTCAAATGAAAGGAAAAGATGGAAGGTATATTCGCTGGACGGATTTAAGATTAATACGAAGAATGTTGCGTGATTCAGTTTTTCGCGCTTACAATCCGCAACAAACTTTAGAACATTGGCATTACGTTCGCGGCAGTGAGTTAAGAAATATTATTCCCTACTCAAACACAGCAGATTTTATAATTAGCAGCGGCATGCCTTATGAAGTTCCAATCTATGCAAACAGAATGCTAAAACTTTTTGAAGAATGGAAAGAAAAATATATAGGCGATCCCCTTAAAGCCGATGCACTTGAAAGAGCTGAAAGAGTTTATAATGTTTTAAAAACTGTTACACCTGTTGAGGATGAATCCTCAGTTCCTGGTGATAGTGTTTTACGTGAATTTATAGGCGGTAGTACACATCAATATCATTAAGACTTGATTATCATTTTAGACATTTACCTGCTGAATGAGTTCTAAATAAGACATTTATTTATAGATATTATTTGTTTTCATTCTGTTTTATAACAAAAGCGGTGGAATAGTATTTGATAAATTCTGATCGTTATTCTTAAACTATTTCAAATGATTTTTTAGAGAACATTGTCTGATGAAAAGATTCAATCCTTTTTTACTTATAGTATCAATTTTTATTATCCTAAGTTTTTTATTTATTGATACAATCATTGCGCAAAACACACCCAAAAAAAGTAAAAAGTCTGAAGGACATTATTATTACAACTACGAAAAATGTTCTTCTTCCAAAAGCTCTGCTGTAAATGTTGAGTACCAAAAAGTTAGCCGCCGAAATAATGATTATTATAAATCAAACAAAAAAACAAATTCAACCCGCATAGCCACAAGAAAAAATGATTATAATAATTATGAGAATGAACATTCGGAAAATTATTTTAGAATCGATGAATCAAAAAACAGTTTGTGGGATGGAAAGCATTGGGAAGATTCCAGATTTCCGCTAAGCATTTATGTAATAGAATCTTCATCACGATACTATAAATCCTCTTATAAGGATTATGTAAAATATGCGATGGATGTCTGGAGAAAAGCTGATGACAGGATCCAATATAAATTTGTTAAATCCGTTGATGACGCTGATATCGCAGTTGTGTTTGTAGAAAATCTTGGCGATAAATATGAAGAAAATTATTTGGGATTAACCGATTACGATACGGATAGGAATAAACAAATAGAATTTTCTAAAATCCAGATCAGCCTGATCAAAAATAGAAATGAAAAAATCTCTGCCGGAGAAATAAAAGCGACAATAGTTCATGAGCTTGGACATGCATTTGGTCTGGGGCATAGCGAAAGCGAAAATGATTTGATGTATCCTTACATTTCCCCTGAACACACTTCTGAAATGACTTATGATGAGTTATCCATAGGCGATAGACTTGCAATTAAAGATGTAATAGATTTGTGTTTTGAAGAGGAATATGTCTGGAAGTAAATTACTCCTGTGCCGGCATACCATAACTTGTCCATTCTTCTTTAGATGGACCATAAACACCTGGAACATTAAGTCCATTTAATCTCATAACAACTGTTAGTTGTGCACGATGATGAATTTGATGAGAAATAATAATCCCAAGTGTCATTCCTCTCTTCCACATTTCACCATACATATCATCTTCAACAGATAATGTATCATCATTCCAATTAGATTTAATTGCATCAAGTAAATTTTCTGAAGCTTCTTTGTAAGCATCAAAAATTTCTTTTGCAGTTGCTGGAATTGAAGAATTACTTTCAACAGTTTTAAAAGTTAATCCTGTGCGATGAGCCATTTCTCCAATTGCAGTTGTAATATGCCAAGCTAATCTTCCAGAAGTTCTTACATTTTGATTAACTACATTGGTTAACGATTCATCCGAAAGATTACTAAATACTTTTAATGTGGATTCTGATTCAATTCCCCAATCGTTAATAAAATCTTCTAGTTTGTGGTACATAATTTTTCCTTTTCTTGTCATGCTGATCAAGCCTGTCCTAAGACGGGCTTGTTTCAACATCTTTAAAGTGTTTCAGAGATCCCGAAACAAGTTCGGGATGACACAAACTTAATTAAGATTATTTAATATCTCTATTAGCTTACTAATATTATCCAACCAATCCCTTTGTTTTGCTCTTTCCTTTTCAACAATTTCAGGTGAGGCATTTGCAACAAATTTTTCATTGGAAAGTTTCTTTTCGATTCCTGCAAGTGAACCTTCAAGTCGAGTAATTTCTTTTTGGATTTTTTGTCTCTCAACTCCAAGATCTATAAGGCCTTCAAGCAGAATAAATATTTCAACACCTCTTAAAACTGCTGATGCACTTGCTTTCGGTTTTTGAATATTTGCATCTACTTTTAAGTCTTCAACCTTTGCAAGTTTTTTTATGTATTCGATTTGATAATCTTTTACTGAAGAAGATTTAATCATCGCATTAACTTTTTTGGATGGTGCAATGTTCATCTCACCACGAATATTTCTAATTGCAGTGATAATGTCTTTTACAAAATCCATTTCTTCATCAGCGGAATCTTTAATCAACTTTTCATCAACAACTGGATATGTTGAAGTAGAAATACTTTCGCCATCTTTTCTTTCATCCATTAATTGCCAAAGTTCTTCAGTAATAAACGGCATAAATGGATGAAGCATTTTTAAAGCATCTTCAAAAATTGAAATTGCACGAGTAAGCACAGCAGATTTAATTTCTTCATCATCCGCATAAAGCCTGTTCTTAATCATTTCAACATACCAGTCACAGTAGTCATTCCAGATAAAACTATAAATAAGTTTTATAGCGTTGTTAACTTCAAACTCATCCATAGCTTTGTTAAGCTGAAGAATAGTTTTATTTAGTCTGGATATTATCCACTCATCGGCAAAATCAATGTGAGAAAATTTTAAAGCTTTGTTAAGTGGAATCTTCTCTGCATTCATCAATAAAAATCTTCCGGCATTCCAGATTTTATTTGCAAAGTTTCTTCCAAGCTCACATTTCTCTGTACTAAACATTACATCCTGTCCAAGCGGTGCAAGATAGATTACAGTAAATCGTAAAGCATCGGCACCATAATCCCGAATTACATCCAGCGGATCTGGTGAATTGCCAAGAGACTTGCTCATCTTTCTTCCCTGCTGATCGCGAATGATACTTGTAAAGTAAACATCGCTGAAAGGAATATCTTTTTGAAAATGCATTCCCGCCATAATCATTCTTGCAACCCAAAAGAAAATTATATCGGGTCCGGTTACAAGCGTGTTGGTTGGATAATAATATTTTCGTTCATCCTCAGTTTTAAATATTGCGTGCGCCCACAACCAGCTTGAAGCCCAGGTATCAAGCACATCCTCATCCTGTCTCCAATTTTCCAAATCTTTTGGAGGATTAACATTACAATAAATTTCTTTTGTGTTGTTGTTATACCAAACAGGAATTCTGTGTCCCCACCAGAGTTGGCGAGAAATACACCAATCACGTATGCCTTCCATCCAATGGAAATAAGTTTTTTCCCAATGCTTTGGATAAAATCTTACCTTTCCCTCCTGCACAACTTCAACAGCGGGTTTTGCAAGTTCATCCATTTTCATAAACCATTGTTCTGATAAATATGGTTCGATTGGAACATTACCACGTTCAGAATATCCAACCTTATTTTGATAATCTTCAATCATATGTAAGAAGCCAAGTTCTTCCATTCTTGCAACAACTTTTTTTCTTACTTCGTAACGATCAAGATTTTGAAACTCTTCGGGAACATTATTGTTTGTTGTTGCATTATCATTAAAGATATTTATCATTTCAAGTTTGTGTCGCTGCCCCATATCATAATCATTAACATCGTGAGCCGGAGTAACTTTAACTGCTCCGGTTCCAAATTCCATATCAACATAATCATCAGCAAAGATTGGAATTTCTCTATCCGCAATAGGCAGCAAAACTTTTTTGCCGATTAATTTTTTATATCTTTTATCATTTGGATTAACTGCAATTCCAGTATCGCCAAGCATAGTTTCAGGTCGTGTTGTTGCAACAATTACAAATTCTTCGGAATTCATTACGGGATATTTAAAGTACCAGAGTTTTCCGTTAACAGTTTTAAAAATTACTTCTTCATCGGAGATTGCGGATTTGTTGGCCGGATCCCAGTTTACCATTCTGTAACCGCGATAAATTTTCCCTTCGTTGTACAGATCAACAAATGCTTTTATAACTTCGTGATAATATTCATCATCCATCGTAAAACGTTCACGGCGCCAATCGCAGCTAACACCAAGTTTTTTTAACTGCTGAATAATTATTCCGCCGTATTCTTTTTTCCATTCCTGGCAATGTTCTAAAAATGCTTCGCGACCAATTTGATATTTATCGATCTGCTTGTCTGCTAAAAACTTTGTTACCTTTGTTTCCGTTGCGATAGACGCGTGATCAGTTCCCGGAACCCAGCAAGCATTGTAACCCTGCATACGTTTAGTACGAATGAAAATATCCTGAAGCGAATTATTAAGAATGTGTCCCATCGTTAACATACCGGTTATGTTTGGCGGTGGGATTGCTATTGTGTAAGGTTTTTTTGTTTCGTCTATATCGGAATTAAAAATACCGTGATCATTCCAGTATTTGTACCATTTATCTTCAACTTCTGAAGGGTTGTATGCTTTAGGGATATCAGAAAAACTTTTTGCGGACATTTATTACTCTTTTAGTGAAAATTTGTTTGCAAATATAAGGAATTTTGGGATGTTGGTTGTGAGCATTATAATATAATAAACCACTTAAGCGGATAACTTGAATGGCAATTATTATGAGAAAGGAAAATAAAAAGGACTAACTAGATCTAATTAGCCCTTAATACAAAACTTAAAAGAAATAATAAAAAGCCACAAGTAAACGGATATTGGTTATCGATTTTATATCCTTAATTTTTCCTTTATCTGTATTGTCAGGTTTTCCGTAACCTGCAGAAGTGTATTCCAGTTCTGTAGATATCCTGGTCTTTTCAGAATTAAATTGGATGCGAGGAGATATTCTTAACAGATTATCAATATCGGTTCCTCTTCCAAAATAAGAACCGGCGATATTATCAGCAGCACCAAGTGATTTTGAGTAGCCTGCAAATAAACCAAATTCAATTTTTTTTCCGGTTGATAAATCTATCCAACCGGATAAGCTTTTTAAATCTGTGTATTGTTCAATTCCGTTTGTTGTGTCTATGGATTTTATTGCATATCCGCCAAGCATCATTAAGTCTGCAAGATTACCGCCGTAAGTTCCCTGTGCTTTAATTGTAACTGGTTCCAAATTAAATTTTAAAAATGCTGTGGCTGCAAAACTGCTTATTGTTTCATCAGTTGAAACGTTTTTTGTTGTAACCAAACGCGGCATCAGAGTTTTATAATCAACTGCAATTCCAATAAGATGACCATCGCTGGTAAATTGAATTTGCCCGTGAAGATTTGGAATAACAGCATTTCTTAAATAAGTGGAACTGAAACCGGCTGGACCATTACTTTGAAAATCACGCTGAGTTAGTGCCGCTGCAATAAATTTAAATTTATTGAAGGAAGCGGTTAGCCTTACTTGCGGATTTCGGGAAAACGGATTAAACGGCGCACCGGTGTTAAAAGAAACAGTACCCGGCACTAACTCTGTAACAAACATTGGATGCCAGGTTTGTCCAACTAACAATGATACTTTTTCCCAATCCAATTTTACAAATGCGTGTCTCAATCTAAATCCGTTTATGTCACTATCTGCGGTTCCAAAAAATTCACCTTCTAAAAGTCCGGAAGTTTTAGCCCCAAAGGCATCAGGTGCTGTAATTTTTCCTGTTAGCCTGGATTGAATTGATAGAATGTTGAAATTTGCTTTATCATTTATATCAACATTATTAACATCAAAGGATTCGGGTGAAGGATAAAGTAAAAAATGTCCTTCACGTGCGGATACCGTTTGTCGTGAATCAAAGAAGATATCTGTTTTCAAAAATCCCGATAAAGAAAATCCAAATTCGGATTTACTTTCCTGCGGATAAAGAAAAGCTGACGCAGCGGAGAAAAAAAGAATTATTAAATATTTTTTCATTATTTGGTTTCCTATAAAATAAATTATCACTCTGAGCCAATGCCCAAATAAGTTCTTAATTTTTCATCTTCAAATTTTAATGCAGCTTCATTTTCTTTGGTGAATAAAGAAACTAATATCCCCGCAATAAAAGCAGCTGTCATTGAAATAAGTGCAGGATTTTTAAGTGGGAAAATTGCTTTTTCATTTCCCAAAACATCAACCCACACAGTTGGACTTAAAAAGATTAGAGTTACTGCCAGGCCAGCGCCGGTTACGATACTTGCAACTGCTCCTTTAGTCGTAAATTTTTTCCAGAGAATTGATAATAGCAATGATGGAAAATTAGCACTGGCAGCAATTGAGAATGCCAATCCAACCATAAATGCTACATTCTGTCCTTTAAATATTAATCCAAGAACAATCGCCATTATTCCAATTAAGAGTGTAGCACCTCTTGCAACTTTAACTTCACCGGCTTCATCTGATTTGCCTTTTTTAATTACGCTCACATAAAGATCGTGCGAAAGAGTTGAAGCGCCTGAAAGAGTTAATCCTGCAACAACAGCAAGAATTGTTGCAAAGGCAACAGCGGCAATAAATCCTAAAAAGAACTGACCACCTACAGATTCGGCAAGAAGAAGAGCTGCCATATTTCCACCTTTATCAATAGATGTAATCATATCCTGCCCAACGAGAACCATAGCTCCAAATCCAATTACAAAAGTGAGTATGTAAAAGTATCCTATAAATCCTGTTGCAATAAAAACAGATTTTCTAGCTTGTTTAGCATCGGGCACAGTAAAGAAGCGCATAAGTATATGCGGCAAACCGGCAGTACCAAGCATAAGTGCAAGACCAAGTGAAATTGCATCCCATGGATTTACAACAAAACCGCCCGGAGAAAGAACAGCATCACCGTAAACTTCAGCAGCCTTATCAATTAAATTCAGCGGATTCATTCCAAAGTGGGATAGAGTTAAGATTACAAGAAAAGTTGCGCCGCCTAAAAGCAATATGGCTTTAATTATTTGAACCCAGGTTGTTGCCAGCATTCCGCCAAAAAGTACGTATGAGATCATAACTACCCCAACGATTAAAACTGCAAGTTCGTACGGAAGACCGAAAAGAATATTTATTAGTGCCCCTGCGCCAACCATCTGCGCAATTAAATAAAAAATAATTGTGCTTAATGATCCAACGGATGAAGCAATTCTAACCGGTCTTTGTTTTAATCTGAAGGCAACTACATCTGCAAAAGTAAACTTGCCCAAATTTCTTAAAGGCTCGGCAATTAAAAACATTACAATAGGCCAGCCAACAAGAAATCCAATTGAATATATTAGTCCATCATATCCTTTTAAAGAAACCATTCCAGCAATACCAAGAAACGAAGCCGCACTCATATAATCGCCGGAAAGAGCTAAACCATTTTGAAAACCAGAAATACTTCTATCAGCAGCATAAAACTCTGAGGTTGTTTTTGTTTTCTTTGCCGCCCAGTAAGTAATAAATAAGGATATTGCGACAAACATAAAAAAGATTATTATTGAAGCAACATTAACCTGTCCGAGAGTTGTTTGAAAATTATCCAAAACTATTATCTCCTTAAAATTTTAATCCTGTTAAATGTTTGTGTAATTACTTTTGCAAAACCTGATCTCTCAGTTCTCTAACACTCTTATCGTAGGATTGATTCGCCCATCTTGTGTACAATCCTGTTAACAGCCAGGCAAAAACAATAATGCCAATACCTATCGGCAAACCAATTGTAAGGTGTTCTCCTATTTTAATAGCGAGCAATTCTTTATTGAATGCAATCACTAAAATGAATCCGAAGTAAACAACTAACATAATTGCTGTTAATGTTAACGAAACGCTTAATCGCTTCTTGACAAGTTTTTTGAACTTATCCGAGTTTACAATTTCTTGTACTTTCTCCGATTGTATGCTCATAGCATTTTTCCTTTAGATGTGATTATGAATTGAAGTGAAGTTTGTAGAAATAATATCATGTACAAAATAGTTTAGTTGTGCAAAAGAAAATTATCACAAACGGTATGAAGTTCAAAGATTAGTCAATATTTACAAAGTCTAAACACGACTAACTATTGCTAAATGCCAACTATCCGGCAATTGTTCCCTTAAAATCTAACTTAACTTTATTCTGGAAATCTTCAATAATCGAAACAGCTTTTTTAATGATCATTAAATCAATATCTGAATGCATATGCGGATCAATAATGTTATCCGGTAATTTATGTTCAGTTATTTGCTGTGCCTGATGTTTAAAACGAAGCTGCATTAAAAAGTTATAAGATTGTAAAAGATTTGTATGACCCGAGTGGGAAATAAAGTTCTTCTCGTAAATAATATTCAGTCTTTTTACCGTATTGGATATGGTAATTTGATTTTTTAATGAATACAAGCGAGCTAAATCTACAATCGGAAGCATCAGGGATTTAATATCAAACGGAGATTTTAATTTATATGCACCTTCGGGAATATGTGATTGAAGAATGCTTTCTGCCATATAAATAAAAAATGAACCGCTGCTTGAAGTTATATGATTGATATGTTTATGAAGTTCAGTAACCAAAGTATCGTTACCAAAAATAAATCTAAGATCAAAAAATATTTTTAGATCAAGCAGATCTTTAGGTTCTGCTTTTGTGATCCAATTTGTAAAATAATTTTTCCATGTTGATAACGGCTGACACCAGGCCGGGTTTTTAGCCATTACATTTCCTTTGCAGTATTTATAACCTATCGAATCTAATCCATCCGAAATTTTAGTGCCGAGTTTAAGAAAGTATGTTTGTACCAATTCAAATTTTTCTTTTTCGCAATCTTCAAACACAATAGCATTATCCTGATCTGTTGATAAAGTCTGTTCTTCCCTGCCCTCGCTTCCCAAAGTAATAAAAGCAAACGGAACGGGTGGTTCACCCATCTGCTCTATGCATAAATGAATTAATCTTTTTACAACAGCATCAGCAATTATTGTTGTCATTCTGGTAATCTCTGAAGAGCTTCTCTCTTCTTTAATTAATCCATTTACAATCTGCATTGCAAGCAAATGTGCTGATTTTATTTGGCTAATGTTTTCTGCATTCTGAATTTGTTGTATAAAGAACAGATAAGTAAGATGAAACGATTTTTGTAATTCGCCTGAATTAATTATCCCGATTATTATTGATTCATTATTTTTAACAAGCAGATGATGCACATTGTTTTCTGATAATAATTTTAATGCTTCATATATTGAAGATAAATGATTGATAGTCAACAGAGGTGAAGACATAAATTTATGAACAGGCAACTTTAAATCAGTTTCGTTTACGAGCATCCGATTTTTAAGATCAGAAAGCGTAACAATCCCAATTTCTTCATTGATATCAGTCTCAAGTAAAACAGATTCTGATTTTTCCGCTGCCATAAGTTTGATTGCTTCCTGAGCGGGAGTTTTAAAATTGCATTTGGGCACAGGCTTAATAAAACTATCGATTGGTCTATTTAATAGGGATACAGAATCCTGCAGATTACTAATTAATAAATTTCTTTCTTCTTCCGTTTTTACTTTTTCAGAATAATCTTCAAGTATTCCGTCAATCAACAAAGCATTAGTTTTGTTATCCTTTCTAATAACAGCGGAAACAGAAACAAAGGTTTTCTTTCCATCAAACCTGACAAAGCTTAGCAATCTGTTTTTAACAAATCCGGCTTCAATAACATCTTTATAAAAGAGTTCTGCCTCATACTGTTTTTCAAATAACTCGGATAAAAATATCTCGTCCGAATTCTCTTCTTCTTTTACACCCAAGATATCTTTCATTGCCGCGTTTATTTCTAATACTTTTATTCTTTCATCCGCTTTAGCACAGAAAACACCCATACATATTTTGTTGGCAAGTGCAATGTGTTTTGTTTCTGATTTGTCAATTTCCGCAGTTAAATTTTTGGTTGTGGTAATATCTTTAAAACTAAACACAACTCCATTGTTGTTTAAAAAAGAAATTGGTGAGGCCACTAATAAAGCGTTTATTAAAGAACCGTCCTTTTTTTTCAATAATGTTTCGAGCTGTTCACTCTTAAAATCTTTGTTCAATTTTAATTCGCTTAAATTGAAATCATATATTGAAAGTGCAGGAGGATTGCTAAAAATATTAACAAAATCCAGGTCTTTCATTTCTTCTTCTAAGTACCCGAGCATTAGAGAAATAGTTCTGTTAAAATAAATTTGTTTGTTTTCAAGAATCATCACCAATCCCTCTGATGATGCTTCTACAATTGATTTAAATTTTTCACGTGATTCGTTAAGATCTGCTTCAGCTTGAAGACGCTGTTTTTCTGTTTTGATATTTTGATACGAAATGAATGACAATAAAAGAGTAACTAAGAAAATAATACCTATTGAAATGTTGATCATCTGTTTTTCAAGTGCGGCAATTTCTAAACTAACATCTTCTATATAAATACCTGTGCCTATTACCCATTGCCATGGCTCAAATTTTTTCACAAAAGATAGCTTAGGAACAATACGTGTGGAATCATCTTTCCACTGCCACATATAATCTACAAATCCAGCACCTTTATCATTGGCGGTTTTAACCATTTCAACAAAAAGTAATTTACCATGCGAATCTTTTGTATCTGATAGATCCTTACTAATTAAATCCAGTCTATAGGGATGAACAATCATCTTGGGCTGATAATCAGTTATCCAGAAATAGTCTTTTAACTCTTCACCGTACCGTAGACTTATTATTTCGTTCCTGGTAATTTCCTGTGCTTCGGCACGGCTAATCTTTCCATTTAATTCTGCATCATACCACTTGTCTAGAATACTCCATGCAGAATTTGTAAGCTCTTTAATCATTTCTCTCTTGCGATCCATAACAGCTTTTTCAAACTGTGGAATGAAGACAACAAAAAGAGTAGCAATGAATAATCCAATTGTTAAAAATGTTGGCAATAAAATGCGAATGAAAAAACTAAATTTTGTGTGCTTTGATTTTTTTTCCATTATAAATCCAAAATTCTAATTACTATTTAGTTCCAAAGTTTTTATTGAATGATCTTCTGTGTTAAAAACGAGTACTCCATTTTTTCTGGATGTTTTAGCTACACAAGGAACAACGATCCAGCATTTGCAATCATTTAAATTATATTCACCAAACTTTAATAATGATAACTTATCTTCATTGGTATAAACGCAGCCTTCGGGATGTCCGTGACCTGAAAAGCTAATTGAACAATTAAGGTTTTGAGTAAACTCGAAGTGTTTTAATAAATGAAATGGCTGCTCAGGAAAAAAAATTGCCGAGCCTGAAAAATCCGGAAAACAAAAGTGAGAAATAAAAATATCAGCATCACCAGCCAGAACTGTTGAATATTCGGCTAACTCATTTAAATATTCTATCGACTCATCATTAAGAGTTACCGGGATTTCAGAATCTTCATATAACCAGATTCTATTTTTTGAAAGCTTGGCTCTTTTCTCATAGTCTAAAGAATACCAGTTTTCGCCGTAGTTAAAATTTGAATTGTAAGTTGGAATTTTTTTGATTGCGTAAAGATCATGATTACCGATAACGGTTTGACTACAATTTTCTTTAACGAGTTTGATACAGACATCGGCATCTCTGTCATTAATATTTTTATAGAAAGGAAGCGTAAATCCTACAATATCACCCAAACAAATAATTGAATCAACTTTTTCTTGTTCAAGTAATTTAAGAGCTTTTTGAAGACTTGCTATATCTTCATGAATATCACTTAGAAAACCGATTTTCATTTTTCAACCAAAGTCCGGAATGAAGAACTTTGTTTAATGGATTCTTTTAAAAATAATTTTATTGCAAAATACCAATTATTATTTTCATTTATTTAAGACTAAAAAATATTATTGAGATGATTTTTTCCATTCCTGGCAATGTTCTATAAATGCTTTGCGACCAATTTGATACTTATCAATCTGTTTATCTGCTAAAAACTTTGTTACTTTTGTTTCTGTTGCAATAGATGCGTGATGTGTAAAAAAATAGACAATAAAATTAGGAGTTAAAAATTCAGAAATTTATTAAGGAAGAATTGAGTTATTATAAAAGTTGTGAAAAGAATAGAAATGAGATTAATGCTGCTGCAATTAATAAAATATAATACCGTATTTCTCTGCTCGACTTATTCATCTATTTGCTGTATAAAATATGGGCTGTCTAAAAGTTGCTTAACTATTTCTATATTTATTCGTTGGAGGCGCTACAAATCTTTCAATAGTCTTTTAAACAGCCCGAAGCTCAATAATTTATTTCAATAAAGTAATTTTTCTTGTCGATACAAAAGAACCAGATTCCATTCTAACAAAATATATTCCGCTTGTTAAATTAGAAGCATTGAATATTATTTCATGTGAACCTGCTTCATAATAATTATTAACAAGTGCTTTTACTTGTTCACCAATAGCATTAAATACTGTAAGATTAACAACTGATGCCTGGGGAATAGTAAATCTAATTTTTGTAGAAGGATTAAAAGGATTAGGATAATTCTGTTGAAGTGCGTAATCCATTGAAGGAGTTACATCAACATAAACCTCATTTGAATATTCAAATGTTCCATCGTAATCAACTTGTTTTAATCTATAGGAATAAGATCCTGAACTAACTGAATTATCTGAATAAGAGTAGTTACGGATTTCAGTCGTTGTTCCTGAACCTACAACAAATCCGATGTTTGTCCAATCAGAGTTTTGTGATTTTCTTTCAATCTCAAAACCTGTGTTGTTGATTTCTGTTGCTGTACTCCATTTAAGAGTAACTAAGTTATTGTTAACATTTGCAGAAAATGAAGTTAGCTCAACAGGAACAATATCACACACACCATTAATACTGAAAGAGACATAACTTGTGTATTGTCCTAAAGGTGTTATTTCTGTCGATGTTCCATTTGTTATATCAATCAATCTGAATGATCCGCCTGAACTGAAGAATCCTGATGACCAGTATGCACCCCAGTATAAATCACCTGTCTCTGGATTAAAAGCTAAATCCTGGCTGTATCCTGTTACATCTGCCAATCCTAAATCGGTTCCTATTGCAGTTGCAACTGCTGATGATAAATTAAGTGTTTTTAGTATCGGTGTTGATGATATACCAAATACTACATCTACTATATATGCACTTCCATCACAATTGATTGCA
>JBGSPH010000025.1:0-2809 GCA_041738675.1 Ignavibacteriaceae bacterium
TAGAGAAAAGGGTGTTACAAATCCACTTCTTACATTTAATTTAGTTTTATCTATTAAAGACAAAGATGATGATGGAAGTGTTATAAATCAAACTATTATACAAATACCAAGGTCAACTTTTTTAGAACAACTAAATTTTGATTTTGAATCCTCTCAGTTTGGTTTGATAGTAAAAAGTGGAAATACGATTTATACAGGGAAACAGTTTGTACACATATTTCTAGACCAATATGGAAACTCGATATTTGGTACTATTCCTCAAGGTATAGCCGACAGACAATATGTTGTCCATGTTATTTATCAGACAGGCATTTCAAATGATTTGATAGTTTTTGACGTAAAAAAAACCAAAGGTAGTTTCAATCCTGCATTAAATTATCTGAATAGCGATATTAGAACAAGCGCAACGGGAAGTAAGAAAGACAACGATACCGAAAAAACTAATCAATATAATTGGGTACATTCAGAATTTTTGCTCGGCACATCTACTTCTGATATTGAGTTTGATATTACCTAAATTCCGAAAGTTAAAAAAAGCATTTTGGCACGCTGATTATATTCATCCACCATGTCGTCAAGAATGCTTTTTTCTTGTGCAAATTTACAATTTTAGCATGTACCAAATTTCAAATTTTAGATTCCTTCGTTATTTTTTTATTTTATACGTATCATTTTCCCTATCTTGGTTAGATTCTATTAGTTATATTGCTGATTAATAGTAGTTTGTGGGTGTGGTTTCATTTTTCAACGGAGCATACTTCCCCTATAGCCTTTTTAGCTTGAACTATAGTTTGGATGTAAAATACTGCTGGGTATTGTTTATATATAACTCATGTTGTATTGTTTCTGGCTGTATATCTTCATTATCTGTTGGCCTCCTCGTTTTATCCATTTTGTAGGTACGGTTATAAACCTGAATATGAACTTCTTCATTCGGAAATTTTTGTTTACCCATGTGCAGGTTTTTGATATTTTGCTTATCAGGTAACTATATATATTCTTGCAGATTATCATTACTAACAGGAATACTGTGTTTTCTTCCATAAACGAAAAGGGCATCTTTGACCAGCCAAAATCATTGTTAAGAACATCGATGACCTTTTCTTCGCAACCCCTTTGGTTATAATATTCAATCACTTGCTTTTCTGTAGATACCCAATCGTTGGTTAGTATACTGCGGTATTCCAATGTGTCGTTTGTAAATAAATCCATTTGTTTATTCCCTTTGTCACAGCGCATTATTACTAATCGGTATGCCTTTTTTTTGTTAAAGGGACGGTATTCAATTGACGCAACCTCATATTGTATAAAGTTGATTTCGACCTTCTCCCATTTGGTGATATTCCTTATTTCATGAACCATTTCCTGACTTTTCATGGCTCGGATATAAAATAGTTTACTGTATTTTTCAATTACTTCAACTACTTTTTGTGTATATGAGCCACAGTCCATTCGACTCCGGTTTATGTATATTTTATTATCATTCAGCATCTTATATGCTCTTTCTAAGACATCTTCCTGTATCGTTTTTACGTTCATGTTACCATCGCGGTTCTCGAAATAAACTGGCTTTCCATTGATTGTGGCCATTGATGGAAAGTAACCATTCACTTGCTTGTAAGTCCTTTTTGTATCGTATTTCTCGGTTTTAAGTATTTCGTTATCATAATCAAAGTCATACAATTCACCTTCTTTTAATTCTCCCAAGTGTTTTAATATGCTAATATTTAGCTGATTAATCTTGTCGTTTCTGTTGATTTCATACACATTACCTTGAGAACTTGTAACCTTTTCCTTTTCCGTCTTTAGATTTTTAAGGTCAAGAAGGATTGTATCGGCATTGGCAACCTTCATCTTTGGAATATTTTGCAGATAATCTTTAAGGTGTTCGTTAATATCTTCAGCGCAATCGCCTCCGCATAAGAAAACACTCCAGAGATTAAGGAATAATTCACTATGTTTATACTTAGCTTGAGGAGCACGCTTACCTAACTCATTGTCTATTAGTTCTAATACACCAGATTTGCGTATGTCTTGGATTAAAAAATTAATTCCACCAAAAGGGTTGATTTTCTCGTTGCTATTTTCTATCTTCATGTTTCGAAAATTTTAAATTAGAGTGGGAAGTTAATATTTAATATTCTGAATATCAAATATTTATCCCACTTTTTATTAACAATTATAAAATATTTGTTAATAAGCTAATTTATAGATACTTAAACCAAGTGAGTGAAAAAAAAATTTATATAATCGATTGTTTATCTTGTATTTATTTTTTGACTTTCGGATTTAAGGTATTTAATAAATTTTATTATTAGAAGAATGACGAAAAAATTAATGTTTCCAATTTTATTACTCATAATAACTGCATTTTCGAAACAAATAGAAGGGCAAGAAAAGAACAATTTGTTAGAATACCGGATAACTATTAACGTAAACAACTGTGAAATAAATGAAATATTGAAAATAATTTCTGAAAAAACAGGAATTGGTTTTTCGTATAGTAACAATTTCGTTCAATTTTCGCAACGAGTATCCATTAAATCAGACAACCTGCCCTTAAAAGAAGTTCTCGAACAACTTATCTATAATAATGAGATAACCTATATTGTAGTCGGAAACCAAATTGTTTTTCAGACGCAAAAAAAACAACAAAAGAAATACAATTTAAGTGGTTATGTACAAGATAAAGAAAGTGGAGAGAAATTAATTGGATGCTATATACTTGATTCCCTTGGAAAAGTAAGCACAATAACGAATACTTTTGGTTATTATAATATAATACTTAATGAAGGCACAAGTAAAGTTA
>JBGSPH010000027.1:0-146899 GCA_041738675.1 Ignavibacteriaceae bacterium
AAACTTTAACAACATCACCATGCGGTGCCGCTGCATTATCCGGTATTAGCCTCGATTTCTCGAAGTTATTCCAGACCCAAAGGTAGATTGCTTACGTGTTACGCACCCGTGCGCCACTTTACTAAAGATATTGCTACCTTATTCTCGTAGACTTGCATGTGTTAAGCACGCCGCCAGCGTTCGTCCTGAGCCAGGATCAAACTCTCCGTTGTAGAGTTTAATTTTATTGTAATCTTGGCGTTAGACGCAAGTTAAACTATGGAATTAACTGGCTTATATTTTCTCACTCTTTCAAAGAACAAAGCCTTCATTAAGAAGGGCTACAAATTTAAAGTCTCAACAAACTAAAGTCAAGTAAACTTAAGCTTCTATTTGGAAAAACGTTGTAAATAATTTGAAGAACAACTTATTTTTTTAAAAGTAGCCTGCTAATATGTAGGATTAAACCTTAATTGTCAAGTATTACTTTCCTAATTGTACTATAAGCAATAAAACAGTTGCAATACTTCCAACTATCGCAAAGTATCCTCCCCATTCGCCTATAGTCGTTTGAAATGATCTAATCCTTTCTTTTGGAATAAAGATATAATCACCATCTTCTATTTTAACAGAAGGTAATGCAGTTATCCAGTTTCTAGAGCCACCTTTAATCACCATTATCTCATCTTCAGCATATTCACCTATTCCACCAGCTTGATCAATATAATAAAGGTAGTTCTTATTTTCTTCAAACTTTACGTGACCAGGGTTTGAAACCTGACCAAAGACATAAACGGTTTTTGTTTGGGGAGGAACAACGATCACATCCCCGTTTTCAAGTATGAAATTATATATTTCCGAACTATCATTTCCGGCTTGTGTAAAATCAATAGCACTTCCTTCATTTAAAACTCTGTACTGATTCTCGGTTTCAAAATAATATTTATCTTCTTCTACTAGATTAGACATGCGAAACATCATCGCCTGTTCATAATTTAATATTCTATTAACTACTTCAGCATTTTTGTTTAATAATTCATCGCCGATTTTAATTCCATATTGGCTTTCTAATAATGGGGTAATACTGTTTCCTCTGAAAATTCTAGATCGCTTTAATGAGGCGTTTGTTGTAAATCCCTTAACCAATTTAATTACTTCACCAAGCTTAGTCATATTTTTAGTGATTGGTACATATCCAGGTTGAGTAACTTCGCCAAGTACTAAAACATAAAAATCTTTTCGCTGAGTTTCATCTGCCAGTATGATTATTTGATCCCCCCGCTTTAAAGGTATATCGGAATCTACATTCACTTCAATCGATTCTTGATTTTCACCTTTATAATCAAGTCGTTTTATCTGAGCATTCTCAATATTTTCGTATGCTGGATTTATACCTCTGGCAAGTAATATTGCATCGCTCAGTTTATCACCTTCTACATAAAAGAATTTGCCCGGAGCATTAACTGCACCGTTAATACTAAAAAAATTTCTATCAATGTCATATGGAGGAAAAATCAAGACATCATCATTTTTTAGATATGGATTATTTTTGAAGTCAGCATATAGTCTAAATTTTTCTAAATCAATCGTTATTTCTTCACCGCTAGATCTTTTGAGTATAATGCCTCTTAATGAAAACTTAGTTAAATCTTTTTTTATTTTTTCAAGAAAAGCCTCATCCTGAGCATTTGCAATAGAGCGTGCAACAGCCTCATTATAAATTCTTGTTACAAACTGATCAACTCTTTCAGTCATTAATGCGGGAAATGATCCCGTAAGAGGAAAGTTTCCTCCAATTGTAACACTAATTCCCGAAAAATTTAATAAACTCTGTTGTTCTTTTGTTGATGTTTGAGAGAATGTAATCGAGATAAGTAAAAACCATAACAAAAAAAGTTGCTTCATTTTATTCCTAACTTCTATTTGTATACTGTAGATTATAATATTTTTGATACTCGCCGGAAATAATTCTCTCCCACCAGTTCTTATTATTTAAATACCATTCAATTGTTTTCTGAATAGCAGAATCAAATTGGAATTCCGGCTTCCATCCTAACTCGCTTTGAATTTTTGTTGAATCAATTGCATATCGTCTATCATGACCCGGACGATCTTTAACATATTGAATTAGTTCTTCGCCTTTTTTTAGATTTTGTAAAATCAGTTTAATGATTTCCAAATTTGGCATTTCATTACTTGCACCAATATTATAGACTTCTCCGAGTCGTCCTTTTTCGAAAACTAATTCAACAGCTTTGTTATGATCAATCACGTATATCCAATCACGAACGTTCATTCCATCACCATAGACAGGAAGTTTTTTATTTTGTAAAGCATTTAAGATCATTAAAGGAATTAATTTCTCAGGAAATTGAAGTGGACCATAATTGTTTGAACATCTTGTAATAACAATCGGCAAACCATACGTGTGATGAAATGCCTGAACCATCATATCAGAAGCTGCTTTGCTTGCTGAATAAGGACTGTTTGGCGATATCGGTGTTTGTTCGGTGAATAATCCAGTAGCACCCAAACTTCCATACACTTCATCAGTAGAGATTTGTAAAAATCTTTCAACCTCAAATCTTCTAGATGCTTCTAATAACACATTTGTTCCTATTACATTTGTTCTAAAAAATATTTCAGAACCGGAGATGCTTCTATCTACGTGGGATTCAGCAGCAAAGTTAATTACATATTTTATCTTGTACTTTTCAAAAATGTAGTTAACTAACTCTGAATTAGTTATATCACCTTTAATAAAAGTGTAATTTTTATTTGATTCGATTTCTTTTAGGTTTTCAAGATTGCCGGCGTAAGTAAGTTTATCAAGATTAACAATAAAATAATCATCTCTTGATTTTAAGATGTAGTTGATAAAATTACTGCCAATAAATCCTGCACCGCCTGTTACTAATATTTTTTTCATACTTAAAACGAGAAAAATCCTGCAAAAATTCCTACCTGAATAAAAAATCCATCAGCACTTAAATCTGAAGGAATGCCGCTAATTGGATACCCATTTTCTGCTTCCCAATCACCGGCAAAAGTAAATTGGTATCCTACGCCAGCTCTTAAGGAAACAAATCTGTAAACAGGAAAATCAGCATTTAATGTAGGTGTAAATGTCCAAAAACCATTTTCAATTTTTCGCGAGATATTATCAGGATTGTCAAGGATTTCTTCCCAGCTAAAATTTCCATCGTTACTATATAATTCAAGTGACATGCTTCCACCACCTAAAATAGCTCCCACCGAAACACCAACATTTTTAACGAAGGGAAGCGTATATTCCACAGTTAATCCACCACCACCAAGAGAATAAATTGCTTCACTATTAATTCCATTAGTCGTTGACGAAGAAGAAATCGTACCACCATAACCCATACCACCAAGACGAAGATTTTTAATAACTCCAATGTAGATAAAACCTGCACCGCCGGTTGTAAATACTCCACTTGCTGAAAGTTCAGGTATTCCAATTTCTTTAAGCTTAAGATTTATTGGATCAACATTTGGCATACTCCAACCAACAACAAATCCGCCGCCGCCGCCAAAAGGTGCATCAAAATATTTGTTAGTTTGAGCGCTCGTCTGGATATTGAGCACAAAGCCTAAAATTAAGGTTATAAAATATTTCATAATTGTTTCATTATTTCTTAATAAATTTACCAAAGTAAGTGTGATTTTCAAAAAAAGAGACTTCAAGTAAGACTGAAAATAATATACTTAGATAACTTTTATAGTGTAAAATGCAATCAATAAAAATAATATGAAAATACTAATTACCGGCGGAAGCGGACTGCTTGGGCAATATTTAAATATTTTGCTTTCATCGAAGCATCATATTCTTACAATATTTAATTCAAATATTGGAAATTGTAAAGATTACAATTCGTTAAAAATAGATATTTGTGATTATAACTCTCTCTTAAAAGCTTTTAATGATTTTAGACCCGAAATCGTAATACATACTGCTGCAATTTCAAAACCAATTTTACCGGAAGGCTTTTCTTCAAAAGATGTTTATGATTTAAATGTTAATGCAACAAAAAATATTGCCGAACTTTGCCATAAGTTTAACTCAAAACTAATCTATACTTCTACTGATTTAGTTTATGCTGGTTATCGTGGCTCGATGTTAAAAGAAGATGCGAAATTAATTCCTGTTTCGCTCTATGCGGAAACAAAATTAATGGGAGAAATAAAGATCCAACAAACTTTTGATAACTACGTGATACTTAGAACAGCCTTATTATTCGGGTTCGGGATTAACCATTCGAAAAATCATTTCCATCAAATGTACAGCGATCTTCAACAAAATAAACCTGTAAAACTTTTTACTGATCAATACAGAACCCCGCTTTCTTTGATGGAAGCAGAAAGAATAATAACTGAAATTATTGGCAATGATATGAAATCTGAAATAATAAATTTTGGCGGATTGGAAAGAGTTTCACGATACGAACTGGGAATAAGACTTTGTGAGATTACAAAGATTGATAAAAATCTTTTAATAAAAATTAAAATGGATGAAGTGCCAGGTTTGCAAAAAGTTGATGATGTTTCTATGAATACAGATAAACTTCAATCATGCGGCATCAAACTAAAATCGCTTGATGAAATGATTTTAGAAATTCTTGAGCGCTAAATTATATTAAAACTCATAGAGTCATTTCGAAAGAGTCTTCGACTGAGAGATCTGTACACTTAATTAATAAGATTTCTCCCTTCGGTCGAAATGACAAAAGATTAATTCTTCAAATTAAATTTAAGGTTCTAAAACTCTAAGTACAATTATTCCAGTATGCTTTTTAATTTTCTTCGCGTAATCACTCAAAGGAGTTTCAGTTATTTGAACCTTACTACCGGCTAATGGGGCGTGCAGAAAATGAATTCTTCCATCATCCATTTTAATCGCAATCCCAACGTGACCAATATCCAATCCTTTATCACTTGTTGTTAATGCAATCAAATCACCAGTTTGAATCTTTGATTCTACTTTTTCAATATCGTCTTCGGGAATGTAATAATACTGGCGAGAATTAATTTCTGCTTCCTTTTTTTTTATGAAAGGAATGAATTCAGGATTTTCTTGTAATTGTTTATAGTACTTCGGATTTTCAGACATAAAATTAAGTTTAAACTTAATAGGAGTTCCACCAATTTCTTTAGTTATATCTTTTACAATGGATTTTTGCTGATTGTCGTAAATCCAATCAGAAAAATAATGTAAACGCGAAGGATATTTATCCATCTTACCATCCCGGTAACGAATAAATGTTAACTCATTCTGATAATCTTCAAAACTTGTTTTACCTTTTTTTATACAACGTGCAAATGTTAAGGAAGTCTCAAGAAATGTTGTGCAATCAAGACCTGTTAAATTTATAACAAGCTGTTCATCACCATCTTTGTCAATAGTATGGGCAATGTATTCGGTACCTAAAAAACTTTTTCCAATTTCAATTATAACTTCATTAATTGGTTTTTCATTTAATGATTTATCAACAGCAAGTGTGAATTTTGAATTGCACACTTCAACATCTTTTTCTGAAAAGATTTGTGAATTGATATTGTTGCTTAAAAACAATATTAATATTGTAAAAAGGAAACGAAAAGTTTTGGAAACAGATTTCTCTCCCGATAAATCGGTTTCGGAATGACCAATAGAATAACCCTTCATTCTTAACTCTCAATTCTAAATTCTACATTAAATAATATCTTCATTAATTGCAGGCACTGAAGAGTAATCTGCAATCTGTCTTGCGTGTGCAAGATTTTCAAATCGTGCATAGTCTTTTATGAATGCAAGCTTAACTGTACCTGTGGGACCGTTACGCTGCTTACCTATAATTATTTCTGCAACGCCTTCATTCGATTGACCATTTTCATCTTTTTCTATTCCATAATACTCAGGACGGTTTAAGAATATCACAACATCCGCATCCTGCTCAATAGAACCTGATTCACGAAGATCTGAAAGCTGCGGGCGTTTGTCTGTTCTTGCTTCAACTGCACGGTTAAGCTGTGCCAATGCAATAACCGGAATGTTTAATTCTTTTGCAAGTGCTTTTAATGATCTTGATATATGAGAAATTTCTCTCTCTCGACTTTCGGCTTTTGCCTGTCCCTGCATCAACTGGAGATAATCTATTATGATCATTCCAATGTTTTTTTCTGCTTTCAGTCTTCTTGCTTTGGCACGGATTTCCAAAACAGTTTGAGATGGAGAATCATCAACATACAAAGGAGCATTAATTAATTTATGCGCATTCTTACTAAGCTTTACACCTTCTTCACTCGGTAATTTACCTGTTCTAACAAGATGTGCATTTAATCTTCCTTCAGCACAAAGCATACGAATAATTAACTGCATCGTTGCCATTTCAAGACTGAATATTCCGATCGGGACTCCGTGATCAATAGCAGCATTACGTGCAAGAGTTAAGGCGAATGCAGTTTTTCCCATGGATGGTCTTGCTGCAACAATTATCAAATCAGATTTCTGAAAGCCACCAAGAAGTTCGTCAAGTTCATAAAATCCTGTTGGTACTGAAAATTTTCTATCCTTTTGCGAGTGAATTGCTTCGATGTATTCAAGTGCATCACGCACAGCTCTATCCATTCCCTGAAAAGATCTTTGCAGATGTGATTCTGTTATCTCAAATATTTTTCGTTCAGCATCATCAAGAATTTCAAATGCATCAAGGTTACCTTCATAAGCAGCTTGCGCAATCTGGTGTGATGAAGAAATCAATCCGCGCAAGATCTGTTTTTCTATAATTATCTTTGCGTGGAATTCCACATTAGCTGCGGAAGAAATATTTTGTGAGAGCTTACTTAAATAAACTGCTCCGCCAACTTCTTCAACCTGGTTTCTTTTCTTCAGTTCTTCGTACAATGTAACAGTATCAATCGGTTCATTGGATTCAAACAAAGAAATCATTGCTTCAAATATTTGCTGATGCGGACGCAGATAAAAACTTTCCTTCGTAAGCATTTCTATTGCTTTGGGTACAGCTTCTTTTTCGATGAGCATTGCACCAAGTACTGCAGCTTCAATCTCCGGTGCTGATGGCGGTTTTACACCCGCAGGAATAACCCGGCTTGTTTCGTTATATGTTTTGCTTGTTTTTGCCATAATCAAAAAATTAGCCCCGATTTATCGGGGATGTAAAAGTAAGTTACTTGGTGATTATTTACAACAAAGCTTTGTATATCTGTAGAAAGAGAAGTTTTTATATTACGTTTTAATTTTAATAATCATTTGTTTTGAAACTTTTTAACTCATCAAGCTCACGATTAACCTTCATTTCCCAACTTTTGATTCCCGCATAATTATTCCCATGATCAGAATCAATTTTATACTGTTCTATTTGTTGTTCTAAATCAGAATTATTTTTTCCTGTTAACGATTTAAATTCTTCTATATAATCATTTAGACTGAATTCTGTTTCATTAAATTGCTTTTTAAGTTTACGATTATATAGTTCATAAATGTCGAACATAACCTGGTGATACAGAAGCAAACTGTCATTAGCCGCAGATTTTTTTACCCATGAGTTCTTCTTATCAAAGATACAAATTACCGTGAGTTCTGGATTACTTAAATATGTCGCTCTCTCAATAGTCGCAGGATTATATAAACGTATCTGGCTGATATTATTGTTTTGGGAATCATTTTGCTTTCCCTGAAAATCCTCCCAGATTAGCTTTCTTGATTCCGACCAGTAAACATAATTCACCTTATCGTAAGTCTGATATAATTCCGATGTTCTTGTAGCAGAACATTGAACAAATAAAACTGATAATAAAATTAAAATATATTTTATTGAAGAATAGTGCGTAGCTGATTTCATTTTATTCCTGGTTAAAATTTTAAATGCTATTAAGTATTAAATAAATTATGTTCACTCCTTCCATTGGTGCGAACAATCTAAACAAACATACTTTGATTTTTTTGTTGTGAACGGAATAAATGCCAGAATTAAAAAGAAGATTCCCACAATCCAGGATCCTTTTTGAAAAATATTAATGCTTCCGCAATTACTGCACTTAATTTGCTCACTGATTTCTTCATCCGGGTATTCGTTTTTTAATAACTCATATTCATTACAATTTAAAACTGCTAATGCTTTAGTATAATCTTCATCTTTAACCAGTATTTTAATTCCTCCCACAGCTTGAGCATATACAGGATTAATCGATACCAAATTTTCATCTTTAATTAGTGCTTCAATTCCTTCATCAGAAAGTTTTGCAAAATCTAAATGAGCTAATGAAGAGTATAAATATGTTTTAAGAATTTTCATTTATATCTGTTTGTACATTTAACCTAATTACCACTGCCGCTCTTGGCCAAAGCAAAATTTACTGTTCCTGTAAATCGATCAAAATCTATTTCAAACTTTCCCGGGATTCCGTTATCTGTTTCCGTAATCGTATATACTTTATTGCCCTGTAGTGTTTCTTCATAGATTATTGTGCCGCTTGTATCTTTTATCCGCAGTGAACCAATGCCTGAAAAATAGTTTGCAATTATTAAAGAGTATGCAAGTGAATCTGAAGTAAAGGATAAATTATACCCTGCAGTTTGGGTATAGTAATCCGCAACTAATGAATAAGCCAGCGCGTCTGTTGTTTTTGATATTACAGGAGTGTTGTAGTAAGATGAATTAATATCATCATCATCATCAGTGCAGCCGGTAAGATAGACTGCAAATGCTAATAAAAAGATAAATAATACTTTTTTCATTTTCTTCTCCTTAAATAAATAGAAAATCCTGAAAATTAATAATCCTAATTAAAACTATTTTTACTAACCTTCAAGATATTCTTTCTGTCTGCTTACAACAGAATTAACATTTAAACTTTTTGAGTGAATTAAACGCAAAGGACAATCTAAGCAACCATCTCATCATAAAGTTTTCTAAACTTCTGCACATCAACCCAGCAATCTTTTTTCCAATTGGGGTTACGCAAGAGTGCGGCGGGATGGAATGTTACCATCGTTTTAATTCCTTCGTACTCAAAAACCTGTCCGCGTAAACTTGTTAAGCTATCTTTCTTTTTTAACAATCCTTTTGCGGCAGTAAGTCCTAAACACAAAATAAGTTTTGGGTTAATTAACTCAATTTGCTTTTGCAAGTACGGAATGCAGGTTTCCATTTCTTCTGGTAATGGAGTGCGGTTATCTGGTGGGCGGCATTTTACTATGTTGCCGATAAAAACTTCTTCCCTGCTAAACTTTATTGCTTTAAGAATATCAGTTAAAAGTTGTCCTGCTCTTCCGACAAATGGTAAACCCTGTTTATCCTCTTCAGCACCGGGACCTTCACCAATAACCATTACATCCGCATTTGGATTACCTGAACCAAAAACAAATTTGTTTCTTCCTTTATGCAAGACACAATTGGTGCAATTGCAAATTAAACTGTTTAACTGATCAAGTGATTCTGAGTTTTCCCAATCACCATTAACAGCGTTTTTAGTGGCAAATGGTTTTGCTATTGGTTCTTTTACAATTGTGGTTGCAGGGAATAAATCTTCTGATACCATTTCTTTCTTTGAGACAGTAGTTTTAGATTTTTTCAGATTAGCTTTTTCTTCAAACATATCATCCCCAAAAATAGTCTGCTGATCTTTTAGTGCTTCAATAATTTTTTGCTTGGGTGAGTTCATTAAAATTAAAAGATTAAAAGATTGAATGATTATTAATTATGAAGTAATCAACTATAAAAAGAAATGTCATCCTTCGATTGCGCTAAGGATGACAAATGTTCTTAAGCAATAAAATAAAAAGTTATTACTTTTTGTATTTAAACTTAATTTCGCCAGCAAGTAATTCGTTTAAAGCTTGAAGATGTGGTTTTGGTTTTTTCTCAAAATCCATAGCCATTTTTAATTGAATAGGATTTGTAACATCTTCAGCTTCATCATCAGAACCGCTTGAAGGGATTGTGTTTAACATAGCATTAAATTCAATTTTATTTTCATCATTAACCTGTCTTGCTCTTAATGCTGCAACTGATATTGCCTCATACACATTCTCGGCACGTTTATCTATCTCTCTTAAATCTACTGGTGTTATATCCATTTTATTACTCCTTATTTATTATTTCTTTAATTAAACTTTTTACACTTTTATAAACTTTATGAAGTTCATCGTTAACGAAAATATAGTCAAAATCCTGCTTAAAGCTCAATTCCATTTTTGCTCTATCAATTCTTTTTTGAAGATCAGATTCACTTTCAGTTTTTCTGTTTTTTAATCGGGCAATCAATTCTTCGTAAGAAGGCGGGTCGATAAAAATCAAAAAACTTTCAGGATAAATTTTCTTTAACGATAATGCACCTTTAACATCAACTTCAAAAAGAACAGATTTACCAATTCTGATATTATCATCAACAAAACTTTTTAACGTGCCGTAATAATAATCGTAAAATCTCTCCCACTCAATAAACTCATTATTCGCAATCTTCTTTTCAAACTCTTCATCACTTACAAAAAAATAATCAACACCATTAACTTCGTTTGATCGTTTTGGTCTTGTAGTTACGGAAACAGAAAACACAATATCCGGAAAATCTTTGAGCAGTCGTTTTACAACAGAGGTTTTACCGCCGCCGCTTGGTGATGATACTGCAATTATCTTTCCTCTGTTCTCCAATTTATTCTATGTTCTGGATTTGTTCTCGTATTCTTTCAATCTCTTCTTTTATATGAACAGAGTTATGAGTTATTGCTGTAGAAAGTGTTTTAGCAGAAATTGTATTTGCTTCTCTGTTCATTTCCTGGCAAAGAAAATTTAATTTTCTTCCCGGATCTTCTTCTTTATCAACACTGCTTAAAAGAAATTTTATATGACTTCTTAATCTTACACATTCTTCAGTAATATCAGCACGTTCAGCCATCATTGCTAATTCAGTTTCAAGCCTATCATTATTGATGTTGGTGTTATCTTCAAGAAGATTTTTAACTTTTTCTTTGTACTTTGCAAAATGCTCACCAACACTTGGCTGTGCATCTTTTTCAATCTGATCAAGATATTTTTCTATTGATTTGACACGCTTCTTTAAATCTTTTTCTAATTCATTCCCTTCATTCTTCTTCATCTGCATAAGCGAATCCAAAGAAAGCAGAATTGATTTTTTAATTACTTCAAAATCACTTTCGCTTATTTCTTCAACCGAAGCTGAAAAAATATCACGACTCATTAGAATATGATCTAATTTAATTTTGTCTGTAATCTTAGCAGATTTTTTAATTTTCTTTATGAGTGCAAGATAATTTTTTAATCTTGATTCATCTAAAGAAACTGCTTCGTCTTCAAATCCGTTTTTCTTTATTTGAATACTAATATTCAGTTTTCCGCGTCTGATTTTAGACTTAATTAATTCTCTTAATTCATATTCTTTGTTAGCAAGAAGAGGTGGATATTTTAGAAAAACTTCCAGATACCTGCTATTGATACTTTTAACTTCGACATCAGTCTGCCATTTACCATTTGAGGCAGCTCCTTTGCCGTAACCAGTCATGCTTAAAATCATATTATACTTTTATAAAAGGGGTTAAAAGATAGCGAATTATAGCCTCTTAGCCAAGATTAGAATGCCTCGCCAATACCAAAATGTATGCTGTAATTATCCCAAAAATTCTTCTTAAATATCATTTTTTGATCAAATGGATCGTAGAACTTTGATCCAAAATCTAACCTAAAAGGAGCAATCGGCGTGTAAACTCTAATACCTAGTCCAATTGCAACGGCAATTTCTGATATTTTTACATCCTTCCATCCATTCCAGGTATTTCCATAATCAGCAAAAACTGCATAACCCAAATATTCATTCAGTTTTTTTCTTAGTTCAAAAGATCCCTCAAACCAAAAGGTTCCACCTCTTAAAGCATCATTTTCAGTTGTAAAACCAAAATATTGTATTGAATCTTTAGGAACCAATTCCCTGGCATTCCATCCTCTAATAGAGTTACTACCACCAGCATAGAAAGTTTTGTTCGGTGGAATTAAACTTTCCGCTGGGATATCAGGATTGTCAGATCCAGTAATAGGCTGTGAATACCCAATCCTTATTTTTGAAGCAAACACAGAACTCTTATCATTACTTAAAGAAAGATAATTTGAGAGCCCTGTCTGAAATCTATAGAAGTAAATATTTCCCACAAGACTTGTATCTGCCTGAATTATCTGATCCGTTATTTGTCTAACTACTAATTGTATATCCGATCTTGAATGAAATAATTCCGGTGTAAAGAAAAGAAAACTTCCGTTAGTTGGAAATAAAATATCATCCGTTTTAGATGAGCCTAATTCAACACCAAAACCTGGTGTTAGGCTATTAAAAGTTTGGGTAAAGTCATACTGAATCCCATCAATATTATCTCTTGTAACATCTTCTCTTTCGGCAACATCATAAGTTAAAAATGGACGGAAAAGAGTAATAAATGTATAGGGCGGCATTTCAACGTCAAATTTTTGCGCCAAACCATAAGAATTTTCCGTGTAGTCACTAAGGGTTTGATTTCGTAAATATAATTCAGTTGAGGTAAGAATAGGTTTTCCAAACAAAAATGGTTGTTCCATTTTTAAATTTACGTCAAATACACCTTGAAAAGTTGAATCTCTGTCAGCACCTGATTTAAATAAATTTCCGAGGTTAATATTAGGAATATCAACCAATCTAAATGATGTAGAAAGAGTTAGCTTTCTTGCATCACCAAAAAAGTTTTTCCTGGTATATCCAATTCCCAAACCAAGATTAAAGCTATTAAACTCATTATCAGCTTTTATTTCAGGAGAAAGTTCATTTAAAGATCCAATAGTTGCATTAACTTCCACAGGTATAGTAAGATTTATTGTATCTCCTATTATTGGATTAATTTCTAAAGTTGTAAACAATTCTGTTTTCAACAACCTTAATTCACTTCTATCAATTTTAGATTGGTCATAGATATCCCCTTGTTTGAGGTCAGCAATATCTGAAATAAGTTTATTGTTTATTTGTTCTATTGATTTACCCGATTTATTTATTACAGTTTCGCCTATGGTATGTTTATCCCCTGTACGAAAATAAATACTTAGATCTGTCTTTTGTCTTATTGTATCGATTGTAACTATCGTGCTGTCATATCCGCCAAAAACAAATCCGTTATTTGCAAGAAATCTTTTGATTAATGAAATGTTGCTCTGAACTTCTGATTCGGAAAATCTTTTTGTTGAATCTATCGTGTAAGATTCATCAAGTAATCTGCCATAATCATAATCACTTAGTTTCTCTAAACCAAATAAATTGATATTGCCATACGTCAAGAAGCCATTTTCTTTTATAAAATAATTTAATCTAATCGATTTGTCGGATGAATCAACAATAATTTCGTGATCAATCTCAGCATTAAAAAATCCATTTGAACGATAAAGTTCTTCTAATGCAATCTTATCAATTGAAATTTTTGATGAGTCAAAATAAACGCGCTCATCTCCAAAAGGAGTAAAGGAATCCATAAAAACCCAAAACCACATTGGTGTTTCTTTACTTTCAATATTTTTAAGTAAGTCAGAGGAGGAGAAAAAATTATTTCCGGAAAAATTTATAGAGGAAAGTTCAAAATCATAATAGGATTGCGAGTATGATAACTTTGAAATACAGAGTACAGTAAAAATTATAAGTATAAAAACTCTTTTAAACATTATAAGGTTTCTAAAAAAGAATATAGGCATTAGAATTTTTATTCAAATTAATTTGGGCGTTAGATTTTGCTAATTCAATTATCATTCAATTACAATGTCATCTTCAACAATTTTAAGACTTGGATGATCTTTTTTAAATGTAAGAGTAAAAAAGTTTATTAGTTCTTTGTTTTGTGTATTCTCAGAAATAAATAAGGAAGTTAATGATTCAGATTCCACAATAAGATGAGCAGAGTAAACCTGTTTGTTTTCAAAATCCACTATGTAAGAAAAAACTTCTCCGCCTCCGCTGCCCATAAAGTATCCTTGAGAATTATAGTAAACAAGGTCATAGTCAATTGATGAAAACTGTATTTTATCAACAAAGCTTTCTTTAAATGAGCCATCAAGTAATTCGGTTTCGTATTTTGAATTAAATTCATTTCCGGACTTTTCAAGAAATTCAAATTTAATTCCCCACTCATCCGAGTTGTTAATTTCAAATCCAGCTGTAATATATTGCTTACCGGTTTCATCAAACAATCCACCAAAAGCAACCTGGGTTTCTTTGTTGTAGTGTCTTTTAACAATATCCAATACCTGAACTTTGTTTTCAAAGTCAAGAATCGGAATTTTTTCCTGCTTATCCGAACAAGAAATTATTCCAACGAAAACATAAAGGATTAATAATCCTATTTTAAATTTATTTGATGACAACTTGAGTTCCTGTTTTAATTACTGATAAAATTTCATCAAGAGATTCATTACTGAGAGCAATAGAACCGTCTGTCCAATTATAAACGAATGGTAGATTTTTGAAAATTGGATTTAATCTTCCTATCCCATGAATGCCAATATCCCCTCCTAAAACCGTATTTGAGCTTACACATTCTTCATAATAATATTCAAACTTTATCTGGTTAAACTGTTTTTGGGTAATTAGTGATTTACGTAAAGCCTCAGAAGCATCCTCCAAATTTGGATAATTCAGCTTTAAAAACTTATAATAAGTTTCGTGCTTGCTGATACTGCAAATTTTATATGTACCAATTGGTGTAGCTCCATCTTCACTTAATTTTTTTTTGTCACTTAAATTTCTCCCTAAGCTAACACGATACGATTTAATAAAAACTGTATCTTCATAAACATTTAATGTATAAGTTTTTCTATCCACTACAAGGTTAACATCACTTAGGTTTCTAAATCCCTTTTGAGCCATTGCTTCTGAAAGAGGAATTTCTCTAAGGTTTAGTATAACCCCGTAGACTATCACACCCGAAATAAAGAGTGCCATAGCCCCAATTGTAAATATAACGTTCCTAAGTAATGGATTACCTAAAAATTCAATTACACTATTATTATTTACTTCAGATTCGGGATTCATTATTGCTTAAAATTAATAATTACTCTGATCAAAAATACTAAATTAAATAAACCATAATTGCTTCAAAGATAAAAAAAAACCCAACTCTTTATCGAGTTGGGTCAATAAACAACTTTTAATGACTAAACTTCCATTATTTCCAATTCTTTGTGCTTTAAGATTTCATCTATCATCTTAATATGCTGATCAGTTAACTTTTGCACCTCGTCTTCTGCATGTTTCAGTTCATCTTCGGACATTTTTTTGTCTTTCTGTTCTTTCTTAAGATGATCATTAGCATCTCTTCTAACATTTCTGATTGCAACTTTAGAATCTTCGCCAAACTTTTTAACAAGTTTTACAAAATCTTTTCTTCTTTCTTCAGTTAACAATGGGATCGGAATTTTTAAGTTAGTACCATCGCTTATTGGATTAAAACCAAGATTCGCTTCAAGTATTGCTCTGTCAATTACTTGAACCATTGCTTTATCCCACGGAGTTATAGATAAAGTGTGCGAATCTAATACAGTAACATTTCCAACTTGATTTATAGGTGTTTGGGTTCCGTAGTAATCAACTTTAACACCATCAAGCAATGCAGTAGTTGCCTTACCTGTTCTTACTTTTGACAGCTCAGATCTGAGGGCTTCTAAAGTTTTGTCCATTCTGTTTCCAGCGTCGTTTATTAACTGGTGCATAACACCTCACTAATTTTTGTTAAAATTTTATTTCGAGTTTTCATTATTGATAAAGGTACCAATAGCTTCACCCATAACTAATTTTAATAGGTTGCCAGGAACATCCATATTAAAAACCATCATAGGTAAATCGTTTTCCTGACATAAACTTACTGCTGTAAGATCCATAACACGCAAATTATTTTTTAAAATATCCTGGTAAGATATTTTTTCAAACCGTAAAGCCTCAGGATTTTTTTCAGGATCGGAATCATAAACACCGTTTACACGAGTACCTTTAACAATTATATCAGCACCAATTTCAACAGCTCTGAGCGATGCTGCAGTATCCGTAGTAAAATATGGATGTCCGGTTCCTGCACCTAAAATTACAACTCTTCCTTTTTCAAGATGACGTATTGCTCTTCTTCTTATATATGGTTCTGCAATTTCTTCCATTTTGATAGCACTCATTAATCGGGTAGTAATTCCTTTTTTTTCAACCGCATTTTGTAATGCGAGTGAATTAATCATAGTAGCCAGCATCCCCATCTGATCTCCGGTTGCACGATCTATACCTTGAGTATTCGCACTAAGACCACGATAAATATTGCCACCACCTATTACAATACCAAGCTGCACTCCAACATCATGAACTTTTTTAACTTCATCAGCAAAAAAATCCAAAACCTCTGAAGAAATTCCAAATCCCTGTACCCCCATCAAAGATTCACCACTCAATTTTAATAACACTCTTTTAAATTTTACAACGTTCATTAACAACCTTTTGGATTTTTCACAAATAAATATAAAAAAAAGGTCTTAATATTATTAAGACCTTTTTGAAGAAAACTATTTATTCTCATCACCAAGATGGAACCGCTTAAACAAACTAATTTTTGCCAGCGAACTATTCTTTTTATTGTAATCTTCAATAAGATTACCTACTGTTTTAGAACTCGTACTATCTTTAATATAAGTCTGTTCAAATAAACAATTTTCAGAATAGAACTTATTTAATTTACCTGATGCAATTTTTTCAAGAATGTTTTCAGGTTTTCCCTCTTTGCGCGCCAACTCTTTATAAATATCAATTTCTTTTTCTATTGTTTCAGTTGGAACTTCTTCTCTGTAAACGCAGATTGGATTCATTGCAGCAACCTGCATTGCAATGTTCTTACCAATCTCAATTAACTCATCCGCATTTGCAGTTACATTATCAAACTTAACTAACACACCAAGTTTTGAACCCATGTGTATATAATCGACAATCAAACCATTATCTGCTTTTTCAGTTAGTACTCTGGATACTTCTATCTTTTCACCAACTTTACCCATAACATCAACAACTTTACTGCTCAAACTTTTATCCGCTTCAAGCAGCTGTTGAGCATTTGATAATTCAGATTTATAGGTTACTTCAACAATTTCATTTGCTAATTTTATAAAGTCATCGCTCTTAGCAACAAAATCTGTTTCACAATTAACTTCAATCATTGTTGCTTTTTTATGATCATCAGAAACTTTTGCAACAACAATACCTTCATTGGCAGATTTATCAGCTCTTTTAGATGCAATTGAAGCACCTTTTTTTCTAAGTATTTCAATGGCTTTTTCAAAATCGCCATTTGATTCTGTAAGTGCTTTTTTGCAATCCATCATACCGGCGCCGGTTTTTTGTCTTAACTCATTAACTTGTGCAGCCGTAATAGCCATAGTTAATTCACTTCCTTTCAAAAATTTATTTTATCAGAATTATTCTTCAGATTTTTCAGTTGGTTTAACTTCTTCTTCAGCATCTTTCTTAGATTTTGCCTCAGATTTCTTTTTCAACTCTTCTTTTTTAACAAGATCTCTTTCTTTTTTTACTCTTTCTTTTTCCGCTACTTCTTCAGCTTTCTTTTCCTTCAATTTTGAATCACCTTCAATTACAGCATCAGCCATATATTGTGTAATTATTTCTACTGTTTTAACTGCATCATCATTAGCGGGTATTAGATAATCAACTTCTTCAGGATCGCAATTTGTATCTACGATTGCGAACACAGGAATGTTCAATCTGTGTGCTTCCTGAACTGCAATATCTTCTTTTTTAATATCAACTATAAACAAAGCGCCTGGAAGTTTACTCATTGTTTCTACACCTTCAAGAACTTTTTTCAGTTTATCTTTTTCTCTTGTAAGGAATAGTCTTTCTTTTTTTGTAATCTTTTCAAACGTACCATCAGTTTCCTGTTTTTCAATATTGCTTAATCTTTTAACACTTTTTCTGATTGTAGCAAAGTTTGTTAACATTCCGCCGAGCCATCTTTCACTAACCCAATTTTGTCCACATCTTCTAGCTTCTGTTTCGATAACATTCTTAGCTTGTTTTTTTGTTCCGACAAAAAGTACTTTCTTACCATCTGCAACCAGCTTAGCAAGTTCTTCAGCAGATTCGGTTAAGTAGGTTTGAGTTTTTTTCAAATCGATTATATGAATCCCGTTCTTTTCCATAAAAATGTAGGATTTCATTTTGGGGTTCCAGCGACGTGTTAAATGCCCGAAGTGCGCACCAGCTTCTATAAGCTGAACTAGATCAACTTTTCTCATATTACTCCTGTTTTTCTTCTACTTTCTTCTACTTTACCTTCCATCCCTTTTTTTATGGGACACAGGTGGTAAATCGGAAAGTATGATTATTAAATAAATTTTCAAGTTCAAGAAATAATAACTTGAACCTGAACTTGTTCTTAAACTCTTTATTATCTCTTAGAAAACTGAAATCTCTTTCTTGCTTTAGGCTGTCCATATTTTTTACGCTCAACCATTCTTGGATCTCTTGTTAACAAACCTTCTGCCTTTAGCTGAACTCTATATTCAGGATTCATTTCAAGCAATGCTCTTGAAATTCCTAATCTTACTGATTGTGCCTGACCTGTAGTTCCACCACCATTAACTTTTGCATGAACATCAAATTTACCTAAGGTATCAGTAACTCTAAACGGAAGTAGAATATCTTCGCGACTTAACAGCTGCGGAAAGAAATGTTCAAACTCTTTATCATTAACAGTAATCTTTCCATTACCGCTTCTTAAAATTACTCGGGCAACTGCAGTTTTTCTTCTTCCAATAAATATTTTTTCAGCCATCATTTCTCCATTAAACTAATTGCTTCGGGTTGCTGTGCTGTATGCGGATGATTTGTACCTGCATACACTTTTAATTTTTTAATCAACTTATTTCCTAATTTGGTCTTAGGTAACATTCCTCTAACGGCATTTTCTAAAACGAATTCAGGTTTCTTCGCTATCATATCTTTAAAGGAAGTAGTAGTTTGACCGCCAGGATAACCTGAGTGTCTCTTGTATTCCTTCAACTCCTCTCGTTTGCCAGTGAGTTTAACCTTCTCAGCATTTATCACAACTACAAAATCACCAGTATCAGTATTAGTCGTAAAAATAGGTTTATTTTTACCTCTGATAATCATTGCAATTTTGGAAGCTAATCTTCCTAAAACTTGTCCTTCAGCATCAACTAAAAACCATTTGTGATTGGCATCTTCAGTTTTCACTGATTTCGTTAATTTTTCCTGTTTCACGTAATTTTCCTCCGAAAACCTTAAATCGTTTCAAATAAAGGATGGAAAAATATAGGTTAACTGATGAAAAGTCAAGAATAATAAAGTTTATTAATACTACTAATTCCAATGTCCGTTATTTCATCTAAAAACGACACTGAGCAATTAGAAAAAGCTGTTTCCAAATTTGAAAGATTTTAGTATCGCCCAAAACTTGGGTTGAAAGGAATAAAACTCAGTGATTCCCTTCATCATCAACTTTAATCTAAAATCCTCATCATTTCCGGTTCTTATGTAAATTATTTGAGTCATATATCCTTGCATCTCTTCCGGATCGTTATAATAAGCCTGATACTTTTCTAATTCCATTTTATAAGAAAATCGTTTTTCGATAAACAGATCAATACTAACTACCTCAAGATGAATGTATGGTGGTGGATTATACTGCCCATCGCTTGCCCAGAAAGTTACTCCATCAAGTTTTTTCTTTTTATTTTGATCTATGAAAGTCCAACCCTTTGGATATTTAATTGAAATATTTAAAGTTGGTTCATTATAAACCTGATCCAAATTAGTGGTATCAGCAATTACATCAGAAAAACTGACTGTCTTTAATTCTTGGACTGTTTCAATGTTTTGTTCATTCGGTAAAAGCTGTTCCTGATCTATTGGTTCATCCATTTGTTCTTCCACCAAATCATCTTTTTGATTTGCAAACTCTTTTGTATCTACAGTAAAAAACAAAGAATTTACTTTGCCTCTTTCATTTTGCAATCCATAAAAGAAAATAAATAGTACAACGAACAACAAATGAAGAATTATGGATATAGAAAAATTTCTAATCCAGTTTTTATCTGCTTCAATATTTTCTATTTCAGATTCTTGTTTATCCATCTCTATAATAAAGCTTAGTTTGATGCCTGAATCAAAATTACTAATTTTGATTCAACATTATTAATAAATTATAAAGTAAAATGAAGTACCTAATTACAGGCGGAGCAGGTTTCCTCGGAATAAATTTAGTTAGATATTTACACTCAAGAGGGCACGAAATAACTTCTCTGGATATTGTTGAGTTTGATTATCCCGATATGCGTGACCCTATGGGTAATGATAACATAAAAATCATTACCGGAGATATTAGAGATAAAGCAAAAGTTAAAGAAGCAGTCACTGGCCAGGATATTATCGTTCATACAGCCGCTGCACTTCCACTTTATAAACCAGAAGATATTTATTCTACAGATATAGATGGGACAAGAAATCTGATAGAAGCAGCCTATGAAAATAAAATTAAAAGATTCATACACATTTCATCAACCGCTGTTTACGGAATTCCTGATCATCATCCGTTATTAGAAAATGATAAACTTGATGGTGTTGGTCCTTACGGCAAAGCAAAAATTCTTGCTGAAGAAGAATGTGTTAAGTATAGAAACAAAGGAATGTGCGTTCCAATTCTTCGTCCTAAATCTTTCATCGGACCCGAAAGACTTGGAGTGTTTGATCTTCTTTTCGATTGGGCGCAGGATGGTAAAGGTTTTCCAATGATCGGAAATGGAAAAAATCGTTATCAGCTTTTGGATGTTGAAGATCTTTGTGAAGCAATTTATTTAACAGCCACTCTTGATGAGAAAATTGTAAATGATACTTTCAATATTGGAGCAAAAAATTTCACTACCATGCGCGAAGATTACCAGGCAGTTTTAGATTATGCAGGATTTGGTAAGAAAATTGTGGGTCTCCCCGAAAAACCAATTATCTACACTTTAAAATTTTTAGAAGCATTAAAACTTTCTCCGCTTTATAAATGGGTTTATGAAACTGCATCAAAGGATTCTTTTGTATCGATAGAAAAAGCAGAAAAGGTTTTAGGTTATAAACCCAAGTTTTCAAATAAAGATGCCCTGCTAAGAAATTATAAATGGTATGTTGAACACAGAAATGAATTTATAAATAAAGATGGCGTATCGCATCGCGTTCCCTGGAAACAAGGAATTTTGAGATTTGCAAAAATCTTTTTCTAATAAAGTGGAATATGATTAAAGTAAATCATATTTTTTTGCCACTAATCCAAATAAGAAAACAAAATAATTAAGGAGTTAAAAATGTCTGAGAAAAAAGATTATCTAAAAGATGTCGTAAAACATATCGATATAAAACAGCACAATGTTGTACCGCTTGTAGATGCTATGGCAGATATGGCATTTACCGCAAGAGATTTGAATCGCGCAGCAAATATTTTAGACACAATGATAAAAGATAAAGACTGCGCTGTTATTTTAACTCTAGCTGGTAGTCTTTTTAGTGCTGGATTAAAGAAAATTGTTTATGATATGATTATGAATAACATGGTTGATGCAATCGTTTCTACCGGTGCAATTATGGTTGATCAGGATTTTTTTGAAGCACTTGGATTTAAACATTACAAAGGAACCAAGTGGGTTGATGATAACGAAATGAGAGAACTACACATCGATAGAATTTATGACACATTTATTGATGAAGATGAACTTAGAATTTGTGATGACACAACAGCACTTATTTTTGATAGTATGAAACCCGGAGCTTATTCATCACGAGAATTTTTATGGGAGTTTGGAAAATATCTTGATGAAAACGGCGGACCAAAAGTTGATGATTCTGTTGTGTATGCTGCGTATAAAAAGAATGTTCCAATTTTTGTTCCAGCATTCTCAGATTGCTCGGCAGGATTTGGATTTGTAATGCACCAGCATAAAAATCCTGATAATCATGTATCCTGCGATTCAGGAAAAGATTTTCTTGAGTTAACAAAAATAAAATTGCAAAGTAAAGAAACTGGCTTATTAATGATTGGCGGCGGTGTTCCTAAAAACTTTACTCAGGATATTGTGGTAGCCGCAGATATTTTGCAGGAAGATGCTGAGATGCACAAGTATGCAATACAGATTACAGTCGCTGATGAGCGTGATGGAGCGTTATCAGGATCAACATTAAAAGAAGCAAGTTCCTGGGGCAAAGTATCAACATCATCTGAACAAATGGTTTATGCTGAAGCTACAGTTGCAATGCCTTTAGTTGTAGGTTACGCTTATCATAAAGGCGGATGGAAGAATAGAAAAGCAAGAGAGTTTCAAAAAATTTATCAAAAAGAAAAAGCTACAGTTTAGCTAAAAAGAAAACGCCTCAACTGAGGCGTTTTTAATTTTTATCAAATTATTCTTTTCATACGGCGTAATTGTAGCAATTATTTATAATATTTGAATAAACAATAACAACAAATTTGATATGAGAATTATTATTGCAGGAATGGGAGATGTTGGTTATCAACTTGCTAAACAGCTCTCAAGTGAATCACATGATATAATTGCTATCGATATGGATCATGATAGACTAACCTATTCTGATCAGATGGCTGATATACTTACAATTGACGGCTCATCAACCCATGTTTCTACACTAAAACAGGCTAAGATTGAAAAAACAGATTTACTAGTTGCCGTTACTTCCTCCGAAGAAGTTAATTTAACTACTGCTATTCTTGGTAAAAAACTTGGGGCTAAAAGAACTATTGCAAGAATTTCAAATGCAGAATATCTGGATCCAACTGTTGAAAATAGTTTTCGTGAACTTGGTATTGATTTTATGATTTACCCCGAAGAACTTGCGGCAATAGAAACTGTAAATCTTATCAATCGCACTGCGGCAACAGATGTTCTTGATTTTGAAGGCGGTAAACTTTCAGTTGTTGGAATTAGGCTAGATAAAAGTGCATCAGTAATTCAGAAAAAAGTTTTTGAAGTCGCAAAAGAATATCATAATCTTGATTTCAGAATAGTTGCTATTCACAGAAACTTTAAAACTATCATCCCTTCCGGAAATGATAAATTTTTACCAAATGATCAGGTGTTTGTTATTTCTAAACCTGAAGGACACGAAACTATCTTAAAACTTTCAGGCAAAGAAAATATAAAGTTTGATAATATAATGATTCTGGGTGGTGGTAAAATAGGACGCCGTGTTGCAAGTTTGTTAAGTAATAAAATGTCTGTTAAGCTTATTGATTCTGATCCCGAAAAAGCTTTTGATCTTGCGGATCAATTACCAAACACACTCGTTATAAAGGGTGATGGAAGAGACATTGATTTGCTTGCGCAGGAAGGAATAATTGATGTTGATGCTTATGTTGCCGTAACTGAAGATTCTGAAACCAATTTAATATCCTGCTTAATGGCAAAACATCTTGGTGTAAAAAAAGCTATCGCTCTCGTAGATAAAGTAGATTACATTCCGCTAACACAAACAATCGGACTTGATGCACTGATAAACAAAAAACTAATTACTGCAAATAATATTGTAAGATTCATAAAAAAAGGTGAAGTAGTTTCTTACTATAATCTTGAAGGCATTGATGCGGTTCTATTAGAATATATTGCACAAACCGGATCTGAAATAACCGAAAGTACTCTTGCAAATCTTAATCTTCCCAAAGGTTCAATCATAGGTGGATACATTAGAGACAATGAAGGATTTATAGGTGTTGGTGATTCAAAAATTAATCCGGGCGATAAAGTAGTTGTTTTCTCTTTACCTGATGCCGTTCACAAACTTGAAAAGTTTTTTGAAAAGTAAGACCATTCGTGAATTATAAATTAATATTAAACATACTCGGTTTCTTAGTTTTTATTACAGGCATCTTTATGATGCTTGGAATTCCTTTCTCAATTTTCTTTGGAGATGATGACATACGTGCATTACTGATTGCAGGAATTGGAACATCATTAACAGGATTTAGCTTTTGGTTTACTACTAGAAAAACTAATAGACTTGAATTAGGTAAGCGCGAAGGTTATTTGATCGTAACCCTCGGCTGGTTAATGATGTCGTTATTCGGTGCACTGCCATTTGTATTACACGGTTCAATTCCATCTTACACTGATGCCTTTTTTGAAACGATGTCTGGTTTTACTACAACAGGTGCATCAATATTATCAGATATAGAATCTATGCCGCACGGTCTTTTATTCTGGCGATCTTTTACACAATGGATTGGCGGAATGGGTATTATAGTTTTATCACTTGCAATACTTCCTCTTTTGGGAATCGGAGGTATGCAGTTATATGCCGCAGAAGTTCCTGGTATTACAAAAGATAAATTTCATCCCAGAGTTAAAGAAACGGCAAAAAGGTTATGGGTAATTTACTTGGCATTCACAGTCGTAGAAACAATTTTATTAATGATTGCAGGAATGAATTTATTTGATGCAATTAATCATTCATTTACTACAATGGCAACGGGCGGTTTTTCTACCAAGAATGCAAGTACCGCATACTTCACTTCTCCTTACATCCAATACATCCTAATTTTCTTTATGTTTTTTGCAGGGATGAATTTTACATTACATTATCTCGCCATTCATAAAAATTTTTCTTTCTTAAAAAATAATGATGAGTTTAAAGTTTACCTTTACTTTACCTTATCCGTAGCAGTATTTATTACTTTAGTTCATCTTCCATATGTTGATTTTCATCCTGAAGAAGCTTTCAGACAATCTCTTTTTCACGTTGTTTCATTAGTGACAACAACAGGTTTTGTTTCAAGCAATTATGAAAACTGGGCAGTGTTTTCCAGAATGATTTTCCTTATACTTTTGTTCATCGGCGGTTGTGCGGGTTCAACCGGCGGTGGAATTAAAATTATAAGACATCTATTACTTTTTAAAAATGGATATCTTGAATTAAAAAGATTAATCCATCCAAGAGCTGTTATACCGGCAAGATTAAATGGTAAATCAGTTACACCCGAAATCATTTCGAACGTACAGGCATTTTTTATAATCTATATACTGATATTTGTTTTTGGTGCGATACTTTTATCTTTGATGGGAGTTGATTTTGAGTCGTCCATTGGTGCTGCCGCAACTTGCATCGGAAATATTGGACCCGGGTTTGGAACAGTTGGACCGGTAGCAAATTTTGGTCACTTACCTGATATGGCCAAGTGGGTACTTAGCTTTCTCATGCTTTTAGGTAGATTAGAACTTTTTACAGTTCTTATAATTTTTACGCCTTACTTCTGGAAGAAATAACTTTCTTAGCTTACATTTCAAATAGTATTCTTTAATGTCAAAATTTTAATTGCATCTAAATCAAGTAAGCAGTCTTCTTATTTCATCAATTATTTTTTTACTGGTAAGTACAAGAATAATATCCCCCTGCTCAATTATTGTTCCGCCTCTTGGAACAACATATTGCTCATTACGGTTTATCAACACTATTAGACTTTCTTTAGGTAAACCAATCTCTACAACTGTTTTGCCAACGATGCTTGAGTTTTCGGCAACATAAAAATCATAAAGATCATTCTCATCACCCTGTCTGGATTCAAATTCTATAGGCGATTTTACTTTCTTTACAAACGGCGCATCAAGTTTTAATAATTTTGCAACATTAGTTAAACTCCATCCCTGTAATAGCGCAGAAGTTAATACAATGAAAAACACAACACTAAATATTAAATCCGCATATTTTACTCCTGCAAGAAGTGGAAACGTTGCAAGAATAATAGGAACAGCGCCACGCAATCCTACCCACGATACAAAAACCTTTTCTTTTATACTCATTTTTGAAAACGCTAAACTAACAAAAACGGCTATCGGTCTTGCAACAAACATGAGAATCACGGATAAAATAATTCCGATACCGGCAATTGGCAGAAGGTGTGAAGGAAAAACCAATAAACCCAATGTAAGAAACATGCTTATCTGCCCTAACCATGCCAGACCATCAAAAAATCTTAATAAACTTTTTTTCTGAACAAACTCTTTATTCCCAACCGCTATACCTGTAAGATATACAGCAAGAAATCCACTGCCGCCAATTAGATTTGTTGCAGCGTAAATCATACAAGCAAAACCCAGCAATAGTACTGGATATATTCCTTCGTGATCAAATTTAATTTTGTTCATAACTAGTAAAACTATTCTTCCCATACTTAATCCCACAATACCGCCAAAACCAAACTGAAATACAAGAAGCTTTAGTAATCCAAACAAACCCGAATATGGATTTATTATAAGTTCTATTATGCCAATCGTTAAAAATATCGCCATCGGATCATTACTGCCGGATTCAAATTCAAGCAATGGTTTTAGATTATTCTTTAAACTTACGTTCTTTGAACGCAACACATTAAAAACAGCGGCTGCATCTGTTGATGAAATGATTGCACCAATAAGTAATCCGTATATTATTTCGATATCTAATAAGTATGATGCTATTATTCCAAAAACAAAAGCTGATATTATTACACCGATAGATGCTAAACTAAGTGCTCTGAATCTGATTGGTTTAATATCATGCAGGTTAGTATCCAAGCCACCCGAAAATAAAATAAATATAAGAGCAATAATTCCGATATTCTGTGCAATCAGTGCATCATTAAAATAAATTCCACCTATTCCTTCAGAACCTGCAAGCATACCGAGAGCTATAAACAGCACAAGAGTTGGCAAACCAAGATTGTTAAACAATTTTGCAATTACTATACTTAACAATATTAGTATAGCACTTCCGAGTAAAAAGTAATCCAATATCATATTCTATTTGTCTGGAATCGAGTTGTTAAAGATAATTTTAGACTCAATTTAATTAACTTTTATAAAGATTTCTATTGGGATTTTTTAATGGATCATTACCTTTCCAGAACTTTTTACCATCATAAAATTTTTTATAATGCACTCTTGAAGAAATAATTACTTATAATTCATTTGGTTGGTTACTTAAATCGACGTAAAATTTATTTCATAAATTTTATTTAAACTTCTTTGTATAAAATTAAAATTATTCAGAGGTGTTGCTTATGCGCCATAATAAAGTTTTAATTATTGATGATGAGCCGGAATTAAGAAATCTTATCAGACGATTATTAGAACTGGAGGGATTTAGTATTTTAACTGCAGATACTTCTGCCGAAGCATTAGAAATACTACATAAAAATGAAATTGACATAGTCGTTTCAGATGTAAGATTGCCTGATAAAAGTGGATTAGAATTACTTCCAATTATAAAAAAACAATTTCCGCTAATTGAAATTATAATATTAACAGCTTATGGCAGGATTGAAGATGGTGTTAATGCTATCAAAGAAGGTGCTTTTGATTATATAGTTAAAGGTGATGAAGACAATAAGCTAATACTTATTGTAAAAAACGCACACGAAAAAGTAAAGATGGCTAACCGAATTTCTCACCTGGAGAAAAATGTATTATCAAAATATTCTTTCGATAGTATCACCGGCAGTTCACCACTTATTGTTGAAGCAGTTAGTATTGCAAAGAAATCATCTAACTCAGAGGCGCCAATTTTACTAATTGGTGAAACCGGAACCGGTAAAGAAGTTTTCGCACAATCAATACACTATGAAAGCAATAGAAGAAATGAACCATTTGTTGCAATTAATTGCAGCGGATTTGCGAAAGACCTGCTTGAATCAGAAATGTTCGGGTACAAAGCTGGGGCTTTTACCGGAGCTGTAAAAAATAAGAAAGGATTGTTTGAGGAAGCCGATAGAGGTACTCTGTTTCTTGATGAAATTGGTGACATGGATATTGCCTTGCAAGCTAAACTTTTAAGAGTTTTAGAAAATAATACTTTTATTAAGGCTGGTGATACCAAGGAAACTTCTGTTGATGTGCGTGTAATAGCAGCTACAAATAAGGATCTTAAAAAACTTATAGGCGAAGGAAAATTCAGGGATGATTTATTTTATAGAATAAGTGTCATTCAGATTAATCTTCCGCCTTTAAGAAATCGAGTTGATGATATAAAAGTATTAGCAGATAACTTTATCAATATATTTTCTAAAAAGTTAAAGAAAAACATTCCTGAAATTGAGCAAACATTTTATGATAAACTTTTTTCATATACTTTTCCGGGTAATACACGTGAATTAAAAAATATTATCGAACGAATAATTCTGCTTTGCGATAAACCAACCCTTACTGCCTCAGATCTTCCATTTGAAATAACTACGGGTATAGAGTCAAATAGTTTAACCAAGTCAGAAAAACTTGAAGACATCGAAAGAAATCACATTCTTTCAGTGCTTAGATCAGTGAACAACAATAAGAATGAAGCTGCGGATATTCTTGGAATCGGTTTAACAACGTTATACCGAAAACTAAATGATTATAAACTTACAGATGAATGAAAAAGCTTAAAACCAAAATATTATTAGGGTTGGTTTTTTTATTACTTGTAATTTTTCTTTTGAGCATCACTGGAATATTTTCCATTTATTACCTGTCTGAGGATTCAAAGGCAATTATTAAGGATAATTATGCTTCGGTTGAGCACTCAACTCGCATGTTAGATGCTATTGAAAGCATTTTTACTTTGCAAGTATCCAAACTGAAAAATTCAAATAAAGATTCGGCATTAGTAATAGCAGCCGATGATTCATTGCAGAATAAGAAAGAAGAATTCTTAAAATATCTTGATTATCAGAAGGACAATATTACGGAGTCCGGGGAAGATAAAGTAGTAAACAATGTTATTCATTCATATCATCAATTTGTTAGTCTGATTGATTCAATTAATTACAAAGCTAATGATTTCAATTCATATGAAGTTGATAAATTAAACTCATACTATTTAATTGCAACCTCTGCCATAAAGGAAATTTACAAGCTGAATATGTCAGCTATTTATAATAAAAATAAAGTTGCTAACAAAACTGCGGATAATGTTTCACTTTATATGGCAATTGCAGCTATATCAAGCATTTTGATTACCATTCTCTTTATATTCTATTTTCCATCATACATAACGACCCCAATAACTGAACTGACAAAAAAGATTAAAGATATCTCTGATAAAAAATATGATCAGCGCATAGATATCCAGACAAATGATGAGCTTAATATCTTAGCTGATGCTTTTAATATAATGGCAATTAAACTACAGGAGTATCAAGCCCAGCAGTTTGATGAACTTCTTCTTGAAAAACGCAGGATGGAAACTCTATTAGCAAATCTGCAGGATGGTACTCTGCTTCTGGATAAAAATTTTAATATTCTTCACACAAATCATAAGTTTTGTGAGCTCACTGGATTGAGTATTACAGAATTATTAGGTAAAAAGATTACTGAACTGGTAAGTAACAATCAGTTTTTGACTCAAATTAATTCTCTTGATATCACGAACATTAAAGAGTCAGTAAATAAAAAAACGAAACCATTCAGTGTGTTTATCAATAATAAAGCAGAATATTTTCAAATACTACTTTTGGATATCAGTAAAGCAAATAAATTAGAGAATTACGTTGAGCCATCAGGTTATATTATTTTGATTCAGAATATTACTAAATATGAAGAACGTGATTTAGCAAAGACCAATTTAATTGCTACAATTTCACACGAATTAAAAACTCCACTTTCATCAATCAATCTTTCTATTAAACTACTTGAAGATGATAGAGTAGGTCACTTAAATAAAGAACAAAAAGAATTAACTGACTCAATCAAGATCCAAAGTAGTAGAATACTAAATCTTGTAAATGAAGTTTTAGATTTTACGCAAGTAGAAACAGGTCACATTAAGTTAAAGATAAAACCTTGCGAAGTTAGTGATATTGTTGAGCTTGGCACTTTTGCGATTCTTATGCTCATAAATGAAAAAGAGATTAACCTTGATATTTCTATACCTGAAGATATTTGGCGGGTTAAATGTGATTTAGAAAAAACAGTTTGGGTTATTGTCAATTTATTGAATAATGCTATTCGCTATTCATCCCGAAAGGGGAAAATAACTATTAGTGCAAAATCAGAAAATAAGTTTGTAAATATTTCGGTTAAAGACGAGGGGCCCGGAATATCCGTGGAAGAACAGAGTAGAATTTTTGAAAAATATGTAAAATCAAAATCTGAATCCGCTAAAGGTACCGGACTTGGACTGGCAATTGCAAAAGAATTTGTTGAAGTTCAGGGCGGAAGAATCGGAGTTGAAAGCACACCCGGCAAAGGAAGCATTTTTTATTTTACATTGCCAATCGCCTGATATTTCCATTTTGGAAATAAAATTTTCATTCTGAAAATGATTTAACCATTAAATTATTTTCTTACCAATAGATCCTTCCTTTTATTCAAATCCGAAGCAGATTCGTAAAACAATTATTGGAACAGTAATTGGCAACTTCCCCCAAAAGATCATTTGTAATAGCACCAAATTATGTTTCGATTAATAGAAAAAATTTTAACTACGGATCAACTTTTAAGTATTGGGCACATCAAAATTATCTTGGTTGGTGCATTACTTTTAATACTGCCAATATCTTCTAAGAACAACTCCTATCAGTTATCGCAAGAAAAACTAACTATATGAACTATAAAATTGTCATAAATATAATTGGTTTTTTAATTTTCCTTACAGGCATTTTTATGATGCTTGGACTTCCATTTTCATTTTATTACCAGAGCGATGATGTTTTCTCAATAATTATTTCAAGTATTCTAACCTCTTCAATTGGGTTACTAGCCTGGTTTTTTACAAAAAACTCAGAGAGAAAGGATGTTGGAAAAAGAGAGGGTTATATAATTGTTACATTTGGTTGGATTTTAATGTCGGCATTTGGTGCAATTCCATTTGTAGTGCATGGATCAATACCGAGTTACACAGATGCTTTTTTTGAGACAGTTTCCGGTTTTACTACAACAGGCGCATCAATACTACCAAAGGTTGAGGTACTGCCTTATGGTTTAATGTTTTGGCGAAGTATGACCCATTGGATTGGCGGAATGGGAATAATAGTTTTATCAATTGCTATCTTACCTCTACTAGGTATTGGTGGTATGCAGCTTTACCAGGCAGAAGTTGCCGGACCAACAAAGGACAAACTTCATCCACGTGTTAGAGAAACGGCTAAAAGACTTTGGGCGATTTATTTTTTCCTTACATCTTTAGAAGTTGTGTTTTTGTTATTTGGCGGTATGAATCTTTTTGATTCGCTTTGTCATTCCTTTGGAACATTAGCAACAGGCGGATTTTCTACAAGAACACAAAGCGTAGCCTATTATAACTCTGCTTATATAGAATATGTTATTCTTTTTTTTATGTTCCTTGGCGGTACAAATTTTACACTACATTATCTTGCACTCCACGGTAAAATTAAATCTTACTTAAAAGATGATGAGTTTAAATTCTATCTAAGCCTGATTGCGATTACTGTAATATCGATTACACTCTATCTCATTATTGCAAATGGTACACCTATTGAAAAAACATTTAGAAACGTCGCATTCAGTATTTTATCAATTTTAACTTCAACAGGATTTGCTACTGCTGATTATGAACTTTGGGCACCTTTTGCATCAACATTTTTTTTAATAATGTTACTGCTTGGTGCATGTGCAGGTTCTACTAGTGGCGGGGTAAAGATGATAAGGTACCAATTACTTATGAAGAATAGCTTGACAGAGGTGAAAAGATTATTGCACCCCAATGCTATTGTTCCAGTTCGATATAATGGTAAAGCTGTACCAAATGAAATTATTGCAAAAGTATCTGCTTTTGTTCTTACATATCTTGCAATTTTTGCATTGGGCTCGCTTCTGTTAGCTGTGACTGGATTAGATTTAAAATCTTCTATGGGTTCTGTTGCAGCTTGTATGGCTAACATCGGTCCGGGGTTAGGGCAAACAGGACCAGCGGGTAACTATTCAGAAATTACAGTCTTTGGTAAATGGCTGCTTAGCTTTTTAATGCTGTTGGGAAGATTAGAACTTTTTACTGTTCTGATAATTTTCACACCTTATTTCTGGAAAAAATAAAAAAACAATTTCGTTTTGTTATTCTCTAATTATCTATTCTTCAAATAAGTTTGTAACTTTTTATATTGCCAGTGCATGATATTTCCACTTTGGAAATAATATTTCTGTTTTGAAAATGAATTAAGCATCTAATAATTTTCTATCCTATAAATCCCAAGTTTTAAGCAAATCCGAGGTACTCATCTAAACTATTAATTGGAACAGTAATTGGCAACTTCCAAAAATGATTATTAGGAATTGCAAAAAATTATGTTTCGACTATTAGAAAAAACTTTAACCCCGATTCAACTTTTAAGTTTAGGGTACATCATTATTATCTTGGTTGGTGCATTACTCTTAATGCTGCCAATTTCTTCGGAGAATAACTCTTATCAGTTTTTTGTTGATTCACTTTTCACTTCCGCTTCGGCTGTTAGCACAACAGGGTTAGTTGTTGTTGATACTGGGACGTATTACTCCTTGTTTGGTGAAATAGTAATTTTACTTCTGATTCAAATTGGTGGATTAGGCTACATGCTGTTTTTTGTCGTCTTTGCAATTCTACTGAAAGAGAAACTATCATTAACAGGTAAAAAATATTTACGGGAGGCTGTCTCCAGAAACCAAAGTGTTGATTTAATCAGATTTGTTAAACTAACATTAATCTATACAATTATTATAGAACTAATCGGTATAGTTGGTTATTTCATTGTACTGATAAACAATTTTAGTTTTACAGAAGCACTGTATTCATCACTATTTCATTCTGTATCTGCATTTTGTACAGCAGGTTTTGGTCTATATCGTGATAGCTTAAGTTCATATAGTAAAAGTTTGGTAGTTAACTTTAACACTTTCTTCCTTGTGATAACAGGCGCAATTGGATTTTTTGTTCTCTATGATTTGCTGAATTACATCAATCAAAGAATTAAAAAAAATAATTTTGCTCGATTAACACTTCATTCAAAATTAGTATTGTCGTTTACCTTCTCACTTTTTCTATTCGGAACTTTAATAATCTTAACAGCAGAACAAACTAAGTTTTCAGAAAATATTTTTCAGAATATTCTGAACGCATTCTTCCAATCTATCTCTGCTTCTACAACTGTAGGTTTTAACACAATTGATATCACAATAATGTCCGATGCAAGTTTATTTGTAATGATAATCTTGATGTTTATTGGTGCATCACCGGGCAGCACAGGCGGCGGAATTAAAACAACACCGTTTGCTTCAAGTATACTTTCTTCAATAGCCTCTCTTAAAGGTAAAAACGTCGTTTCTATTTTTAACCGAACAATAAATCGTTTTAGTATCGATAAATCAAATGCTCAAATATTTGTTGCACTAACCTCAACATTAGTAATCACACTTATTCTAACTATTACAGAAAATTTTAGTTTTATAAAAATACTTTTTGAGGCCACTTCTGCATTTGGAACTGTTGGATTATCTGCAGGTATTACCTCCAGTTTGAGCACCGTAGGAAAATTGTTAATTATAGTTTTAATGATAATCGGTCGAGTCGGACCAATAGCCATCGGGTTATTTTTTGTTAACAGAAATGGAAATAATAATTATGGTTTTCCTGAAGAGGAAATATTTACATCATAATGGTAGGAGTAATTGTAATTAATAGGAGAAAATATGAAAGAATATGCAGTTATCGGTTTAGGTAGTTTCGGATTTAATATCGCAAAAAAACTTGCTTCAATTGGTAATAAAGTTTTAGCAGTAGATGTTAATCCGGAAAAAGTTGATGAGATAAAAAACTTTGTTAATGATGCCGTAATTGGTGATATCAAAAACAAAGCATTTTTACAGGAGTTTATTGATGAAAAAATTGATGGTGTTGTAATTAGTATTGGTTCAAATATGGTGGATAGTATTCTAGCAGTTCACTATTTGAAAGCAATGAAAGTTAACAACCTGATCGTAAAAGCAAATAATGAAGTACATGCGGAACTATTAAAAGTAATGGGCGTAACAGATATTATTTTTCCTGAAAAAGATATTGCGGAATGGGTAGCTCACAGATTAACCGAACCAAATCTACTTGATCATATTCCACTAACTTCAGATTACTCCATTGTTGAAGTTGCTTGTCCTGATAACTTTACCGGCAAAACACTAAGAGAATTGAAACTGAGATCAAAATACGATGTGCTGGTTATTGGTATAAATGAAATTTTAAACAACAACTTTATACTAATGCCGGAACCAGACTACAAATTTATACCAGATGCTGTAATTACTATGCTCGGCAGAAAATCGAGTCTGGATAAATTTAAGTTAAAGAAGATTAACTAATTAAATTGGTATGATTGAGATAAACGACAATCGCGGTAATCAAAAAGAATTTAATGACTTTACAATAGTAGAAGTCTGGCGTAAAGCTATCCCATATAAAAGCTTTGAACTTTACAAAAAAGACTGTTTTGGCTCTTTAATGTTTTTTGATGATTATGAAATAGAATCAGAAAATGGATGGTTTATCGATTATATAGTTCCAATAGAAAAAGGTGGTACGGATAAAATCGAAAACCTACAGCCGGTGCATTGGCAAAATTTGAATAAATTTTAACTATTGATTGTTAATTTATCTTACGACCTTTTATAAAATGCTCGTTTTTAGCATTAATGTGGCACTTTTCATCCAAATTCATATACAAATAATTTCACAGCATAAAGCCTCTTTTTATATTATATTTGTGCCCGATTGGAAATGAATTATATGAATGTAAAAGAATTACTTAAAAAATACAGTAAACCAGAAAATTTTATTAACAGAGATTTAAGCTGGGTTGAATTCAACAAACGCGTTTTGGAGGAAGCTCTAAATCCTGAATTACCGCTTTTAGAAAAAGTAAAATTCATTTCCATCTTCTGCTCTAATCTGGATGAATTTTATATGATTCGAATATCTGGATTGAAAGAACAGATTGCTGCCAATGTAGAAGAACCTTCCATCGATGGATTAACACCTATCGATCAGTTAAGAAAAATTGAAAAAGCCTTAAAACCGCTTCTTAAAAGATTAGACAATTATTGGATTGATTATATTATTCCCACTTTAAAAGAGAATAATATTAGATTGCTTTCCATTGAAGATATCTCTGAAGATGAAAAAGTTAAACTTACTGAATACTTCAAAAAAGAAGTTTATCCGGTGCTTACTCCACTTGCTTTCGATCCAGGCAGACCGTTTCCATATATTTCAAATTTAAGTTTAAGCCTTGCTATACTAATTAGAAAACCAAATGGTGAAAATCATTTTGCAAGAGTAAAGGTACCAAGTATTCTTCCAAGATTGTTACAAATAGATAACATTCTTGAGCCAAAAAAATCTTTGGGTGTTAATGGCGATTTTGTCGCAACATTCATTTGGCTGGGAGATCTTATTAAAGCAAATCTGCATTTACTGTTTCCTGGAATGGAAATAGTTGAAGCACACAGATTTAGAATAACACGTGATACTGATATTGAACTTCAGGAAGATGAAGCCGATGACTTGTTAAGTGTTATTGAAGAAAATATAAAGCAGCGAAGATTTGGAAGCGTAGTAAGATTAGAAGTTGGTCATCCAGTTCCGGATTTTATGTTAGACACGCTGGTTGATAATCTTCAGATTACAAAAGATGATGTTCATGTATCTGATGGTCCATTAGGTTTAAGTGATGTAATGGGTTTATTCAAACTACCGCTTCATCAGCTAAAGGAAAAACCATATTATCCAATTATACCCAAAGCATTTGAAGATGAAGAAGACTACTTCTCTATAATAAGACAAAAAGATATTTTGCTTCATCACCCCTATCATTCTTTTTCTCCAATTATAGATTTTATCAAGCAAGCCGCCTTGGATCCCGATGTACTTGCAATCAAGCAAACTCTTTATAGAGTTGGTCCGGATTCACCCATTGTTAGATGCCTGATAGAAGCAGCAGAAATGGGCAAGCAGGTTGCGGTGCTTGTAGAGTTAAAGGCACGATTTGATGAACAGAATAATATTTATTGGGCGCGTGCTCTTGAAAAAGTAGGTGTACATGTTGTTTATGGTTTAGTTGGATTAAAGACACATGCTAAAATGACCTTAGTAGTTCGCAAAGAGTATGATGGAGTAAAACGATATGTGCATCTTGCAACCGGAAATTACAACGCAACTACTGCAAAACTTTATACGGATTTAGGGTTTTTTACTTCTGATGATGATATCTGCAGTGATGTCTCGGATATTTTTAATTTCTTAACTGGGTACTCAAAACAAAAAGAGTATAAAAAGTTATTTGTTTCTCCGGTTAATATGCGCGAAAAATTTATCGAACTTATTAATAGAGAAATTGAAAATGCTGTTGCTGGTAAGGAAGCTAAAATTATTATGAAATTAAATTCGTTAGTTGATCCAGCAATAATTTGCGCTTTATACGAAGCTTCTAACTCAGGAGTTGAAATCAAACTGATCATTAGAGGAGTATGCAGTCTTGTACCCGGTGTAAAAGATCTTAGTGAAAACATTGAGGTGCGCAGCATTGTTGGCAGATATCTTGAACACAGCAGAGTATTTTATTTTTATAATGATGGTAATGAAGCGATTTATTTGAGCAGCGCAGATATGATGCAAAGAAATTTGGATAGAAGAGTTGAGGTTGCGTTTCCGATTGAAAATCCAAGACTTAAGGATGAGCTTATGAAAACGCTATTAAAAATTGCTTTAAAAGATAATGTTAAAGCAAGAATTCTTCAGTCTGATGGATCTTACATCTTTTCCGAAGTTAAGGAAAGCAACAAAAAGATTAATAGCCAGGAATGGCTAATGAACCATACTCTTAAGGCTATGGGCATTAGAACACAAAAGTAAATTGTAATAAAATTGAACCTTTTCAAACAATCAAAAGTTTTAATATCATTAAATGTCATTTGGTTTATTTAAAAAGAAGCAGGAAAGTAAAATGTTCGAGATCACAAAAAGCACTATTATAAATTCATTAAAAAAAATTAATAACGATAAGATTAATACAGATTCACTTACGCTTAATTCTATAAGAAAATTTGAATTCAGAGATGAGAATTTATCATTAGAGATTGCTCTTAGCGCAACAAACTCCGAAGAAGCAAAGAGTTTGATTGTGAATCACCTAAAAAAAGATTTTGCTGGATTAAAAAAGATTAATCTGGATATTCTTACTAAATCATCTTCAAAAGTATCTACCCATAAAGATGCAAAAAAAGATGCAATACTGCCGGGAGTAAAAAATACCATTGCGGTTGCAAGCGGTAAAGGTGGAGTTGGTAAAAGCACGGTGGCTGTTAATCTTGCAGTTGCACTTGCAAAAGATGGAGCCAGTGTTGGTTTAATTGATGCAGATATTTATGGACCAAGCATTCCATTGATGCTCGGATTAAACGATAAACCAAAAGTCTATCAGGCAGAAAATTCTGTAAAGATGATTCCACTTGAAAACTACGGAATAAAATTTATGTCAATAGGGCTGCTTGTTGATCAAAAAGATCCGATCATCTGGCGCGGACCAATGGCGAGCGGCGCCATAAAACAATTTATGACTGATGTTGATTGGGGTGAACTTGATTATTTAATTTTTGATTTGCCACCCGGGACAGGTGATATTCAATTAACTTTAGTTCAAACAATTCCGTTAACAGGCGCAGTAATTGTAACAACTCCGCAGGAAGTATCATTAATTGATGCACGAAAAGCATTAAGGATGTTTGAACGAGTAAACGTTCCCGTACTTGGTGTTGTTGAGAATATGAGTTACTTTATTGCACCTGATACTGGAAACAAATATGATATTTTTGGTTCAGGTGGTGGAGAAAAAATTTGCAAAGAACTTAACACAACCTTGCTTGGCGGCATTCCTATCGATCCTAGAATCAGACAAGGCGGAGATAATGGAGTTCCAATGGTTTTTGGAATTCCTGATGCAAAAGAGACTAATATCCTTATGGATATTTCAAGAAAACTTACTGATCAGGTAAATATCAGGAACTCAAATGCTTCTGAAAAAATAGAAATTCTTCTTGGTGATGAAGATTAATTTTGATTTAATAAATAATTAAAACAATATTGGATATAAATTTAGCCTGGCTTTTTTAGTTTCTTGACTTTTAATTATGAAATACGAAGTTCAAAAAGCACTCAACAACATAAGACCATATTTACAAGCTGATAATGGTGATGTTGAATTAGTTGAAATTACTGAAGACGGAATAGTAAAAGTAAGGCTGCTTGGTGCCTGTGAAATTTGTCCTTTATCAATTATGACATTAAGAGCAGGAATTGAAAGAGCAATTATGCGTGAAGTTCCTGCTGTAAAAAGAATAGAAGCAGTAAGTTAATTTTTATTATGGATTTATTAAGTAAAAAATATATTCAGATTTTTCTTATACTGTTTAGTATCGGGTTACTCTTTTATTTTTCGTTTTTACTCGTAAATGTTTTAGTGTTAATTGCGGTTTCTGTTTTGCTTGGTTTCATCTGCGCTCCATTTGTTAGACTGCTTGAGGGACAAGGTTTTTCAAGAACAATTTCTACGTTATTTGTTTTTGCTGTTTTTGGATTTTTGTTTTATCTCGGTCTTTCTTTTGTAATCCCAAAATTTCTCTTTCAAATGGATCAGGTATTAGTATCGTTAAAGGATTTTTCTTTAAACGATGAACTCAATGATCTTGAAAAAAAGATACTGAGCGTTTTTCCTCTGTTTCATAAGGGTGAACTTGCACTGAAAGTGCAAGGAATTATTTCAACCTTATTTAATGATGCAATAAATCATATAACCCAATATGTTAGTGGTATTGTTTCTGTTACTGCTTTTTTAGTAATTGTTCCTTTTATTACTTTTTATCTGCTTAAAGACAGCGCAATTATACAAAAAGGATTAATTCACATTGTACCTAATAAATATTTTGAAATGTCTTATTGGATTTTAAAAAGAGTAACTCTTCAGCTTGGCAGATTTGTTAGAGCTTGGATTTTTGATGCAATGTTTGTTGGTGCTGCAATTGGTTTTGGATTTTATTTTATCGGATTGCCAAATGCACTTCCATTAGGAGTTATTGCCGGTATCGGACACCTTGTGCCATACTTAGGACCTATAATTGGAGGTGTTCCAGCTATCGTTCTATCAATCATGCAGACAGGTGATTTATCTCAGGTTCCATTAATTATGACCATTGTTGCATTGACTTATACTTTAGATAATGGATTTGTGCAACCGTATGTTTTTTCTAAAAGTGTTGATATGCATCCGATAATAATTATACTCCTAATCATTATCGGCAGTGAATTGTTTGGACTTCTTGGGATGTTGTTAGCGGTTCCAGCAGCAACTGTTATTAAAACTGCTGTTACTGAAATTTATTTTGCCTATAAAAACTATTCAATCGCAAAATTATAGATTAAACTACTATCAGGCTTCGGTCTCTACTCTCTTTATCACATCAATAGAAGAAATTCCCTCAGCTTCGGCACTAAAATTTGTAATAATTCTATGCCGTAAAACCGGAAGCATTGATGCTTTTACATCATCAATATTTGGCGTAAATCTTCCTTGAATTATTGAACGAGTTTTTGCAGCCATAATTAAATACTGCGATGCTCTTGGACCGGCTCCCCAGGTAACCCAATCTTTAACATACTTTGGAGCACTTCCATTAATTGGTCTCGTCATATTAGAAACTTTAACTGCAAATTCAATTACATTTGGTGCAACTGGTACTTTTCTAACAAGATCCTGAAATACAATTAATTCATCGGAAGACACAACTTTATTTAAAATTGGTTTATACTCACTTGTTGTTGTCTGCACAACTTTTATTTCTTCTTCGACTGAAGGATACTCTAGCCAAAGATTAAACATAAATCTATCCAACTGTGCTTCTGGTAAAGGGTAAGTTCCCTCTTGTTCAATTGGATTTTGAGTTGCAAGAACAAAAAATGGTTCGGGTAATTGATATGTATGACCAGCAGCGGTTACCTTGTGCTCTTGCATCGCTTCTAACAATGCTGCCTGAGTTTTAGGCGGAGTTCTGTTAATCTCATCGGCAAGAATAATATTTGCGAAGATTGGCCCAGATATAAATCTAAAGTTTCTTTTTTTTGTTGCCAGATCTTCTTCAAGAATTTCAGTTCCAGTTATATCGCTTGGCATTAGATCTGGCGTAAACTGAATCCGGTTAAACTTCAAATCCATAACCTCTGCAAGGGTTTTAATTAGAAGTGTTTTAGCTAAACCCGGAACTCCGACTAACAAACAATGACCACGGGATAAAAGTGAAATGATTAATTGATTAATAATCTCATCTTGTCCAACAATTACTTTTGCTATTTCAGATTTTATTTCCGTTACTTTTTTATTTAGCTGTTCAACCAATTGAACATCATTATTATCCGGATTCAATTTGCTCACTTAATATCCTATAAAATTAAATTCTTACTTCCCAATAAATTTTACTTTTAATTGTTGCGATCCATTTTTCATATTCTTTTTGTTTCTTGTTTTCATCTGCAAGTTTTTTTATTTCTGCATAATCATCAGTTAAACTTGCTTTATGCTGTGGAATTCTTGATTGAAGCCAAACAATATGATAGCCATAAGTACCGGGCGCATATTCTAATCTTCTTGGAAATCCAATATCCCCTTGCTTCAGTTTACCAACAGCATCTAATAAAGCTTTATCTAACTGGCTGATATAAAATTCACCTAATTCACCTCCGAAAGGGGCAGTCTCTTTATCCTCACTATATTTTTTAGCGTACTCTTGAAAAGTAGCAACACCTTTTAGAAGACTATCTCTTATTCCAGACAGAAAATCAATTGTCTGCAGATCAGCATCTTCATCAGCCTTTATCTTTACTAATATATGGCGTGTATTAATAGACTCACCACGTCGTTCTAACATTTGTATTATATGAAATCCAACAGGTGATTCAACAACCCCGGATAATTCGTTAACATTTAATTTAAATGCAGCTTCTTCAAACTCCGGATAGAAAACTCCTTTTTTTACAAAACCAAGATCACCGCCCTGTGCAGCACTTCCGGGATCATCAGAATATTTTTTTGCAAGTTCAGAAAAATCCACACCTGCTTTGATTGAATCTAAAAGCGCAACGGCTTTATCATAAAATTTCTTTTTTAATTTTTCGCTTGCCTTTGGATTAATAAATATATGAAAGATTTTTACCTTTTCCGGAATGTTACCAATACTGTCTTTATAGGTTTCAAAAAAATCTTCAACTTCTCTTCTTGTCGCCTGAACTTTGCCAAAGTTTTTTTCCTGCAATCTCTGAGACATAAGGCTTTTACGAACCTCATCACGCAATTCTCTTTTAATTCTATCGATGCTCATTCCATATATTTTTTCGATGTTAGCAATAGAACCATACTGCTGAGTAAACGAGTTTATTTGGTAATCTATCCTCTGGTTTATTTCATCCTCGGTAATTGTAATCGAATCAAGATCAGCCTGAGCATAAATAAGTTTTTCTTCAATCATTGTTTTGAGTAATTGCTCTTTTAATCCAGGTGTGGCAGGATCAATCTGTCTTTGGGAAGCAAATATTCCAACCTGAAAATCAAGTTCACTTTGCAGAATGATCTCATTGTCAACTACAGCTACTATTTTATCAAGTGTTTGTTGAGCCGATATTATAGATGTAATCAATAAAATAAGTACAGCAATTTTTATTTTCATTTTTTTATCTCAATTTCATTTTGGGAATATAGATTTTTAAGATACTCCTCGACTAACTGTTTTTTCTTCTCAGCTAAAAATCTTTTTTCTACTTTTGTTTTTATTAATTCAAATGGCGGTACAGATTCTTTGCCAAATTTATTTAACAATTGAACTATGGAATAATATCCAGGTTTATTTGTAATTACAATGCTAATTTCTGCAGGGTAAAAATCTTTTATAATTCTGGATAACTGCACAGGATATAAATTATTTTCCTCCACTAAATCAGAAGTCGCATTTAGTACCAATGCTGAATCATTTATAAAGACACTTACAGCTTTTTTCCACTCGCTGTCTAATGCTAGTGATCTGAACTTTATAGCATTATCTTCATTATTAAAAGTAACTTTGTTTATCAGATATGCGTCAGTGTTTAAGCGAAAATAATTTTTGTTGGATTCATAATAATTGATGAGATCTTCATCAGAGTAATTGATTTTTTCATTCGAAACATAATCATCAATTAGCATAGCAGCAGCTAACTCATTTGATGATTTATCAACGATTTTCAAATAATCTTCCCGCCTGGTTATGCCTTCTTTGTCAGCAGCTTGAAATAAAACTTGCTGGTATATCCAATTTTTAATCAGTTGTTCCTTTTGAGAGGAATTAAGGTTTGCAGTATCTGCCAGGGAAGCAAAATCTTCCCTGGTTAGATAAGATTCATTAACGCGAGCTACAAAATCATCTTTTTTTTGTTCTTGAGTACATGCTGCAAAAACTAGAACTCCAAAAAGAAAAAGTATATTAGTCAGCGTTTTGTTTAAATGCGCTTCGCAATTCATCATAATAGATAACTGGTGAATACTTTTTCTTCAACGAATCGATATATTCATTTTCAAGTCTTTTACTTTCATATTCCTGATATTGGCCAGAAACTTCTGCTTTAGCTTCTTCAAATGTTTTTAACCTCGCAGGATCTCTAACATCTAATCTTAAAATTGAAAAACCGCCTGGATTAGGAATAGCATCAGTATAGTCACCAATATTAGTTAATTCGTTTACGATTTTAGAAAACTCAGTAGAGCCAACTGCCTGCAAATCGTATTTGCCATTTTTGTCTTTAACTTGCGATCGTTCTGTTTTAGCAGCTAACGAATCAAAATCTTCTCCATCTTTTAACATTCTATAATAGCTTTTTATAACAGAATCCTTTTTTGCATAGATTTCTGTGTAAGAAACTCTATCAGGCCAGGAATATTTTTGCATGTTATTCATATAAAAATCATGTAGCTTAACACTATCCACGGTTACTTTATTCCAGACTTCCTCTTCCTGAAGTTTGAATATAAAAATTCCGTTCTGATAATCTTTCATCAAATCTGCAAATTGAGCATCTGTTTTTTCAAGTGATAAAGCTTTTTCTTCAAGAAGTAATTGCTCACTTAATTTTTTTACACCTTTATTAAGAATATCAGGTGTAAATTTTTTACCGCTAAATTCTGTATCGGATTTTATTTTAGAATAGAAATCATTTACAGTTTCGATATGATTTGTAAAACTAAAAACTGTGTTACCGCCAATTTCAGATATTCCCTTCATCTCACCACCAATAACCGTAGAATCATTATAACCAATCATCTGCTGAAGTGCATTTTCATTTACGTTATAGTTAAACTCTTTTTTGTAATTTTCAATTAATTCAGCATATAAATCATTATAGCGGGAACGTTTTAATAAATTTTTAAGGTTTTCTCTGTCAGCTTCAAAAGTTGGATATGCTTCTTTTTCAGTTACTTTAATTACGTGCAGACCAAAATTTGTTCTTACAACATCAGAAACCTGTCCAATTTCTAAATTAAATGCTGCTTCATCAAATTCCTGAACCATCATTCTTCTTTCAAAGAAACCAAGATCGCCGCCCTTATCCTTTGTTCCTGTATCATCAGAAAATCTTCCTGCTACATCTGCAAAATCTTTTCCTGATTTTAATTCAGTTAATACGCTATCCATTGTAAGTTCAGCAGCAGCAGTATCAGCAACACCTGCAGGATTCATGTAACTGATCAGTATATGACTTGCTTTTATTTTAGGAACTCGGGGTTTTATATCAGTTACTTTTATGATGTGAAAACCGAATCTTGTTTTTACAACTTCCAGATAAACACTGTCTTTAGCTGTCTTGTAACAGGCATCTTCAAACTCAAAAGGAAGTTGACCAGCAGTAAAGTAAAAGATATCTCCACCTTTAACTTTTGAGAATTGATCCTGCGAATGTCTTAGAACCATATCTTCAAACTTTGCACCTCCTTTAATACTATCAAGCAGAGATTGAGCATACTTTGCAGCAGCAGCCTCTCCGGTAGAATCAACTCTTATCATAAGATGACTTGCACGAATTTCTGTTTTTCTTTTTTCATACCAGTCTTTTATGTTAGGCTCTACAAGATATTTTTCAAGGATATATGATGATCCAACTTTCTTTTTATAATCAGTCAATTCATCATTAAGTGCAGGATCATTTTGGTAGCCGCGAACTTTTGCATCATCTAATTTCATTTTGAAGTTAGTGTACAGATCGGCAAAATTTTTGTAATTTTCAAAACTATCACTTGCTGCTGCTTCTAATCCGCCTACATTTTTAGAATAGGCTTTTTCAAACTCTCCCATTGTAATTTTTTCAGAATTGAATTCAGCAATTACGATTTTTGAATGTTCGGGAGAACACGCAGCAAAGAGAAATGCTAATAAGGCTGTAAATAAAAAAGGAATCCGTAAAGACATCATTATCTCCTGTATAATTATTAAAAATTGACCGCAAATTTTATGAATAGAGGGTTAGAAAATCAAGGTAATTTGAGGCTGATACATCAACTTTTTCTGATGTACCAGCCTAAAAAACTACTTAATCAAAGAGATTTTTAAAGTTCTCTGTATATTCTCTGAACTCAATCTTACAAAATACATCCCGCTCGATAGATCAGAACCATCTAATGTAATTTCATAATTGCCTGGTTGAACGTTTTCACTGACTAACGTTCTTATTTCGCTTCCTAAAATATCGTGTAATGTTATCTTAACAAAACTATTCTGTGGTATATAATATTTAATTTTTGTTGATGGATTGAACGGATTTGGATAATTCTGATATAGTTGAAAATCAGTTAAACCTTCAATATTCACCTCAATTTCATTTGAGTACTCGAATGACCCATCTAGATCAATTTGCTTTAACCTATAGTAATATCTGTTAGCCGACAAATTTTCATCAACAAAATTATAAGTAACTCTATTTGTGCTGGTACCGTTGCCATTTACAAAGCCAATCGATTCATAATTTGAATAATCGTTTCGTCGCTCAACTTCAAATCCAAAATTATTAGTTTCCGTCGCGGTTATCCATTTTAGATTTACCACACCATCTTCATAATTACCACTGAATAATGTAAGCTCAACAGGAATTGTTACAAGATTCATTGCACTTAGAGCATTTATTATTCCCCAGCCATATAAATTGTCAGGATTGTTACTTTGGGTTGCTGTTGATCTTAGGACTTCTAAAACTTCCATAGGTGTTAGATTGGAATTTTTTTGTAAAATAAGCGCACAAACACCTGCTACTAAAGGACAGCTATAAGATGTACCGCCGCCTGACCAATAAGAATTGCCAAAAGAATCAGCATGATAAACATTTGATCCCATTGCCATTAAATCAGGTTTAATTCTTCCATCAGCGGAAGGACCGACAGAACTAAAAGATGTGCGGACACCGCTCGATGTAACAGCACCTACCGCAATTATGCTATCACCATCTGCAGGAGCACCTAAAGTATTATGTGAAGAATTATATCCTTCATTACCAGCAGAATTCACAACCACAATTCCCTTTCCAACTGCAAGATCACCGGCAATAGTAATTAGTGCTGTATTTCCATCCATATCCTCCCAGGTATAACTTGTGTAAGGAAAATCATAATCAATATAACCAAGTGAAGTTGATGTAACATCAACACCAATACTATCAGCCCACTCAAGAGCGGCTATCCAGTTATCTTCTTCAACCGGAGTTTCGCTGTCTGTATTTTCAGTTTTGGCAAGAATAAAATTTGCACCGTAAGCTGGGCCAACTAATTGGCCCTCTTTAAATCCACCTATGATTGATAATGTTGCTGTACCGTGTGAACCTTCACCCATATCTCCTTGATTTCCAACGTTTGGATCGTTATTAACAAAATCATAAGCAGCAATAATATTCATGGAAGAAAATGCTTCGTGTGGAAGATTATCAAATCCAGCATCAAGCACACAAATCGTAACGCCTGTTCCGTTAAATCCAAGATCATGAACTTGAGGAACACTGATAAGATTTAGTTGAGTAAATGAACCGCCATAATTTAGCGAGTGAATGCTTTCAGGTTGGCTAGGATCATAATTTCCAGATTCGGTAGTAATAAATTCAATATCTTCTACCCTCTTAGCAAAAGTTCCAACAACATCTATTTTTTTTATAAAATATTTAGAGGCTATCTGATTAATTTCATTTTGATTTGCAAAACCACTTACAGCATTAAACCATTTAGATTTTTGTTTTAATTCAAATCCATTTTGATTAAGTGAATTAACATAGCTTTGATTAACAGGAATATCTGTAAAATCGATTAACTTTGATTCCCTTAAAACTTTTGCTCTTCGTTCTAAGGATTTTTGGCTAACTACTGTTTGTGGATTTGAATAAAAACTTTCTAAATTGTTTCCCTTATCTGTAAAGTAAACCCAAACTAAATATTTATCTGTTTGTGAATCCGATTGCATTTTCTGCTGGAGTTTTGGGGAAATTTTTTCAAGCGGATTTTGTGCAAAAACACCAATAAATCCAAAACAAACGAGTGCAAGAATAAGTCTTTTCATCAATCTTCCTATAATTTTTATTTAACTCTAGTTCCATTATTAACTGAATCAGGGACATTGAGAACTTCCAAAGAACCATCTTTAGTTTCAACAGCCAAAATCATACCTCTTGATTCCAATCCCATTAGCTTTGCTGGCAGCAAGTTAGCCACAATTACAACCTTCTTACCGACCAAATTTTCTGGTTCGTAACTTTTAGCAATCCCGGCAATAACCTGTCTTTCTTCGTTACCTAATCTAACTTTTAACTTTAAAAGCTTTTCACTCTTTGCAACTTTTTCTGCCTCAATTACTTCTGCAGTACGAAGTTGGATTTTCATAAAATCATCGTAGGTGATTAGATCAATTTTTTCTTTTTCGGGTTCAGGTTTTGGAAGCTTATTTATCTGAGCTTCTATTTTTTCATCTTCAATTTTTGGGAATAGTATCTCGCTCTGATTCAATTGATGTCCTTCTTTTAATTGAGATTTACCGCAATCCTTCCAATCAACAGGTTTTGCATTTAACATCACAAATAATTTTTCTGTAGAGAATGGAAGAACCGGAGAAAATAATTCCGCAAGCGAATAGATTGTTTGCAAACATATATTTAGAGTTGTCCCGCATCTCTCTTTATCAGACTTAACAGTTTTCCAGGGCTCAGTGTCATTAAAGTATTTATTGCCATCACGAGCAAGATTCATAATCTCATTTACACCATCACGAATTTTATACTTTTCAAAAAGATCAGCAACCCGTTTTGGATATTCTGAAATTTCCTTAAGCATATCTTCATCAATTTTTTCAAGCCTACCCAGAGTGGGAACTTTTCCATCAAAATGTTTGAACACAAATGTAAAAGTACGATTGATAAAGTTGCCAAGAATATCGGCAAGCTCACTATTATTTCTTAACTGAAACTCTTTCCAGTAAAAATCTGTATCTCGAGTCTCAGGTAAGTTTGCTGCAAGTGTATAACGGAGCAAATCAGGATCAAACAAATCTAAAAATTCATCAACATCAATTCCCCAATTTCTACTTTTTGAAAATTTCTTTCCTTCAAAATTTAAAAATTCATTTGCCGGAACATTTTGCGGCAGACAGTATTGTTCTTTTCCACCTTCATTCCACGCCATTAAGATAGCGGGAAAGATAATTGTATGAAATACAACGTTATCTTTTCCAATAAATGCAATGTATTTTGTTTTAGGATCCTGCCAATATTTTTTCCAAAAATCAGGCTCATTTTTTTGTTGAGATAATTCTTTTGTGGATGAGATGTAACCAAGCACAGCTTCGAACCAGACGTAGATAACTTTACCGACGGCAGAATCAACTGGAACTTTTATTCCCCAATCCAAATCTCTGGTAATCGCGCGATCCTTTAATCCATCTTTAAACCAACCACGGCAATATTGAAGTACATTTTCTTTCCAGCCATACTTTTCATTCATTTCATCAACATACTTTTCTAAAGCAGGTTGATATTTACCAAGCGGGAAATAATAGTGCAAAGTTTCTTTTAATTTTGGAGTTCCGCCTGAAATTTTACTTTTGGGATTTTTTAATTCTGAAGGATCGTAAAGTGAACCGCAATTTTCACATTCATCGCTTCTTGCTTCTTCGTTCCCGCATTTGGGACAGGTTCCTTCAACATACCGATCAGGTAAAAACATATTTGCTTTATCATCAAAAAACTGGAGAGATTTTTTTTCAACAAATAATCCACGTTTATAAAACTCTAAAAAGAATTCTTTAGCTGTTTCGTGATGAATTTGGATACTTGTTCGCGAGTAGTTATCGAAGGTCATTCCAAATCTTGCAAAAGCTTTTTTATTTGCTTCGTGATAGCGATCTATAATTACTTGTGGAGAAACTTTTTCTTTATCGGCACTTATTGTAATCGGCACACCATGTTCATCTGACCCACAAATGTAAATAACATCATCACCATTTAATCTTTTGTAACGAACATAAATATCTGCAGGAAGATATGCGCCGCTTAAATGCCCCAAATGGATTGGACCGTTTGCATAAGGCAATGCGGAAGTAACAAGTATTTTTTCTTTAGCCAAGATTATAACCGAATTAATGTTTTACAGTTTTTGAGGTGGAAATATAAGGAATTTGAACACTAAAATGGATTTGAAAGTCGTTTAATATTTATGATAATTGGAGGGTTGACTTCTATTATTTTTCTTAATTTTACATATCAATTTTAAAGGAATAATCATGAAAAAATTTATTTCTATTTTGTTTTTCATTCTTATCTCGAATCTTATTCTTTTCGCGCAGGAAACTCCATCCTTCATTACAGATAGTCTTGATGTTTACGTTAATCGTGGACTAGTGAATTGGCAAATTCCTGGTGCAGCAGTTCTTGTTGTTAAAGATGGAAAAATAATTGTTGCAAAAGGTTATGGAGTAAAAGAACTGGGTACGAATAATAAAGTTGATGAAAATACTTTGTTTATGATTGGCTCAAACACCAAAGCATTTACTGGAACTGCGCTTGCATTACTTGAAAGCGATGGCAAACTAAAACTTGATGATAAAGTAATTCAATATCTACCTGATTTTAAAGTGAAAGATGAGTGGATTTCAAAAGAACTGAATATAATTGATTTAGTTTCCCATAGAATGGGACTTGAAACATTTCAAGGTGATTTTATGTATTGGACTTCGGATTTAACCGCAGATGAAGTAATTGAAAAGTTTGGTATGATCACACCAAAATATGATTTCAGAACAAAATATGGATATACAAATGCTGGTTATGCTGTTGCAGGAAAAATCATTGAAAAAGTATCAGGTTTGAGATGGGAAGATTATCTTAAAGAAAAAATCTTTCTGCCATTAAAAATGGAAAGAACAACTGCATTATCAACTGATTTTGCCAAATCAGAAAACATTGCTAAGCCTCATACTATTGTTGATGGCAAAATGTCAGTTCTTCCTTTTGAAAATATTGATAATTTGGCTCCTTGCGGAAGCATCGGATCATCAATTAATGATTTAAGCAATTGGTTAATTACGCAGCTTGACAGCGGTAAATACAATGAAGAAATTGTAGTACCCTTTAAAGTTTTGCAGCGCACAAGACAGCCTCAAACTATTCAAGGGAGAGTTAGACATCCATTTAATGAAGGACATTTTAATCTTTATGGTTTAGGCTGGGGTCTTATGGATTATGAAGGGACAGAAATTGTTTCTCATACCGGTGGCGTAAATGGATTTGTTACATCTGTTACTATCCTTCCGGAAGAAAATCTTGGTGTTGTTGTTTTAACAAATACTGACCAAAATGGATTCTTTCAAATGTTAAAATGGGAAATTATTGATGCATATCTTGGTTTGCCTTACAGAGATTATGATGAATACTCTTTTAAAAGAGCAGCAAAACAAAAAAAAGAAAGAGATGAGCAACGAACAGCCTGGAGAGATTCTGTTGCATTGAATATCAAGCCTGAAATCGATCTTAATGGTTTTACAGGAAGATACCTGCACGAAGTTTATGGGTATGCTGATTTATCATTAAAAGAAAATTATCTTGAGATGAAATTACAGCATCATTCAAAAATTATTGGCAAACTGAAATATATAGGCAACAATAGATTTCTTTGCACTTACTCCGATCCAACTTACGGAATAAAAGTATTTCCTTTTGAAATTAAGGACAAGAAAGTGATTTCCTTTGATTTGTATGTTGATGATTTTATTGATTATCAAGCTTACAAGTTTATCAAACAATAAATTTCCGCCCACATTTATATGGAATGGACAAAAGTCCATTCCAAACCTTTCATAAATTTTTCCTAATTTTGTGTAATAAAATTTTTACATAATTCTTTAGCGGGAAAAAACATAATGAAAAATCACTCAAAAATAGATTTCCAAACTAAATGTGTTCATTCAGGTATTGATGAATATGAATATGGTTCAGTTGTACCACCAATCTATCAAACATCAACATTTAAATTTAAAACTGCACAACACGGCGCTTCACTTTTTGCAGGTGAAGAAAAGGGATATATTTATACACGAATGCTCAACCCAACAGTTGAAGCAATGGAAAATGCAGTTGCTGAACTTGAAGGTGGTCATAAAGCCCTCGGCTGCGGAAGTGGAATGGCTGCTGTTCATACAATATTTGCAGCACTAACTCAAACTGGTGATCACGTTGTTTGTTCCTCGGCCGTTTATGGACCGACAACAACTTTGCTAAATACAATTATGAAAAAGTTTGGTGTGGAAACTTCTTTTGTAAACACATCAAATCTTGATGAGGTAAAAAAAGCAATTAAACCAAATACAAAAGTTGTTTATGTGGAGACACCGGGTAACCCAACACTATGTATATCGGATTTAACTGAAATTTCTAAAATCGCACATCAACACCACACTTCTGTAGTTGTTGACAATACCTTTATGAGTCCTGCTCTTCAAAATCCAATTGCACTTGGTGCTGATGTTGTTATGCACAGCTTAACAAAATTTTTAAACGGTCATGCGGATGTTGTTGGTGGAATTATTGTTGTAAAAGATGAAACAACTTATTTGCACTTCCGCAAAACATTAAATCAACTTGGAGGAGTGATTGATCCTTTTAATTCATTTTTAGTCCATCGCGGATTGAAAACACTTGCACTAAGAATGGAAAAGCATTGTGAAAGTGCACAGATCATTGCTGAGTGGTTAGAAAAACATCCTATGGTGGAATCAATTCGTTATCCTGGATTAAAATCTCATCCTCACTATCAAGTTGGATTAAAACAGCACAAAGGTTCCGGCGGAATGATAACTATCGAGCTAAAAGGTGGAATAGAAGCTGGAAGGCTGATGATGAATTCTGTAAAACTTTTTCAGCTTGCGGTTAGTTTAGGCGGAGTTGAAAGCTTGATTCAGCATCCTGCAAGTATGACACATTTTTCTATGGGTAAAGAAGCAAGATTAGCTGGCGGAATAACCGATGGATTGGTTCGAATTTCAGTCGGAATTGAAAGTGTAAATGATCTTATTGCTGATCTTGAGCAAGCACTTAAAAAAGTTGAGGATGTTCATATTAATAAAGTTGAAGTTCATGTTTAGTTAATATCTTGCAAAAAATTCTAAGGGAGCTTCTGCTCCCTTTTTTATATCTCTGGCATAATTATGGACTTAATTTTAATAATTATTCCAGGAGAGAGTTATGAAAACCTTAATACTTCTGCTTGCCTTCACAATTACTTTTAACTGTTTATCAATAGCTCAAAGAAATCCAACTAAAGACAGAGATAAGACTGTAGATAGGATTGATAGAGAAAAAATTGAAAATCCTGTTCGAACACCTGATCAAAAACGGGAACCAATCCAATCACCAAACAGAGAAAAATTTAATCCACCTCAAACACCACCCCCACCTGAGCCAATAATCATTGAAGTTGTTGAAGTATGGAAACCTATTCCAAGCGACTGTTGTCCTGAACCTGATAGTCCAGAATTCTATCCGGATGTGCCTCAAATAATAGACAATCCCCCATCACTTGATGAATTACCACTTTCAGAAGTTTATGAACTTGGAATTCGAAATCTTGATTTAGAATTGTATAATGAAGCTATTAAATGTTTTAACATATTATTAAAGGATGATCCACTTAATTATGAATTTTACTGCTATAGAGGGCAAGCATATCACGGTCTTGAGCTTTTTGATAAAGCAGTTAAGGATTATCAAAAATCAATTAAAATAAAAAAAGACTATGCGGATGGCTATTACTATTTTGGCTTAACTGAAATTAGTATTGGAAATATTGATGAGGCAATCGTTGATTTTGAGCTTGCTTCAGATTTCGGTAATGAGAAAGCAAAAAATCTCCTTAAAAAGTATTTCAAATAATAAGAGTATTTCGTCCATTTACCGATAAATACCATCCTTTCACCGAATTTTACTTTCGCGATCGTTATCTTTGTATTACTTTTCCGCCAGAAAACGGTACATCTATTTAAGGAGCAGAAAATGGAAGAAAATAAAAACAAAGTAGATAAAAGAGTAATGCTTGGTAGCATCCTAATTGGATTAGGAGGTTTATTCTTTCTTAATTCATTGGATATTTTTGATTTTAATTTTGGCAGGGTCATCTTTTCCTGGCAATTCTTTTTCATAGTAATCGGAGTTTATCTTACTCTTAACACTTCAAGAAAAATGCTTGGCGGAATTATTGCCGGTCTAGGTTTCATTTTTATCCTTCCAAGAATTTTTCCTTCAATTGATTATGATGGATCTATTGTAATTGCCATTTTTATGATTGCAATTGGCAGTTATATAATTCTTAATCAAAAAAAGAAAGTTGAAGAAACTGATGATTTAGGTCAGATAAATAAAGATGTGATTGATGATGTAGCAATCTTTGGCGGCGGGACCAAAATTGTAACTTCTGAAAATTTCCGCGGCGGTAATATCACGGCTGTCTTTGGTGGATCCGAAATTATTCTTAAAGGGTGTAAACTTGCTGAAGGTACAAGTTCAATAGATATTCTTGCTGTTTTTGGCGGCACTACAATCGTTGTTCCAAATGATTGGAATGTGGTAATGAATGTCACTTCAATCTTTGGCGGTTTTTCAAATAAAAGCGTTAAAGACCCAAGTAGCTTTGTTGATCAAAGTAAAACTTTGATAATAAAAGGTTTGGTAGTGTTTGGCGGCGGCGAATTAAAAACATATTTGTAACAATCATATATGTCTCTTAATCCCATATTAAAAAGTCCCAAAAGTATTTTGCTATACTTGCTCTTTGTTTTAGCAATAGCTGTTCTTTACATTAATCTCATATCTCTTGAGGGCAAAGCTTCATTTACTATATTGTTGGTAGATGCAATTGCCTTTAATCTTTTAATTGCTGCACTTGGATTAAGTTTCTGGTACTCCTCGGTTTATCTTTCAATTGAGAACAATCCTTTAACAAAAATAATATTAACCCACTTTGGTGGTGGATTGTTAATATCTGTTGTTTGGCTTGTACTTGGGTATTTTGCCGTGATAAGTATTATTAGTGACACAGATTTGTTTGGTGATTTTTTTATTAAAACTATTAAGTCAAGATTTATAATAGGGATACTTTATTATTTTCTGCTTACTGCATTTTACTACGTTGTTATTTATTACTCTGATTTCCAGGAAAGAACCTTAAAGGAAACGGAATTAAAAAATCTTGTTACCGAAGCAGAATTGAGATCATTAAAATTTCAAATCAATCCGCATTTTATTTTTAACAGCTTAAACTCGATGAGCGCATTAACTGAGATTGATCCGAAAAAAGCGAAGCAGATGATAATTAAGCTTGCAGATTTTTTAAGATATACCTTGGCTAATAATGACAGACTAAAAAACACACTCAACGAAGAATTAAAAAACATAAAGTTATATCTTGATATTGAGAAGATAAGGTTTGATGATAAGTTTGTTTACGTTGAAGAATTGCATGAAGAATGCGGTAAAGTTGAAATCCCAAGTATGATTCTGCAGCCTCTTTTTGAGAATGCCATTAAACATGCTGTTTATGAAACACTGGATTCAGTTACTATCAAATTAACCTGTACAAAGCAAGATGACTTTTTAAAGATTACACTTTGCAATAACTTTGAGGGTGAATCACATAAAAAAGGTGCTGGAGTTGGATTAAAGAATATTAAAGATAGATTATCATTAATTTATCAACAGGATAATCTTATGGAAGTAAAAAAAGAGAGTGGTAAATTTATTGTAAACATTTTTATTCCTTTACAAAAAACATTAGTTTAATTCTATGGCAAACAAAATAAAAATAATTATTGTTGATGACGAATCCCTTGCAAGACAGATTACAAAAAATTATCTAGCTAACAGGGATGATGTTGAAATACTGGCAGAATGTTCAAACGGATTTGATGCAATAAAAAGAATCAATGAATTGAAACCTGATCTAATTTTCCTTGACATTCAGATGCCAAAGCTAAATGGATTTGAAATGTTGGAACTTCTCGAAGATCCGCCAATAATTATTTTTACAACTGCTTACGATCATTTTGCAATAAAGGCTTTTGAAGTAAGTGCAGTGGATTATCTTTTAAAACCTTTTTCAGAAGAGAGATTTTCAAGCGCATTACAAAAAGCAATTGCGCAGCTTGGTGATAGGTTTCAACAAAATTCAGCTATTCAAAATATTATCAAGCAGCGTGATGAAAAGATCGAATTTTTGGAACGTGTTGTAATAAAAGATGGCGGTAAGATCACAATAATTCCAGTTGAAGAAGTAAAATGGATTGAAGCTCAGGATGATTATGTGCTTATCAATTCTGAAAAAGGAAGATTCCTAAAACAAAAAACTATGAAGTACTTTGAAAATCATTTAAATGAAAATCAATTTGTACGTATTCATAGATCGTATATTATCAACTTAGATTTTCTGCAGCATTTAGAACAAACCGATACAGAATCTTATCGCTTAGTTTTGAAGAACGGTAAGGAATTGCCCGTTAGCAAAACCGGATTAACAAAATTAAAGTCTACACTATAATTGTATAAATAATTTATTCCTCAAAACTCTTCGGGAACTTCTTCATTAGTGAAAGTGCAATTACCATTGCACTTTCTTCATATGAAAGCAATCCCGTATTAATTGTAAGATGATATAGAGTAGGGTCATCTGGTTCACGGAAAAAATGTGACTTTAAATATTTATGCCTGCTTGCATCTTCCTTTTTAATATACTCAATTGCTTCAGATTTAGAATATTTAAAAACATCTTGTACATGTTTTAGTCTATGTTCAATCGGTGCAATTAACCTTACATGAAAACTATTCGGAAGTTTCGAAGTTATGAGATTACTTCCTCTTCCTACAATAATTGTTTTTCCATAATGTGCAAGTTGAAGAATAATTTCGGTTGACTTATGTACGATTGTCCACTCAGAAGGTTTTACACCAAGCAGTTCATTCACAGCATCTGAAATGGGGTTGTATTTATCCTCAGCGATATATTTCTTAAACACTCCAGGCAGTTTAAATTCTTCAATCACTTTGGTGATGAGATCTTTGTTAAAATAAGTCCAGGGATTCTCAGGATTTTTGGTTTTGCTTTGTAAGATCTTAATCAGTTTTTCGGAAACTTCGTAGGAACCTGAGCCGGTTTGGCGGGAAATCGTAATACACGGAAAGATTTCTTTCTTAGTACCAGAATCTGCCGAATGAAGATTAATATATTGCTTACATTTTTCGTAAGCACCAATTGCTAACATTATCACACCCTCCTTCCAATTAATATTTTCTAACCAGGAAAACGTGTGTATTCAGCTAATCACATTAAAATAAATTTTTCACTACAGATAGTATAAAAGATTTTTATTCAAAGTCAATCTATCTCAACATTTTGGAGTTGAGACAATGAAAACCAGCTTTTTATTTTTTCTAAATCACTTCCATCAGAATTTTTGTGAAAAAATTCGTTCTTAGATTTATCATAAATATAATCTTTACTCCACTCATCAATGTTTTCTACTATTTGAGCAATACCATCGATAGTTGTATTTAATTCTGCATCCGTCATTGTTGGATGAATTGACATTCTTACCCAGCCCGGTTTTTCAGACAGATCACCCTGATCAATCTTATCTGTGATGATTTTGGAACGGTTGGGATCAACGTGTAATAAATAGTGTCCATAAGTTCCTGCACAGGAACAGCCGCCTCTTACCTGCACACCAAACCGATCATTTAATATTTTTACTATTAAGTTGTAATGAATATTTTCTATATAAAAAGAAATTGCTCCAAGTCTATGCTCAATATTTCCTGCAAGAATATGCAGAGTAGGAATTTTTTTTAATCCCGTAAAAGCAATTTTTACAAGTTCCTCTTCCCTCTCACGGATTTTATCAACACCCATTTCTTCTTTTAGCTTGATACACAAAGCTGCTTTAATAGTTTGAAGAAATGCGGGAGTTCCACCATCTTCACGTGCTTCGATATTATTAACGAACTTATGCTTTCCCCAGGGATTAGTCCAATCAACCGTACCACCACCCGGTAAATCTGGAACTCTATTGTGATAAAGCTTTGAATCAAATACCAAAACTCCCGGTGTTCCGGGTCCGCCCAAAAATTTATGCGGAGAAAATAATACTGCATCCAATTTAGCTACAGGATCAGCGGGATGCATATCAATTTTAACGTAAGGAGCTGAGCAAGCAAAATCGATAAAAGAATAACCATCATATTGATGAATCAATTTTGATAATTCAAAATAATCAGGTTCAATTCCTGTAACATTTGAAGCTGCGGTAAAGGCGCCGATCTTTAATTTTCTGTTTTTATACTTTTCTAATTTTTCTTTGAAGTCCTTAACATCGACCAATCCATCTTCATTTGGATTTATCACAACAACATCTGCGATAGTTTCTAACCAGGTAGTTTGATTCGAATGATGCTCCATATGAGTTATAAACACTACCGGTTTTAATTCTTCGGGAAGTATAATATAATCAGCAAGTTGTTCGGGAATTTTTAATCCAAGCAGTCTTTGAAATTTGCAAACTACTGTTGTCATTCCGGAGCCGGTTGTGATGATAACATCATCTTTACCAGCATTAACATGATCTTTGATGATCTTATGAGCTTCGTGATAAGCAAAAGTCATTGTAGTGCCCGTAACACTCGCTTCGGAGTGAGTATTGCCAACCATTGGACCGAAGGTTTCGCAAAGTTTCTCTTCAATCGGTTTGTATAACCTTCCACTGGCAATCCAATCGGCGTATATTAATTTTTGCTCACCAAACGGAGTTATAAAAATCGCATCAGCACCGATTATATTCTTACGAAATTGCGAGAAATAATTTTCCAGTTCACTCATAAAAAACCTTATTACTAATTAACTGAAATATAATAATTTCAGACGAGTGATTCATTGAATTTTTTCGTTTATTCATTTTCATTAAATTGAAGTTAAAATTATACAAGAATAATAATAGATGAATATTTTTATAAAGATCCTGTCAATTCTAATCCTCTTATTGAATCTGAGTTTAAATTCTCAAAGTCTTGATTATCGATTCAATGCTGTTGATAAAGTTATAAATAAAGCAATCGAAGATGAGGCTTTTCCAGGAGCAGTAGTTTTGGTTTGGAAGGATGGAAAAACTATCTACGAAAAAGCTTTTGGGAATTATACTTATGATTCATCATCACCAAAAATAAAAACGAACACGCTGTTTGATCTTGCATCATTAACAAAAGTTGTTGCAACAACAACCGCCGCGATGATTTGCTATGATAGAAACCTTTTTTCACTTGATGATAAAGTTGTAAAATATATTCCTGAGTTTGGGGCTAATGGAAAAGACAACATTACAATAAAGAATTTGCTGATTCATAATTCAGGTTTACCTGCCTGGAAAAAATTTTATGGAAGAAATCTTAATTATGATGATGTGATAAATGAGATTTATTCTTCGGAACTTGAATATAAAACCGGAGAAAAAACTGTTTACTCTGATTTGGGAATTATCACACTTGGAAAGATTATTGAAAAAGTATCAGGAAAAACATTGGATGTTTTTTGTGAGGGTGAAATTTTCATTCCAATAAAAATGGAATCAACTTTCTATAATCCAGATGATTCACTAAAAAGACTCTGCGCACCAACAGAAGTTGATAACTATTGGAGAATGAAAGCACTTCAAGGAGAAGTTCACGATGAAACATCTGCAATGTTAAATGGAGTTGCAGGACACGCTGGATTATTTTCTACTGCAGATGATATTGCAAAACTAATTTCGGTTTTAATCAATAAAGGTAAACTTGGGCAAAAACAGTTTATTAAACAAAGCACAATCGAACTATTTACCAAACGATATTCTGCAGAAAGTACACGTGCGATTGGTTGGGATACGAAATCAGATTCAGGTTCATCAGCAGGAAAATATTTTTCTCAAAATTCTTTTGGGCATACTGGTTATACAGGCACATCAATCTGGGTTGACCCTGAAAGAAATTTATTTGTAGTGTTTCTCACAAATCGTGTTTATCCGACCAGAGAAAACACAAAGATTCAAAAAGTAAGACCGCAGTTGCATGATGCTATAATTGAATATTCAGAAGTGATTGATGCTAAATAGATTTTTATTAAAAGTAAATTTTAGGTTTATCGGTTTAGTAATCCTTCAAATTATATTTTTGTTTTTACCAATGGTAAATAGTGGTATATCTACCTATATGAATGATAAGCAAAAAATAAAATCCTCTAATTTCTTTAATCTTTCTAATGATGATGAATTATGGGTTGAAACTACATTGGAATCAATGACGATCTATGATAAATGTGCACAAATTTTTATGCCTGCGGTATTTGGTAAAAGTCTTGATCAATCTTCAAAAGAATTTAAAGCTGCATTAGAATTTGTTCAAGTACATGGTATTGGCGGCATTGTTGTTTCATCGGGTAATATAGAAGAAACTGCATCTATGATAAATGAACTGCAGAAAAACTCTAAAATCCCTTTGCTTGTGGGAGCCGATTTTGAAAATGGAATTGGAATGCGAATGAATGCATCTAACACTTTCCCGCATAGCATGGCAGTCGGTTCTACAAACAATTTGGATTTCGCTTATCAAACTGGGAAAGCTACAGCTATTGAAGCTTTAATGCTGGGAGTTAATTTTAATTTTGCACCAGTTGCCGATATTAATGATAATCCTGGTAATCCCGTTATAAATCTACGTTCATATTCGGAGAACAAGATTATGGTAAGGGACTTTTGTGAAGCTTATGTTGAAGGCTCAATTGAAGGCGGAGTAATTGCAAGTGCTAAACATTTTCCCGGACATGGCAATACAAGAGTTGATTCTCATAACGATCTTCCAGTTATCTACGGCAGCAAAGAATATCTGTATGAAAATGAATTAAAACCATTTATAGATCTGATTGAAGCTAATGTTCAATCCATAATGATTGGACATCTTAATGTTCCTGCATTTGAACCGAGTAAAGATTTACCCGCATCATTGTCATACAATATCATTACGAAGCTCCTTAAAGAAAAACTGGAATTTAAAGGATTAATAATTACTGACGCTCTTGATATGAAAGCCGTTACAAATTATTATTCAACTAGTGAAGCATGCATAAAAGCATTTAAAGCCGGTAATGATATTTTGCTTATGCCCTCAAGCATCCGTGATGGAATAAAAGCAATTTATGATGCAGTTATAAAGAGAGATATTACTGAAGACAGATTGAACGAAAGTGTGAGAAAGATTTTATCTGCTAAAAGATGGCTTAAACTAGATAGAACAAAATTTATAAATAATAATATTCTTCCTAAAAGAATTAGAATGGAAGAACATTATCAATTATCAAAAATGATTGCGGAAAAATCTGTTACAGTTGTAAAGATGAACAATAAACTTGTTCCTCTTGATTCCACAAAGTACAAGAAAACTTTTATTGTTAACATCACAAATAGAAGAGTTATAGGGGATACTCATTTTAATGAGGCTTATAAAGAAAATTTGTCTTTGTATAGCAGCACTACGCTCACCAGCGCCTCTGTAAAAACAGATTACCAATTTGCTTTGGATATCGCGAAAGATTGTGAGATGATTATTGTAGCCTCATATTTTTATATTAGAAATGATGTGAACGGAAAAGCTCTTTCTGACACACAACTAAATTTTATAGAAAATCTTTTAGCGTTGAATAAGGATGTAATCATTATCAGTTTTGAAAACCCGTACATGTTATCTTTGTTTCCGCAAGCTGAAAATTATATTTGTACATTTAGTAATTCAAAAGCATCACAACGGGCAGTATTAAATCTACTAAATGGATCAATTGAACCGCGAGGAAGATTGCCAGTCTCAATTCCAAATACAGAATACCAGCTCGGGTTTAAATGGATACCAAATTCTTGATTATTAATAAAAAGGTTGGCATTATGAAAAATATATTTGCAGCTTCGTTAATATCTGCATTTTTAATTTCATGCAATTCTGATACAGAATCTCAATCATCATCAATTAATCTTCCGGATGGTTTTAAAATAGAAGTGTACGCATCAAACATTGAAAATGCTAGATCTATGGTCCTTAGTCCAAATGGAGTGTTGTATGTAGGAACAAGATCTGAAGGCAATGTTTACGCTTTAGTTGATAATGATCAGGACTTTAAAGTTGATGAAGTTCATACCATTGCTTCGGGATTAAATATGCCAAATGGTGTGGATATGAAAGATGGTGATCTTTATGTGGCAGAAGTAAGCCGTATAATTAAGTTCAGAGATATTGATAATAATTATAAAAATAATCCAGCATATGAAGTTATAAAAGATGATTTTCCTACTGATAGAAGTCATGGTTGGAAGTTCATAAAGTTTGGCCCAGATGGAAAACTCTATGTTCCCGTTGGCGCGCCATGCAATATTTGTTTAAGAGATGATGACGAAAGATATGCTTCCATAACACGAATGAATTCTGATGGAAGCCAGTTTAAGGTTTTTGCACACGGCATAAGAAATACAGTTGGGTTTGATTGGCACCCAAGCACTTCCGAACTTTGGTTTACTGATAACGGAAGAGATATGCTTGGAGATAACATTCCACCGGATGAGTTAAATCATGCACCTGTGCAGGGATTACATTTTGGATACCCATTTCTTCATGGAAAAAATATTCTCGATCCTGAATTTGGAGCACAAGGGGATACATCACTTTACACAAGGCCCGTTCAGGAACTGGGTCCTCATGTTGCAGCATTGGGAATTGAATTTTACACCGGACAAATGTTTCCTGCTGAATATCAAAATCAAATATTTATTGCTGAACATGGAAGCTGGAACAGAAGCGAAAAAATTGGTTATAGAATTTCTTTAGTCAGATTAGAAGGGAATAATTCTGTTAGCTACGAAACATTTGCTGATGGATGGTTAAATGGGGATACCGTTTCAGGTCGTCCTGTTGATATCGAATTAATGCCTGATGGCTCTATGCTTGTTTCTGATGATTACGCGGATTGTATTTATAGGATTACTTACGAGTAAAATATTTAATTCTTTGAATGTCGATTGCTGAATAATGAATTAAGAATTTTGAAGATATGCTTTCACTTCTAAAATCGTCATTCATTGTTCGATCTTCATTATTCATTTCCTATTAAAGCAATGATAATATTATTCAATAAACCATTTAATGTACTTTGTCAGTTTACTGATAAAGAAGGGCGAAAAACTCTAACTGATTATATTCCTATAAAAAATGTTTACGCTGCCGGCAGATTGGATTTTGATAGCGAAGGTCTTGTTATATTAACGGATGATGGACAACTTCAAAATTTAATTTCAAATCCAAAACACAAACTTGCAAAAACTTATTGGGTTCAGGTTGAACGAATTCCAAATGAAGAATCTCTTAATAAACTTAGAAAAGGAATTTTGCTAAAAGATGGATTAACAAAACCTGCAATAGCAAATTTAATTTCCGAACCAATCATACAGGAACGAAACCCACCGATACGAGAACGAAAAAATATTCCAACAAGCTGGGTTGAATTAATAATTTCTGAAGGAAAAAACAGACAGGTTAGAAGAATGACAGCCGCCGTTGGTCATCCTACATTAAGATTAATTAGATATTCAATAGGTGATTGGACAATTGAAAATCTGAATCCAGGAAGCTATAAAATTATCGAAGTATTATGATTCCGACGGTGGTGAAAAAAACTTTTTCTTTATCATAAAAGTAAAGTATACGATCATAATACCAACTATTAAAACTGCAACAGCGGGGATGAATATAGCAATTGCAGAAAGCGCAACTGAACTTCCGGCTTCTGCGGTTGAAACTACAGGATTTCCTGCTCCACCTGTAATTGCAGATGATTTTAATCTTATCAATCCCGTTGCAGCGTGAATAGTTCCTGCTATCCCACCACCAGCAATAAGCGCTAATGACCATTTTATTAATGGAGGGAAATCAGTAACAACGGCACCGCTCAAAACTATTCCAGCAAAAATCGCAAGCGGATGGTTAATTGCGTCTAAAAAATTATCAACCCAGGGAATATAGTAGCTAAAAATCTCTACTATGGTTGCAATAGAAAAAAGAATGAGTGCAGGTAAAGTTCCAATCCAGCCAAAGTAAGTAGATAATTCCAAATTGCCTGTATAAGCAGCTATTGATGCTACTAGAAATGGAATAAAAATTCTGAAGCCTACTGCCGCCGCAAGCCCAATGCCGATAAAAATGCTAAGTATTAATTCCATATTAAATAATTTATTAGTTCTTTGTAACACAGAATTTATTCTGTGATTGTTTTTCTAATTATAAAGATGCAGAATAAATTCTGCCATACGAAATTTATTTTAATAACTCATATTATTAAGTTTTACTTTGCCACGGAAAATCCAATAAATGCTTATTGTGTATGCCAACACAAATGGAATACCACTCATAGCAATTATCAGCATAATTTTTAATGTCTTTTGTGATGATGCAGCATTGTAAATGTTTAAACTATATTCAGGATTGTTAGACGCTAATACAAAATTTGGAAACAGACCAAAGGCAAATAAAGTAAGTAGTGCTGCGATAGATGCACATGAAGATAGGAAGGCAAAAAAGTCTCTTCCTCTTGAAATCTCTCTTGGAATATTTGCAATTGCAAGCATGTTTAAAATGGCAAGAAGGAACAAAGCAGGAAACTCTTTAAAGTGCTGAATCATATGGGGGTAATAAATTAGAGTAGCCATCGTTGTTGTGATATAACAAATAACAAAAAAGATAATTGTATTATTTATCCATCCTCTTAATTTATTATGAAGCTCACCTTCAGTTTTCATTGCACCATATATTGCACCATGCATCATAAACAATGCAACAGTTGTAATACCTACTAAAATCGTGTATGGACTTATCAGGCTCCAAAACGTGCCGATAAATTCTTTATCAGGTCCAAGAGGCACTCCGGTTATCAAATTTGCAACTGAAACACCTGCTAGAAAAGCGATGAATATACTTGCAACACTAAAAGCCACATCCCACATTTGCCTCCACCATCTCATCGGTCTTTTACTTCTAAACTCGATTGCAACAGCACGAAAGATCAACATAAACAATAACATCATGAGTGCCGTGTAAAACCCTGAAAATACAGTAGCGTAAACATGCGGAAAAGCTGCAAACAAAGCTCCACCGCCAGTTACAAGCCATACTTCATTTCCATCCCAAACAGGACCAATTGAATTGAGCATTATTCTTCTATCAAGATCATCTTTTACAAAAAGATGAAGAGCCCCAACTCCAAGATCAAATCCATCCAGAATTGCATAGCCTACTAATAAAATTCCTATTAAGAAAAACCATATTGTATTTAAATCAAAAGTGAATTCCATTGTCTCTCCAAAATTTCTTATGCCTTTGGATGTCCGATTTCAGAAGGTATCGAATCAACATCTTCGGGACCATGTTTAATTTTTTCATTTAACAGATAGATGAATAAAATAAATAAACCAAGATAAATTAACATAAAGAGAATTAATGAGAACATAACCTGTCCGGCATCAACAGCCTTTGATAATCCTTCAGAGGTTCTTAGTAATCCATAAACGATCCAAGGCTGCCTTCCAACTTCAGCAGTTATCCATCCAATTTGATTTGCAATTTGGGGCAACAAAACTGAGAAGACAAAAATCCACAACATCCATCTTCGCTTAAACAATGTGCCGCGCCACCAAAAGAATACACCAAGTAAACTTATTCCAATTAAAGCAAAACCAATTGCAACCATTAAGTGATAAGTCTGAAAAACAATATTTACAGGCGGTCTATCTTCTTCCTTAAATGAGTTTAATCCAGTTACCTTTGTATTAGTATCAAAGCCAATCAAATAACTTAACATACCAGGAATTGCAATACTAAAATTTACTTTTTGATTTTCCTCATCAACCCAGCCAAATAAATAAAGTGGAGCATTTGTTTGATCATCAAAAACGGCCTCCATAGCAGCAAGTTTTGCCGGCTGATTTTTACTTACTCCAACTGCACTTCTATGTCCTGTAAAAAGCTGAAATAATGATGCAATCATCACAACAACTAAAGCAATTTTAATTGAAGCTTTTGCAAATCGAATATGTCTATCTTTTAAAAGATAATAAGCACTAACACTTATTATAAGAAATGCTCCAGCTAACCAGCAGCCGGAAAGTACATGTGAAAGGCGATCAACTGAAGATGGATTAAAAACCATTGCCCAAAAATCTGTTATCTCTGCTCGTGCATTAATCCCTTCACCAACAACATGAAACCCTGCAGGTGTTTGCTGCCATGAATTTGCAACAACAATCCAGACAGCACTAAACATTGATCCAAGTGAAACCATGATCGTTGAGAAAAAATGCATTTTGGGTCCAACTTTATCCCAACCAAAAACTAATACAGCAAGAAATCCGGATTCCAGGAAAAAAGCAAAAATTCCTTCAGCAGCAAGTGCACTTCCAAAAACATCTCCAACAAAACGTGAGTAAGTTGCCCAGTTGGTTCCAAATTCAAATTCCATTACAATCCCTGTTGCAACGCCGATTGCAAAAGTTAAAGCAAAAACTTTAACCCAAAATTTTGTCATGTTTTCAAAAAATTTATCTTTTGTTTTAAGATACATCCCTTCCATTATTACAAGATTAACAGCGATACCAATGCTTAGCGGCGGATAGATATAGTGGAAAGCTATTGTAAAAGCGAATTGCAGACGAGAGAGTATTTCAACATCCATACTAACCTAATATTTTTTTTAATCTTAAAATTAAATTAGCAAAAAGGAATTTCAATGAAAAACAAAAAACGATTAGACATGGTTAAATATTGTTTGTCGTTAACTTTTACAATTTTAGATTATTTCTAATCTCCTAAATTATTTTTTATCAAATAACTTTATTTTGTCTGCAAACTGTGAAGCAAATTCATCAAACATTTTTGCTGTTTCCGGGTTGCTTGTTGATTTGCGATAGGTATCACCAAGCTTTAAAATCATCTGATAGAAGTGCAAGTTCATATCATCAACAAGCATATCGTTGGTCCAGAGATCGATACCAAGAGTAACTTTATCTTCTTTATCCCATAGAGAAAGCATCATTGTTTTTGCTTCTTTTATTCCGATAAAATCAGCATCATCTGCCTGCCATTCAATTTTTTCAGGCATTTTTTTATCGTCCAGTTGGATAATGAAATTAATTTTAGATGTTCGGCTCATAGTGTTTCCTTCTTAATAAAATTAATACTTCTGATATTTTGCAAATCCATTTTTTACCATATCATCATTGATGTTTAAAAATTTTCCTTTCTCGCCTTCTAACCAGATTTCAGCAAGGTATCTGCCGTACTTTTCTTTTTTGTCCTTAATAGTTTCGATAAAAATTTCTTTGTCTAGGATTAGGGATTTTAAATAATCACGACTCTTTAATCCTTTGATTTTTTCATTCCCTCTTAGTTCCGGTGCATTAATTCTATTTAATCTTATTTTTTCTCCCTTATTCCAGATATGTAAACCAAGATCAATGTCAACCGTACAGGTATCACCATCATAAACGCTAACCACCTTTGCTTTATAATGATAAAGAACTTTATCCATGTTTATTCCTTTCCATTTGTGTTGATTGCTTATATTTTAGCTGAAGTAAAATTAAAAGGATAAAAGTTGAAAGTAAAAGAATTAATATTAATTGTAATGTTTTTTTCATCAACAATATATTCGCAAACAGAAATCTCTGTTGGTGGATATTTTGGAGGTGGTTCATTCAGCGGCAACTCAGTATCAGTTGCAGGATTCACTTCTTCATTATTTGTTGAAGCTAATCTGCCATTGTTTGAAGAAGTTTTTCCAAGATTTAGTTTTATCTATACAAAAGATTTTAATGCAATACTTCCGAATACAAATCAACCTTATAACCCTTTTGTAATGGGTTTTAATTTTAAGGGAGTTACTACTCAATATTTTGATAATAAAATGTTTTTGGAGGAAGCTGTTGGGGCTCTTGCTTTGAATGACAGAACTTTCATCGATACAGATGTTTGGGATTATGGAATTGTTATTTCCTTATCAGCAGGATTTGATCTTAGAAATTTTGATTTGAAGGGATTTAAAATTGGAGCCGGGGCTGAATACGGAATAACTTTTTTTAACACTTTGCCAAAATATTCTTCAATTCATTTGTTTGTGCAATATATGATTTAGTTGTGTTTGCAAATACTAATCCTTTAAAACAACAAACCCAATCTCTTTAAGAAATTGGGTTTGTAAACAAAATATAAATCCTATTTAGTAATCTTACCAGCTTTTAATTCAGCGCTCAATCGTTTTAACTTATAAACTTTATCAATTACCTCATACATTCCACTCGAGTGCACAGAAACAGTTCTGTTTTCTTCTGTTCTGAAAATAAAGTTTCCTGGTAAACTTTGAATATTTCCATCAAAAGCTAATCCAACAACTTCTGCATTCCTATTTATTACAGGACTTCCGGAATTTCCCCCAATGATATCGTTGGTGGACACAAAATTGAATGGTGTTGATAGATCAAAATTTGCAGGAGGAGGTGTCCATCTTTCCGGTAAGCTCCAGGGAAATTCTTTTCCCTGTCCATAGTAACGATCATACAATCCATAAAAGGTTGTGTACGGTTGTGCGTAAGTTCCATTGTAAGGAAATCCTTCAACAACACCATCTGCTAACCTTAATGTAAATGTTGCATCCGGTGGAATTGAAGTTCCGTAAACTTCAAATAAAGCCACACCCAACTGTTGTGAATAAGCTGACTCAACTTCAACTAAATCATTAACTTTCTTAGAATATTCCGCAGCTCGTTCTTTAGAGTTCATCATAAAATAAATAAATGGATCATCTCCCTTAAGAACTTCATCTGCACCATCTTCTAATAGATCTTTTACATCATCAAAATTGGTTACTTTTGAATTAGATAAAACATATTCAACAGCCTCCTTACCTTGCTTACCGCCTGTAAATTTCTTTACCAAAGGATCATCAGCACCTAAATATATATAAAGTGCGTTAATCTTATTTTCTAATAATACATTGTTCATTTCAGCATCAAAATCTTCAGGAAATAATGTTGCTAAAGTATTATCAAGTTCTTCACCAACATAAAGGTCATCTCTTTCACTCTCAGGCAGTTTAAGATTTTCAGCGATAGCAATTACCTCATCAGCAATAAAGAAATATTGCGGTGTAGATAATCTGTTCATACTTAGAGCAAAACTTTTGTTTGATATCGCACTAAGCTGTTTTCTTGAATCTGCTATCTTATCCCAAAGGCTACCATACTTTGCCTTAAGTTCAGGATCAGCTTCGACAGATGATCGAAAAGTTTTTTCAAAATCTTTTTTTCTTTGCATTAAAACAGGATTTCTTAATCCTTCCAACATTCCACTAATTGCTTTTATAGAATTATCAAAACTAAATATCATATCCTGAAGTTCGAGCCTTCTGCTTGGATCTTTCATTAACATCTCTTTGTACATATCTGATAGACTTGTTAGTAATGAAATTGTTCTTGGATATTGAACATCTCTGGCATATTCTAACTGAGCAACTGTGTTTAGTCTATCTGTATTACCCGGATTTCCAACAACAAAGACCGGCTCACCAACAGCAGCACCATTTTCGCTCCACTTAAAGAAATTTTCAGTCTTTAAAGGATTTCCATCTTCATCATAAACTCTAAAGAAACTACAGTCCAGATTAAATCGAGGATAAGTAAAGTTATCAGGATCTCCGCCAAAAAATCCCAATTGATCTTCCGGTGCTAAAACTAATCTTACATCTGTATATCTTTTATAACCATAGAGTGAATATTTACCGCCATTGTATAAAGAAGTAATTGCAACTTCAAGCCCGGTTGCAGTTGCTTCCCTTTCTTCAATTTTTGCGATTATATCATTTTCAAACTTAGCACGTTCTTCATCAGTAGTACCTTTATTGATTTCATCAATCACTTCATCGGTTACGTCTTTGAATAAAACTAACTGATCTACATACAATCCTGGAACGGGTCTCTCATCCTGCAGAGTTTGTGCGATAAAACCGTTTGTATTTAAATCTTCACCTTCTTGAGTAATCTGAGTGATACTTTGTCTTGCACAATGATGATTTGTCATTACCAATCCATCTTCTGACACAAAAGAAGCTGAGCAGTAATTTGCAAAACGAAGGGCAGACAGTCTAACATTTTCAAACCAAGCTTCATCAGGTTGAAAATTGTAAGCCTCGCTAAAGTAATCCATTGGGGGATACTCAAAAGTCCACATTTTACCATTATCAAATTTTCCGGCTTTAACGGTATCGAGATTCATCCAATCTGCAGATTGAGCAAAAACCTGAAATGACATTAAAAAACACACGAGGACAACACTTATTGCAGCTCGTTTAGCAAAAGATCCGCACAGAAATCTCATAACTACACCTTATTATGATTTAATATTATTAACTAAAAAACGTTAGCAAAAATAAATAAAAAATCCTTTTATGCACCATACTAATTATGAATGGTTGCATAAAAGGATAAATTAAACAATTGAGTTTAAAGTTTTTTATAAATCAATTGATTCGGCACAAAAGCAATTAAATGTATGAATCCGGTTGATATAATGGCTCAATTTCCCACTCATCTTCGATAGTGCCAATACAGTGAGAACATTTAGGAACCGTAAATACAACTTTTTCTTCATTTGGTGCAGCACGAACAAAATTTAATACCGTTCTGCAACTTGTGCACTGAACGATATGTGAAGTGTGTATTTTTCTGCTGCATTCAGGACAAATGAACCCAAGATCACCAGGGTTTTCTTCCGGATGGACTAAAAAGATTGAGTTGCATTTTATGTGATTACATTTAGCGAAGTGCCACTTAATAGTATCAGAATGTTCGATAACTATCTCCATAAAATTTGTTAAGCGAATGTAATTAGTGTTATTCAAAAAGTCCATTGAAAAATGAGTACCTTTCAAAAAAATTTTGATGTTCAAAGCACAATTTTCTTTAAATTGCATCCGAACTTAGACCCTGTTTGGGGATAAAAAAACACTTTAATTTTTCAAGGATATTTTTTTCATTTATTTATAAGGAATCTTATGGAAAAACTAAACAGCTTTAAAGCTTATGATATTAGAGGCAAAGTACCTTCAGAATTAAATCCTGATTTGGCTTATAAAATTGGTAGGGCATTTGCAAAACACATAAATGCAAGCAAAGTTGTGGTTGGATACGATATTAGAAAATCCTCCATTGAAATCTCCGAAGCTTTGATACAAGGCCTTACCGATGCCAGCTGCAATGTTGTAAATATCGGGTTATGTGGAACGGAGATGATTTACTTCTCAACTCCTTACTTAAACGCTGATGGCGGAATTATGATTACAGCAAGTCACAATCCACCTGAGTACAATGGAATGAAATTCGTTAAACGAGATTCTGTTCCGGTTGGATATGACTCCGGACTGAATTTAGTTGAAGAAATGATATTGGAAAATGATCTTGGTGAAATAAGTGCCAGGAAGGGTTCTGTTGAATTTGTAGATGTTATGGAAGCTTTTATAAATAACTTAAATAAATTTTATGACCCTAAAAAAATAAAACCGTTTACGGTGGTTGTAAATGCCGGAAATGGCTGCGCAGGTTTATCCCTTGATGCCATTGAATCCAGACTTCCTGTAAAAATGATAAAAGTTTTTAATGAACCTAATTCGGAATTTCCAAACGGCGTTCCTAATCCACTGCTGATTGAAAACAGAAAACCAACTATTGATGCTGTATTAATGAACAATGCAGATCTTGGTGTTGCTTGGGATGGGGATTATGATAGATGTTTTTTCTTTGATGAAAAAGGAAGTTTTATTGAAGGTTACTACATTGTTGGATTACTTGCAAAATCAATTCTAAAAAAATTTCCGGGCGAAAGAATAGTGCACGATCCACGATTAGTTTGGAACACACTTGATGTTGTTGAAAAAAGCAATGGTGTAGCCATTCAATCGGTAAGCGGCCATGCATTTATTAAACAAAAAATGCGGGAGGTAAACTCAATTTATGGTGGTGAAATGTCTGCTCATCATTACTTTAGGGAAAATGCTTATTCAGACAGCGGGATGATTCCGTTTTTATTAATAATGCAACTTATGTCTGAAGAAGATAAAACACTTAGCGATCTTGTTGAAGAAATGATTGCAACTTTTCCGTGTTCCGGAGAAATCAATTCTACAATTGCTGATCCTGCTGGAAAGATTAAAGAGATAGAAAAACTTTACACCGGCGGCAAAGTTGAAAAAACAGATGGTCTTAGCGTTGAGTATGATGAATGGAGATTTAATTTAAGAATGTCTAACACCGAACCTATAATTCGATTAAATGTTGAAAGTAAAGGTGATGTTTTATTGATGGAAGAAAAAACTAATGAGCTATTGGATATTATAAGGGCTTGATGTTTGAAACCTTCGAGGTTTTATTTTTGCGAAGTAGATTAAAATTTAAACTTAACAAAAATTATTTAGCTATTCCTCGAAGGTTTTTTGAAATTAACTGATAATGAATAAAATAAAACCCTACTATATTTGGTTTGCATTTTCACTTATCGCAATAACATTAATCGGAATTATTTCACTCAAACTTCCCTTTCGTGGAGACGAAAGACACATTGTTGAAACCGCAAAACTATTTGCTGATAATTTTAATTTTAATACAATTAAAGATTATCCGGAGGTTACGCCACCATTTTTCTTTATGCTCTACGCACTTTGGGCTAAGATAATCGGGGCCTCAACTGAGAGTCTAAGAATACTTACATTAATAATTTCGTTTATAACATGGCAGTTGGTTTTTTACCTTTTCCAATTATTTGCTAAAAAAGAATTTCACGCACTTCTACTTTCACTTTTGGTAGTTATTAATCCATACTTTTTTGGTACGAGTGTTTTTGTGTTTACTGATATGCTAACTATTTTTTTAGCCCTTACTGCGCTTATTTCATTTATAAAAAATAAAATTTTCCTTTTCATCATATTTTCTGCGCTTGCAATTCTTTGCAGGCAATATGCGGTAATAATTCCAGCAGGAATAATACTTTATTCTACGTTTAATTATAAACGCGACAAGCTTATCAGCATTAAATATGCTATTGGATCGATGGTAAGTTTTATACCCTTGCTGGTTTTGTTTGTAATCTGGAAAAATATTTCTCCCGCAAGCGGAATTGAAAAGTGGATTGTACCAAATTCTTCAATATATAATCTTGATTACATAAACACTTACATCACTTTTTCTGTTATTTATATTTTCCCATTAGCTCTAGTATTTTTTAAGAAAATCAAGTTCAGTCTTTCTAGCCTTTTATTTGCACTGCCTATCACAATATTTTTTTCACTGTTTCCAGTTAAAACTTCGATAGCAACTTTAGAATTCACAGATTATCAAACTGTGGGATTTGTCCATCAGGCGCTGGCAGAAGTGTTTGGATTGCATAGTTTCTGGTTAAGAATGGTCTTGGGATTTTTTCTTTTAGTTGGATGTTATATGAATATTGAATTACTAAAAAGATTTTATGTGTACATCAGAAATAAATCTTTAGAAAGAGAAGGGATATTTACATTACTGTGGCTTCTTTTTCTATTAATAATGCCGTTCTCTTACCAGGTTTGGGAAAAATATCTAACAATGATTCTTCCCTTTCTTATTCTGAGTATTTATCTTTTCTTATTTCCAACTGATAAAATTATTCACGATCGCAAAAATTATTTAACACATAAACTATCGTAACACAGACTTAAGTCTGTGTTACGGGAATATTTTAAGATTGGACTTTTAGGATAAAGGGGTATGCTTATTACAATTTAACTTCGATTTTAAATGGAACTTTAATTTTTTCCCATTCAAGTCTAATTACCGCAGAAGTATCTGTTGCTTTATTAATTGTGTAAGATAACCATTCCTGCCAGATAGCTTTTTCTGTTTTTACCTTAACTCTAAGTGCGTCTTCGGATTCATTATACTCAAATGCACCCCACTGATCTGCAACTTTGTTAAATATTATTGTCCATTCATTTTTTCCGGGAATAGCAAAAAAGCTGTAAGAACCTTTCTTCAGCTTTTTCCCTTCAATTGTTATATCAGTTGAAAAAGTAATTTTGGTTGCTTCATTTGCGCCAGCACGCCAGACTGCATCATAAGGAACAAGCTTTCCCCAAATCTCACGTTTTTTAACTCCAGGTCTGCTGTAATCTATGCGAACCTCAGTAAATCCAACTGTCTGAATAAGTGCTGCCTTTGGGCTGATACGCAAATCTTTTTTATTGTTTTGAGCTTGACTTGAATTTGGAAAAAGAATGAATGCAAACAACAAAACAACAATGTTATAATACCATTTCATAAATCAAACCTTATTTTTTTGTTTAAAGATATTCAAATTTTCTGTAATTCCTCAACAACTTTATCAATCTCGTGATGTGTGTTGTAGAAATGCGGGGCAAATCTTATAAATCCTTCCCGAATAGAACACATTATATTGTTCTTTCCTAAAATTTCGAAAACTCCTTCGGGATTTTTTGGTTTAATAGTTACGATTCCTGCTAATTCATCATCCGAACAATTAGACAAGACACAGTCCAATCCGATAGATTTTAATTTTTTTATGAAATACTTTGTGTTTGATAAAACTTCTGATTCTACATTAACAAAACCAAAATCTTTAAATAGTTTTAATGATGTATTAAAAGCATAAATTCCAAAAGAGTTTAATGTTCCACCTTGAAAAACATTTGCAGAGGTCTTTAAATCCAATTTGTAGTCCAAAAGATTCCAGGCATTCTCAACCGAAAGCCAGCCAACGTTAGCAGGAACCATTTTCTTTTGGAATTCTTCGTCAACATAAATAAAAGCTAATCCCTGCATTCCCAAAAGCCATTTTTGTGTACCGCAGGAAAGAAAATCAATTTTGCTTTTTTTCACATCAATCCGCATTGCACCAATACCTTGAATTCCATCCACACAAAAAATAATATTATTTGCCCTGCAGTAATCTCCAATTTTTTCCAGATCAATTTTGTATCCGGACAGGAATTGAACAAAACTTACGGAAACCAATTTCGTTTCAGGTTTAATTGAATTGATAATCTGATCGGCAGTTACAATTCCATTTTCGGATTTAACGAAATCAACTTCAACACCAAATCTTTTTAGATTAAGAAAGGGATAAACATTTGCTGGAAATTCAATATCGTTCAATAATATTCTATCACCTTTTTTCCAATAAATACTTTGAGCTAAAATATTCAAGCCGTTTGATGTGTTATCAATAAAAGCTGTACGATCGACATTGCAATTGATCAATTCTGCTAAAAGTAATTTTGTTTCATCAACCACTTTAAGAAAGGAACTGTAATCATCAATTTTACTTTCACTCTTTTCATTCAAAAGATCTGACAATCGATTTACAACAAGAGATGAGAAGGGACCAGTTGATGCGTGATTAAAATATATAATTCCATTATTTAGATAAGGGAATATATTACGTACTTCTGCTTTATTCATCTTTGAAATTCGCTTATAGTTTAATTAGTTTTCAATACAAAAATAAGAATGAATTTTATCTCTTCTATCATCAAATATTTATAGGCAAAAAATGGTAAGCCCAAAACTACTCAAACATAAAGAACTAAAGCCTGAAGAACTAAGATGGAAATGTAATCCAAATATTTTTTCGTTTGAATCTACCGGAGATATTAGTCCGATCGAAGGGATTATGGGACAGGAACGTGCATTAAAAGCAATACGAATGGGAGTGGATCTACGCAGCCCTGGTTACAATATTTACATTGCAGGTTTATCTGGTTCTGGTAAAGCTACAACAGTAAAGCAAATGCTGGAAAAAATAAGCGCGGATTGCCCCAGACTTTATGATTACGCCTACGTAAATAATTTTAGAGACCCTGATCAGCCACTGCTGATTAAATTTCAGAAAGGACAGGCAAGAGAATTTAAACAAGATCTTAATGCTGCCATTGAAGTTTTAAAACAAAGGATTCCAATAGCACTTGAGAGTGAACTATATCTTTCCCGTAAAAAGAATATTGTGGATGAGTATAATCAAAAAGAACAGGAGTTGATGGATTCATTTGATAAAGAACTACGGAAGAAAGGATTTTCTCTCGGGCAGATTAGGGTCGGAGAACAGATCAGGCCTGATATTATTCCTTTGATTGAGGGACAGCCGGTTCCTGTGTTTCAATTAGAAGAACTTATCAAACAAAATAAATTAACTAAGGAAGATGCACAGAATATTATTCTTAATTACAATGGACATCAACCCAAACTTCAGATAATTTTTAAGAAAGGGTTAAAGATAAGCCAGGAATTCCAGGAAAAACTTCAGCAGCTTGAAAAAGAAAGTGCGGAAGTTATTGTGCATGGAATTTTTGAAGGCTTAAAAGAGAAATACAATTCTAATTCAGCGTTAGAACATCTTAACCTGGTTGAAGAAAATATTTTGGATAACGTTCAGATATTTAAAGGCATCAAACCTGAAGGTGAAATGACACAGGAAGGTATGATGATTGATTACTTTCGTGAATACGACTTGAATATTATTCTTGATAACTCTGAAACAAATGAATGCCCGGTTATTGTGGAAACAAATCCAACTTATACAAACTTATTTGGCACGATAGAAAAAGTAAATGATGGTAAAGGTAACTGGTATAGTGACTTTACAAACATAAAATCGGGATCAATGCTGCGTGCAAATGGCGGATATTTAGTCCTAAACGTGATGCACCTGTTTGAAGAACCTGGAGTATGGAAATCGTTGAAACGAGTGCTTACCTACAATAAGTTGGAAATTCAGGAATCACCATATCACATTTCTATGTCTTCAACATCATTAAAACCTGAACCAATTGATATCAATACAAAAGTTATTTTAATCGGCAGCCAAATGATTTATGCTTATCTGAGTGAACGCGAATATGACTTTAAAAAGATGTTTAAAGTTAAAGCTGATTTTGATTATGAAATTATTCGAAATGCTAAAGTTGTACTTGAGTATGCGCACGTTATTAAGAAATTAATTAAGGACGAAAAACTAAAAGAATTTGATAAAACTGCAATCGCACATCTTCTAGAAATCAGTGCAATACTTGCCGGAAGGCAGAACAAACTTACTCTGCGTTTTTCACAAATAGCAGACATTGCCCGCGAAGCAAGTTTTTGGGCAGCCGATGATGGCTTTAATGTTGTATCTGCAGCTCACATTGAAAAAGCTTATCAACTTGCGCGTGAACGGCACGGAATGCTTGAAGATAAAGTGACCGAAATGTTTGAAAATAAAACTTTTTTAATTGACACTGAAGGTGAAAGAGTCGGACAAATAAATGCCCTTGCAGTTTATAACGCTGATTTTTATTCATTTGGAAGACCAACACGAATTACGGCTACTGTCTCTCTTGGTAGTGGAACAATTATTAATGTTGAGCGTGAAGCAGGAATGAGCGGCAGACACTATAATAAAGGTGTGTTAATTATCTCTGGATATTTTAAAGAAACCTTTGGACAGGATCAGCCATTATCTTTTAATGCTAATCTTGTTTTTGAACAATCATATGGGATGGTTGATGGGGACAGCGCTTCCTGCACAGAAATTTTTGCACTTCTTTCAACATTATCCGGACTACCGATAAAACAATCAATAGCAGTTACCGGATCACTTAACCAAAAAGGTGATGTGCAGCCTATTGGTGGTGTTAATGAAAAGATTGAGGGCTTTTTTGATATTTGTAAGTTGAATGGATTAACAGGAAATCAAGGTGTAATAATTCCGATCCAAAACGTTCAAGACCTTATGCTTCGTGAAGATATCATTGAAGTTGTAAAGAAAAATAAATTTCACATATATCCAATTACCCGTGTTGAAGAGGGAATTGAAATTCTTACGGGTACAAAAGCCGGGATTAAAACGGCAAAGGGTTATGAAGAAGGGACCGTATTCTCTCTTGTTGAAAAGAAAATTCGCGAACTCTTTGAAAAGTCTCGTGCAATAAGATCAAGAAATGGAGAAGAAGTAAAAAATAAAAAGCTAAATGATAGAACTACGAATTCAAAAAAAAATATTATTAAAAAGCCCGGAAGAAAAACTAAAAAATGATTTTAAATACTGAGGCAATAGCCAAGACAAAAATACTTGCTACACTTGGTCCCGCTACAAAAGATGTTGATGCAATTAAGCATTTAATTTTATCAGGTGTGGATGGTGTTAGATTAAATTTATCTCATGGCACTTATGATTTTTTTGAGGAAATTTTTAATTCAATTCATACTGCTTGTCTAGAAGAAAATTCTCCATTAGCTGTTCTGGTTGATTTACAGGGACCAAAGATTAGAATTGGAGAATTAGATAAATCAAGCATAAATCTTATAACAGGTAGCTTGATTGAAATAACAATAGAAGATATTAAAGGTAATGAGAAAATTATTTCATCATCGTATAAGCAATTGGTTGATGATGCAAAAATTGGAGATCCGATATTAATAAACGATGGGTTGATAAGACTTAAAGTAATACTGAAGAAAAGTAAATCTCTTGTTTGTGAAATTGTAAATGGAGGAATATTAACACCTAAAAAAGGTATGAATTTACCGGGAATGAATTTATCCACTCCCTCTATTACAGAAAAGGATTTTAAGGATCTCGAATTTGTATTAAAACATCGAGTCGATTTCATAGCTTTGTCCTTTGTTAGAAGTGCTAATGATGTTGTTGAATTGAAAAAATGGCTGACAGAAAAAGGGAAAAACATTCCTGTTATTGCTAAGATAGAAAAAAAAGAAGCTGTTGATAATCTGCGTGAAATAATTTTAGCCGCAGATGGAATTATGATTGCGCGTGGTGATTTAGGTGTGGAACTTCCACCACAAGATGTTCCAGTTTTACAAAAATCAATTATTCGCCAATGCAATGCTTTAGGTAAGCTCGTAATAACAGCAACTCAAATGCTGGAATCAATGATCAACTCCCCTATCCCTACTCGCGCTGAAGCTTCTGATGTTGCAAATGCAGTTTGGGATGGAACTGATGTGGTGATGCTTAGTGCTGAAACTTCTGTTGGTAAATTTCCATTTCGCACTGTTCAAATGATGAATGATATTATTAAAAATGCTGAACTTCACAATGAAGATAGATCAAATAATTATTTTATCACCCCAGATAATCTTCAGGAAAATTTATTTGATTCGGTAGGAAAGGCTATTGTTGAAATTAGTAAACAAATTAATGCACAGGCAATAGTAGTATTTACTTTTGAAGGGCGTACTGCAAGGATCATATCTAAGTACAAACCTAATTCAAGAATAATAGCAATATCAAATAGCTTTGGAACTATGAATAATCTTTGTTTACGCAGAGGTGTAACATCATTATATAGAGAAACTATTGATAAAGAACATCTTGCAATTGATGATGCCAAAGAACTAATTCTTAATTATGGTCTTGCCAAAAGCGGTGATCTTATTATTTTTACTGCCGGTGCACCTTATTCAGAAAAAAGCAGAGCTAATTGGTTAAGATTTGAAGTGATATAAAAGTGATCAACCAAGAAATAACAGAAGCGCTATGGTGGCACAAAACAAATCGCGGAAAAATTATGTGCACACTTTGTCCTCGCTATTGCGAAATTGGAGAAGGACAGCCAGGCTTCTGCTATATTAGGCAAAACATAGATGGGAAACTCTATACTCTGGGTTATGGAAAGCCAACAGGATTTGCAATTGATCCGATAGAAAAAAAGCCACTAAATCATTTTTTACCAGGAACTAAAATTTTAAGTTTTGGAACCGCAGGCTGTAATCTTGGATGTAAGTTTTGTCAAAATTGGTCAATCAGTAAAGCTAAATTGGATGATGTAAATTCTATTTCTGCAAGTCCAGAGGATGTAGTTAATCTTGCAAAACAATATTCAGCACCATCAATTGCATTTACTTATAACGACCCTACAATTTTTGGAGAGTATGTTATTGATATTTCTAAAATTGCAAGAGAAGAAAAAATAAATTCTGTTATGGTTACTTCAGGTTATATTGATAAACAAGCTCGAAAAGATGTTTACAAATTTATTGATGCAGCAAATGTTGATTTAAAAGGATTTACCGAAAGATTTTATTACAAAAATACATTCTCACATTTAAAAGATGTTTTAGACACACTGATTTGGTTAAAGAATGAAACAGATGTTTGGATAGAATTAACAACACTGCTAATTCCCGATGAAAATGATTCTGATGAAGAAATAAAAAATGAGTGTGATTGGATACTTAAAAATCTTGGAGAAAATGTTCCATTACATTTTACGGCATTCCATCCGGATTTTAAGATGTTAAATAAATTGCCAACACCTCATTCAACTTTACTTCGTGCAAAAAACATTGCCGCCAAAATTGGGATAAAGTATTGTTATGTTGGTAATGTGAATGATACCAAGAATCAATCAACCTACTGTGTAAGCTGTAGAAGTTTATTAATCGAACGAAATTGGCATAAAACAAAAATTATAGATCTAGAACTTGATAAGTGTAAAAAATGTGGAGATGTACTACCTGGAATTTATTCTTAATAATTATTGAGGAACCTAAATGTTAAGTCTTAAAGATAAAATTGTTTTTATAACCGGTGCTTCTTCCGGTATCGGCGAAGCTTGTGCAAGAGAGTTTGCAAAGCTAAAAGCTAATTTAATATTAGCAGCAAGAAGAAAAGATCGTTTAAATAAGCTTGCTGATGAATTAGAAAAACAATATCAAATAAAAGTTAAATGTTTAGAAGTTGATGTTAGAAATTTTGATGATGTTCAAAATAAATTCAACTCTTTGGAGTCAAATTGGAAACAAGTTGATATTCTTCTGAACAACGCTGGATTAGCCAAAGGACTAAATAAAGTTTATGAAGGTAAGTTGTCTGACTGGCATGAAATGATTGATACAAATCTAAAGGGTTTATTAAATGTTACAAGAGTTGTTTCGCCGCAGATGGTTGATAGACAGAGTGGACAAATAATTAATATTGGCTCAACTGCTGGTCACGAAGTTTATACATATGGTAATGTGTATTCCGCTACTAAATTTGCCGTTAAATCGTTAACACAGTCTTTCAGATTGGATATGCTTGATAAGGGTATTAAAGTAAGCAGTGTGGATCCGGGAATGGTTTATACTGAGTTTAGCAAAGTTAGATTTTCCGGAGATGATCAAAAAGCTGAGCAAGTTTATAAAGGAATAACTCCACTGTCTCCATCTGATGTGGCCGAGTCAGTTATATTTTGTGCAACACGCCCTTACAATGTTAATATAAATGAAATAATACTTACGCCTATTCAGCAGGCTTCATCAACGCAGGTTTATAGAAAATAAAATAGGAAGTTGAAAAAATATATTTGTGTAAATCATATAACTAAATTATTTAAAGAGACTCACATCTCCGGCGCCTTCACGAATTATTTCGGGTTCTTCACCACTTAAATCAACAACACTTGAAGGTTCAAAACTCATCGTGTTAGATGCAAGCATTAAATCCACTCGGGAATTAAAAATATTTTTGATTTCAAATGGATCAGTTAATGGTTCACCGATTCTTGTTGTTGTTGTAGTGCTCGCAATGGGATTTCCTAATTCTTTAACCAGCTGAAGAGTTACCGAATGGTTTGGAACTCTGATACCAACTGTTTTTCGTTTACTCCAAAGTTTTTTGGGAATCACTTTAGCAGCAGGTAATATGAAAGTGTAGGGACCAGGCAGAAGATGTTTCATAGTCCGATAGGCATAGTCGGAAACTTTAGCATACTTGGCAATATCCTTCAAATCCGAGCAAATAAAACTAAAAAGTTTTGTGTCCGTCTCATTTTTGATTGAAAGAATCTGTTCGATCCCTTCTCTGTTAAAAAGGTCACAGCCAAGCCCATAGTAGGTATCAGTCGGAAAAATGATGATTCCGCCACTTTTTAATACATCTACGGCTTTACTTATAAATCTTATCTGTGGGTTCTGCGGATGTAATTCAAAAAATTCCATATTTGTTCTTTTATCAATTTTCTAATAATTTAGTTCTAAAATAGGGTTTATAATATTAGAATCAAGACTAATTGACAAAAACTGTTGCCAGACTTAACTCTTCTTTAAAGAGATATTTCAATAAAATTATGAGAAAAATTTTTAGTTTTTTGGAATGATTTACTTATATTTACTGCTCTAAAAATTGAAAAGAATTTATTTTAAGGAGCTATAAAAATGGCTAGAAGATGCCAAGTAACAGGTGTAAGTCCGGTTGCCGGAAGTAATATTTCGCATGCACATAATCATACAAAAACAAGATTCTTACCAAATCTCCAAAAAAAGAGAATTTGGGTTCAGGAATTAAATAGATTTGTTACGGTTAAACTAACCACAAGTGCTATTAAAACCATCAGCAAAAAAGGTACGGCACATATTGCTAAACTTATAAGCGATAAAAAAATTAAAGTTAGATAAAGAAAAAAAATCAGCATAAAAAAAGGGAATCCTTATGGATTCCCTTTTTAGTTTTAAACAATTTATGGACTACTCTCGAACAACCCACACTTTAATTTTTGCATTAACATTCTGGTGAATTTTAAGATTAACACCATAGATACCTAATGCTTTAATGGGTTCTTCAATTTCAACTTTTCTTTTGTCAATATCGTGACCTTTTTCCTTAAGTGCGTCAGCAATCATTTGAGTTGTTACGGTTCCAAAGATTTTATCTTCTTCGCCAACCTGAACAGGTATTGTTACCGATACCGTTTCAAGTTCAGCAGCAAGACTTTCTGCTGCTTTAAGTTCCTGCAAGCTGCGTTTTTCAACCGCTTTCTTTTCGTCATCAAGAGCTCTTATATTGCCTTTAAGTGCAGCATAAGCAAGCCCTCTTGGAAAAAGAAAGTTTCTTGCATAACCATCTTTAACATCAACAACTTCGCCTATTTTGCCTAAGGTTTCAAAGTCTTGTCTTAAGATTACTTTCATATTTTCTCCGGCTTTATTTTAACTATCTAACTGTATCAGATACATAAGGCAGCAATGCCATGTGTCTTGCACGTTTAATAGCCGCAGCTAATTCACGTTGATACTTTGAGCTGGTTCCGGTAATTCTTTTTGGAATTATCTTTCCCTGCTCAGTTATAAATTTCTGTAAAAGTTTAACATCTTTGTAATCGATATACTTGATACCGTTTTGAGTAAACCTACAGACTTTTTTTGTTTTAACTTCTTTCTTCATTTCCATTACCTGATTGTTTAATTAAACTTGATTCTTCTTCTGATAAAAACTTATCAAAGGAATCCTCTGTGTAATCGATTGATTCATCCACAGCAATGCTAATATCCTCTTCTTCAGTAGAACCATTACCATCTGATCCAACCAATCGTTTATTAAGGAACTGGATTCTTCGTGCTTTAATTTCAACGATACTTCTGTTATGTCCGTCATCTGATTTCCAGCTTCTGCTTTGCAGCTCTCCGTCAACTAAAACTGCTGATCCTTTTCTAAGTCTGTCCCGGCAACTTTCAGCAAGTTTATTCCAAGCAACAACGCCAACATAACAAACATCTTCTTGCCACTGATTTGTACTGTCTTTGAATTTTCTGTTTGAAGCAATAGAAAAATTAACAACTGGGGTACCATTCGTAGTCTCTCTAAAAATAGGATCCTTAGTTAGATTTCCTGCTACAATTACATAATTTATTTCCGGCATTTTCAAATCGGCCATTTGTGAACCTCCAAACTAAATCATTTTGTAATTATTTACCGCTGTCTTCACTTTCAGTATCTGCCTCAGCTACCGGAGCAATAATCTCAACAGTATCTGGGATTACTTCATCTTTTATTGTAGATGAAAGGGTTTTATTTTTTTCAAGTTGTTCTAATGCATCATTGCTAAGCCTAAGTGTAACAAATCGTAAAATTTGTTCATCTAAAGTATAAGTTCTTTCAAGTTTTGCAACGATATCGCTAGGAGCATCAAATCTGAATATGGCATAATAACCAATCTTACTTTTATCAACTGGATATGCAAGTCGTTTGCGACCCCAGTTATCAAGTTCACGGATTTGCCCGCCATTATTAGTTATAATATCTTTGATTCTGTTAAGAATTGAATCGATTTGCTGATCATCTAACGCAGCATTTATTAGAACGGCACTTTCGTAGACACCTGTTCTCATTTTTGTATCACCTCCCTATGGGCTTAAAGGCCCTTACTATCCTGTTGGAAGTAAGAGCAGGGTTTATAAAATATTTATTAAAAAGCGACGAAAAATTACCTAATAAAAGGGGCAATTACAAGCGCAACAACAGACATTAATTTCAACAAAATATTAAGTGATGGACCTGATGTATCCTTGAATGGATCGCCAACTGTATCACCAACCACAGCAGCCTTATGAGCTTCTGACCCTTTATAATATTTCTGTCCGTTAACTTCTACACCTTCTTCAAACATCTTTTTAGCATTATCCCAGGCACCGCCAGCATTTGCCTGAAATATTGCCATAAGTACTCCAGAAACCGTTACGCCGGCAATTAGACCACCCAGCATTTCTTTATCGCCAAGAAAACCTACTAATATTGGAATAACAACTGCCAGCAAGCCTGGTAAAACCATTTGTTTAATGGCAGATTTAGTTGATATCTCAACACATTTTCCATATTCAGCTTTGCCTTCGGCAGCTTCAAAAATACCCATATCTTCTTTAGACCATTCCGAATGCTCAATGCCATCATTCTTTTTCATTACTCCTAATGCAGCTTTTAATTGTGGAATCGTGTTAAACTGTCGTCTAACTTCTTCAATCATTGCCATGGCGGCTTTACCCACCGCCTGCATAGCAAGAGCGGAAAATAAAAATGGAATCATTGCACCCAATAGTAATCCTGCCATAACAACGGCTTTAGATATATCTATTGAAGATAATTTAGCGGATGTCATGTATGCTCCAAACAAGGCTAAAGCAGTAAGAGCTGCAGATCCAATTGCAAACCCTTTTCCTATAGCAGCGGTTGTATTTCCCACAGCATCTAATTTGTCTGTTCTTGATCTTACTTCTTTTGGCAGTTCGGCCATTTCAGCAATTCCACCTGCATTATCTGAAATGGGTCCGTAAGCATCTACAGCAAGTTGAATACCGAGAATAGAAAGCATTCCAACTGCTGCAATTGCAATTCCATAAAGCCCACCAAAACTAAAAGCAGTTATAATTGCAAATGCCAGAACCACTATCGGCAGTGCCGTTGAAATCATACCAACACTTAGACCAGCAATTATATTAGTTGCGGCGCCAGTAACTGATTGACGAGTAATACTAACAACAGGTCCTTTACCACTGCCTGTATAGTACTCTGTTATCATCCCTATCATTGCCCCTGATATAATTCCAACAACGGTGGCAATAAATATTCCGGTTGCGGTGTAATAATTTCCTTTAACCGGATCTGCCCACTGATATAATGGATCTTGAAAATACCAACTCTCAGGAAGTAACCATTTTATCAAAAACCAGGATGCAGCTATCATTAGAGTTCCTGCAACGATGTTGCCAAGATTGAGTGCCCTTTGTGGATCACCGCCCTCTTTGACTTTAACAAAAAATGTTCCGATTATAGATGCAACAATTCCGACACTTGCAAGCACTAACGGTAAAAGTACTGCCCCTAGACCACTAAACTTTAAACCAAATTCCGGAGTTAGGAAGAAAGCTGCACCAAGAACCATAGTACCAACAATAGAACCTACATATGATTCGAAAAGATCTGCACCCATACCGGCAACATCACCAACATTATCACCAACATTATCTGCAATAGTAGCAGGATTGAGATGATGATCTTCGGGAATTCCAGCTTCAACTTTGCCAACCAAATCAGCACCAACATCAGCGGCTTTAGTATAAATACCGCCGCCTACACGTGCAAAAAGTGCAATTGATGATGCACCAAATGAAAAGCCTGTTATAATTGTAATTACTTTTGTAAGATTTTCTTGAGTGGACATTCCATACATATCACCATAAATGATCATCAATCCACCTAATCCTAAAACTCCCAAACCAACAACACCTAAGCCCATTACCGAACCACCAGCAAAAGCAATTTCCAATGCTTTACCAATACTTGTTCTTGCTGCCTGAGTTGTTCTCACGTTTGCTTTTGTTGCTACTCGCATTCCAATAAATCCGGCTAGTGCAGAACAAAAAGCACCAACAACAAAAGATAGTCCGACAAGAGGTGAAGAATCAGCTGAGTTGGCTCCGCTATATGCCAATAAAATAGCAACCACAATCACAAAAAATATTAATACTCTGTATTCGGCTTTAAGAAATGCCATTGCACCTTCTGCTATGTGCCCAGCAATAGTTTGCATTTTTTCATTTCCAGCATCTTGCTTAGAAATCCATCGTGAACGCCAAAAAGTGTATAGTAAAGCAAGTACTCCAAATAGTGGAATTATGTGAAATATTAAATCCATTGTGTTCTCCTCAATTAGAGTTTATTCTGGTTGTGTATTTAATTTATCAAGATTTTTTAATCGGCTGAAGGTACTAAGCATTTTGTTGTAGCCATCTAAAATGAAACTATCAACAAGTTGAATACTTAGTTTAAAAGATTTTTCTAATTGCATAAAATCGTTTTTACAAAAGTCAGATAGAACATAATCAGCAAGATTACCTGCCGTAAAATCACTGCTAATTCCGATTCTTAATCTGGAAAAATCTTTGCTTTGGAGATGATAAATTATCGAGCTTAATCCATTATGTCCGCCATCTCCGCCGGACTTTCTTATTCTTACATCTGCAACGTTGAGATTAATGTCATCAACCACAACCAACACATTTTCAACGTCAACTTTATTATGGTTAATGCAATTTAATACGGCTAACCCGCTATTATTAACATAAGTATCAGGTTTAATCATTACGAAGGGATTACCTGAAAATTCCCCTTCAGAAAAATGATAATCAAATTTTGAAGCTTTAAAAGACAACCTTTTTTCTGAACAAAAAAAATCAAGGAACTGGAATCCAACATTATGTCTGTTATTTTTATAACGACTACCTGGATTTCCAATTCCAACAATAGCGCGCACTTAAATTATTCTTCTTTATCCTGTGGTTTACCCTTGGAAATAACTTCAGGCTCAACTGTTTCAGGAGTTTCACCAGCAGCAGGTGTTTCTTCTTTTTCAACTTTGGGATGAGTTACAGCTGCTATAATTGCTTCAGGTGAATTAAGCAAAATAAAATTATCAAACTTCAGATCGCCAGCATGGATTGCATGGCCAAGTTTTAAGTCCGTAACATCTATCTCCAAATGTTCAGGAATATCGACAGGCAAACATTCTATTTGAACTTTGTGAAGAGTGTGCTGTAAAATTCCACCCTCTTTAATTCCGATAGCATTACCTATTAATTGAACCGGAACATCAATTTGTATTTTCTCTCCCTTTTTAAGTCCTAACAAATCTATATGCACAATTTTTTCTGAAACAGGATCAAACTGCACATCCTTAATAATACAATCCAATTCTTCATGTCCTTCAACATTCAAAGTAATCAAACTTGTCTTAGCTGTAAATACATAAGGATGAATTGCTCTTTCTGAAAATTGTACAGGCATAGGTTCATAATGTTTTGAATAAAATATCGCAGGAACCTTTCCTTCTTTCCGTAAGGCGCTTCTTGATGGTTTATCAATTTTATCTCGTTTCTGTGCTTCTATTACTACTTTCTCCATTTTAACTCCGGGTCTTATTAACCTTTATCTATATTAAATAATGAACTAATTGATTCGTTTTTAAATGTTCTTTGAATAGCTTCTCCAAATAACGGAGCCGCTGAAATCTTAAATATTCGGTCACAGGCATACTCATCATAATTAATTGTGTCGGTAACAAAAAGTTTATCAATATCACTGCTATTCAACCTATCATACGCAGGACCAGAAAGCAGTGGATGAGTAACAGCACCATATATTTTCTTTGCGCCTCTGTCTTTAAGTGCTTTGGATGCACCGACAAAAGTACCTGCTGTGTCTATCAAATCATCTACCAGTAAAATATCTTTTCCTTCAACTTCGCCGATAATATTCATCACTTCAGTAAGATTTTGCTTTGGTCTTCTCTTATCTATAACAATTAAACCAGAGTGAAGCATTTTAGCATAAGCTCTGGCTATTTTAATTCCACCCACGTCAGGTGATACAACTGAAAGATTATCCGAAAGATCACTTAGATGATCCAAAAAAATTGATGATCCATAAAGATGATCAACTGGTAAATCAAAATATCCTTGAATTTGAGAAGCGTGCAAATCCATTGTCATAACTCTATCTGCGCCCGCTTCTGTAATAAGATTAGCCATTAATTTCGCTGTTATAGAAACACGCGGCTGATCTTTTCTATCTTGTCTCGCATATCCAAAATATGGGATTACAGCTGTTATTCTTTTTGCAGATGCTCTTCTGGCAGCATCAATCATAATTAAAAGTTCAATAAGATTTTCAGCCGGAGGATTAGTAGATTGAATTAGAAAAACTTCTCTTCCTCTAATATTTTCTCCGTACTTAACCCAAATTTCACCATCACTAAATCTTTTTAATTCAAGAGATCCTAATTGTGTACCGATGGATTCAGCAATTTTTTCTGCTATCGGAAGGTTTGAAGTCCCGGCAAAAATCATATAATCACTTGATGACATCAGGTAATGCTCTATTAAAATTAAAAATAGGTGCTAAATATAACCAAAGACGTAAGTTATGTCAATAAAATTTACTGCTTACAGTATTATAAGAAAATTTAATCTTTCCTCTTACGTAATAGGAAGAAAATAACGATTAATAAGACCAAACCAGCGAGAATATAAATCCAATAAGGAGTTTCTTTGAGTTTAAATGGCATAAATGTTACAGAAATTGTTTTGCCACGACCAATTTCTGATAATGAGTATGACCAGGTTAAATTATTTCCACTCTTATTAGTTGCGTTGTGAGTGATAATCTCTCCACGGATATCATAATTATATGTTACTTGATAAGCGCTACCATCCATTCCGAAACCAGTTGTAACAGGTGGAATAAATTGTGAAAATATTTTTTGGCCAGAAGCTCCATCCTCAAGTAAAAACTTTGATTGCGCAAACGCATTAGCAGTATTCAGGGAATCTACGTAATTAAAACTTAACTCGATATTTGCATGAACCGTTGAGTCTATAGTATCAGAATAGGTTACAACATCGATTATATTAATAAATTCAGATGAGAATTCTCTTCTAATGGAATCAGGATTAAATATTTCCAAAGTAAGTATTGTTGCTACGCTGCTAGTGTCAGAAAACTTCATCCAATAATTAATTTGCATCTTGCCAGAACCATCCGGATAAATTGTGGTATTCTGAACGTAGTTTAAACAGCCCGTTAACAGAAGCAAAGTTAATAGTAAGGAAAGTATTAGCTTTTTCAATTTTTTGATTTCGTTTAATTAAGTAGCGAATTTTTCTTTAATCAAATTTATAGAACATTCTATAATTATTCATTATGTTTGCAGCAAAATTTTAGGAGTTTGTTTTGCCAACTTATGAGTATAAATGTTTGAAGTGTAATAAGAAGTTTGAGATTTTTCAATCAATGAAAGATGAACCAATCAAAAAATGTCCTGATTGCAATGGCGAGGTTAAAAGATTAATTGGTACGGGTGCAGGTACAATATTTAAAGGAACAGGATTTTATCAAACAGATTATAAAAACTCTTCCAAAACTTCAGATTCTAAAGAATCCACTAAAGCTAAACCTGCTGAAAAAACATCTAAGGAAATCAAGGTTGATAATAAAAGCAATACTGAAAAATAATTACTATAGTATTATTGTTTTGTATTAAAAATCTGCACCAATTGAGAAATAGAAAATAGGTTTATTAGCAAATCTATCGCCATTATAAGCCCAGGCAACGTCAAATCTTAAGAGAAAATAGAGGAAGTAAACACGTGCGCCTACACCTGTACCCATTAAAAGATCTTTAGTAACCATATTTCCATTTATATCTTTTCTAAACAACTGCAAGTTGCCTGTATTATCCCAAGTTGAACCGATATCTAAAAATGCTACACCAAGAATATTACTAAATAAAATAGGTAATGGGCCTGGAACTAAATATCGAATAAGTGGAAATCTGAGTTCGTAATTCATGAGAAAATACTTTGTACCTATTTGTTCAGAGTAATTAAAACCACGCATAGGTAAAACGGCAGTAAGAAAAGCATAGTCACTTGTTGATTCTATAGGAATTTCTGAAGTTGCAAATGATCTATTAATCCAATTTTCAATTCCACCTAAAAAGAATCTTTGTGCATTTGGTCCGCCGGAATATCCACCTGAAAATCTAACTACAAAAGAGTAATCAGTCCAGAATCTGAGATATGTTCTATAGTCTCCGCTAATCGTATAAAAACTCAATTTACTATCTTTGAATCCTGGATTTCCATAAACATCAAATCTGTAGCGCGTACCCTGTATAGGTGATGTATATCCCCACATTACATTATCATGAACAAAAGCCATTGATGGAACTAAATAGGAAGCTTCGTCTGAAGGTACGGCAAGGTTATCGAGATTTTCTCCCTTTACGTTTAACCAGCTAATTCCGCCTTCAAATCTATAAAAACGATTAAGTGGTAGGCTTGCGGAAACATAAGCGCCGTAACTTCTGTATCGATATAGATTAATAAAATTACCTCTGACTAAATTTACAAACCTGGCAGTATGAAACCCTTGCACGCCATAATCTATTTTACCCCCTAGATAATAGTATGCTAGACCATAATCACTATTCTTCAAATCGATCTGAAGACCTGTTACACCTACTAATCTGTGTTCTCCAAGAACATCACTAAAAGAAAGAACTGTAGAGCCCACTAAACCATAAAAGGTACTGTAGCCTGCATTAGCGTAAATAAGATCAGGACCAAAAGTAATTTTATATTTATTTACACGATAGTTCCCATCATTATCTAAATTATCTTTAGGAATGAAAAGTGAATCGTTGGCATATACTTTTTCTTGTGATGAATCCTGCTTGCCAAATACAAAATTTGAAAAATCTTTTCCAACGCTCTGAGAGGATGAATCAGTTTCAACAACATCGCCGGTGAATATTATAATCTCATCTTCCTCATCCGGTAAAATATTATTTTGATTTGTCTCTGTTACAACTTCTTTAGTATCAGGAGTTTTATTTCTTAAATCTTCAAGTTTTGTAAAAAATAAAGTACGCGGTATTGTGTCTAATTCTGTTTTTGGTTCAAACGGATTATCAAGCATAAATATATTAAATACCGATTCGTACAGCGAAGAGAAAACTAATTTCTTTGTATCCTTTGATAAAGATAACTGATACAGACCGCTAATTGAATTTGTGATTGGTCTTAATTCCGAATTTAAAATAGAATTATCAGAACCATTTGATACAAGCGATTTTGTATAAATATTATTTATTCCATTAAGATCAGAAATAAGAATAAGATTTTCGCCGCTTGCCTCTTCTCTGGGTGATGATTCATCACTGAATGGTAGGTCTGTTATTCTAACTATTAATTCACTTTCAAGAACATATTTATAAATATCTTTTTGTGTGTAATCATGCTGCATTATCCTGAAATCAGTTGGCAACGATTTAGCATCCAATTTATCTCCTCGATCAGAAGAAAAATAAATTACCTTATCATCGTGGGACCAGGAAGGATCAAAATCACCAAAAATATCATTAGTTAAATTTTTAATTTCCTGAGTCTCAAAGTTGTAAGTGTAAATATCCGATTGACGAGCATTCTGACCAATAAATGCAAGATAATTACCATCGTTTGACCATGTAACACTTTCCACTGCCTCAAAGTTTATACTAAGTATTTCTCTTTCTCCAGACTCAACATCAAAAATATAGATTGCATCAAGTCCACTTCTTTTTGCTGATAGAGCTATTTTTGTTCCATCGGGTGACCAGGTTAAACCTGGGGTTAGGATGTTCAATTCTTCAAAGTCCGGAGTTTGACTACCTTCAATAATTCTTTCGATCGTTTTTCCGGTAAGTGCATCCATTAAATAAAGACCCCAGTAATAATCGCGATTTGAAATAAATGCGATTTTATCTCCTTGGGGAGAAAGTGTGGGTGAGGTATTATAGAAACCTTTATCCTTTTCAGGATCAGTTAATCTTTTTGCAAAATCTTCTGGATCATCTCTTAAAGCAACATCAGGCCAAAAAGTTTTTTTAATATCCTTTCTCCAACGCTCTCCAAGCTCTTTAGAGTCTATTCCTAAAGTTGCTTTTATTCCTTCTTCTACGTTGCCGATGCCTTTTATTTTATTTAGAAGCTCACCAATTTTTTGTTTACCATATTTATTTGCGATATAATAAAAAACTGATTGCCCGCCCCGATATGCAAAATATCCGCCAAGCTGATTAATTTGCGGAAGATATTCGCTTACTGCCGCATCACGAATAAACATATCTGTATCCACATCCCAGCCAAGGGCTTCATACTCGGCTAAACCTTCACTAAACCAGAGTGGAAATTGTAATGTAATATTGTTAGAAATAATATTTTGAATTGATCCGCCGTAAAACATATCATTCATTACCGCGTGTACAAGTTCGTGATGAATAAGATGACGATATTGCTTGTATGATCCTGTGAATTGAACTACAACTCTGTTCTTAAAAAGTTCTGTAAATCCCTGAATTCCTTCACTTAAATATTGGTCTATAACGTTTGTTTCCTGAAATTCATTTTGGGAATTATAAATAATTAATGTTACTCTACTATTTAACCGGTAGTTAAGAGTATTTTGAATTGAAGCCACTGCATCCTCAGCAGCTTTTGCAGTAAATTCCGTTAGCGTTTCTCCATCCTGTGCAAAGTAAATATCAAAATGCTTGGTTTGGATATAATACCAATCATAATCTTTGATATGTATTTTATTTTTTCCAAATTGCCCAAATACAGCAATGGAATAAAAAATCATAAAAGCTAAAAAAAGTTTTACCGCACTCATTAATTTCCTATGATTCAAGTATTATAAAATCTAATTCCGATCTTTCTTCATCAATACGGATTAGTTTTACGTGGATTTTATCTCCTAATCGATACTGTTTATTAGTACGCTTGCCAATTATTGCGTAATTTTTTTCATCGTGAATATAATAATCGTCATCTAAATCTCTTAATCTTATCAAACCTTCAGCAAGTATATCTGGAATTTTAACAAAAATTCCAAAATTTGTAATGCCAGAAATTATTGCCGAAAATTCACTTCCTTGATGATTTTTTAAGTATTCTATTTGTTTCTGTTTTACACTAAATCGCTCAGCTTCTACAGCATTTCTTTCTGATGCAGATATATTTTCGCAAATTTCTTCCAATTGCGCAAGAGAATAAATTTCCCCGCTTTTTAAATTTTTGTAATTAAATAATAGTCTGTGAACGATCAAATCACTGTATCTTCTTATTGGAGAGGTGAAGTGTGAATAGTATTTAAATCCTAAACCATAATGTCCAATGTTATCCGGCGAATAAATTGCCTTAGCCATAGATCTAATTGCAAGTTCATTTATTAATGCTTCTTCTTCTTTTCCCTTCACTTGATTGAGCAAATTCTGAAATCCAATTGATTTTGAGGATGCGTTTGGGTCAAAGGAATATCCTAGCGTTTTTACAAAGCGGGAAAATTCTACAATCTTTTCCTGATCAGGCAAATCGTGAATTCGATAAACAAATGGTTTTACTGAACCGGATTTGGGAATTGCAATTTGCTGTGCAACAAGTTTATTTGCCAAGAGCATAAATTCCTCTATAAGCATGTTGCTTTGCTTTGTTTGCTTTACAAATATAGAAACCGGAACACCATTTTCATCAAGATTAAATTTTACTTCGGGAGATATAAAATTAAAACTACCCTCTCGCATTCTCTTTTTTCTCAATTGATCAGCAATTTTATTCAACAACAAGATATCTTCAGCCAGATCTCCTTCTTCAGTTTCAATTACTTTTTGTGCTTCTTCATAAGTAAATCTTCTTTTGCTATTAATAATTGTTTTATCAATAGAGTAATCAATAATTTTTCCCCTCGGTGTCATTTCTACAATAACAGAATAAGTTAACCTATCTTCGTTGGGAACAAGTGAGCATATTTGATTTGATAATTTTTCCGGCAGCATCGGAATTACTCTGCCTACAAAATAAACGCTGTTGCCTCTTTCATTGGCTTCCAAATCAAGCGGGGATCCTTTTTTTACATAGTGAGAAACATCAGCGATGTGAATGCCTATAGATAAATTTCCATTTCCCAGCTTCTCTATTGAAAGAGCATCATCAAAATCTTTTGCATCTTCGGGATCAATTGTAAAAACATTTTTATCTCGATAATCTATACGCTTTTTTATTTCGTCTTTAGGTATCTCGTTACTGATGCTTTGAGCTTCTGCCAAGACGGAGGCAGGGAATTTGTACTTTAAATCAAATTCACGTGCAATAGAAATAATATCAGTATCGTGTGTTCCGGCTTTACCAAGTACTTCAATCACTTCCCCTTCAGGGTTAAGCATTGATGTATCCCAGACTAATTTACCTACTACAATTTTGTCTCCATTTACTGCACCGTTAAGTTTAGTTTCATTTATATAAATATCTCTATGCAGTTTTGCATCATCTGGTGAAATAAAAAAGAATGACTTTGATTTTTTTATTATGCCCACATACTCTTTGCGTTTTCTTTCAACAACATTTACAATTTGTCCCTCAATGTTCTTTCCTTTTTGCTTGGCAAACAATTCTACTTCAACAAGGTCGCCGTCAAAAGCAGTTCCAATATTCCGTGCAGCAATAAAAATATCGCCGCGCTTGTTATCATTAATATTTACAAATCCAAAACCATTACGATTTATCTCCAGTCTTCCTTTTAATCTGTTTGTATCCGGAAGTTTATTTAGCTGAAACTTTTTACCAACTCGAATTAGAAATGATTCTTCTTCTAATTTATGAAGCGCTGCTTTTAGTGAAGCGTATTCGTGATCAGAATTAAACCCAAGTTTATTAGCTATATCTTTGGATTTATAACTTCTGCCTTGATTTCTGTTAAAGAAGGCTTTTAATTCTTTTTTCATTAAAACTCAAAATTATATTTAAATCCACCCTCAAAGAAAAGCGGATTATTGATTGATGATGTTGTTTGATTTTCAGATTCTTTTCTTTCTACACGTAGTTGAAGTCTTTCTGTAATAGGATATTCCATCTTAACATTTGCACGACTTAAATCCTGCAGTACTTCCGTAGAGCCGCCAATTTCATATTTAATTTTCCAAACTTTACCTATAAGATTAAATTTTGTATCTGTACCAGTTTGCCGTAATTGAAATCCTGTAACGTAATTATCAAAATATTGATTTAATACCTCGCCGATAAGAGATCCTGCCAGTGCAGTTGTTGTAGATGCAACCACATTTTTATCATTCTGGTTATCATCATCCCCAGGAAACTTACCAATTATCAAAAAGTACATTGCATCTGTTGCAGTTTTTGATTGATCTTTCTTATCCTCTTCAATATTATTACGCCCCATATATACACCAATGTTATTTTCATCCTTAATAAAATTTTGGTTTAATTCACTCAGTGGTCCATTTAATTTAATTTTAACAGCTACCTCTTGTTCCGTAGGACCATTAGAGCTGCTAGGCGGATAATAATAATCTCTGTAAGTAGAAGTTATATCGATTATAGGGTTGTCAATTTTATCAAATCTAACATTACCAGAAGTTGTAAAAGTTTTTATGAAGCTAAGACTTGATCCCTCAAGTAACTTTAGTTCTCCGCCTGATCTGGTTTTACCATCAATTGACTCAAGAAAAAAATCTCCTTTTAGTATTGCAACTAAATTTTGATCCAGCTCTTTGGATAACACAACAACCACTTCGGCTTCAGTGTCAAACTTAATATCAACTGTATAGTCAAACTTAGCCGCTTTCTCATTTTTATTTTCTATCGAATCTCTTCTTTGAGTAGTTTCAATTAAACTATCAAGTTCACTTATCAGTTTATCAACTTCTTCAGATTCAACTGCGTACTCATATTTAAATCCAGAAGAACTTGAATAAGCTGACTTACCCAGCGGTACAACAATATCTGCAACTGTTACTGCAATTGGAAGATTTAGATAGGATTTACCTCTCTTTGCAGAATAGACTATATCACCCCTTGTCTTAATCGCAAGATCACCGTATGCCATAGGACTGGAGGATTTTGAAATCTTATCCAGAACTTTAAGATCACCATTTATTTTAATAAATGTTGAATCCAATTTAAATTCATTTAACTTGACAAATCCATCTCCTTTTAAGATGCCTCCCTGTTTTGTTCCAAACACATTTTGAAGAGTAATACTTTCGATAGTAATATCTTCGTCATCTATCCATATTTTAGTATTAAGATCATAATCAAGATTATTGTTGGTTAATTTAAATCGTGCATCATTTATGCTGAAGTAGCCAATTGCAATGGGCTTAGAAACCGTTCCGGATATGTAAATATCAGTCTCAAGTTTTCCTTTTTGGAATTGAATATATGGCATAGAATTTTGCAGAGAACCCAAATCAAACTCATCTGATTCAATTGTAAGCTCTATCTGCTCATCTGTAACATCAATTGAGTCTTTAACAGGTGTTAGCGATATTGGTATATATCCAGTTATCAGCATTGCAGGAGAAGTATAATTTTCGGTTGAATCAATTACACGAACATCTATATTAAGTTTATTGTTATCATAATTGAAATTGGAAAGCAATGAGCCAAAATTACTTTCACCATAAATTATATTTTTTGCAGATGCATTAATATTAAACTTGGGATAAGTAAAGTTGCCTGATATTTCACTTTGCAGATTTATAGCTGCATCAAATTTTTTCTGCCCGAGAGTACCAAAAATATCTTCAACCACTCTTTCACCGCTTAGTCCTTCTAAAGAAACTATTAAGTTGTGATCTTTTGTGGGACCAAATGTACCATCAATGCTTAATGTTCCATCAGCAGCGCTTAATAAAAATTTTTTAAAGTTAATTTCTTCATCCGAATATGTAATCAGCAGATCATTTTTATTTTTTACATTAAATCTTTTATAGTTTAAATTAAGTTGGTTGATATTTAATTGAAGCTCTCTATCCGCAAAAACTATATTGGCAGATAGCAAAGCAGAAATATCATCTTCATATTTTCCGGCAACAGAAAAATTAAGTTTATCAGATGCTAATGTCATTTTTGATTTTAAATCATAGATATTACCGCCGGCATAAATTCTGTCCGAGTTAAATTCAATACCCGCTTCCAGATTTTCAGAATATCCTTTAAAGAGATTATTGGAGAGGCTGCTATTAATCTCTGCATTAATAAGGAAATAAACATCTTCATTATTCCAGTATTTCAAGTAATCAATTTTTGAATTAAGTGAAATATTTAAAGAGTCACTATACGATTTCATAAATCCAGTCATAAGCCCGTCTAGTTCCAGCTGATCTTTACCGAGAGTTAAATTCATTGATTGCTTAAAGTCCACCAGATACTCTAAAGAAAAATCTTTTACAGAACTATAATTATTTAATACCAGGGTTTCTGTTTCTGAATTAGCAATTGAGTCTTGACCAAGAATGGGATTTATTTTTTTTGTAATTGCCTCATTTAATATTTCTGCTTCACGCGAAAGCACATCACCTAAAGAGGTAATTAAATAATCACCACTTATTGTCAAATCGGCAATATCAGAGATGATATTAATAATTTTCTTACCGCCATCATTTCTTCGAACATCCATTATTAATCTTGTGCTGTCAATATCAAAATCTAAGAATCTTGAATTTTGAATATCAGTAACGAGAAATAAATCCATACTATCGGGATTAAAACCCTGACCACTTGCATCAAGTGAAAGATTTAATTCCGAATCGAGTGATTCGTTATCAAGTAACCTTGCAAGGTTCAATCCATTAAACTTACCTTTAATTTCGTATGAAGGATCATCCGGATTATCAAAATCAAAAGTTGCAAGTAAGTTTGCAGAAGTTGAATCTGAGGACAATATTAATGTCGTTGTAATCAATCCATTTTCCGCAGTTGAAGTAATATTTAGATCATCAAAATATTTTTTTCCAAATCTTGATGACATTGCATTCATTGAAACATCAAACTTCATCTTTTGCGGATCAAAGCCAGCACCGCTGATTTTTATCTCAGAATTCATATCTGTTGATATTGATGTGAAAGGACTAATGTCAAGATTTTTAGTGATCAGTTTTGCATCATAAATCATTTCTGCGGAGCGCAAATCAATATTCGCAGTGCCGTTAATATTTCCTTTATCTGTTCGTATCGCAAAAGTAGTTCTAAAGTCTAATGGTCCGCCATTATATTTCAATGTATCAATCTTAAAAACACCAAATTCCATATACTCAGGTAATTCTAAATCTCGCAGCAATTTATTAGGGTCGGATGGATCTATGTAGGAATCAAAGACACTAATATCAAAATTCATCTTGTCAGCATCTAATAAATTTTTAAGAACACCTTTTGCTTTAAGTGATGTGTTGTTGTAATCAATATTAAACTTTTTAAGAGAGAACTCATTAAAAGTTCCCGAACCTTCTAAATTTGTAGAGATTTTTCCATCAAACATTTTCATTGCAGGAACGTATGTTGTAACATCATCAACAGTTAATTTGGAAGAAGATAAACTTAAACGAACCGGTGCTGTCTCGAGTTTTTCCATTGAAAAATTTTCTAAGAAATCCACACCCTGTATTGCGGCACTTAGTTCAACATCAGAATCTTTTGTAATTAAATGCAGTTTATTTATACCTGCTAATTGGGGTGTAACAAGTATGCTTCCGCTTAAATGCTGCAGTTGGAAATAATTGAAGTTTGGATTGAATGAAATATTATTAATAGTAAGTCTGTATGCATATTTATTTAAATCAGCAAAAGCGCTGAATGAAACATTAAGATCTTTTATACGCAAGTCTTCAGTTGTTATACTTTGATAATTTTCTGTGCTGCCAACTTTATCATATCGCTGCAAAGAAAAATCAACATTAGTCATTGCAAAGTCCGCAACTTCAATGCTAAACGGAAACCTGGATGATGTGGTATCTTCAGGTTCATCAGAAGGAGGAAAAATTTTAAGTAAGTTTAACTGCCCATCTTCTTCTTCAACAAGTTTTATCTTTGCATCTTTAAGTTCAAATTTTCTAACATAAATATTTTTAAAAAGAATTTTTAACGGACTTGTTCTCAGTTCGATATTTCCTGCCGAAACAACAGTATCATTTTGAAGTGATGTTAAAGTGACATTTTTAATAAGCAGTGATGTAAAGATAGTGCCGTCAATTTCTTCAATAGAAAGTTTTCCATTAATTCCATCATTTACTATTTCAACAACAGTATTACGCAGCCAATTTTTAAAGATGGAGGTTTGAGAAATTCCGAAGAAAACCATCAAAAGCATAAAGATTCCTACAAAAGCATAAACGAAAATATTTACACCGTAACGTAAAGCTCTTCTGCCCTTACCAATTATCTTCTTAGTTTCTTCCTGAATCTTTTTTTCGTTCACGAATCTTTGTATCGTTCTTTAATAATTTTTATGATGTTAGACGTTGACTGATCATTAATGAACTTAATGTTTTTCACTTCACCGCCGTTTGCTTCAACAACCTCCCGTCCGACAATTTTATCTATTGCCCAATCAGCGCCTTTTACTAAAACATCAGGAATCAAATCACTAATTATTTCAGAGGGAGTATCTTCTTCAAAAAAAGTTACGTAATCAACTGGCTTAAGATTGGACACGATAAATGCACGCTCATTCTGCTCTAAAATCGGACGCTTATTTCCTTTAATCCTTTTTACGGATGAATCTGTATTCAACGCTAATATTAAAACGTCACCCATCTCTTTTGCTTTTAGAAGATAGTCAACGTGACCAGAATGGATTAAATCAAAAACACCGTTTGTAAAAACAACTTTCTTTCCTTCCCTCTTTAGTTGAGCTCGGATTTTCTTTATTTCTTCTCTTGTTTTGATGCTGCTCATTTATTTTCCCTTTGAACAGTATCAAAAAGTTTATCAATTTCAATTGGAATAATTCCAACTTCTTCACAAACTATTCCACCTGCGTAATTAGCAAGATAGGATGCTTCATATATATTAGCTCCTGCAGCAAGCGCCATAGTTAAGGTTGAAATAACTGTGTCGCCGGCACCTGAAACATCAGCAACCTTTCTTGCTTTGGTTGGCATTCTCTTTTGCGGTTTGCCTTTTTCAAATACTGCAATACCTCCCTCTCCAAGAGTGAGTAGAATGTTTTTTGCATTCAGTTTTTTTAACAACGTGTTTCCAGCAAAAGAAATATCATCATCGGTTTTTATTTTCATTCCCAGAATATCTTCTGCTTCTTTTCTATTTGGTTTGAACACTGTTACATTTTTGTATTCATAAAAATTATTAAACTTTGGGTCCACTGTTACAAGTATTTTATTTTTATTCGCAAGTTCAATTATCTGAGAAATAAGAGAGGAAGATAAAACTCCTTTGTTGTAATCCTGCAGAATTATTCCATCAATATTTTTTATTATACTTTTTACATGATCAAACATTTTGTTTTGAATATTCTTTCCAACCGTTTCCTTACTTTCTTTATCAATACGAACAATATGCTGACTATCTGCAATCACTCGGGTTTTTGCGGTGGTTGGTCTGGTATCATCTAAAATTATTCCTTGGCTAGAAATATTTTGTTCTGCAATAAGTGAATTAAAAACTGTTCCAAAATTATCGTACCCAATTACTCCAACTGGTTCGGGAACTCCATTTAACTTGGCAATATTTAGAGCACAATTTGCTGCACCTCCAAAACGATAGAACTCATCTTCAACTTCTAAAACAGGAACGGGAGCTTCAGGTGAAATTCTTTTAACATCACCCCAGAAATAAATATCAAGCATCATATCGCCAATAACAGCAATACGTTTTCCATTAAAATTCTTTTTTAACTGAAGTAATCTTTTTTCAGAGATTTTAACCATTGATAAGCCAGATTAGTTAATAAATTTGGCTTAAAAATAACTATAAAAAATGTGGGTAAAAAGTGGGGAAAACTGGTGTAAAAAAGCACAATTCAAACTTATAGCAAACCATTTAGAATCCTAATTCTACAATGCCTGGCTGCCGGATTCTTCAGTTCTTATTCTTATTACATCCTGCACATCAGAAATAAATATTTTGCCGTCACCAACCTGTCCGGTTTTAGCTGTGCGAAGTATAGCATCTACAACTTTTTCTAATAAACTATCATCAACAACAATTTCGATTTTTATCTTTGGGATAAATTCAATCTGATATTCACTTCCGCGATAGGTTTCTGTATGTCCTTTTTGTCTGCCATACCCTCTCACTTCAGAAATGGTTAAGCCGTGTATTCCTTCTTCAACCAAAGCTTCTTTAACTTCATCAAGTTTAAAAGGACGAATGATTGCTTCAATTTTTTTCATAGAAGACTCCGGTTATGATTTGCCATGACATTGTTTATATTTTTTTCCACTTCCGCAAGGACAAGGATCATTTCTTCCAACTTTATTCTCAACACGAACTGTTTGAACTTTTCCTTCAGGATTTGTCTGCGGTGGACGATTTGATAGTCCAATATTTTCTGTACTCTGTTTACTTTCCATCATTCTTATTGGCGCAGTTCTTCTTCGTTGAACTTCTTCTGCCGCCTGCGGAAAGAATTTAAATGCGAATGATACAGATTCATTTCTTATCTGATTTAATAACTCAACAAATAATTTAAACGCTTCACCTTTGTACTCAATTAAAGGATCTTTTTGTCCGTAAGCTCTTAGACCTATTCCTTCTTTAAGATCATCCATTTCTCGGAGATGTTCTTTCCATTTATGATCAAGCACGCTAAGCACTGCATATCTTTCCAATCTTGCCATCAACTCTGTGCCAAGCATCTCCTCTTTTCTTTTATAAAAATCATGTGCCGCATCATTAATTCTTTTTTTAAGGCCGTCTTCACCAAGCGATTCAAATTCTTCAGTTTCAAGTTTAATATCCACAAGTAAACTTTGCAATACTTGCTCTCTTATTGCAATCACATTTACATCTTCAAAATTCTTTTCAACAATTTCATCAACCATTTCCTCCATCAATCCAAGAAGTTCACTTTTTAATCTATCACCCTGTAAAGCTTTTTTTCTTCTGGAATAAATAACTTCACGCTGTGAGTTCATGGTGTTATCATACTCCAACAATCTTTTTCTGATAGAAAAGTTATTCTCTTCAACTTTTTTCTGAGCACGTTCAACAGATTTACTGATCATTGGATGCTGGATTACTTCGCCTTCTTTAATTCCAATTCTTTCCATCACAGAAGAAATTCTATCACTGCCAAACAATCTCATCAAATCATCTTCAAGAGAAAGATAAAATTTTGATGTTCCCGGATCGCCCTGTCGTCCTGCTCTACCTCGCAGCTGTCTGTCTATTCTTCTTGATTCATGTCGTTCTGTTCCAAGAATATATAAACCGCCTTTATCAACAACACCTGCACCGAGTTTGATATCTGTACCTCTACCAGCCATGTTTGTAGCGATTGTTACTGCACTTAACTCACCGGCATGCTGCACAACTTCTGCTTCTTTCTGATGCTGTTTTGCATTAAGCACATTATGCTGTACACCTTTTCTTTTTAACATTCTGCTTAAAGTTTCAGAAACTTCAACAGATGTTGTTCCAACAAGAACAGGTCTTCCATCTTTTTTTAACGCTTCTATCTGTTCAATTATTGCATTATATTTTTCACGTTTAGTTTTATAAACTGCATCATCCTGATCATCTCTTGCAATAGGTCTGTTGGTAGGAATAACAACTACTTCTAATTTATAGATTTCAAAAAACTCACCTTCCTCAGTTTCGGCAGTTCCTGTCATTCCTGCAAGTTTGTTGTACATTCTAAAATAATTCTGGAGTGTAATTGTTGCGAGAGTTTGTGAATCTCTTTCCACCTTAACATTTTCTTTAGCTTCAATTGCCTGATGCAGACCATCGCTGTATCTTCTTCCTGGTAAAACACGACCAGTAAACTCATCTACAATTGCGATCTTACCCTCTTCAGTAATAACATACTCAACATCTTTTTCAAAAAGTGTGTAAGCTTTTAATAACTGATTAAGAGTATGAATTCTATCACTTGCCTCTGAGTATTTTTTATAAAGCACATCTTTTCTTTTAACTTTTTCTTCAAGCGATATTGTTTCATCATTTTCAAACTTGCTTATCTCATATCCAAGATCAGGCAGAACAAAGTATTCTTTTTCAAAGCCGCTGCCTTTTGCAAGTTCTTCTCTGCCCTTTTCGGTAAGATCAATCTGGTTACTTTTTTCATCGATGACAAAATAAAGTTCGTCATCAATTATGTACATGTTCTTAGCTTTTTCCCTCAGATATTCCATCTCTGTACTTTGCACCAATCTCTTAAATGATGGTTCGGAAAGCATTTTTGCAAGTTTGTTGTTTTTAGGTAAACCACGCTGTGCACGGAATAACAAAACTCCCGCTTCGGTTTCATTTTTTTCACCATTCAACATTTCTTCAGCCTGCTGAACAAGGTTTGCAACAAGGTTTTTCTGAAGCCTGTACAATCTTTCGATTCTTGGTTTCATATCATTAAACTGATGATCATCTCTATCAACAGGACCCGAAATAATAAGCGGAGTTCTTGCCTCATCGATCAAAACAGAATCAACTTCATCCACAATTGCGTAGTTATGTTTACGCTGAACCTGTTGTGATAAATCAACAGACATATTATCACGAAGATAATCAAAACCGAATTCGTTGTTTGTTCCGTATGTGATATCGCATGCATATTGCTGCTGGCGCTGTGAGGAATCCATCGTGTTTAATATTACACCGACTGTTAAACTGTGAAATCTGAAAATCTCACCCATCCACTCGCTATCACGTTTTGCAAGATAATCGTTGACCGTTACAAGATGCACACCGCGTCCTGTTAATGAATTTAAATACATTGGCAAAGTTGCAACAAGAGTTTTTCCTTCACCTGTTCCCATCTCAGCAATCTTACCTTGATGAAGTACGATTCCACCGATAAGCTGAACATCATATGGAACCATATCCCAATTAAGTTTATTTCCGGCAACTGTCCAGCTTGTACCAACCAATCTCTGGCAGGTTGATTTTACAACTGCATAAGCTTCAGGTAAAAGTTCATCAAGAATCTCCTCGTATTCATCATTAAGTTTCTCTTCAAGTGCATCAAGTTCATCGTAAGCGGCATTGCGATCAAATTCTTCATCCGATTGTAAACGTGTCTTTAGTTCACTTATATTTTTTCTTGTTTCTTCAGTATGAGCCTGAATCTTTTCTTTAAACTCATTTGTTTTATTTTTTAACTCATCATTCGTCAGATTTCTAATTGTTTCATAATGACTATTAATTTCTTCGACGATTGGCCATAGCACTTTAAGATCTTTTTCGTGTTTATCACCAAATAATTTTTTAATCAGTTTTAACATTTCGTACCCGTATCTCCATTAGTAATTATGTGTTGAAAAATTAAAGATAGATGTTCTGATATGCAATTTAAGAATAATTGAATAAAGAATTTGTTTGATATTTGATGCTAGTGAGTTAAAACATCCAGGATTTAAACAATATTAAATCATTTCTAATTAGCGAATTTTAGGAGCAGTTATTTTTTAAGTGTTCCTTCAATAGCCATTTCAACTAAAGGCTGCATTACTTTATAACCAGCTAAGTTGGGATGAACACCATCTTCAGAATATTCTTTTTTCAGTCCATTGCGTTTATCAGCCATTGGAGTAAAGTAATCAACATAAATAATTTCATTTTTTTCAGTGTAATCTTTTATCCATTTATTCAGATCAACAATTTTTTGTGCGGGATTATGTCCCGGCTTCCAGGGATAATCATATACTGGCAGTACCGAACAAAGTACAACATTAATATCATTAGCTTTTGCAATCTCAACCATTGATGCAATGTTATATTCGATCATCTCTAAAGCAGATGGACCAGTGTTACCGGCAATATCATTTGTGCCAGCCAATATCACAACTACCTTTGGTTTTAAGTTTACTACATCGGGTCTGAATCTTACAAGCATCTGCGGTGTTGTCTGCCCGCTTATTCCTCTATTTATGTACGTATTATCTTTAAAGAACTCGGGAGATAATTGTTTCCATCCTTCAGTTATTGAGTTGCCCATAAATACAATACGGTTTTCATCATCTGCTAGTATACCGAGTTTTGAGTTTTCTTCTTTATATCTGCCAAGGTTTGCCCAATCACTATTTTGCGCAAGTAATGTTTGTTCCATGAATATTATAGATAGTATTATAAAGATTGTTAATTGAATGTGTTTCATAAATTAAATTTTAGTCACTCGTTTTTTAATATACTAATGATTGAATTGCGTGTGCTGGAATAACAACTTCAACAGCGCTTGAGGTGCCAACGTACAGTTTATATTTTATTTCGAGGTCACTTTGATTCATAACAACTGTAACTGTATTTCCGTTTTCATTCATAAATGAAGTGCTGAGTAAATGACTTCTGCTGCTTGCGGTACTAACGCGTTTTGCATTTGGTCTGATAAATTTTGAAAAGTGCCCGATGTAATAATATGATGGAGTATAAATAAGTTCACCGGTTTGGGTATCAGCATGCATTGGTGCAAAGCAAAAATTTTCTACGTGATTTGGTCCGCCAGTTTCATCAAGCAAAATATTCCAGTCAGTCCAGCCAACAGTTCCGTTATTAAAATCGTTTATCATAGATCGCCCGTAGCGTTCTGCATTTTTCCAGATTTGATATCCATCAGGTATAAAACTTTCGGCACATCCTTCTGTAAATAAAAGATTTTTCTCGGGATAGGATTCAAATACATTTCCAACATTCTCATACATTTCTAAACCACCTGCCCACGATTCATACCAGTGGAATCCAAGTCCCCATGCATATTTTGATGCTTCAGGATCCTGAAAAATTGTATTGGCCCTGTGGTTCATTAAATCACGGTTATGATCCCATACAATAATTTTTTTATCTGCAAATCCTTCTCTTTCCATTGTTGGCCCAAGAAAGTTTTTTAGGAAATCTCTTTCTTCCTCAGCTGTAAAAATACATGACTCCCATCTTTGAGTTGCCATAGGTTCATTCTGTATTGAAATTCCCCAAACAGGAATTCCTTCATGCTGATAAGCTTTTATAAATTTAGTAAAATAATTAGCCCACGATTGAGCATACTCAGGTAAAAGCTTGCCTCCTCTAAGCATATTTTTATTGTCTTTCATAAATGCAGGCGGACTCCACGGGCTTGCGTACAGCAACAAACTTCCACCAGCAGATTCAATTGCTTGTTTTATTAGAGGAATCCGGAACTTTCTATCGTGCTCTATGCTGAATGATTTTAAATCTTTATCACCTTCATCAATATATGTGTAACTACCGGAACTAAAATCGCAGCTATGAATATTAGTCCGTGCAATCGTATACCCAATACCTTTGTCCTTATCATAGTAAGCTTCTAAAAATTTCTGCTGCTTATCTTCAGGCAATTTAGCAAACACTTCTGCAGAGGCATCAGTGATCGCTCCCCCGATACCTAAAAATGATTGATATTGTTTTTGCGGATTTACAAAAATGGAAACTTCTGATTCTATTGGCTGCGGAGTTTGTTTAAATTCTAAATTATCCGTAACCGCAAGTCTAAAATCTGTATTTGCAGCAGTGGTATAAACTTTCACTTTTTCTCCAATTACATTTTTTGGTGAAATTGCATTATTAACTCTCGATGAAGTTGAACAACCCAATAACATAGCCAATATTGATAAAGTGGTTAAATATGTTTTCATAATTTTTCTATGTGATTTTTTTTATTGCATTTACAAATTTGTTTTATATCTATTGAATGAACAAAAATGAACAATTTTTCTTAAATGACTTACTGAAAATTAGGCAAAGGTTAAAAAGACTACAAGAATTAATTGAAATGTAAAATAAAAAAGGCGACTCATTGAAATCGCCTAAATTTAAAGATGATTAGCTAACTCACATTATACATAACTAGTTGTTATGTCATTCCGTCCGCCACGGCGGAGTGTTTTGGAATCCAAATTAATTGATATTTTAGATGCTGAAACAAGTTCTGCATGACAACTGCGTAAGGTAAGTAACTAAGATTAAATATTACTTTAAAATTATCATCTTCTTCGTCTGTGAAAAATTACCAGATTCTAGTTTGTAAAAATATGTACCGCTTGTAAGTTTAGATGCATCAAAATTAATTTCATAAATACCCGGTGTTTTTATTTCATTAATCAGTGCGGCAACTTCTTCCCCTAGTATCGAATAAACTTTCATGGTTGTGAAAGCTGTCTGCGAAATTGCATAACGAATTTTTGTTGATGGATTGAATGGATTTGGATAATTATTATATAGCGCGAATTTCTCTGGAGTTAATCCGACCAGCTCTTCATCGATTCCTGTTACATTTACAACTGCAGAAGTGTTACCCCATTTTCTTGATGGGCTTTTAAAACCTGCATTTACAGTATATGTTCCTGCGGATGGTGCTGTCAGGGTGAATGGATTACTTGATGTGGCGTTAATAACCGCAACTACATTTCCGGAAGCGTCAACAAGTTCACCGCCAACTTTACTTGTTGTACCTGTTACAGTAATCCTTACATCAACATTATTAACTACTTCAGCGGATACAATTCCTGCTTCAGAATTATGACATCCTGACCCGCCGCAGCCTGGTCCGGAATTAAACCCAGGTTCTGATTTAGTGTTTGTTATTAAAATTAGAGCGCTAATTAATAATCCTGTAAAAAGAACTACTTTCATCTTTATCACCTATAAATAATGATTTATAAATAGCAATTCTTATGCCTTTTAAAAATTGCTATAATTGTAAGGTTAGTGAATATATTGGTTTGAAAGTGTCAAAATTGGCGGGATAGATTACTTGAGTGTATTTATTACTTCAGAATTAATAAAAGGCGACTGATAAGAATCGCCTTATTGAAAATTAAGATGAGCGACTTTTAGTTACTTGAGCATTACCATTTTTCTTGTTTGATTAAAATTTCCCGCACTAACCTGATAAATATATGTACCGCTTGCTACCTGCTGACCAAGATCGTTTTTACCATTCCAGGTTACTTCATATGTCCCAGCACCCTGATAATTATTTACGAGTTCTGTTACTTTACTTCCTTTAATATCATAAATAATTATTTTAACATTTCTTCCTTCAGGTAAAGCATATTTAAATCTTGTAGACGGATTAAATGGATTTGGATAGTTATAACTCAATTCAAACTCGCTTGGAATTTCATTACTTATTTCAGCAACGGAGGTTGTTGTTTGTATTGTTGCTCTGATAAAATAAGTTTCGTTCCAGGGAGACCAGGTTGACCCATTATAATCCCACGCTCTTCCATTATCAACAGGATCATAACCATAAATAGGCTTATCAGTTCCATTATAAATTAATCCGACAAAGAAATCACCAGTAACCGTAATTGCAAAACTTGATAAATTAGTTGGATCCCAGCCAGGATAAGATGCTGCAGTTTTAAAATTGATAGATGCAAGGTCACTGCCGGGTGAGCCGCCGTTATTACCTAATACAATCGGTTTATAAGTTGCAGTACCAGCTTGAACTCCGGTAATATAAATTTCCATTTGTGTAAGAGTTGCATTATTTAAAGTTGGAGTCATTCTGTTTACAGATCCATGTCCATTTAAATTAAAGTAATAGCCGCTTGTTGGTGTTCCATCATCATAATTTAGAGTTGCAGTTTGTGTGCCTCCACCTCCGCCGGTCAAAGTTGATGAGTACATGCTTCTTCCGTGTGTTGCAGCAAAAAGCTTATTATCTGATGTACGATAATCAAGATCAACGACAGGAACATTAGCCATGCCTGTTACATCCTGAATCCAACTACCTCCGCCATCCGTTGTTGAAAATACTCCGAGATCGGTTCCTACAAAAATATTATTTCCATTTGCAGGATTAACAATTACACAATTAGTTGGAATGTTAGGAAGATTTCCTGAAATATTTGTCCAGTTAGTACCGTAATTAGTCGTCTTATAAATTTTTGATAAAGCAGTGTAACCGGAAAATGTAACGTAAGCAGTTGCAGGATTACTTGGATCAGTTGTAACTTTTGTTACTGATAAATTTGGTAAACCGCTGGTTCTAAGATTCCAATTACCTCCGGCATCAGTTGTAACCTGCACTCTGCCATTTGAGCAGCCTGCATAGATAACATTAGAATTTCCATTCGCAACTATTACCGTAGAAATTTTTGCGCCATTTGATCCTGTACCATCGCCGGTCAAATCGGTGCTGATAGCTGACCAGTTAGCTGCGCCATTTGTAGTCCTCCAAACTCTGTATGTACCAGCAACAATTGTAGATGAATTGTTTGGATCCATTGAAAATGGTGAAATGAATTGTGTCCTGTCTGTTGTGCCATCATAAAAGTTTGGTCCTGTCGGTATACCATTCATCGATTTAAAAAATGATCCGCCGCCATCTGTTGATTTGAAGAATGCAAGATTAACATACTCCATATAAATATTATTTGTATTGATAAAATCAATTTCAGTCGCACCACCATCACCACCAAGAATTTCAGTCCAGTTTGTAGCTCCGGTTGTTCTTAAAGTTCCATTATCCTGCGTACCGCCGGCATAAACTGTTCCCGATGGATTTACAGCACCATAGTAAAATTGAGTGATGAATAAATTGTTGTTTAATGATGTCCAGTTTTCACCTTTGTTATTGGATCTATAGATTCCTCCATCATTACCAAGATAAACTATGTTAGAGTTTGATGGGGCAAAAGCATATGCATGTTGATCTGCATGAGCGTAAGATGGCGCACCACTCTGCGAATACCAATTCGTTTTTTGCGTCCAATTCGTTCCGCCATCTGTAGTTTTCCAGTTATCAATTCCACCTGCTAAAAGATTGTTAGCATTATCCGGATCAACCACAAGGATATTATCATACCATGCCTGCCCGCCTGTATAAGTTGCAGCACCCGCGTAAGAAGGGCCTGGAACAGTTGCATAAAACCAATTATCACCATTGCTTGTTGTGTATAATATGGCGCCGGTTCCATAAGTACTTAAATCCATAAACGAAGCATAAGCAACTACTGGATTTGATTTTGAAACTGCCATTTCAATTCTACCAAAATTAGCAAGTGTCATATTTTGCGCAAAGCTTAACCGGCATCCGTGCTTCGCCAAATTTCAGCCTGAGTAAATAATCCAAAAGTAGCAAAAATTGTACGCGGATTTGTTAATGCGATTTCTATATCCATACAATTTGCATCACTACCCCCCGCAGTAACTTTTGCAGTAAAGTTTACTCCTCCATCATTTGATGAATATAATCCTTTTCTTGTAGCCGCATAAAGCACTCCATTTACAGCATCGAAATCAAGATCATTTACATAATAAAAATTTACATTGTTTGTAGATGGTAGCTGGGACCAGCTTGCACCAGCATCGGTAGATTTGAAAATTCCTGCACCACGAATTGCATCCAGATTAAAAAATCCTTCACCTGTACCAGCATAAATTATATTTGGATTATTTGGATCGATAACGAGTGCACACACAGCAAGGTTACCCATAAAATCATTTAATACACTCCAGGTAGCTCCGCCATTAACAGATTTCCAAACACCACCAGCTACTGCTCCAAAATAAACAGTATTTGGATCTGTTGGATGAACTGCAATTGCACGAATTCTTCCGCCGATGTTTCCTGGACCAAGCTGTGTCCAGCTTAATGCTTCAGTTGAGTTTGAAGGGGAAACATTATTTATACTAATATGTTTTAATGCTTCATCACGCCAATTGTCCGGAATTCTATTATTGGGATATGCTCTTTGTTCATAATACCACAACATTGCTTTATCAGGTTGATCATATTTTAATTTTGATTTTTCTTTTTTCTTTTCGATTCTAAAATTTCTAAAATCTTCCAGAGTGTATGTCTGAACAAAATCATTTGTGAAATAGTAAAAACCAAAAATGAAAGCAGCAATAAATAAATTAAGCGCGAGATACTTTTTCATTTGTTACCTCTTAATAATGATTAATATTTTTAAAACTCTATATGCTCAGAGAGAAGGAGTGAAAAACAAAACAACTATGATGATCAATCTATACTTAAAACTTTTTGTACAAACCATCCTTTTTCATTTTCAAGTGAAATTTCTGCTTTAAATTCTTTTCCTTTTGAAAGTCTGCTTAATTTTTTTAGCGCCTCGTTAATATCAGAATCCATAAGTTTATCATCATCATATCTAAAATTTGGAGTAAGCAAATAATCATTTCCAGCAACGGCAATGCTCGGTCTATCATCATTCTGTTCCACGGACAATACTGTTGCCCTTATTTGATAATCAGTTTCATCCTTAAATAAAATCTCATCAACTCTTGCTGTTACTATAGAAAGATTTTGTACAATGCTTGTTGGATTAGATTGTGTTTGAACATCAACCATTTGATTTGTTTTAGTTGATTCTTTACAACTGGAGCAAGAAATTAAATACGGCAGGAATAGAACAAATGTAAGAAGTGAAAAAATTCTCATAAATTATTTCCTTGTTTAAAATCAATATAAAATATTTTTTATACTTTTCAACAAAGTGGAAAAAATATTTAATTTTATAGTCGCCATTGTTGATAATGACAATTAAAGCACTTTAAGTTCTTTGAGAATTTTAAAAGTAATCTCTTGCCTTGAAACAAATCCTTCTTCCGGATTTTTTGATTGAAGATTTATTGCAAAGAAATAAACGTCGCTTCCTTTTTCAACATCTCCAACAAACCATCCAATCTGATCTTCAACTCTTAATGCCCATCCGGTTTTTGCACGGATTGTATATTCATCAGTCTGCTCATAAATCATTATGCGTTTTACAATATCCATACTCCTTTGAGAAAATTTCAATTTGTTATGATATAGTTTTTTCAACATTTCAATTTGCTCATCCGCAGAAATTCTTATTCTACCATCAAGCCAGAATCTATCAATTCCACCTGAGATATTTTTATTTCCATACTGATTTAAGGAAATGTAATACTTCATTTGCTCTTCCCCGATTCTTCTTGCTAATTCCTGGTAATACCACACACCGGAATACTTAAAAGCATTAACCATATCAAGGTCCTGATTCCACATATCATAAAATCTTTTTACACTATCCCATTTGAAGACTTCAAACTCATCTTTGACTGCACCCGTTTCTAAGCCAACAAGTGAGTTGAATATTTTAAATGTAGATGCGGGAATGAATCGATCTGCACATTTTTCGGGATTATATTTTATGTATGAATCATTCTTCAAGTTATACAGGACAAAACATCCTTCATGTCCGTATTCATCAAAATATTTTTTAAGATCTGTTCTTACTTCAATATTTTGCGAAAACATTGCTGAAGTTGTAATGATTAAAATGCTTAGTATTATTTGAATCTGTTTCATAGTGTATTGTATAATATTAAATTAAATTTTTAATTATGTGTGGTTTAATATTAGATTCCTATTGTAAAAAAACAAAATTCTAAATGTTCAGACAAAAATTCCTTACAAAAGATTTTACAAACAAGATTATCGAAAAAGCTGCGGGAAAAGTACCGCAAACCGCACTTGAGGATTTTTTGTCTTCTATCGAAAAAGAAACTGCTCGTCATTACTTTACAAAATCATCTGAGTCAAATCTACTAAGAATAGTTCAAAATCAATTTGACATTGCATTTTTTATAAATGAATGTTTAAAGTATCCGCATCAAATAGAAATCCTAATTTCATTATCAAACAACAGCAACTACTTAACGGATATACTTGTAAGAAATCCGGAATATTTTCACTGGATAATAAACCCATCTGTGCTGGAGCAGAAACTTAATAACAAATATTTTAAAGAAAGTTTAGAAAAAACAGTTTCACCCTTCAAATCTTTTGATTCAAAAGTAAATGCCATTAGAAACTTTAAACGTAAAGAAATGTTGAGAAACGGTTTAAAGGACATCTACTTAAAAGAAGATTTAAAAAATACAACCCTTTATCTTTCAGATCTTGCCAATTCTATTTCATCCGTACTCTTTGAATTATGTTATAAAGAAATTTTAGATAAGTATAACATCGAAAAAACAACACGAAAGTATGTTTTGTTTTCACTTGGTAAACTCGGGGGTAACGAATTGAATTATAGCTCTGATATAGACCTTGTTGCATTTTATGATAAGAACTCTTTAATCAATAGAAGAATTTATTACAGCCAGATTCTTTCTGAAACGATTTTACTTTTTATAGAGACAGCCAGTAAAAAAACAGGTGCTGGATTTTTGTACCGGGTTGATTTTCGTCTTCGTCCTGATGGAAGAAATGCTCCACTATGCGGAAGCTACTCAGAATATATCCGATACTATGAAACGCGAGGTGAAGACTGGGAAAGGCAAATGCTTATCAAAGAAAATTATCTTTGCGGAAGTGAGAGTTTGTATAAAAAATTTTCAGATTCTGTTTCAAGATTTATTTATCCAGCAACATTTTCTGTTTCTCCAATCGAGCAGATCAGAAAATTGAAATCAAGTATTGAGTTAAGAAATAAATCAGATGAAAATATAAAACTGGTTTCCGGCGGTATACGTGATATTGAATTTTCAATTCAAGCGCTTCAATTACTTAATGGCGGTAAGAATGCAGAAATCCGAACAGGCAACTCATTAGATGCAATTGATAAACTTATCAAAAAGAATATTCTCTCTGAGGACGAAGCAATAATTCTCAATCATGCATATAACTTTTATCGCAAAACAGAACACTATCTTCAATTGATGAATGATCAGCAAACCCATACAATTCCTGCTGAAGGAGAAATAGCCGAAAAGCTGGCAAATTTTTTAAAGTTTAAGGATTTAAAATCATTCAAAGAACAGCTTAGCGTACATAAGAAAAAAGTTCAAATTATTTACAATTCAATTGTAGGAATTGTGAACACATCTAAAGTGGAAAATAAATTTGATAGAATTAAATTTTCAGATTATAAGAGAGCTAAAAGCAATTTTGAATTCTTGCGAACCGGAAAAAGTCTGTTTGATAAGAAGCAGTTTGATAATCGAACAACATACTCCTTTGAAAAGATAGAAGATGAATTGATTAAATTTTTAGATATCTCAATTGATCCTGATATAGTCCTAGAAAACTTTTCACGTATTATCCGGAATGCACATTTTCCAAAGTTATGGTATGACGAATTCTCCGATATTAAATTTTTAAGATTGTTTTTAAGTCTCTGTGAACGCTGTCAAAAAGCAATTGATCTTTTTGCAGAAGATAAAAATTTAAGAGATACGTTTTTATCCAGAGAAAGTTTAATTCCACTTGACAATAGAAGTTTTTTAAATCTAACATTAAAAGATTTCCAATTCAGAGCCTCAATTCAGTTAACCGCTGGTATTATTAAAGCTGAAACATTTGCTGATTTATATACTGAATATTTAAATCAAAGGATTTTCTCATTAGCTGATGATTTTGTTAGCGATAAAAAATGGAAAGATTATTTCTTTATTGCTGCAATGGGAAGTTTTGGTTCATCAGAGTTGTCTTTTAATTCGGATATTGATTTGGTTTTTGTTGTTACTGATATTCAAAAATATCCGGACATTCAAAAGGATTTTCAGAGGCTTCTACAAATCCTCAAAGATAATTTACCCGGACTCGAAATTGATTGTAGATTAAGACCAGAAGGTAAAAGCAGTCAGCTTGTTTGGGATGTTGAAGATTACAAAAAATATTTTTCTCATCGGGCAAGGGTTTGGGAATTGCAATCATTTACTAAATGCAGATTTATTTCGGGTGATTACAATTTGTTTAGTAATTTCTTTCCTCATTATATTCAAACAGTTAAAGTCCAGGACACTGAGCAAATAAAAAAAGAAATGTTTGAGATGAGGAAAAAACTTTATCCTCTTAATAACACACAATTCAACATTAAAAAAAGTTTCGGTGGATTAGCTGATGTTGATTTTATCTTGTCGTTTTTGATTTTATCAAATCCTGATATACTGATTGAAAGGATTGAAAACAGGATAATTAGTTCTTTCGATTTGATTGGGAAAGTTTCTAACAAAGACTTTAATTTTGATCAACTTAAAAGAAACTATTATTTATTAAAACAGATAGAACTTATTAACCAAATAATATTTAACAGCAGGCTATCAAAAATTCCTATAGAAGAATTAAAATTAAAAAAGCTTTCTAAAGAGTGTGGATTTTCAAACAACAAATTATTTTTAGAAAAGCTGCGCGAGATAACAGACCAAATAAAAAAATATTATCAAAACACATTTAAATAATCACCCCACTGAATATGAAATACATACAAAAATATTATTACATCTTAACAGGATTTATTGCATTTATTTTTTACATGCTCACAATTGCACCATCTGTTATCCAGATTGATACCGGAGAACTTGCAGCGGTTCAGTGCACTCTTGGGATTGCACATCCAACTGGCTATCCTTTATTTACAATTCTAGGATATATTTTTTCACTCCTACCACTTCCTGTGACAAAAATATTCCAAATGAATTTGCTTGCTGCCCTTTACTGTTCTATAGCGGTATCTGTGTTTACTTTTACATCAAAAATAGTTTTAGATAATTTAGGTTTATTTCAATTCGCTAAACACTCCAAAGAAAAAACTAAACGAAAGAAAAAAGATTCCGGGAAAATTGTTCAGCCAGCTACTGCTTCATCGATTGAACTTTCAGATACTTATAAAATAGTTTCAGCAATTTTCGGTGGATTGTTTCTCGCGCTCAGCAAAACATTTTGGTTTCAGAGCACTTCAGTTGAGGTATATAGTCTCCATCTTTTGCTGATTACAATAATAATCTTAGCACTGGTCAAAGCATTTCTTCTTTCAGATAAAGAAAGTTCTTTCTCAAAATATTGGATAATCTTTGCTATTACTTTAGCTCTTGGGTTTACAAATCATATGACAACACTTTTAATTATTCCTGGTGTTGCCTACTTATACTTTTCAAAAGCTGGTTTTAGCACAAAGAGTATTAAGCAAATCATTTTTATGCTTTTATTTTTCTTTCCGATTTTAATTTTATTTTACTCTTATTTGCCAATTCGCGCTTCTCAAAGTCCGGTCATGAATTGGGGAAATCCAATTGAATGGGAGCGCATAATCAGACATATATCCGGACAGCAATATCAGGTATGGCTTTTCTCATCTACAGAAGCGGCTGCAAAGCAGTTTAATTATTTTGTAACAAATTTACCGAACGAGTTTTCATTCTCATTATTAATTGCACTGGCCGGATTATTTGTTTCATTTATCTACGCAAGAAAATTTTTCATCTTTAATATCATAGTATTTCTATCAACTGTTTTATATTCAATTAATTATGATATAAATGATATCGATTCATATTTTCTACTTGCATACATCTCGCTCGCCTTCTTTACCGTGTTTGGCATTGTTCGGTTGATTTTATTTGCTGCGAAATTCAAGATGGAAATATTAATACCGATTTCTGTTTTAGTACTCTTTGCAGGAATACAATTTTATTCCAACTATGATAATGTAAATCAACGAGATAATTTTATTTATGAGGATTATACAAAAACAATTTTAAATACTCTTCCCAAAAATGCGATTGTCTTTAGTTATCAATGGGATTATTTTATTTCAGCTTCATATTATTTTCAGTTTGTAGAGGATTATAGAAAAGATGTTATTGTTATTGATAAAGAACTATTGCGCCGTTCCTGGTATTACAATCAGTTAGCTACAAATTATCCAAAATTATTAAGTGGTGTTAAACCAGAGGTTGATCAATTCATTGAAGCATTAAAACCATTCGAGCGTGAGGAACAGTACAATGCAAATCTTCTTGAAAATCTTTTCCGTAAAATTATGACAGGATTAGTTTCAACCAATATTGATAAGCATAATTATTTTATCGCATCTGAAATTGTTGATGGAGAAATGAAACGCGGTGAGTTTCAACTTCCTGCGGGTTTTACTTTAGTGCCGCACCTTTTACTTTTTAAAGTTGTTAATACAAGTGATTATGTGGAAGTACCACTGCCCGACTTTAAAATCAGATATGATAATAAAGATGATAAGTATATTACTTCACTAAAAGGATTTGTTGCTTCTATGCTGATTAGACGAGCAATGTATGAAATGCAATTTAATAAAACCGATAGAGCAAAAATTTATGCTATGAAAGCAGCGGCAGATTTTCCTAATATTAGTCTGCCGCCGGTTTTATCAAACTTAATACTTAATTGATTCATCTATTTCATCAATGAGATCTTCAATACGATCTTTGGATAATTCATCTTTAGTTAGGAAGGATTGAAGTATAACATCTATCTGCTGGATTAGATTTCTCTTATAATATTTTGGTGCAAAGATTGATCCATCAAGCATGTACAATCTTTTACTTTTCTCATCGTAAAAAGTATAGTTAATAAATGGACCTCCCATACCTTTAATATTCAGATCCCACAATCCTTGAGTATATAAAGCATATCTTTCATTAAAATTAATCTCGCTTGTTGTGTAAAAACTATCAACCATTACCACATATGCAGTGTCATCACGCACCTGGTAATACTCTTTTGTCATTCGGTTTCGAATTGACTTAATGGAATCTGTACTTAAATATTCTGGAGTAGCATTATCTATCCAATGAATAAATATCCATCTTTCCATTTCGCTGCCTGGGGATCTACGAAGCCACACAAAATTATTCTCAGCATCATTCTTTGCAAGTTTGTAATCTGCCTGAACATAAATTAACCACCCATAATCGCGCAATAGTAAACCTTCAATAGCCTGGCGTTCATATCGCGGTGCGTACAGGCTTTGTTTTAATCTTTTATCGGATATTTTTTGATAAGCGTATAGTAGATTGTCTTTGTTCTTCAGAATTTTAAACTCAAGCTCCTGCATGTTTGCAGCAGATAAAACAGTAACCAACTGATTCTTTGCCCATAAATCATATTTACTAAGTATAAAATCATTTTCAGTTTCAAATCTTTTCTGAATTCCAGTATCTACAATTGATTTAATGTATTGTGATGTGTATGAATTTGAGTTAAGCGGAGCTACAATTACAATATTTTTTTTGCTCTGAATTTTATTAATAAGGTTTGATGAAACCCTCTTTATTATAAAAAGTTTTTCAGGCATTGGAGTATTAATTTCAACTTCAAACGCAGCTCGAAGCGCAACTTTTAATTCCTCAAACTCAAGAGAATCTGCTACAACATAAATCTCATCTTCAAATCCAGTCGCTGGTTTTGTTGAGGAATCACATCCATTTACTAGGTATAAAAAACTGAAAAGAAATGTAACAATTAAAAATTTTTTCATATTTACCTCGGAACATTTTGTAAGATCAAATCTAAGTTTGGAAAAATTATTAAATATAACGCCCACATAGTTAATCCAACTGAAATAGGAATTGTAAGATTATCATCTGCCAGACCATAGGAAATATTTTCAACTATAGAACCAACAAATGCTGCAATAAAACCAATCACATATTCCATAGGAAAATTGCCAACCTTTGGTGTAAAAATAACTACTATGCTTGCACTAATGAAAAATGATAAAGTTCCTTCAAAACTTTTTCTTAGAAATTTTCTTTTACCAAATTTTCTCCCAATTAGCGCTGCCATCGTATCGCTGATTATCAAAATTGTAAAGGCAGTAACAAAAATCACTTTAGGAAAAATTAAAGCACAAATTAATGCTGATAAAAGCACATAGGTTGCACCTGTTAGATTTTTCTTTTCTTTATCAAGTTCATGCTTGCGCAATAAAAATCCGAATGCTTTATAAAATATTTTTGCAAATGATTTAGATATAAATCTGCCGCCATCTATAATTAAAGCTAATATTGTAAGACAAATCAAAATTGTGATTGAAATGGAAGAAGGAATAAAATAATAGATTATAGGAATAGATAAAGAAAAGAGATGAATTAGTTTTCTAACTAATTCATCTCTGTAATGAATTGTGCCATTATCAATGTGCGTCATTATTAGGTGCTGGGTCCTGTTGTTGTCTTTGTTCCATTAATTTTTTTACGTGCTCAGGAACAGCTTCCTCTGTGGTTTTAACTTCCTTCTGAACTGGAGGTAGATTTTCACCACGAATAATTCTGTCTATTTCTTCTGCATCAAGAATTTCTCTTTCAAGTAGTTCTTCAGATAACTTATGAAGTAATTCCATGTTATCACCCAATATTTTTACAGCCCTTTCGAATGCAGAATTTATAATTCCTCGAATTTCATCATCTATTTCGATTGCAGTTTTTTCACTGTAGTCTCTGTGTTTTTGAATTTCTCTACCTAAAAATATTTCTTCTTCTTTTGCACCATATGCAAGCGGACCAAGTTTATCACTCATTCCCCATTCGCAAACCATCTTACGTGCAATATTTGTTGCTTTTTCAATATCATTTCCGGCACCGGTTGTGTAGTGATTGAAAACTAATTTTTCAGCTGCTCTTCCACCCAAAGCATATGTAATCATTGCCTCAAGATATTCTTTGGAATAAGTATGCTTTTCATCTATTGGAAGATAACTTGTAACACCTAGTGCCCTGCCTCGAGGAATGATTGTAACTTTGTGCACAGGATCTGCCTCAGGAATCATTCTTGCAACAAGTACGTGACCGATTTCATGATAAGAAGTAGTTTTCTTTTCTTTTTCAGAAATAATCAAACTCTTTCTTTCCATTCCCATCATTACTTTATCTTTTGCTTCTTCAAAGTCAATCATCTCAACTTTTTTCTTATTCTTTCTTGCAGCCAAGAGTGCAGCTTCATTAACGAGATTTGCTAATTCTGCTCCAGCTAATCCCGGAGTTCCTTTAGCAATAACCTCAACATCAACAGTTTCGCCAAGAGGAATATTTCTTGTATGAACTTTAAGAATTCCTTCTCTTCCTTTAACATCAGGTCTGTCAACAACTACCTGTCTATCAAATCTTCCCGGTCTTAGTAATGCGGGATCAAGAACATCAGGTCTGTTTGTAGCAGCAATAATTATTACTCCGCTGTTTTGTTCAAATCCATCCATCTCAACAAGCAAAGCATTAAGAGTTTGCTCACGTTCGTCATGTCCGCCGCCTAATCCTGCGCCTCGATGTCTTCCAACTGCATCAATCTCATCAATAAAAATTATACAGGGAGCATTTTTCTTACCTTGTTCAAATAAATCGCGAACACGACTTGCACCAACTCCAACAAACATCTCAACAAAATCAGCTCCAGAAATTGAAAAGAACGGAACACCTGATTCGCCGGCAACTGCGCGGGCAAGTAAGGTTTTACCTGTTCCGGGAGGTCCCAACAATAAAACACCTCTTGGAATTTTACCGCCAAGTTTTTGAAACTTAGATGGTTCTTTAAGAAATTCAATAATTTCCTGAAGTTCCATTTTAGCTTCATCAGTGCCTGCAACATCCTTAAACGTTACACGCTTGCTGGAAGGAGTAATAAGTTTAGCCTTACTTTTTCCAAAAGAAAAAATTCCTCTAGAGCCGCCGCCCTGTCCCTGCATTCTTCTCATTATAACTACCCAAACCGCTATTATAAGTACCCAGGGTAAAAATCCTATCAAAATATTCAACCACTCATTTGATTCTTTATCAAATGAATATTGAATTCCCTTCTCTTTCCAAACGGCTTCCTGGTCTCTGATCATAGGTTCAGGGATATAAACAGAAACAGCTTTTACCGAAACTGGTTTGCCTTTAATATTAATATTGGTTTCTCTTTTAAGCTCGGCTTTAAATGTATAATCATTCAAATCTGCTTTTGTTATGCTAGCGGATGAAATATTTTCAGGAGTCTGGAGAAGAATTTCATATTCACCGTAAGGAATTTCTGTAAAAGTTTCAGCACCGGTTCTAAAAACCTGCATAACAATTACAGCAGCTACAATCACTGCACCCCAGCCAAAAACCATTCTGATAACCTTTGACCAATCAAAATTGTCATCCGGCCTATTTGGTTTATTATTTTTTAGATTTTTATTACCCGGTTTTTTTTCGTTATCACTCATATCGTCTTTTTATCTTTTCTAAAATATTACTTTAAATTTAATTTTTACCTTATTCAATTAGACTATAAATCGATCTAAGATTTCTAAACTTTTGGGCATAATCTAACCCATAACCTATTACAAATTTACTTGGAATTTCGAATCCAATATAATCAATTCTAACATCATATTTAAGGCTTTCGGGCTTCATCAAGAGAGAGCAAACCCTCATACTTTTAGGTGTATGTTTACTAAATATTTCTTCGATATACTTTATTGACAAACCTGAATCAACAATATCTTCAACAATAATAATATCGCGCTCGTTCACATCGCAGTTTAATTCTTTGAGTAAGCGCACATTACCAGATGATATTTTAGAATCTCCATAACTTGAGAGTTTAAAGAAATCTATTTCGCAATCGATTGAAATATTTTTGATTAAATCAGACAGAAAAATAAATGCTCCGTTAAGCACGCCGATAAAAATGGGAATTTTTCCGATATAATCTTGTGATATTTGGGATGCCATTTCCTTAATTCTGTTTTGAATTACTTCTTCTGTGAGGAATGGCACAAAAACATCTTTACCAATTACCAGCTTTTCATTTCTACTATTATTTATTTCAGACATAACTTTAAAACTTTCTTTGTGTCAGATGCTATTTTAAATCGATCATCGAGACGCTTACCAATTACCCAAACAATGTTTCCATCATTTTCCAAGATCAACTGCTTTTTCTTTTCAAAAGAATTGATTTTTATATCGTTTAAATAATCAGAAATCTTCTTAGTTCCACGCATACCGATCGGAAAAAATTTATCCCCTTCTCGCCAGGTTCTTACAACAAATTTTCTATCCAATCCATCAGCTGAAATAAATTCAATATTTTTTGATTTGACGATTTTCACTTCTTCTCTTTTAACTTCTGAAATTGTTAAAATCTTGCTATCAATTTTTACTTTACAGCCAATACTTATTTTTTTTTCATCTGGATTTTTTACCGATGATTTCTTTTGTATTGTAATTCCGTTTCGTTCCTTAAGTGCAATTAAATTTTCTATTAGCTCTTCAGATTTTCCGGATTGTTTCTTTGAGAGTATAAATATTTTTTTCAAATCGTTTGATTCAAGTTTTACAGAAAAGTTTTCATCAACAATCTCTTTTATTGAATATGAGATTAGAAACTCATTACCCTTATTAATAAACTGAATTGGAATCGAAACACTTTTATTGCGTTTAACTTTTATAACAGATTTTAATCCGCTAACAATTTCCATTAATCCTGCATTTAAACTTTGCAGATTAAGCGAAGTATTTAGTGCAGAATTAGAGAAAGAAGGATTTATGTTTTTCCGTATTAAAGGAATTACTTCATTTCTTAAAAAGTTTCTTTCAAACTCACTATAGAGATTCGATCCATCAATTCTATATTCAAATCGATTTTCATCAAGATAATTCAAAATCTCTTTTTTAGTTACAGATAAAATCGGACGAACTATATTATTTCGTTTTACAGGAATTCCTGCTATTCCCTTTATTCCTGTTCCTTTAATCAGATTTAATAGAACCGTTTCAGCATTATCATCAGCATTGTGGGCAGTTACAATTTTATCATACTTACTTGCATCAGCAATCTTTTCAAAAAATTCATAGCGAATTTTTCTACCGGCAACTTCCAGAGAAAACTTATTTTTCTTTGAGTAAGATTTTATATCCTTACGGAGCAGATAAAATGGAATTGATAACTCATCACAAATTACTTTACAGAAAAGTTCATCTCTTTCAGAATCTTTACCGCGCAAACGATGGTTGATATGGGCAGCACCCAGTTCAATTTTAAATTTCTTTTTATACTTGTTTAAAAAGTGGAGTAAAAAAACAGAGTCCGGTCCTCCGCTTAATGCAATAAGAATTTTATCTCCAGAAGATAGAAGTTCATTCTCTTTTATAAATTTTAAAACTTTTTGCTCTGTTGCTGTCATCAGTTTAAAAAGAATGAGGACTCATCCTGACTTTTATTTTCCATAATTCGTTCAACATATTTCCCTAAAACATCAAACTCAAGGTTTACCGTATCGCCAATTTTTTTATCAGCAAAAATTGTTTCTTTCCATGTATGAGGAATTATTCCGACAGAAAAGGATTTATCTTTTAACTCAGCAACTGTCATGCTAACACCATCGATTGCAACTGATCCAACATAAATTAAATATTGTTTAAATTTTTCAGGAAAAGAAATTGTCAACCAATGGCTGTTGGAAAGTTTCTTTACGTCTTCTACTTTTCCTGTTGTATCAATATGACCAAGAACAAAATGTCCGCCTAATCTTGCTTCAGCAGCCAAAGGTCTTTCAAGGTTTACGTTCATACCTTGTTTAAGCACACCAAGATTTGTTTTGTTTAATGTTTCTTCGATTGTATCAACAGCAAATGTATTTACATCAATCTTAACAACAGTTAAACAGCATCCATTAACTGCAACACTGCTTCCTATTTGTAAATCCTTCATTATGATTTTTGCTTCAATTACGAATTGAAATCCATCGCCTGTTGGAATTTTTTCTTTAAGTACTCCTTTTTCTTCAACTAATCCAGTAAACATTTTATGCCCTTACTAATTTAGATTTGTAGTGCAAAGTTATGAATAGAATTTCTAAGATTTAATGCGGTAGAAAAGATTATTTAAAAAGCTCGATAAGCAAATCATCGCCGATTTTTTGAGTTCGTCTGATATTTAGATTTGATGCATCGCTTAACTTGTTACTTTTTAACTCTGAAAATGTTTTTAATCCGTTACCCAGAATTTTGGGACTTACAAACAAAAAGATATCATCAAACAAATTTTGTTTTAGAAATGATGAATAAATTTTGCTGCCACCTTCAACCAGTATAGATGATATTTTTAGATTGGCTATTTCTTTTAACACATTTTTTAATTTGATTCTTCCCTGTACATCTGATTTTGCAAATAAAACTTTAACATTAATTTTTTCTAATTGATTAATCTTTTTCAATTTCGATTTGCTTTTTTCAGATGTGATGATAATTGTTCTTTTATCAGAATTTATCTTAAATAAATTTAAATCACTTTTGAGTTTTAGATTTGAATCCAATACAACTCTATAAGGATTTCTTCCTTCAACCCTTCTAACTGTCAATTTGGGATTATCAATTTGTGCAGTTTTATAACCGATGAGCACAGCATCATATCGGGCTCTTAACCAATGAACATATTTTCTTGATTCGCTTGATGAAATCCATTCAGAATAATTATTCTTGTCCGCAATCATTCCATCTAATGTTTGAGCCGCTTTAAGTGTTACGTAAGGAAGTTTATTGGTAATAAATTTGAAAAAGAATTTATTTAACTCAATACATTCTTTTTCAAGAACACCAACTTTAACTTCAATGCCGGCTTTCTTAAGAGCTTTAACACCATTGCCGCTAACAAGTGGATTAATATCCAGCGTACCTATCACAACTCTTTTAATTTTTTCTTTTATGATTCTATCAACACAAGGTGGAGTTTTTCCGAAGTGACTGCAAGGCTCAAGGTTTAAATATAATGTGGAACCTTCAAGTGACTCGGCAGAGGAGTTAATTGCATTTATTTCTGCGTGCTCTTCTCCAAATTTCTGATGATAGCCCGCACCAATAATTCTATTGTCCTTTATAATAACACATCCAACAAGCGGATTTGGACTAACATTGCCTTCACCTTTTTTGGCAATTTCAATTGTTAGTTGTATGTATGATTCATCAGCCAAATTTTTTAAACTTTATGAAGAATAGATGTTATAATCTTGTCGTAATGATTGAGATGTAATTCCCGTGAAAACGGGAATCCAGAAAATCTATAATTAAGCAGATTCCCACTTTCTACCGAAGGGATGCCTATGGCAGTGGGAATGACAATTTTTGAATTCAATATGATAAAATTACTTAATCTCAATAATTTCAAACTCCAATAATCCTGCAGGAGCTTTCACTTGAACTTTTTGTCCTAATTTAGCACCCATCAAACCTTGTCCTACCGGTGATGTAACAGAAATTTTTCCTTCCTGGAAATCTGCTTCTTCGGGAGATACTAAAAGATACTCCACTACCTTTTTTGTTTTAAGATTTTTAATCTTTACAGTGGAAAGCAAATGCGCTTCATCTGCCGGCATTTTAGAAGTATCGATTACTCTTGCACGGGAAAGTACATCTTCCATCTTGCTTATCTTCAATTCAAACAAACCCTGTTCCTCTTTGGCAGCGTCATATTCAGCGTTTTCAGAAAGATCGCCGTGAGCACGTGCTTCGGCGATTTTGGCAGCCATTTTTTTTCTGCCGTTCGTTTTCATTTCCTGAAGTTCTTTTTCGATTTCTAATAATCTTTCTCTTGTCAAATAAACAAAATTTTCAGCGGACATAATAAATCTCTGTTTGTTAATGATTTAAAAAAAATTGCCACCGTCACGATATTCTGTGACAGTGGCTGAACAAAAATAAGAATTGAATCTCTGGATGTCAAGAAGGTGAATTTACTTCAAAAACATCATCTTTCGTGTTTCCGAAAAATTACCGGAAGTTAAAGTGTAGAAATAAGTGCCGCTTGGTAAATTGGATGCATCAAATGTTACTTCGTGCGGACCAGATTCTATTTCGCCATTAATAAGTGCCGCAACTTCTTTTCCAAGTACATCATAAAGTTTTAAGGTGGTATATCCTGTCTTACCCAAGCTAAATTTAATCATTGTACTCGGGTTAAAGGGATTTGGATAATTTTGAGTCAACGAATAATCATCCGGGAAAAGAAAAACATTTACAACATCCGAATAAGAAAAATCTCCGTTAAAATCTACTTGCTTTAATCTGTAATAAAGATTGGTTTGTGTCATAGCTGAGATATCATCTACGAAAGAATAATTAGTTTGCTCAGTTGTTGTTCCTCTGCCTTCAGCAAATCCAATTGTTGCCCAATCCGTCTTGTCTGATTTTCTTTGAATTTCAAATCCCTGATTATTTACTTCTGTTGCTGTTGACCATCGAAGATTAACTTTTTGACTATTTAATTCTGCAGTAAAAGAAGTTAACTCAACTGGAACAATGGTTGAATGAGTTTTTAATATCCAATTACCCGGATCAAAAATCATCGAAAGCGGTTCACCTTCTATTGCAATGTTATAATGCTGGCTTGCTGTATTATTAAATACTGTAATGAGAGTATCGCCAATTGTTCGTGTAACTTTTATCTGAATCGGCATGGTAAAAAATGCCGGATTTGTGTTAGCATCCTGAGTAATTAAAAGAGATAAATTCCAGGTACTACCACCGATAAAACTTTTTGAATGCCAGGAATGATACTTTGGATAATTCTCACCATAAATCCATTGCTGAAAGAAGTAATCCAAATCCAGACCCGAAACACTTTCTGCAACAGCCTGAAAATCTTCTGTTACTGCAACATCATATGCAACATTTGTATCTGCAGCATAAGATTGAAGTATGTTAAAGAAAACCGAATCACCAACAATTCCTCGTAACATGTGCAATACCACTGCACCTTTAGCATAAGAACGGTTGCCATTAAAAATTTCCCATACTTGAGTAATATCCTGCACCCAAATTGAACCAACTGCATTTCTAGCACTTGCCATTTCATTTGCAACATAACTGTCATATCCAGATTTACCATACCAGGCTTCATTAATTAAACATTCTCCATAAGTTGCAAATCCTTCATTTAGCCAGATGTGATGCCAATCTTCACAAGTGATTTTATCACCAAACCACATATGTGCAAGTTCGTGTGCAATCAGCATATTACTAAATCCACCCATAGAAGTAATTGTTTGATGCTCCATTCCACCGCCCCAGCCGAATTGTGCGTGTCCGTACTTTTCATTTATGAATGGATATTCACCAAACCTATCAGCATAAATTTCAATCATACCGGGAGTTTTATTAAGCTGTGCAATATTTGAGTTTAAACTTCCCGGATAAAGAAAATGATTTATCGGCATTGAATCAGTTGGACTGTATTGATAATAATTTGTGTACTGAGCATAATTGGTTATTGCCATCGAAAGAAGATATTGTGCAATCGGATAACTGCTCTTCCACTTGTAAGTATGTGTTCCATTTCCATTATCAACTATCGCCATAAGCTTTCCGTTGGATGCAGGAATTAATGAAGTGCTAACTGTAATCCAAAAATCTGCCGAGTCTGCTTTATCAGCAGGAGTATCTTTAACTGGCCACCAATCTTTTGCACCGTATGGTTCACTTAAAGTCCAGATTGCAGGATTACCTCCTTGTGAACTAAACTCAAAACTTCCAAATCCGCTTGAGCCCGGAGTTCCGTGATAATAAACTATAGTTGAAAACTGAGCTCCCTGATTTAACGTACTGCCTAAATTAATAATCAATGTGTTTGATCCGCGTGAAAATGATGTTGTTAAAACTCCGTTAACTTTTACAGAATCTACAACCAATGGATTTGTAAGATCATAATAAATATGAGAAACATTTGACTCTGTTATAACAGCGTTGCACGTAACATTTCCTAAAATGGTTTGGGTTGTATGATTTACTGTTAAATCTAATTTGTAATATTTAACATCATACTTCGAATCGCCGGGATAATTAATATCCGCAAACTTTTGCAATCTGTTAAAATGCTGTGTCTTTGCAAGAATACATTCATCTGCGCCGCTTTGCGCAAAACTTAAACCCGTAAAAACAATTAATAAAAAAGAAACAACAGTTTTCATATAAATCCTATAAAATGAATATCTATTAGTAAGTAAAATTAAAGATAACCAGCATCAATGCAAGCATAAAATTTGGTGTCAAACAACATCCTGTATTCTGCAGATTGATTGGAAATCACAAAAACGACAGACTTTATTTTCTCTGTCTTCAAGTGTTGAAAGATTAAATTTTCCGTTTGTTATTTTTTCAACATAAGAAGGAATAAATTCATTGCAAATTTTTATAAGCTCTTCGTTAGATTTTAATAAATCATCTTCGCTGGGTGTTCTTGAACTGCTGATATGAATATTTTTTTTACCAAAATCTTTATTACTCAACTTAAGCGAGTAAATAATTGCTGCAGCCGGATTAAATTTTTTGTTTAAATCTGCTTCAATTAGTTTTTTAGAGGCATAGAGATAAAGCGGAAGCTGTAATGATAATCCGGTTTCGAGATCTTTCTTGGTTGGCTTTTTCCCGCTGAGTTTGTAATCAATAACTTTATAAGTGTTATTAGCAGGGTTAACATCAACTCGATCAATCTTACCACGCACTTTTACATCACCTAAAAAAAATTCATCGGCATTTTCTTCTCTTGAATTTTTAAACTGCCCGAATCCCATTTCAAAATATTGCGGTACAAATCCTTCCAAATTATTTTTTTCCTCTTCAAGAAATTTATATAAAATGGATTTTTTCTTATTCCCTGCTATTCCAAGAATTTTTTCTCTTTCAAAAAATATCATTGTGGAATTAAGTCTTAGCTTTTCAATCTTCTTCTCAGCAATACTGAAAATTAATTTTTCAGCCTTCTTAAATGTTTCATCATCACATTGCGAAAGAATTATACTCTTTTCATTTAGTGTGCTGTAAAATTCATATAAGATTGAGTGAATGATACTTCCGAGTTCAAAGGATTCTAATTCTTCTGTGGGCTCCTCGATTGTTTCAAGCTGTAAAATTCTTTTCAGAAAATACTGGAAAGGACATTTTGCATATTCTTCAAGCTGAGATGCTGAGTATTGTTTTTCTTTTTGTTCAGATAATTTTGCTTTTGCTTCTTCAGAAATATTTATGGATATGGTTCCAGTATATTCAGTTTCGCCAAAAGGATTTTCTAATCTCAACTTATCAATGTTTAAATCGATTTTTAGTTTTTCAACATCAATACCAAGCGATTCAAGTTTGTCTTTATCGCGTTCTAAATCCAGGGTAGCTGCATACTTCATTAACTCAGATTTACTGTAAATAAGATTTGAATAGTCGCTGTATATTTTCTCTTCGCAGCTAAATAACCTTAACAAATCATTTACAAACGTAGAAGGAGTAAATTCCTTTTTCTCATCCTTCATCGCATAAGACAAGTACAATCTTTTCTTTGCACAGCATAATGTCTGATAAAAATGATATCGATCTTCAAGTATATGCCGGTATTCATTTTTCTTGTATGAACCGGATAAAAATATTTCAGGCTGATATCTTGTTGGAAATTCACCATCAACCAAACCGCCGATAAAAACATAATCAAAGTTTAATCCGCGGATTTCATTAACCGATGTTACAAGCACTCCGCTTGCATGTCTTTCTTTAATGTTGTAGCGGGTAAACTGAAGTGCAGTTTTAATTTGGGATAAGAAAAAACTTAACGGAAATTTTTTATCAGCTCCATTTTCATCAGCAAGCAAATCAAATAATTCATCAAGAGTTTCTAGAAAGACCGTAATGGCTTTAACATTTTTCTCAATGTAATCTTCATGATCATTAACTATACGCTGAGGTAAACCTAAAGTGTAAATTAGTTTTCTTAGTTCATCTTTAAATTCATAAATAGTTTTCTTTTCCCTGAAAGATTTAAGCATTTCAAAGATTGCTTCAACATCATCTTTAGCTTTTGAGTAAAATTCAATTGGCAAAAAACGGTTGTCTTCATCATCATTATTATAATTTATTTCATCGATAGTTCTTGAGATTGAATCAATCCAATTTTTGTAACCGGAAACTATTTTAAGATTTGAAGAAACACGAAGCAGATTAGAAAGATCAAGTCCGATTATTTTTATCCATCTACCAGTTAACGCACGAAAAATATTTTTATAGTAAAAATTGTTTTCAAGAATTTCCAGAAAGTTTATCAGTGCAATTACCGGCTGCGATTCATTTAATGCATATCTATCCGTAAGATTAAACGGAATTCCATACTCATTAAACACATCACGAATTATTGCCGAGTGATCTGAAATTAAATTAAAAGCCACAGTAATCGAATCAACATCAACATTTTTTTTTGTGATAAGTGATTTTATTTCTTTGGCAATCAGCCTTATTTCTTCTTCAGGCGATTGTGCAATAATCTTTACAGTATCAGTTTCACTTTGCTTTGGTGAATCACTTTCATTCAATAAAAATAATTTCTCACGAATTCTTTTTTGATAATCATTAAACTGTATTTGAGATGTGTCCTTAACTTCACTAAAACCCTTGGCTTTATATTTTTCATAGCAGCTATCGAGATGCGAAAACAACGAGGGATTGTATCGGTAATAATCAAACATTAGATAAAGTTCTACACCTTCAACATCAGCTGTGCTATTTATAATATCAATTTCCGGCTGTGAAAATTCATCAAAACCATTTATTAAGATTGTTCTAATTCCTGCGAATGATTTACAAAATCTTTCAGCAAAATCTTTTTTATCAAATCTTAAAACTTCCGAATAAACATCACCAGTTTCATAAATATTTAATTCTTTGCAATACGCCAAATAATTTTTATAAACATTTGCAATGTCTGTTGCTTTTAGTTTTTCAGAACCCTCAAGTTTTTTAGCTTCATTTAAAATTTGCTCCGGTGAAATACCATTTAATTTATATTGAGTAATAACATTCTTAATTCTGTCCAGTGTGCCACGAGGAATTTCATTCTTATAATTTGAAAAATATTTTAATTCCGTTTTCTTAAAGGATTTACTTAACAGCACTGCCGATGATGCTTCACTAAGAGTTTTAAATGAATCAAAATCATTTGTTTGAAATATCTGAGTTGTAAATGTTTCAAAGGTGTGAAGATTTATTTTTGAAACTGATTTCCCCGGTGATTGCGAAACTAATTCTCTCTTTAAATATCTGATCTTTCTGTTTGTCGGTACGATTATTAAAATTTCATCAAGCTTTGCCTGACTTATAAAATTATTTATAAGATTATCCGGATCTAACCGCTCAATTTTATTTTTAGAAAGTATCATTTTTTGTCTTTATCTAAAAGTAAATCTTTGTAAGAAGCTCTAATTTCTATTTTGTCTCTAAGCTTTAGTAATTCCATCATAAACGAAAATCTTTTTTCAGCATCAGCTAAACCATTTATAACTCGTGTTTCCAATTCTAAAAAGCAGCCCAACCCTTTTACATTATCCAGATGTATTCTTGTTTCCTTGTAAAGATATAACTCTCTTTTTTTATTTACGATTGTAAGAACATCCAAAAATCGATTAAGATATTTATTTGCATCAGTTTTCTCTATCTCTAAAAGGTGATAATCAGACCATCGCTTTTTTGATTTTTCATTCCTGTCATAAAATATTAGAATCTGTTTATCATTCTCTACTCTTAGCTTTAGCAATCCTCTATCAACTTTGTAATAAATATCTTTTTGTAGTAACAACCCCTTAAAGGGAATTTTATTCTTCCTGAGTATTTCTTTTATTTCTTTGTGCGATGTTAGTTTTACTTTTATTTCAAGGTTTTTTGGCATTTGTTTTTTTATTTTAATTTCTGATTATGAGTTATCTCTTATATTAAACTGAATTTTGTGTCATTCCCGTGAAAACGGGAATCCAGAACGTTTAGACAAAATGGATTCCCACTTTCGTGGGAATGACAAAACAATTATAAATTAATCCAATAAATAAATGATGAATATTTCCATTGATATTGTCATATCAATATTTATTTTACCGATAGAAAAATAAGAATATTAAAATGTCTAACGAAATATTGAAAAAACTGAATTATACAGGAAAATTTTTAATCATCGTAATTTTATTTGCAATTGAAGTACCTTTTACGAATTCGAATGCTCAGGGTATCGGCGAACTTGCGCCGCCTAAACCAGCAGAAGTTTTTCCACCTAATACTTGGGGAATGGATATTATGTTCGGCGATGCTGGTTTTGGGCTTGGTACTTTTTACAGAAGAGAAATAACAAATAAATGGACTGCCTTTGCTGATCTCTCATTTTCTGAAACCAAGGATGATCGGGAGTTTGAGTACATCGATTATTTTGGAAATGTAATTACGATTGGTAAAAAGAACAGAGTTTTTCAGATGCCGCTAAATTTTGGAGTGCAGTTCAGACTTTTTGAAAATTCTATTGCAGATAATTTAAGACCTTTCCTTTGCGCCGCTGCAGGACCAACGGTACTTGTCAGTACTCCTTATCAAGAAGAATTTTTTAACTCCTTCGCCTATGCACAAACTGATTATGCTGTTGGAGGATATGTTGGACTTGGTGCAAACTTTGGATTGGATAAATCCAGCTTAGTCGGTATTACTTTTAAATATTATTATTCTAAAATTCTTACGGGCGGTGTAGAAAGTCTTTACGGAAAAGAGAAAACTGAAATACAAGGTTTTTTTATTACGCTTAATTTGGGGATGATGTATTAGTTCTTAATCAAATTCGTTCTGATTTATGTAGGTTCTCGTTAAAATATTAACTGGATTTTTAAGAGAAATAATGAAAAATCTAATATGTGCGCTTGCCTTTCTTTTATTCACAACATCAACATTCAGTCAATCAGCTTATCGGCACAGAGACGCGAAACAAATCGATGTTAATCAAATAAAGACCTTTCTTAGTAATCTAGGCACATTGGGTGTATTTACTAATATTGCAACCTGGGATCAATTAAGCTATAGAGACTATCTGACTGGAAATCAACTTAACAATACGGGTATTGTATTTCAGCAAGGATTGTGGATGCTTGGAAAAATAAATGGAGAAAAGCATGCAAGTGTTACTGAGTGGAATACACATTTTTCTCCCGGTCCTATTATTAACGGGCAGCCTGCAATGCTCTATAATCCATTAGATTCAGCAAGATATACAATTTATAAAATTAATAAAGGTGATGATCATAATAATCCGGATTATAATAACTGGCCAACAGACTTGGGAGCGCCGGTTGATAATAATGGAAACCCATTAATAAAAGGCGATCAAACTTTATGGACAGCATTTAATGCAGCTGACTCAACAACTCTAAATTATTGGCAATGGTTCCAGCCAAATAATAACTTGCATTTACTTCCTATAGAAATTCAACAGTTAGCATTTGCGCGAGCAGGCAATAAGAAAGATAATGAAGATATTTTTTCAAACACGATATTCTTTGAATATTCAATTATCAATAAAGGTAACTCAAATATTGATTCTGCATTCTTTGGTTTTTGGAATGATATTGATTTTTATTTAGCACATTTGAATCCTCCTGCAGTTGATACTTTGGCTCAGGTTGGTTACTGCTGGGCTCTTAGCGACACATTTTACAATTTTCCTCCGCAAAGAGCACCCGCTGCTGTAGGATTTACATTGATATACGGCCCGTCAGTTCCTTCAGCGGGACAGAATTCGGTATTTAATGGAAGATCTTTACCTGATCACAAAAATCTGCCTCTAACAGCTTTCCATGGTATTAACGATGACCAATCAAACTATCTACCATTCAATATGGCTGGCTCAATTAGCGATGCATGGAACATGGCAAATGGATTGCAAAGTGATGGTCTGCCTAATATCAATCCATCTAATGGCGAGGTTACAAAATTTCAACTAAGTGGTGATCCGATTACTAATCAAGGGTGGATATATCCTGAAAATTCTACAGGTGGCGGAGCTGGATTTGTAATGTTTACGGGACCATTTAATCTTGCAGTTAATGATACACAATGGATTATGATAGCACTAACTCCTGCATTAGGTAATGATCGTTTTGAGAGCATAAAAATTATGCGGGAAAAAGCAATGCTGTTAAGATCACTGCCTTATGATACTCTTGCTTATGGCATAACCCCGTATAAGATTGATTATGTTGATACAACTAATTTACCCGATATTATTGAAAGCGAAATTGTACCCGATCAACTATCATTATCCCAAAACTTTCCTAATCCATTCAATCCCGAGACAATAATAATTTTGGGACTTCCGCAGCAGGAACACGTTTCCTTAAAAGTTTATGATATCCTTGGAAGAGAAGTCCGCACGCTTTTAGATGAAGTAAAAGACGAAGGAACGTATAGAATAAGATTTAACTCATTAGGTCTTGCAAGCGGAATTTATATTTATCGCATAAGCACAAATAACAGCAGTATATCAAAAAAAATGATAATACTGCGTTAAAGCAATTTAACTTTTTCATCGGCTGTCACGGTCGCACCGTGAGAGTCAAGGAAATGTGCTTGTAGGATACGAACTCCCGTTCGTTCCATGCCCTTTGCTTTTAAATCGGATCGGATAGGAGTTCGATCCCTACAAATTTAAAAATATTTTTATCATCACTTCCACTTGATCGCGCAGCCAATAGAAAAAGTACAACTTCTTCATTCTATAACATACATTCCTCTTGGTGGCGGAATTCCAACATGTGGAAACAAAAGATATCCTTCTTGTGTTAGGCTAGGCCCTCCTTCTTTAGAATGAGCTACTAGCGGCAATGTCCAAAGCACACTTCCCGATTTAGTAATTGCTTGAACGTTATAGGTAATTCCATCATCCGATGTTTCAACATAAATAGTTCCCTGAGCATCACAAACAAGGTGAGTCCAATAATCAGCCTGACCAACAGGAACACTCCAACGTTCATTACCATCGTTATCCACCAAAATAAGTTTACCTTTTGATAAATATGCAATGTTTCCATTGGGGTCAATTACTACATTCCAATTTGAACCTGCACTTGGAACTCGCCAACGCACTTTCCCGGTTGGAGAAATAGACACAAGATCTTGATCGAAGTAAGAATAAACATTCCCATCTACATCAACACTAATTGCGCCCAGTTGTTTTCCACCGATTGAATCAGATCTAAGTATGTCCCCATTAGTATTTAAAGCATAAAGAGATTGTTCTGCATTACTTCCTCCAACATAAAAACTACTTCCATCTGGTGAAAAACAAATAGTTGTCATTTCACCCCAAATGAAGTATCCCTCCGGTGCGTTGCGCTGCCAAATAATATTTCCTGATTGATTTATTGCGTATAATGTTCCGGCACTCGAAATTGTATAAATATTTCCATCTAGACCAATAGCACATGACTTGAGCAGAACACCGCCATTAAGTTGGGTATGCCACAGAATTGTTCCATTTTTATTGAATGCTGAAATGCCGTTGTTTGTTCCAACCAGAATAGTTCCATTTCCGGTAATCATTGGTGGCGAATAATTCATTGCACCACCTGCGAAAACTCCTATATACGATTTCCAGATAAGTGTTCCATTTAGTGAATATGCTAACAGGCTGGAATCTGCCACAATATAAAAAATACTGTCTTGTCCCATCACCGGATCAGTTTGAAACGCACCTAAAAGGATTGTGCTTTTTAGACGCCCGTTTGCAGGTCCATTAAACGAACTTCTTCCAGTGCATTGCGCATCGTGCAAAGCTTTGGGCCAAGCTGTTTGACCTAATGTTGCCCAAGGTATATCGTGTTGTGGTTTGATAACAAAGTGAGTAGTGTCTGAATCTGATGGTTCTGTGGAATTTGACTTACATCCTTGAGAGATGATTAATATTGGAAGAAGTAAGAAAATTATTACGATACTAATTCGAAAGGATATCATAATTCAAATGTCCCTTCAATTTGATTATAAAACTAACAACTAACTAGATTCTACAAATAACTAAATTCCTTATTTAAATCTACTACATTCTATTTCATTTCAAATACATATAAAAATAATATTTTACTTCCACTTAATAGTACAGCCAATAGAAAAAGTTTCTGGTACTGAAACTTCATTTTCATTTAATACTTCGACAATTGCATCTTTTAAATAAGCAGATTTAACTTTTTCAGGTTCCTGCCAGTTGTCATCAATTTTGCCTTCGTATTTTAATTTTCGTTTTTTATCAAACAAAAAAATCTGCGGTGTATGTGTTGCACCAAATGCTCTTGCAACTTCTTGTGTTTCATCTCTTAAATATGGAAAGTTAAAGTATTTTTGTTTAGCGCGCTTCTTCATTTCATCAAATGAGTCATCCGGATATTTTATATCATCGTTGGAGTTTATTGCAATTATCTGCACACCGTCTTTTTCAAATTCATTTTGTAATTCCATTATTCTGTCTTCATACGCTTGCACGTAAGGACAGTGATTGCAGCTAAAGATTACAACTAATATTTTCTTGTCAGAAAAATCATTTAAACTGTAATTTTTATCATCAACTCCTTTTAAAGAAAAACCGGGAATTGAAGAATCCATTTTCAATTTGTTTTCTTGCATGGTAAATTTTCCAAAGGTTAAATAAATTTTTAGTTAACTGAACAAAAATATCAAAATATGAAAACACTTCTCTTAGTCTTAACAATAATAATCTCAGAAACCATTATGCCACAAAATTATGATTTTGAACAGCATCTGTATCAAACTTATGAACGATACAAGGAAAATAGTTTAACTCACAGAAGATTTAAACAAGCAGATATAATTCCTTTAATAGATAAGCTTAGACATAAAAGCGGATTTACGGTTAAAGTCGTCGGCAAATCTGTGGAAGGCAGAGAATTAAAACTTATAACAATTGGGCACGGCAAAAAGAAAATATTTATGTGGTCTCAAATGCATGGTGATGAACCAACCGCCACTGCAGCATTGTTCGATATATTTAATTTTATAAACGATCCTGCAAACAAAGATTTCTGCAAAGCGTTGTTTGATAGAGTAACGCTTTACTTTTTACCTATGGTAAACCCTGATGGTGCAGAAAGATTTAAGAGAAGAAATTTTTATGATATTGATCTGAATCGCGATGCATCTCGTTTGCAATGTCCTGAAGCGATAATCTTAAAAAGTGTTTTCGATAGTATAAAAGCGGATTTTGGTTTTAACTTGCATGATCAAAGTCATAGATATTCAGTCGGCAACAGTTTTAGAACTGCAACAATAAGTTTTCTTGCACCTGCTTACAATTATGAAAAGGATGTGAATGATGTTCGTGGTAAGGCAGTAAAGTTAATTGGAAATATGTATCAGGTTTTATCACAATTCATTCCCGGCCACATCGCAAAATACTCCGATGAATATGAGCCAAGAGCTTTCGGTGATAACTTTCAAAAATGGGGCACGAGTACAATTCTAATAGAATCCGGTGGCTGGAAAGATGATCCTGAAAAACAGTTTATAAGAAAAATTAATTTTATTGCTTTGCTTTCTGCTTTCAAATCTATTGCTGAAGAAAGCTATGTAAATACCAGCAGTGATATATATGAATCAATTCCGTTTAATGATAAGTACATTTTTGATGTGATTCTGAGAAACCTGACTATCAAAAGCGGAAAGGAAAAAATCAAAATTGATATCGGAATTTACTTAGATGAGTTTGAAGGTCCAAATGAGAAAAAGATTTATTACAAATCTCAGGTGGATGATCTTGGTGATCTTTCAACTTTCTTTGCATACAAGGATTTTGATTTTGAAGGATACACAATTGAACGAGCATCGGTTTATGAGAAAAAAGTATATCCGCTAAATAAACTTGAGAAAATAGATTTTTATGATTTGTACTTAAAAGGATATTCAACAATCCTTGTAAAAAAATTACCCGATGAAAAGTTTACAAGATTTCCAATTAATCTTGCATTGGAGAACAAGATCGATACAACAATAAATATTGGTGAATCAGCAAATTTTGTTATTAAAAAAGATGGTAAAGTTGAATACATTGTTATAAATGGCTTCTTACAAAAAGTTGAAAAGAATAGAAAATTTGAAGGTAACGGTTTGGTAATAAACTGAATCTTTGATTATTGATGTTTTAATTCCTATAATTACAAAAAAAATAAAGCTTAATTTCTTAAAAGGGAAAAATGTTCGCATTTCTATTCGCAATATTCACATCGGATGAAAAAAAATTAAACGAAGAGTTTGAGCGTGAAGCCGTTCCGCATATGGATTCTTTGTACAACTTTGCTTTAAAGATGACAGGCGACAGCGATGATGCCAGCGATCTGATTCAGGAAACCTACCTAAAAGCCTTTCGTTTTTGGGATAAGTTTGAAAAAGGAACTAATTGCAAAGCCTGGCTGTTTAGGATCATGAAAAATACGTTTATCAATACGTATAGAAAGAATACTAAAGAGCCTGATAAAGTTGATTATGAAGAGATTGAAAATTTTTATGAAAACATCAAACCATCATCTACAGACAGCGCACATCTTGAAAAGGACATTTATGACAACCTTCTTGATGACGAGTTATCGGGAGCTATATCTTCCCTTCCGGAAGATTTCCGAACAGTAGTAATTCTTTGTGATATTGAAGGTTATACATACGATGAAATCGCAGACTTTGTTGACGTACCGGTTGGAACCGTTCGCTCCAGATTGCATAGAGCAAGAAAAATGCTTTATACAAAACTGCACGATTATGCCAGCGACAAAGGTTATGTGAGCAAGAATAAGGATAAGAAATGATGGATATAAAATTGGATATGATAGACGCCTATATTGATGGCGAGATAAAAGACGAATTAGTTAAACAGGAAGTTTTATCAAGGATAAATAGCCATAATGATTTTGCAATCGAGTATCGTGTGCATTCACTTGTAAAAAATCTTATAAAAGAAAAAGTAGTTTATCAGCAGACACCTGTCAAACTCAGAGCAAAGATCTTAAAATCAATTGGCTCAACAACAAAAGTAGATTCAGAAAAAAAATCCTTCTTTGCAGATCTTTTTGAAAGACCATCATTTTCTTTTGCAACTGCATTGGTAGTTGTTCTTGCAATAGCACTAATCATTTTAAACAGAACAGGAATTGTTGAGAAAAAAGATTTTGCAGTCAAACAACTCGGAAGTAAAAATATGTTCGTACAGGCGAAAAATAATTTTAATGCAATTACAACAGGTCAATTGTTGCCTCAGTTTACTTCACAAAATGCAGATGAGATTAAAAATTTCTTTAACGATAATGGTGTTAAATATTCAACATTAGTTCCAACAGTTGCTGATTGGAATTTGCTCGGTGCTGTGGTATCTGAAGATCAGGGAGAAAAATTTGCTCATCACGTTTATGTTAGCAAGGATGGCAAACTTGCATATTTGTTCCAAGTAGATGAATCTTATTTGTATGATCATGAAATTATTTATTTATCAGATGATTTGATTAAATATCTGGATGAGGGAAATTGCTATTCTTATGAATCTGAAGGTTCAGTTACAATGTTTACAAAATTAGATAATAATATTTGTGCAGTTGTATCCAACGGAAATCCAAAAGAAATAGAAAACATATTTTGCAGCCTTTAAGATTGGGAGAATAAAAATGTTTAAGATTAAGAATATTCTACTGCCAACAGATTTTAGTAAAACATCATTAACTGCCGCAGAATATGCTGTTGAGTTAGCCGATGAATACAAAGCATCTCTTCACGTACTTAATGTCTTAGAAAAAACTCCCCCAATACTTGCAATTCGCTCGCTTGATTTATCACGTGAAAAAATAATAGAATCAATTGATGCTGATGCTCAATCACACCTTTCTGAAGCTGTTAAAAAAATCAAAAAGATTAAAGATGTTGAAATAATTCCCGTAATACGTAAAGGCATCGATTATGAAGAAATTATCAAATATTCTAAAGAAAAGAAGATAGATATTATAGTAATAGCTACTCACGGCAGAACAGGGTTAATCCACACACTATTAGGAAGCGTAGCAGAAAAAGTTATAAGGTACTCTAAAATCCCAGTCTTAGTTACAACCCCACGCTCAAAATCATAATAATCGCACTTTCTTGCATAATGCTGATTGATTTGATATTTTAGTTACTCGCATTTTCGTAATAAAGGTAAAGTATGGCTAAAGTTAAAAACGTTGAAGCTTTTTGCAGTGTTTGTAATGCTGTAAGAAAGATGGAATTGACCGGAGATATTGCCGGTGATGAAAACAAGAGATGGGCGAAATGCAAAAAATGCAAACAGACTATGATTATAAATATGACTTCAGATGTTGTAGCACACAAGGTATCGCTTGAAGGTATTGAAAATGAAAGTTGTGTAACATATTCTCCCGCAAATTCTTATGAAGTTGGACAAACAATTTTTCATCAGAACTGGGATGATTTTGGAAAAGTTGTAGCTAAAGAAATTTTATCAAACGGACAAAAATCTATATCCGTTGAGTTTCAAAAACTTGGAAATAAAAAATTAGTCGAATTATACATTAAACAAACAGACCAGGAAGAACAAAGCGAGGTGATTTAGTTGGTCGGCATTCAATTAGGTGATAACGAATCCATTGATAAAGCCTTAAGAAGGTTTAAGAAAAAATATGAACGCTCAGGAGTTCTTAAAGAATTCAAGAAACGTACTTTTTTTGTGAAGCCATCGATAAAGAAAAGAATGGAAAAGATAAAAGCCGCAAGACGTGCTCATCGCCCTGAAAACATTATGATGTAATGTAATTAAAAAATCCCGCCTTTTGAGCGGGATTTTTTTTAATGTTTCTCATTCTGTAATCGTATTATTTTAGCAACAACATTTTTTTAGATGAAACAAAACCACCAGCCTGTATTTTATATATGTAAACTCCGCTTGCAAGTGATGAAGCATTGAAGTTTACCTCGTATCTGCCTTGTGGTTTTTCTTCATTGATAAGTGTTGATATTTCATTTCCAAGTATGTCATATACTTTTAATGTTACAAAGCCATCTGTTGGTAATTGGAATTTTATTGCTGTGCTTGGATTAAACGGGTTGGGATAGTTTTGAGAAAGATCATAACTATCCACTGTATTTAATCCGCGCCAGTTTACTTCGTTAAATTTAGATTTTGATAATGGGGCGCCATCTGAAAAGATTTTTGATAACGAATATTTTGCATCGTTAAAATTTGGATCAACAATTAAACGAATTCTAACAGTTCTATTTCCTATACCAGCAGTATTCACCTGGTAAGACAGATTTTCATAAGCAACTATATTATTCTTGCTCTGAACAACCTGATCAAATACACCAAGCACTGCGTTTGAAGCATTATCAATTAGCTCTACTTTAAAACCAATGTTTTCAGTATTTGAAAGATTTGCTACTGCCGATAATGAGTCTTTAACCCCATAGATTATGCTGTAAGTTAGATTACAGTTATCATTAACTTCAAATGGTTCTGTTAAAAGGTAGGAGTTCAATAATTCCTTGGTTGTTAATTCAAGCGTATCATTTACTGCTACAAAGTTTAATAAATTAGTATTTACAGTTACATCACCTATTCCAAAATAAAACTCCGCATCATCCTTCATAATAGTACCAAACCGTCCTTCTTTAGCTATAAAGTTATTAGTTTTATTTAATCCATTTGTTAAGTAATAATTTTGAAATGCAAAAGGAGCGCTTGCATAGTAAACGTTATTAAATACATTTAGTATAACGCCAATATCCAGGCCGTCATAATTTGAAACCTGTATATCCTTACCTTGTGTGCCTGTGAGTATTTGAGCACTAAGGTTTGTGCTTTTAATTAAACGATTTCGATAACCACCTGTTTCACTCCAGGCTATTACATACGTTTGCTCGTTGGTCGCGGCGCTAATGTTTGCTGAAGGTATGTCATCACAAGTATAGTACTTATAAAATGTCTGCCATCTACCTTTTAAACCTGAATTGGTTTTCCCAATGTGGTTAACTGACTCATACTCGGTTTTCCAGACAAGTTTTGGCGTATCATAGTAGAAGACACCATAATCATTGTTAGTGCCTATATTTAAAACTGCTATAGAAGGCTCCGTATTTACATAATAACCATTACCATACGAAGGTTCTTCCAAATTACCAGTCTCTGTAACACCACCTGAAGCTGACCCATTCCAGTTATCCGCAATTGCACGATAATTTATTTTGGAAGTACCTTGCTGCCATGCCAAATGATAAAGAAACGCAGCACCGCGAGGGGATTTGATAACTGCCATAGTTGGATTTGATGATAGTGCATCGGTTGAGTTTATTTTTATTGGGGGCAAATAATACCACGTAATATTTGTTCCGTTGTCCATTCCTGGCATAAAATAAAGTCCATTTTGATAGCTGCCGTCTGCTTTTTGACGCCATACTATATTGAATTTTGTTTTACCGTTTGCCTGGTCTGGATTTCTGGTTACAGAAATTACAGGAGTTGCATCAAAAGTAGCATAATCCATAGTTGATGTTAAAACATCATAAGTATAAATTTTTTGACCATCACCATTAAATTTTACAAGTTTTATTTTATACTTACCACTTGTGGTTTTTTGCTGATATACGACAAAAATATCTGAATACCAGGTACTCGATATAGCATAATCCATTGCAGGAGATTTTGCTTCGGGTCCATCGGATAAAATATTTACTGGTGCTCCGCCGTTTACAACTACACCATCTTTTTCAAGCCAAACACTACCGGAACTTTCATAAATTTTCCAAACACCTCCATCATAAGTGCCTGAAATATCTAAGACCTTTCGTTGACCATCTTTATCATAACCTAAGGAAGTAGAAGAATGCGAAGGGTATTTATAAAAGGCAGTGTATGTTGTATTATCTGTTGGCGTAACATTTCTTGTACTACCTGTAACACCATCTGTCCAGTAAGCAAAAGAATAGTTCTTACCATTAAATGGTTTTGTAGAAGGAGCAGTAATATTTCCGTTATTTTGTTCTACAATGTACGAGGTGTTTTGTTGAGTTTGATTTCCATCAAATTCTGAATTGTGAGTTTGGTCTATGCGGTAGTTTTTTCTCAAATTGGCAGCATAGGTCTTTCCATCATCATCAGACTGTACTGTAAATGAATAGTTTTGATTTGGATTTCTGTATTCACCATCTCTTGTCCAGTTACTGGGAACTGTCGTACCAGTATGCCAAATGATTTGATGACTTTGGTTGTCATTTTGGGGAGAGACAGCGGCAAGATTTAAAGTACTCTGAGTTAATCTGGAGATAGAAAGTTTTGTAAGAGGAATTGTGGTATTTTGTCCATCAACCAACATTGTACCATGATTTGTACTACCCGAAGAAATAAAGTTATTATCTAAATATATTGTTACAGAGGATGAGGGGTCGCTGTAAGAGATTAATAATGTTAAATTTAAATTTGAATATGAATCTTCATCAACTTCATTATTAGACATTGCTCCTAAATATAACAATGTACCTTTTTTATTGTTTACCAAAGTTGTTAAATCAGTACTACTTAAGCTAGAACTATTATAGTCAATATTATCAAATAAAATTGTTCCGTTATAAATAGCTGAATAAATATCTTGTGGGGTTGAATTGAACTGTATTTCTTTAATTTTAAATTGATAGAAATTGCCCATACCACTACAACTATATGATAATGAAACACTATTTATTATTGCATTAGTTGGAATGGAGGTCAAATTAAACACAAATTGTGTTCTGGCAATAATATGTTCCTTTGATCCAGAATCATAAAATCTACCAATATTCGTTGAACCCCAAGAATAATATGACCCGCCGCTTGCTGGCATTACAAAATAAACGGCATTTTTTGTTCCATTAAAGTCCGTAGCTTTTAGAAGAATAGAAAAAAAGAATAAAGACAAGCACACTAATAATATCTTTTTCATTTCAAATTTCCTTATATAATTTTTAATGAATTAACTAATACAAATAATTATTGAACAATTATTTTGTTCCAATTACCTCCATTCTTTTATAGTAATTTATTATATTTAAACAAAGAATAGCCCGGTTTCTATAAAATGAAACTTAGGTCGCAAGCCTGAAGGACTATTCACTCAAGGGAGATGATGTTGACGCATCATCTCCTGTTAATTAAATATTTTTTATTGCATTATATCCCTTCATTTTAGTTTTCCATTAAAAACTAACGATAATCCTGTTATTGGTTCATAAGCCAAGAAAAATGCTTCATCTTTAAATATTGCAGCGCCATATATCTGCGTCCAAGGTTTTTCATTTGCCAATGTAAAATAAAATAAATATTCAACATCAGTCCCATTATAATGTGCCAATCCATCTGTCATTAGTAGGAAAATATCTTTTGTATTTCTTCCCCATATTCTTTGGTAGAAATTTGAGTTAGAGACGTTTAGAATTGTTTGAAATTGGTTAGTTATTCTTCTTGCAATTTGATTACCCAAAACAAATATTACTTCGTTATTAATCAAACTTATATCAGCCTGTACACCTTTTGTCCAAACATTACCATATAAAAATTGATATCCTCCCTGAATTAGTTCATATACTTTAGTGCTATCTGTAAAGTTTGTCCCTCCAATTACACGTAAATAGGTTTTGTTGTCAGGCGAGTTTTTATATAAGTCTGTCACTATTCCATATAATCCATTTGTATTCAACATTTCCCAATTGTTATTTAAATAATGTGCAATAACACTATTATTATAACCGTATTGGTCTGGATAAGCCCCAAAAACAAAAAAATCATTTTCTGACATTCCCCAAATATCACTAAAGACAATGTCACTATGTCCTTCTTTTGTTAATTCTGCAAAGATATTCCAGGTTGTTCCATCAAACTTCCATATTCTTCCCCTATCAGCACCAATAAAAATTTTTGATCCAGAATACCCCCAAATAGCATTTGTATTAGTAAGATCAGTAATTCCAAAGGATTGCCAACGAGTTCCATCAAAATGAGAAATAGAGTTTTCCCAGCTACTACTTGTAGTAGCCCAAATATCGGTCGTAGAACTGCCCCACATTCTAAATCTGGGGTTGTTTAAACCAGCTAAGGTGTCTACCGTCCACGTATAATCCCGTCTTCCAGGTTTAAGGTCATCAGTTGGTTCAGTGGTGTTGCAGCTAAACTGCGTTAGAAATGGTAAAGTTAAAATTAAAAATAGTTTTAAATTTTTACTTATTGTAAAAGCTTTTAGAAAATTTACTTTAAATAATTTTAGTTTAAACATCTGTTCATTTCTCCTCTGTGTTTTAATTAATTCAATAATCATTCCTTAAAAAATACCTCAAAAAAAAAAAACAAATATCAAGCCATCGTCAAAACAGGCGGTAAAAATTTAATATGTCTAGATAAAAATTGCATCATTAATAAAATATTACAAAACAAAAAAAGCTGCGTTAATATTTTCTGGCAGCTTTTTCGTCTCTTATAGTAAGGTTAATTTTTTATTTAATATGAATTCTTGGTTCTATAATGGTAGGTTCTTTTTCTTTCAAAAAGTTTTTCTCTAGGTGTTCTTTAACTACTTTAAATGCAGTATCAACATCGTTACAGAAATGGAAAAGATCCATATCAATTTCGTTAATTACTCCCTGCTCAATGAGTGCATCAAAATTAACAACGCTTTTCCAATACTTTTCATCATAGATAACAATAGATAATTTTTTTCTGATCTTATCGGTTTGAACCAGAGTTAAAATCTCAAAAAGTTCATCGAAGGTACCAAAGCCACCGGGAAAAACGACCAGTGCTTTTGAAAGATAAGCAAACCAAAATTTTCGCATAAAGAAATAGTGAAATTCAAAACTAAGTTCCTTTGTAACATAATGATTGACAAATTGTTCAAATGGAATACTGATATTTAATCCTACCGAATAACCACCCGCTTTTTTAGCACCTTTGTTTGCTGCTTCCATAATTCCTGGTCCGCCGCCTGTACAAATTATAAATCTGTTTGCATTAGTTTCCAGATTCATCGACCACTCAGTTAATTTTCTTGAAAGTTCAACAGCATCTTCATAATATTTAGACATTGCTAATTGCTTTTGTGCTTTACGTAATTCCTGGGCAAAGTTAGTAATTGTTTTTGGATTGGCATTCTTAAACTTATTCAGATCAGCATTAGCTTCTTTGCGTGATTTGAGTCTTGCTGAGCCAAAGAAAACTATTGTATCCATTATCTTGTGTTTTTTAAATCTTGCTTTTGGTTCAAGATATTCCGCAAGTAACCTTAATATTCTGCCATCTGATGATGAAAGGAATTCTTCGTTGTGGTATGCTTTAACTGTTTTTTGTTCTTTAGCCATTATTAGCCCTTAGTCCTAAAAATTAATTGTAAATAAAAAGTTAAAAATGTTTGTGTTTATTTGAAGAACGGTTTCTGTTTATATTTGTATATAAATGAAATTAATTCAACAATAAATTTGAATTTCCTATGACAAAATATCATTTTTTTTTGAGAGTTATGATAAAAAAGATTCTATTTATTTTACTGGTATTTTCAAGCGGGATATTTGCATCTTCAAAAGAAGAAATAGCTAATCGAATCAGAGCGGTTCTTTCAAACTTGCCAGCTAATACAGTTAGCGGAGTATTCATTTATGATCCGCTTATGCAGGATACGATTTTTGCCTCCAATGAATCAAGACCAATGATTCCTGCTTCTGTAACCAAATTATTCACCACATCAACTTCGCTGGCAGTAATGGGTGGTGATCACAAATTATCTACAAAATTATTTTCTGATGACATTGACTTTAAAGATGGAGAACTTAATGGAAATCTTTATATAAAAGGTTTTGGCAACTCTGTGTTTACAGATTCAGATTTAGAATATTTTGTAAACGAAATTGTTAAGAAGGGAATAAAAGTTATTAGCGGATCGGTTGTTGGTGATGATTCATATTTTGATGATATCTATACGCGCGAAGATTGGATTGACGGTGAAAGAGCAAATGTAAAACTCCCTCCTATCTCAGCGCTGGTAGTGGATAGGAATAGAACCACTATAAGAAAAAAAATACGAAAGCGATATAGGTACATCACAGAAAACACAAAAGATCCGCCTGTATTTGCAGCCAACAAATTAAGAGAGAAATTGAAAAGTGCAGGAATAGAGATTAATGGAAAAACAACAAAAGGAATTACTCCAGTAAAAGTTTATTTGCTTGCTGAAAAATCAGTGCAGCTTAAAGAACTAATTTCTCTTGTTAACAAACACAGCGATAATTTTCTAGCGGAGTGTTTATTCAAAACACTTGGGGCAGAAGCCAGTGGAGTTCAGGGTAACTCATTCTTTTCCCAGCAAGCTATTTTAAAATTTATAAAAGATAATAATATATACTCTGTTGGAACTGAAATTGTTGATGGATCAGGGATTTCAAGATTTGATCAGGCAACTCCATTAGCAATAAATGGCGTTTTAGAAAAAATGTATTTTGATCTTATTCACTTTGATGATTTTTATAATTCTTTGAGTATAGCAGGAGTTGATGGAACACTGAGAGGTAGAATGATGGGCTCAGGTGCTGAAAATAATTTTAGAGGAAAAACCGGATCGTTAAACGGTGTTTCAGGTTTAGCGGGATATCTGACAACACCCGATGGTGAAGATCTGATTGTAACAATTATTTTTGAATTTAATAGAGGCGGTTGGGGATATTATCGGGATGTTCAAGATCGAATAGTTGAAATACTTTTAGATTTAAATACAAACAGCCCCGATTAAAAATATATTAAATCTAATCGGAGCTGCGTAAAATTAATTACCTGATGGAACTTGATTTTGAGGTGGAAGTGTTGGAGCTGTTGGAACATTAGTTCTTCCACTTTCCTGAATAACACTTCTTTGTTCTGCCGTAGTTTGACCTGGCAAAAAGAATAAATTAATTACCAGGGCAAGAACAGCCAATGCACCAGCTAACCACCACGTACCTTTACTTAAAAAATCTGCGGTTCTGCGAGATCCAAACATAGTTCCCATGCCTGCACCTGCGCCGCCAAAAGTTCCAGCTAATCCGCCGCCCTTACTTGCTTGCAATAAAACCATTATAACAAGAAGTACGGCGATTATTGTTGCTATCAATACTAACAATGTGTACATATTATTTCTCCTTAATATTGTAGCGGGGGAGGGATTCGAACCCCCGACACGTGGATTATGATTCCACTGCTCTAACCTACTGAGCTACCCCGCCGAAAATTTAGGTTGTAAATATAAATC
>JBGSPH010000005.1:0-2820 GCA_041738675.1 Ignavibacteriaceae bacterium
CTCATCACATTACTTTCAACACTATAAATAGCTATTGCTATTAGTATCACCAAGCTCCAATGGAAATATTTTTCTTAAAAATATTTTTTAAAAGTAAAAAAGTTAAACGATGAACGCGTGAAAATATTTTTTCTATCAAATTCAAAACTTGTTGACAAACATTTTATAAACATTATATTTGGAACAGAGAAAATTTATAAGGAGAAAAATATTTTATCTTCCTTCTTTAACAAGAAGTTGAACGTTGCGTTAGCATATAATGTGAAACCTGAAAGTGATTCTTTCCCAGCATCCGTGTCCCCAAATTCGAATAATCAATCACAGAATTTAAATTCACAAATGGATGAGTTTGCTGAATGGGATACCTGGGAAACAATAAACGCAGTTAAAGACGCAATTGCATGTTATAATAATGTTGCTTTGATCGAAGCGAACGAAGAAGCCTATAATAATTTTAGAAAAATCAAACCAGACATTGTGTTTAACATTGCAGAAGGTGCGTTTGGCGTTAGCCGTGAAGCACAAATTCCTGCAATGTTAGATATGTTACAGATTCCTTATACGGGATCTGATGCGCTTACTCTTGCAATTTGTTTAGACAAAGCCCGCACAAAAGAAATTTTAAGTTATTACAAAGTTCCAAATGCAAGATTTTTTGTTGCTGACAAAATTGAAGATGCAGATAATCAAGATCTTAACTTTCCAATGATTGTAAAACCAATCAGTGAAGGTTCAGGCAAAGGAATTTATGCTTCATCATTTGTTCATAACAAAGAAGAGCTTAAAAGAGAGATTGAAAGAATTACATCAGAGTACAATCAATCTGCTTTGGTAGAAGAATTTTTATCCGGCAGAGAGTTTACTGTTGCTATGCTTGGCAACAACGGTGATGCAAAAGTTCTTCCGGCAATTGAGATGAGATATGATAAGTATCCTGAAGGAACCGCACCGCTTTATTCTTACGAAGCTAAGTGGATTCTTGATACCAAAGAAAACGATTTTGATGTTTTTGATTGTCCTGCAAACATCACAAAAGAACTTGAAGAAAAGATTAATAAAGTTTGTATCGATACTTACAGAGTTCTAAAGTGCCGAGACTGGAGCAGAATCGATTTACGACTTGATAAAAATGGCGAACCAAATATTATTGAGATAAATCCTCTGCCGGGAATTATTCCCGATCCAAATGAGAACTCTAGTTTTCCCAAAGCTGCAAGGGCGGCAGGAATAAATTATAATGATATGATAAACACAGTTTTAGCATCGGCAGTAAAGAGATATAATCTTTAATGGAAACAAAAGCTAAAATATTAATCTGCTACAATTCGCCAGTAAGTATTTTTTCTATCTACAATGGAAAACCTGCTGATGAAAACTCTGATAGTAAAGATTTATCTGAACATTCATTCGCATCAAATATGTTAGAGATTGAAAATCATCTTAAAACATTTTTTACAAAGGTTAAATCTTTACCGATTGATAAAAATGTTAATCGTACGATTGAAGAGATTACTTCTTACAATCCCGATGCGATACTAAATTTTGTTGAGTCTGTTGAAGGAATCACTTACTACGAGTATTGTATAGCCGGATTGTATGAACTTCTTGGTTATCAATACACGGGTAATGTTCCTCAAACTCTTGGAAATTGTTTAGACAAGAAGAGAGCGAAAGAAATTTTATACTCAAACGGAATTAATACTCCGCGCTCAATGACACTCTCACCAAAAGAAAAATTTACAAAGAAAGATGTCAATCTTACTTATCCGCTAATCCTAAAACTTGTTGATGAAGATGCGAGCATTGGTATTTCAGAAAATTCTGTTGTAAATAGCTACGGAGAATTTAAAAAACATTTTACATTCTTAACTGAGACTTACAACAAGAGTTTGATAGTTGAAGAATACATTGTTGGAAGAGAATTAAATTGTGCTGTGCTTGGTGATAAACCACTTCCAATTTCTGAAATTGATTTTACCGGATTACCCGAAGGCTTGCCTAAGATAGTTACTTACGATGGCAAATGGATTGAAGGCAGTACATATTATAATTTTACTAAACCTGTTTGCCCGGCTAAAATTGATTCTGATATCCAAAAGAAAGTTGAAGAGCTTGCAAAAAAAGCTTATAAAGCTTTGGGATGCAGAGATTATGCAAGAGTTGATGTGCGAGTATCCAGCGATGGAACACCTTATGTGATTGAAATAAATCCTAACCCTGATGTATCAAGTGATTCCGGTTTTGCAAGAGCAGCCGCAGCATCTGGAAAAACTTACAGTGAACTTTTATTTACTATAACGAATTTTGCATTACAGCGAAAGTATGATGATACGAAGAATAAAGCCGTCTGACGAAGTAGAGATTGAAAATATGCTGACGAGGATTCCGAACTTTAACGAGGCAGAAATTAAAGTTGCAATGGAACTTGTTAATATTTCGGTTATGAATCCTGAGCAGACAGATTATCATTTGTACGTTTATGAAAATGATGGCAAGATTGTTGGTTATCATTGTACGGGTAAGCGTCCGCTTACAGATGGAGTTTATGATCTTTACTGGATTGCTTCCGATCCTGCTACCTCAGGCAAAGGAATCGGTAAACAACTTTTAGAACATGCTGAAGAGTTTGTAAGAAGTAATAACGGCAGGTGGCTGCTGGCAGAAACTTCTTCAAAAGAAAGTTATGCTTCCACGCAAAACTTTTATCTTAGAAATAAGTACTCAATTATTTCAGAGATAAGAGATTTCTACTCAGTAGGTGACGACCTGCTGGTATTTGGAAAGTATTTCAACAATAAGAATCACTGAGGAAACGTTATG
>JBGSPH010000006.1:0-1728 GCA_041738675.1 Ignavibacteriaceae bacterium
CTCGTATGTTTGTTCTTTGAAATATTTATATAAAGTTATTGATTTATTGTTTTACTTAACTGACAATGATGTTTTGCGTTGTAGGTCTATTGAACCTGTCGCAAAGTTTATTATGTCAGTCAGGTAAAAATCGGGAAATAACATGGTTCTTGAAACCGTATTTACGAGGAAGATGTTGCCTGAAAATGTAAAACAAAAATTATTAAACTATGAAACTTTATTTGGGAGGTGATGTCAGTAAAGGATATGCCGACTGGGTAATCCTTTCCGAAAAGAAACAAGCTGTTTTAGACAACTTTCAGCTTGATGACACCTATGCTGGTCATTGTAAGCTATATTCTACGCTAGAAGGTTACTTTGGCCAGCATCCGGGGCTGGAGATCTACGCAGCTGTAGAAAGTACCGGTGGTTATGAGAACAACTGGTTCAGCACCCTTAAAAGCTATCAAAAGGTTTTTAATCTCAAGGTTGCCAGGGTAAATCCCTCGGGTGTTAATTTTAATCGCAGAGCTGGACTGAAGCGGAATGTTACAGATGCTATCAGTGCTTTAAGTATTGCTGAATACCTGATCAATCATCCTGATAACATCAAGTATGATCAGGATGACCAGTGGAAATCGCTTTGTCGTCATTGGAATTTTGTTGAAATGCAAAAACAACAAAGGGTGCAGACCATTAATCAACTGGAAACAATCTTGTATAGTGCGAATCCAACGTTGATGCGGTTTAAAAAAGACAATTTACCTAATTGGTTACTGGAATTAATCATCCAATGTCCAACGGCAGCTACATTATCGAAGGCCCGTCCTGAGAAGCTTGCAAGAATCCCATACCTGACATTAGCCAGAGCCAAAACCCTGGTAGCAGAAGCGAAACAAAGTATAGCTTCCGCTACAGATAAAAATGCAGAAATCCTGGTTAGTCAAATTGCCCGGCAAATCAAATCATTTGATCAGAATATTAAAACTCAGATGCAATTGATTGAACGGGACCTGACTTGTCCTGAGATTGAAATACTAAAGACATTTAAGGGTATTGATACCATATCTGCAATTGGCTTGTTGCTCGAAATAGAGACCATTGAGCGTTTTCCTACAGTTAAAGGCTTTAGCTGTTATTTTGGATTACATCCCAAGTTTAAGCAGAGCGGGGATAAAGTAATAGGCGTTCGGATGAGTAAGCAGGGTAGCAAAAACATGCGGAAAATACTGTTTAACATTGCCAAAGGTGCTATTACTTATAATCCATTAATCACTGCTGTTTATGAGAAAAAACTATCCCATGGAATGAAAAAAATGGCTGCTATCGGTGTATGCATGCATAAAATATTACGCATCATTTATGGAATGCTTAAGAACAAACAAGCATATAACCCATTAATTGACAGGCAAAACAGTGAAAGATCAAAAGATAAACAGCAGGAAAAACAACAACAGGAAAATGCAAACATTGATAAAAGTCGTCGTTACCAGGAATTTGATAAAAAAGCACCTATATCAAGAAAACAGACAAAAAAAAGGAGGGAACACGATTTGTCCCAATGTGAAATAACTTCACAAAGTACGGGATCCACATGTTCCTCCAATACAAAATTATGAAAAATCAACTTAAAAACACTTAAAAAATAACAACTTCAAGAACTTAATTTTCCCGATTACAAAATGTCAAAGAACTTTATAAAATATTTTAAAGAAAAGAAACATTTAACGAAATAACTTTGCGGTTAAA
>JBGSPH010000008.1:0-48682 GCA_041738675.1 Ignavibacteriaceae bacterium
CAACTTAACTGAATTGCTGCTACACTTTGGACAATGTTTTTTTTCATCATTCTCAACTACCATTGAGTTTTGTTCCTGTAAATTTATATAATGTAATTACTTATATAAATTCCAGCAACACTTTTTGACTATTATGCCCATTGCGAAGGACGATAATCCTGAAGCAATCCCATAATACTTACAGATTGAATCGCTATATGTTATTACAATCGCACTGACGAATACTCTAATAATCTTCCAAACTGTCGCCAAATTGACTTCATATCATTGCTTATGATGTGATCTTTAAAATGAAGATTGGAATAATTTCAATCAACACTTACCACTGAAATTATTGGAGAAAATATGTTAAAACTAAATCAACTTGCATCACTTGGTCAATCAATATGGTATGATTATATCCGACGTCAATTTGTTACTCGCGGTGAGCTTCAATCGCTAATCGATAAAGGATTAAGAGGCGTTACCTCAAATCCATCCATTTTTGAAAAGGCAATTGCCGGCAGCAGTGATTATGATGAAGACATTAAAGAATTAATTAAACAGGATTTATCTGTTGAAGGTATCTATGAAAAATTAGCTTTAAAGGATATTGAAATCGCTTCCGATCTTATGCTTCCGGTTTATGAAAAGACAAACAGTTTAGATGGTTATGTAAGTATTGAAGTAAGTCCAAAGTTAGCTCACGATACTAAAGGAACGATTGAAGAAGCAAAACGACTGCACAAAATATTAAACAAAAAAAATGTAATGATTAAAGTACCGGCAACGCAAGCTGGTTTACCTGCAATAACTGAGTTGATTGGGTCAGGAATCAGCGTTAATGTAACTTTAATTTTTAATATTGATAACTACAAACAAGTTGCAGAAGCCTATTTAAAGGGATTGGAATTGCTATCAGAAAGAGGCGGCGATGTTTCCACAGTTTCGTCCGTTGCTTCATTTTTTATAAGCAGAATCGATGCTGCGGTTGATAAGGAATTGGATAAGGTAAATGCAGTTCAACTTAAAGGTAAAATTGCAATTGCCAATGCTAAAAAATCTTATGTGGAGTTTGAAAAAATATTTCACTGCAATAGATGGAAACCTTTAGAAAAAAGAGGTGCGCGAGTTCAAAGATTACTTTGGGCAAGTACGGGTGTAAAAAACCCAAGTTATCCTGATACAATTTATGTTGATGGGTTGATTGGTAAACAAACCGTTAACACTGTTCCTCCGGCCACCTTTAATGATTTTATGGATCACGGAAGTTTAGTAGTTACACTTGATGAAAATATTGAAGAAGCAAATGATCAGCTAAACGAATTAAGTAAATTAAAAATTGATCTTGATAAAATTACAACTCAGTTGCAGGTAGAAGGATTGGAATCATTTTCAAAATCGTTTGAAAATCTGATGAAGGCAATTGAAGAAAAAATTGAACGAACCAAAAAAGAAGAAAAAACATTTAGCGTGTTCCCGGGTGATTATCAACCAGCGATTGATAATGCCGTAATGGATCTAAAGATGGAACGAATTGTAGAAAGAATCTGGCAAAAAGATTTTACAATTTGGAGCGACAGCCCAAATGAAATTACAAACAGACTTGGCTGGTTAAAAAGTCCCGATGTTTCTTTAGAAATGTCAGATGAAATAATTGAGTTTGTAGAATTTGTAAAGAAAGATGGATATAAAAATGCACTGCTGCTGGGCATGGGCGGCTCAAGTTTAGCTCCGGAAGTGTTCAGTAAAACATTCGGGACAAAAGATGGTTATTTGGATTTATCTGTTTTAGATAGCACAAATCCTGAAGCAGTCTTCGAACTTTCTAAAAAACTTGATCCGGCTAAAACGCTTTATATAGTCTCCACAAAATCCGGGGGCACAGTTGAAACATTTTCATTTATGAAATTCTTTTACAATCAAACGCTGGCAAAAGTAGGAATCGAAAATGTTGGAAAACATTTCGTTGCAATCACGGATCCCGGAAGCGGATTAGAGACGGCAGCTAAACAATTGAACTTTAGAAAAACATTTTTAAATGATCCGAATATCGGTGGAAGATATGCTGCACTTTCATTATTTGGCATTGTGCCAGCAGCATTGCTTGGAATAGATATTAAAAAACTTCTCGATAACGCCCTGATTATGGTATGTAACAGCGAAGGTGTAAACTGTCCGATACACGGTGATAATACTCCAGCTAAACTTGGAACAGTGATGGGAGAACTTGCAAATCGCGGCAGAGACAAAATTACTTTTATAACTTCAGATCAGTTATCATACTTTGGTAATTGGGTGGAACAACTAATTGCTGAGAGCACGGGGAAAATCGGTAAAGGAATTCTTCCTGTTGTTGGCGAAGAAGTTTTATCACCGGATAATTATTCGAATGATAGATTTTTTACATATCTGCGTTTAGAAAATGATCATTCAAAAGATTCGCAAGTCCAAAGATTAACCAAAGCTGGACATCCTGTTGTAGAAATCGTATTAAAAGATATTTATGATTTAGGTGGAGAATATTTCCGCTGGGAGATGGCAACATCAATCGCAAGTTGGAGAACAGGTATAACACCTTTTGATCAACCGAATGTTGAAGCTGCAAAAATTCTTGCAAGAGAAATGCTTGCTGATTATGCAAAAGAAGGAAAGCTTTCACAGCCAAATCCGAATTTTGAGACAAATGGTATTAAAGTTTATTTAAATGATGATTCAAAAGATTTCAATTCGCTTATCAGTCATCAGTTCGGTTTGGATGCGGATGATTTCCGAAAAAAAGAGAATCAATACATTGCTATTCAGGCTTATGTAAAGCCGGATGAATCTGTTGACAAACTGCTGCATTCATTCAGAACATTGCTTCAAAAGAAATACAAGTCAGCAGTTACTGTTGGATACGGACCAAGATTTCTTCATTCAACTGGACAGCTTCATAAAGGCGATGCTGGTAAAGGTGTATTCATTCAGTTTATTTCATCAAGCCAGAACGATGTGGCAATTCCCGATAATGCAGGTGATGAAAAATCAACAATGTCTTTTAATACATTGATAATCGCACAGGCATTTGGAGATAGAAAAGCATTGAAGAATGCCGGAAGAAAGGTTATTACATTTTTATTTAATGATAAAGATATGATGAGTTCATTTAAACTCATCGCAGATAATTTTTAATATTTAATAGAATCATTAAGATGAAAAACATATTTCAAATTTGTCTTCCGCAGTTAAAGAATAGTCTAATTCTATCCAGGCATATTAAAATAGCGATAGTAGTTGGCACCATATTAAACTTAATTAATCAGTTTACTTCGATTATTAATCTGGATGTTTCAAAGTTTAATTTTATAAAAGGGACGATTACTTATATGGTCCCTTTTCTTGTCTCAATTTATTCTGCAGCGACATTTAACCACCATGGAAATATAAAATGATCAAAGCAATAATTTTTGATTTAGATGGAACACTTGTACAAACTGAAATAGTTAAAGCTCACTCGTATGCAAAAGCAATAAATCAATTAAGCGGCAATGCAGTATCAGAAGAAGAAGTAATTGAAAGCTTTAAAAGCAATGTGGGATTGGCAAGACAAGAAGTTGCAAGTAATCTGATAAAGGAATATAGATCAAGACTTGACCCATATACAAAAAGTGATAATGAGTCTTTAGAAGATTTAGTTCTTGAGAGACGTCTGGATATTTATAACAATATGCTTGAGGATCCGGAAATTCTACCTAGATATTGCTGCAAGATGACAATGGGATTTTTACATTCGGTGAAAACTGATAATTATCTTACGGGATTGGCTACCATGTCTCACTGCATGCAAGTCGAAAAAGTATTGAAGATTATGAACATCAAAGAAAAATTTAAATTTGTAATTACAAGGGATGAGATAGAAAATGCAAAACCACATCCAGAAATTTATCTTCGGATGAAGAACAAACTGGAAGTTGAAACTGATGAATGTATTGTTATTGAAGATTCTGTTGCGGGAATTAAAGCGGCATTAAGTGCAAATATGAATGTGTTTGCTGTAACGAATAGTATAACAAAGGAATCTGTTCTAAAATCAAAATTGTTGGATAAAAAATTTATAATTGATAATCCAGCAGAACTGAAAACAAGAGTTTATGATTTCATTAAGGATCAAATAAAAAAATGATTAAAGTGTTTAAGACTGAAGAAGGAATAGAAGTTCCTGCTGTAACAACCGAGCAGATGATTGAAGTGGACAGCATAGCAATGGAAGAAACCGGTCCAAATCTTTTTCAGATGATGGAAAACGCTGGAAGAAATTTAGCTGAACTTTCAATTAAAACATTGGGCAAGAGCTGGATCAAATCAGAAATATTAGTTCTTGCAGGAACAGGAGGCAACGGCGGCGGTGGAATTTGTGCAGCAAGACATCTTGCTAATAAAGGTGCAAAAGTAAAAGTATGCATAACAGATATTGAAAATCTTAAAGACGTGCCTGCATATCAATTACACATCTTAAAATCAACAAGCGCAAAAATCATTTCAATAAAAGGATTGCAAAATGAAAATCCTGATTTAACGATTGATGCAATTATAGGTTACAGTTTATCAGGAAAACCAAAAGGTATTTCTGCTGAGATGATTGAGTGGACTTCAAACAAATTGGGAATACGAATTTCATTAGATGTTCCATCTGGAGTAAATGCAACTTCTGGTGAAAAGATGGGCACTTTTATCAATCCCGATATTACGATGACTCTTGCACTACCTAAAACAGGATTGCTTCCGGAAATTACAGGTGATCTTTATCTCGCTGATATTGGAATTCCTTCTAAAGTTTATGAAAAGTTAAATCTTAATTATCAATCATCATTTAGTGAAAAATATTACGTTAAACTTTTTAACTGACCTTTTGCAAATCTGTGAAACCTTCAAGGTTTGGTTAAAAATGTAGTTAAAATAATAGAAAAATTCTTAATTATTTCAAAAAACCTCGAAGGTTTTTATCAAATGTGAGTAACCTGAATTATTAATTAACCAGGCAAGTTTTAATTAGATAAAAATATTATTGATTCATTGATTAAAGGAAACATATTGTGATATTTATTCTACTCTTTTGTGCAGCCTTATTTTTAGCATACAGCAATGGTGCTAACGATAACTTTAAAGGTGTTGCCACTTTATTTGGAAGCGGTACGACTAATTATAAAAGAGCAATAAACTGGGCAACCATCACCACATTTCTCGGATCTCTTACCGCAATTTTCCTTGCTGGTACATTAGTTAAGAATTTTTCCGGCAAGGGATTAATTCCTGATGAATTAATTCATACCCCGTCGTTTGCAGTTTCAATTGCATTGGGTGCTGCATCAACTGTTTTTCTGGCAACAAAAATTGGAATGCCAATTTCAACAACTCACGGATTAGTTGGCGGATTATTAGGAAGCGGTTTTCTTGCTGTCGGAACTGCTTTTAATTTTTCAAGATTAGGAGATACTTTTTTAATGCCTCTGATTGCCAGTCCGCTTATAGCACTTCTATTAAGTATATCAGCATACATTGCATTAAGAAAAATTAGAATTGCCTCTGGAATTACAAAAGAAACTTGCTATTGTATTGTTGATGATTGTGATTCTGTAAGTAAAGTTTCTTATCAGAATCAAGCGATTGCTCTGGATGGAGAAACTCACAAAAAATTTATTGTTGGAACAAATCAACAATGTATTACAACTTACAACGGAAGTGTTTTCGGAATTGATGCGCAAACAATTTTAGACTACGCACATTACATCAGCTCGGGTGTGGTAAGTTTTGCAAGAGGTTTGAATGATACTCCTAAAATAGTTGGACTACTTTTGGTGATTAACGCATTAGATGTAAAATATGGGATGATTGTAATCGCTGGTGCAATGGCAGTTGGTGGATTGTTAAATGCAAAAAAGGTTGGTGTTACTGTCAGCAAAAAAATTACACCAATGGATCACGGGCAGGGATTTACTGCTAATCTTATTACTGGTTTATTGGTTACCACAGCATCGATCCACGGATTTCCGGTTTCCACCACCCACGTCTCCGTAGGTTCAATTATCGGAATCGGCACTGTAACTAAAAAAGCTAATGTAAAAGTAGTTCTAAATATTCTTATGTCGTGGTTATTGACATTGCCTATTGCAGCCATATTTAGTGCAGCAATTTATTGGGCATTAATCACATTATTTTGATAAAAATGTAAGTCATTTAGTAATTGTCAAATTAACGACAACATTTATTTGTGCAATCTCTTAACTTGGAAGTAAAAACAATGAATAAAGAAAAAGAAAGAATAAAATCACTCAAAAGCGATGGGAAATTATGGCGTAAATGGGGACCTTACTTAACTGATCGGCAATGGGGAACAGTACGCGAAGATTATTCGCCTAACGGAACGGCGTGGGAATACATTTCACACGAAGACGCACGGAGTAAAGCCTATCGCTGGGGTGAAGAAGGAATCGCGGGAATCAGTGATGAAGAACAGCTTATATGTTTTTCCGTTGCACTCTGGAATAAAAAAGATCCTATCATTAAAGAAAGATATTTTGGTTTAACCGGTAATCAGGGAAATCACGGCGAAGATGTTAAAGAGTATTATTACTATTTGGATAACATTCCGACTCATTCTTATATGAAAATGCTTTATAAGTATCCGCAATCTGAATTTCCATACTCACTTCTTTTAGAAGAAAATAACAAACGATCCAAGAATGATCCTGAGTTTGAACTGATTGATACGGGCATCTTTAACGAGGATAAATACTTTGATGTTTTTGTTGAGTACGCTAAAAATTCTGAAGAAGATATTCTAATTAAAATTACAGCACATAATCGGGGAAAAGAAAAAGCAGAAATTAATTTGATTCCACAGATATGGTTTAAGAATACGTGGAGTTGGGGAAAAGATAATTATAAACCTGAAATGTATCTGACCGAGAATAGTTTAATAAAAATTATTCACAAAAAACTTAATGATTATAATTTATACTTTAATGAAAATCCCGAAATATTATTCTGCGAAAATGAAACGAACAACAAACATTTATACAACGCTGACAATCTTTCCGATTATGTTAAAGATGGAATAAACGATTTTATAACACAAAAAAATAAAAGCGCTGTAAATCCTTCTAAAACTGGTACCAAAGCTTCATGCAATTATGATTTACAAATCGACGGAGCCTCATCGCAATCAATAAAATTAAGATTAGTTAAAGGTACACTTCAAAATCCGTTTAAAGATTTCGATAGAATATTTTCCGAAAGAAAAAAAGACGCCGATGTATTTTACGCTGAGATCCAAAAGGAAATAAAAAGTGAAGATGAAAAGAATGTTCAAAGACAGGCGTTTGCGGGAATGTTGTGGAGTAAACAATTTTATTATTACGATGTTGAAGAATGGATAAATGGGGACAAGGGACAACCAAAGCCGCCAAAACAGCGCGAAGAGGGAAGAAATAAAGATTGGACGCATCTCAATAATGGCGATATTATTTCTATGCCCGATAAATGGGAGTATCCGTGGTATGCAACATGGGATTTAGCTTTTCACTGCATTCCGCTTTCAATGGTTGATCCGGAATTTGCTAAAGATCAGTTAATACTTTTTACGCGCGAATGGTTTATGCATCCAAATGGGCAATTGCCCGCTTATGAATGGAATTTTTCTGATGTTAATCCGCCTGTTCACGCTTGGGCAACCTGGCGCGTTTTTAAGATTGATCAAAAACTGCAGGGCAAAGCTGATATTGATTTTCTAGAAAGAGTTTTTCACAAATTGCTTTTGAACTTTACTTGGTGGGTGAACAAAAAAGATCAGGATGGACATAACATTTTTCAAGGCGGATTTTTAGGATTAGATAATATTGGTGTATTTGATCGAAGCTCAGTACTTCCAACCGGCGGACATTTAGATCAATCTGACGGAACGAGCTGGATGGCGATGTTTTCGCTGAATATGCTTCGTATTTCTCTTGAGCTTTCAAAAACAAAACCAATCTATCAGGATCTTGCGACTAAATTTTTCGAACATTTTTTATACATCGCACAATCAATGACGAATATGGGAGACAGAGGTATAGGGCTATGGGATGATGAAGATGGATTTTATTATGATGCACTGCATTTGAACGACAAAATATCTCATCTGAAAATCCGTTCTATGGTTGGATTGATTCCACTTTTCGCAGTTGAAGTTTTAGATCCGGAATTAATGAAACAAGTCCCGGAATTTGAAGCAAGACTTAATTGGTTTCTTACCAACAAACCGGAAATGGCTAACCTGGTTTCTCGCTGGAAAGAAAAGGGTTCAGGAGAAAGAAGTCTTTTATCCTTGCTTAGAGGACATAGAATGAAAAAGCTATTAAAGCGCATGCTTGATGAAACTGAATTTCTTTCGGATTACGGAATACGTGCGCTTTCAAAATATCACGAGCAAAATCCATATCAACTAAAACTTGATGGAAAAAAGTTTGAGGTAAAATACACTCCGGCAGAATCTGACAGCGGATTGTTTGGTGGTAATTCAAACTGGCGCGGACCTATCTGGTTTCCGGTAAACTTTTTGATTATAGAATCATTACAAAGATTTCATCATTACTACGGAGACGACTTTAAGGTTGAATATCCAACTAATTCAGGTAATTATTTTACACTTAAAGAAATTTCAAACGAACTGTGTGACAGGCTGGGTAAAATATTTCTACAGGATGAAAATGGTAATCGTGCCGTTTACGGTTACAATAAAAAAATTCAAAGCGATCCACACTTTAAAGATTATATTCTGTTTCACGAATATTTTCATGGTGATTCCGGCATAGGAGTTGGAGCTTCACATCAAACCGGTTGGACGGGATTGATTGCAAAATTATTACAGCCGAAAAGTAAATAATATTATAAAGGAAATTATTAAGATGAATGTTTTAGAAAAGACAAACTTACCTGCTGTTGATTTACCTCACTGTGAAGTCCCAAAAATATTATCAGGGCAAAAAGCATTAGTTACCGGCGGCAACTCTGGTATCGGAAAAGGCATTGCTCAGGAATTAGCAAAAGCCGGCGCTGATGTGGTTATTAATTACGTGTCAAATCCCGATTCTGCTAACGCAGTGGTTGAAGAAATAAATAAATGCGGAGTAAATGTTTTTGCATTTAAAGCTGATGTTAGCAATGAAGCCGAAGTTTTGGCAATGTTTGAAAAAACTAAAAAAGAGTTTGGAACAATTGATATTTTAATTAACAACGCCGGGTTACAAAAAGATGCTCCAATTGATGAGATGACATTAGAGCAATGGAATAAGGTGATAAGTGTTAATCTTACGGGACAATTTTTGTGTGCCCGTGAGGCAATTAAAGAATTTAAACGTCGTGGAGTAAAAAAAGATATTTCTGTATCCGCAGGAAAAATTATTCACATCAGTTCTGTACACGAAGTTATTCCCTGGGCAGGCCACGTAAATTATGCTGCTTCTAAAGGCGGCATTATGATGATGATGAAAAGTATTGCACAGGAAGTTGCTCCATACAGAATAAGAGTAAATAGCATCTCACCCGGTGCAATAAGAACTCCAATTAACAAAACCGCCTGGGATACACCCGAAGCTTATGATGAACTTATGAAATTAATTCCTTATAGAAGAATTGGTGAGATTGAAGATATAGGCAGAGCTACGGCTTGGCTTGCATCGGATCAGGCAGATTATATTAATGGAACAAGTATTTATATTGATGGCGGAATGACATTGTATCCAGGATTTGCTACCGGTGGATAAGAACATTTTTAAATTGTATAAGTATTTAGTTATGGAGAAATAAATAGTATGAAAAAGCAATATGACATCGCAGTTATTGGAGCCGGTTCCGGCGGATTAGTTGCAGCTACTTCTGCAAAACGTGCCGGATTATCCGTTGCTATGATTGAAAAAAATAAAATCGGAGGCGAATGTTTACACACTGGCTGCATACCGAGTAAAACTTTTATTAACAGTGCCAAAATGTATGCGGCAGCTAAAAAAACATCCTCGTTCGGACTGCCATCATTTATACAAAAAGATAATTTCGATTTCTCAAAAGTGATGGAACATGCGAACTCAGTTGTTCAACATATTTATAAAGATGAAAGCCCGGCAGTATTTGAAAAAATGGGAATCGATGTTTTTGTTGATAAATCAGGAGCCAAATTCTTAAATAATAAAGAAATAAAAATTGGTGATAAAACAATAACTGCAGAACATACTATTATTTGTACAGGCTCATCTCCCAAAAGAATGAGTTCGCCAAATGGTGCTGACATTCATTTTTTAGACAACGAAAATTTTTGGGATATACGAAAGCAGCCCAAAAGTATTTTGTTCATAGGCGGAGGGATAATTTCTGCTGAGCTTGGACAATCATTAAAGCGTTTTGGAAGTGAAGTAACAATTGTTGATCGTAATGAAAGAATTCTGAAAGTTGTTGATAAAGACATAACCGATGTTCTTATAAAAAAGTTTAGTGAAGAAGGAATTGAAATAATTCCAAATGCTGAAGTGGAATCATTCAATCGAATTGATGAAAACATTATTGCCAAAATTAAAACTGCTGATAATAAAATTATCACAAATAAATTTGATTCGGTATTTCTTACAGCCGGAAGAGTTCCAAATGCAAATGGGATGAGTTTGGGAAATGCCGATGTGCAATTTAATTCACATGGAATATTAACTAACGAGTTTTTCCAGACGACTGCACAAAATATTTATGCTTGCGGGGATGTGACCAGTAAATTTAAATTCACTCATACAGCTTCATATCAAGCAGATATTTGCCTTAACAATATTCTAAATGGTAATGTTAAAACTATGGACGAGAATATTGTTCCGTGGGCAATATTTACAGATCCCGAGATTGCACATACCGGCTTGAGTGAGAATGATGCAAGAAAAAAATTCTCAAAAATAAGCGTATTTAAAGTTGATGCAGCAATTGATCGGTTTATTACAGATGGAAAAACCGAAGGATTTTTAAAAGTAATATTTGATGATAAAAATAATGTGGTCGGTGCCGATGCTGTTGGCGTTAATTCCGGAGAATGGATTCAAATAATAACGCTTGCAATAAAAAATAAAATAACTATTGAATCTATAGCAGATACAATTTTTATCTATCCGACATTTACAGAAATAGTTAAAAAATCATTTACAAGATTTCAAAGAAGCTTGAAACAATAATGATCTCGATAATCATCCCGACATACAATGAAGAATTGGTTATCGAAAAAACACTGAAAAATATTTTAAAGTTAGAATGTATTGCCGATTCTGAAATTATTGTTGTGGATGGCGGTAGTTCTGATCAGACCGTGAAAATTGCAAATAAATATGCTGTTACAATTAGTTCTGTTAAAGGTAAAGGAATTCAATTGAACACAGGGGCAAAAAAAGCAATTGGGAGTATCTTGTTTTTTGTTCATGCAGATATGACCTTGCCGAAAGATGTATTGAAAGCGATTGATGAAAAAGTGAATATTGAAGGATATGATGGTGGCGGCTTTGCGAATGAATTTTCAACTGATAATAAAAAAATAAAAGTTCTTGGTCGCATATTAAATTTTAGAATAATCAATAAAGAACAATCAGACAAAAAAATATTTTATGGAGACAACGGCATATTTGTAAAAAAATCTACTTTTGAAAAGTTAGGCGGATTTAAAGAAATACCAATTATGGAAGATTATGATTTCTCTCTGCGATTAAGAGATAAATTTAATTCCCTAAAGATTGATCATCCTAAGATAATTGTTGATGCAAGAAGGCATCTAAATAATGGTTTCATCAAAACAAGAATTCAATGGATTGTGATAAGAAAGCTGTATAAAATTGGAATATCACCTTTCCTTCTTTCCAGGTTTTATAAGGACGTCAGATGAATAAATTGCCCCTAAGTTTTATTGACATTGCCTACTAAAAAAAATAGAATATTTTAAAGGAATAAATTTATGCTTACCATAAATAAAGAAGCACTCAATGATTTTTCGAAAGCATCCGAATTAGAATGGATTGATGCAAATGGACTTGGTGGTTTTGCAAGTTCAACAGTACTCGGATTAAACACCCGCAGATATCACGGATTACTTGTAGCTGCACTTAATCCACCAGTTGAGAGAGAAGTTGTTGTATCTAAGCTTGATGAAACGGTTGTTATAAAAAGCAAATCATATTCGCTTGCAACAAATCAATACCCTGGTTCTGTTCATCCGCAAGGATATAAGTATCTAAGTGAATTTAAAAAAGAATTGTTTCCTAAGTTCACATATCAGGTTGAGTCTGTAATTATTAATAAAACAGTTACAGCAATTCACGAAAAAAACACAACTATTATAACTTATGAAATAATTGATGCTCCTGATGAATTTGAATTTAGATTAACTCCTTTTATTGCAATGCGTGATTATCATTCATTGCGTAAAGCTGATCCTAATTTGCAACCTGAACACTCTTATCAAAACAATACGCTTACTTTTAAATTCACTAATCATCCGACCACTTTGTATGCTCAGGCAAATAAGGGGGTGTTTATTTCAAAACATGATTGGTTTTATAATTTTGAGTACCTGCGTGAACTTGAAAGAGGACTTGACTATCAAGAAGATCTTTTTAAGCCTGGATGTTTTAGTCTGCTTGTTAAGAAGGGAGATAAAATATTTGTCACTCTTTCAGTTCGTCCAATCATTTATGATGGAGAATTAGAATTAAAAAATGAAAAATTAAGAAGAGAAAAATTACTCATAGACTGCGGTGAAGATGAAACATTGAAGCAGTTGCATTTAGCAGCCGATCAGTTTTTAGTAAAGAGAAAGGCAATTGGGAAAACTATTATTGCCGGTTATCATTGGTTTTCTGACTGGGGACGCGATACAATGATTTCTTTGCCTGGATTGACATTAACCACCCGTCGTTTTAACGAAGCGCAAAATATTTTAGAAACTTTTGTAGCTTCTTTAGATAAAGGAATGATTCCAAACCGATTTCCTGATAAAGGTGAATCACCGGAGTACAATACAGTTGATGCGACTTTGTGGATGTTTATAGCCATTAAAAAATATCTTGATGCAACAAATGATTTTTATTTTGTCCGTGAGAATATTTTTTCAAGATTAAAAACTATAGTTGAATGGCACGAAAAAGGAACGCGTCATAATATTCATGAAGATTATGATGGGCTATTATATGCAGGTGAACCGGGTGTTCAATTAACATGGATGGATGCGAAGATTGGAGATTGGGTTGTAACACCGCGGCAAGGAAAAGCTGTTGAAATAAATGCTCTGTGGTATAACGCCTTAATGATCGGTGCTTATTTATCAAATCTGTTTAATGATAAAGGATGTGAAAATTATTATAAAGAAAAAGCTGCAAAAGTTCGTAAAAATTTTACTGATACATTCTGGAATGAAGAAGGCGGTTGTTTGTATGATTATGTTGATGGTGATTATAAAGATTCATCATTTCGACCGAACCAGCTTTACGCAATTAGTTTGCCGTATAAATTATTAGATGTAAATAAAGCCAAACGTATAGTTGATAAAGTTTATGATAAACTTTACACGCCATTCGGATTAAGAAGTCTTTCTCCCGATGATAAAAATTATAAACCAATCTACACAGGAAATCAATACGAACGTGACTCGGCTTATCATCAAGGAACCGTATGGGGTTATCTTATTGGAACTTTTACAGATGCTGTTGAATATGCATATCCAGATGAGAAAGATATAAGAATTAAAAAAATAATTGAAGATTTTATCCCGCACCTTTCAACTGCAGGAATAGGAACAATTTCTGAAATATTTGATGGGGATTATCCGCATAACCCAAAAGGCTGTATTGCACAAGCATGGAGTGTTGCTGAGTTTTTAAGAATTTATCAGAAGTATTATGATAAAAAATGATTGATTCATTTAAGAAGCATTACCCCGAATATTTAATGGAAGCTGTTGAGCTTGGTTTGTTTATGATTTCTGCCGGAGTGGCTGTTTCTCTTCTTGAATACGATGGGTTTGTCTTCAAAACATTAATTCCGATTGCACAGGTAAGATTAATTATAATTGGTATTGCAATGGGATTCACTGCGGTTCTTCTCATCAACTCTAAATTTGGAAAACGATCCGGTGCACATATGAATCCCGCACTGACTTTAACTTTTTACAGACTTGGTAAAATAAAGTTTTGGGATGTTGCATTTTATATTCTCTTTCAGTTTATTGGTGGAACTGTTGGAGTTTACATTGTGTATTTTATTTTTGGAAAAATATTCACAAATCCACCCGTTAATTATGTGATAACAGTACCAGTAAATAATTCAATTACCATTCCCTTTATTGCAGAAGCTTTTATGTCTTTTCTGCTTATGGCGATGGTGTTATTTACTACAAACAAAGTAAGTCTGGCTAAATATACTGGTGCGATAGCCGGAATAATGCTCGCAATCTTCATCTCAGTTGAAGCGCCAATTTCCGGAATGAGTATAAACCCGGCACGTTCTTTTGCTTCTGCATTTCCATCTAATATTTGGAATGCATTCTGGATCTATTTAACAGCACCTCCAATTGGAATGCTGCTTGCCGCTCAATTATATATTTTAATCAAGGGGAAGAAAAATGTTATCTGTGCAAAATTAAATCACGATAACAAAGTTCGTTGTATTTTTAATTGTGGATATAATAAATCTATAAAAGCATGAATAGGGAAATAAATGGAAAATCATTTTGATATAATTATTATCGGTACCGGAGCAGGTGGCGGAACATTAGCTTATAAACTTGCATCAAGCGGTAAAAAAATATTAATACTTGAGCGCGGTTCTTTTCTTCCAAGAGAAAAAGATAACTGGAACACAACCGAAGTGTTTCAGAAAGACCGTTATCACACAAAAGAAGTTTGGTATGATAAAGATGGAAATAAACTTCATCCCGGAACAGGTTATTGGGTTGGAGGAAATACAAAAGTTTACGGTGCTGCACTTTTCAGATTGCGTGAAAAAGATTTCGAAAAAGTAATTCACAAAGGCGGGGTATCACCTGAATGGGGGTTGAAGTATAATGACTTTGAAACTTATTACAACGAGGCAGAAAAGCTTTATCACGTTCATGGTAAGCAAGGTGATGATCCAACAGAACCTAAAAGAAAAAGCGAATATCCATTTCCACAAGTTTCTCACGAACCAAGAATTCAGGAAATACATGAAAAGTTAGAGGAAAAAGGATTTAATCCATTCTATATTCCACTCGGCGTAAAATTAAATGAAGCAAATCGTGTGTTGAGTGATTGCATTCGCTGCGATACTTGTGATGGTTTTCCTTGTCTTGTTGATGCAAAAGCTGATTCGGATTTAGTCGGCGTTCGTTCTGCCATTAAATATCCTAATGTTACTTTACTAACGAATGCAAAAGTAAATAAGATTGTAATAGATGAATCCGGGAAAAAAGTTAAATATGTTGAAACAGAAATTGATGGCAGGATAGAAAAATTCTCTGCGGATATTTTTGCTTTGTGCGCCGGTGCTATAAACTCGGCTGCACTTTTATTAAAATCAGCAAATGATAAGCATCCAAACGGGCTTGCAAACAGTTCTGATCAGGTTGGAAGAAATTTTATGAAACATCAGAACGGAGCAATTCTTGGTTTAACAAAAAAACTTAATCCAACTGTATTTCAAAAAACCTTAGCCATAAATGATTTTTATTGGGGCGAAAAAGGATTTGAATTTCCGATGGGACACGTGCAGTTACTTGGAAAAGCAAACAAAGAAATGCTTGAAGGAGATGCCCCCGCAATGACTCCTGGAGTTGCTTTAGATCAAATGGCAAAGCACTCAATTGATTGGTGGATTACGGCGGAAGATTTACCTGATTCTAATAATCGTGTAACATTAAAAAACGGAAACATTCAACTTAGCTACACAGATAATAATACAGAGGCTTACGAAAGGCTTCTCAAAAGATGGACAGAAGTTTTAAAATCAATTGATTGCGGAGAAAAAATTATTCCTTGCTCAATTTATTTGAAAAAGAAAATTCCTTTGGAAGGTATTGCTCATCAGGTTGGCACTTGTAGATTTGGAAGCGATGCGAAAATTAATGTCCTTGATTTGAATTGCAAGACACACGATTTAGATAATCTATATGTTGCCGATGGAAGTTTTTTCCCTTCGAGTGCAGCGGTTAATCCTTCGCTTACAATTATGGCAAATGCTCTAAGAGTTGGCGAGCATTTAATTGATGTAATGAAGTGATAAAAAAAATAGTGTTTAAAGAAACATAAAGTCTTGATTACTGTCATTTCGAAGAAGTCCTCGACTGAGAAATCTTTGCCTTGTAACTTAAATAGATTTCTCTCCCGATTAAAATCGGGATCGAAATGACAAATTTATCTTTTGTTATAACTCTAATAATCCAACAGGATAATTAATGAATTCATTATCATCACAAGCGATTTATTTTGGAGCGGGCTATATTGTATTAATTTTATTATTAATTCTATTAGAACAAATTTTTCCATTAAGAAAAAAAAACAGTTCTTTATTACCCCGATTGTTCATCAACGCATCGCTAAGCATTATATCATTTGTTATCGTTTCTGTTGTAATATTTCCAGCACAGCAGAATACAATTGCATTTACAACAGAACAGAGTTTTGGATTACTGTACTTTGTTAATTTCTCAATTATTGTGGAAGGAATAATTGGTTTCCTGCTGATGGACCTCGCATTTTATTATTGGCACTTGCTCAATCATAAAGTTTCTTTCCTCTGGCGTTTCCACAACGTCCATCATTTTGATCCCGATCTTGATGTATCAACAGCATTTCGTTTCCATTTTGTTGAAATAGGTTTATCAACAATTTTTAGAGTAATACAATTATCTGTTATAGGAATTAGTCCTATAGCTTTTATGATCTATGAGTTATTTTTTACGGCTAATACAATATTTCAACATAGTAACATTAGGCTTCCAATTATGTTTGAAAGAATTTTAAATAAAATAATTGTTACACCCCGAATGCATGGTGTTCATCATTCTCGATTTATGAACGAGACTAATTCAAATTACTCTACTGTATTTTCTTGGTGGGATATTATTCATAAAACTATTCGGCTAAACATCCCACAAAATAAAATTATAATTGGGGTGCCTGCATATTCTGTTCAAAAGGACAATACACTTGTTAATGTTTTTATGCTTCCATTTAAAAAGCAGCGTGATTATTGGAAAAGCTCAGACGGATTATTAATTAAGCGAGATGAAGAAACTTCATTTAAGAAAAGGCTAAGACTTGAAGAGTAAAATGAAAACGGAAGTATGTCCTTTCTGTAAAGAAGAACACGGATTAGCAAAAGATTTAGATTCTTTAAACAATAATGTTCTTATAAAAAAATTAAAAAGCATTAATAAAGATTGGAAATCCGAGCAAGGAATTTGTGCAAGATGTGTTGATCATTTTGATGTTGAAATTTTACGAGAAGAAAATCTTTTGCCGGATGAATCTGAATTAAAGATTACTACTTTTAATAATTATATTATTCCTCCCACGCCGTGGCGATTAAATGCTGACCAACGATTTACTGGAAACGGGGTTACGATTTGTTTTATTGATAGTGGATTTTATCTCCATCCTGATTTAACCCAGCCAAAGAACAGAATAATGAAAATTATTGATATAACCTCAGAAGGAAGAAGCGAAAATTATTTTGAAGAAGCACATCCGGAAAGCTGGCACGGAACTATGACTTCTTGTGTAAGTGCCGGCAACGGGTTTTTATCAAATGATTTTTATAAAGGAATTGCGTGTGAAGCCAATGTAGTTCTGATTAAAGTATGGGAGAAGAATGGAATATCTGCTGCGAATATCACAAAAGGAATTCGATGGGCTATTGAGAACAAAGAAAAATATAATATCAGAATAATAAATTTATCTGTAACGGATGATGATGAAATTCCTTACAAGGAAAGTGAAATTGATTTAGCCGCTGAAGAAGCTATTGAAAAAGGAATTGTTGTAGTTGCGGCAGTTGGAAATGATTTGAATGCAAAGATAAAAGCTCCGGCAAGTTCTCCAAATGTTATAACGGTAGGCGGGATTGACGATCATAACTCTATAAACCCAAATTCATATTCGCTTTATCATTCTACTTTCGGAACTACAATTGATGGGATTCAAAAACCGGAATTGATTGCGCCATCCATTTGGATCGCCGCTCCAATTTTACCCGAATCCAAAGAACATAATGAGGCGTCAATACTTTTTAACTTATTATCACTTGATGAAAAATTAATGCTTGATGAATACAACAAGTTAAAAGATAAATCCGAAATAGAAATTAGTATTGACCCTATCAACGCAGAGAATATAAAAGAATCAATTCACAAGAGAATTAAAGAACAAAAGTATTTAACACCTGATTATATGCATGCTGACGGAACTTCGTTTGCTGCGCCGATTGTTTGTTCTATCATTGCGCAAATGATTGAAGCAAATCCAACTCTAACTCCATCAGCTATCAGGGAAATATTAATTACTACTGCATCGCGTATGAATAATGTTGATGTGAAAAGGCAGGGATATGGAATTGTTAATGCAAAGGCTGCTGTGAAAAAGGCGATGGAAGAAAAACATAAGTTTGATGATAAAAAAAAGATATCGCCGATTATTAATCAGATAGAAAATAAAATTCATTTTATTTATCACGATCATTCTGCAAAAAGTGTTATGCTTGCAGGTGATATTAACGGCTGGTCTGGCAACGGATTTATTTTTACTAAAGAAAATTACGGTTATTGGAAATGCACAATTCCACTTTTGCCCAAAGGAATTTACAAATATAAGTTTATAATAGACGGTAACGATTGGATTTCTGATCCTCTAAATCCATTTAAAGAAGATGACGGCTACAACGGTTTAAATAGTAAATTAATTATCGAGTGAAGGTTTTATAAAAATGAAATTATTATCTGCAAAAATATTCTCACTATTTGTTTTACTAATTCTCGTTTCATGTTCGCAGCCAAAAATAACAGGAGTAGAATCAGTAGGAATCACGGTTTCCGATATGGACATTGCACTTCCGTTCTATACTAATGTTCTGCACTTCCAGGTTTTATCAGATGATACTATAAATAGCGATCAATATTCAAAGCTCATTCAAATTAGTAACGCGTCTGTTAGAATAACAAAATTAAAATTAGTCGATGAAAAAATTGAGCTTGTTGATTTTATTTCTCCCGAAGGTAAAACTTATCCTGAAGATTCGCACAGTAATGATTTATGGTTTCAGCATATTGCAATTATAACAAGCAATATGGATAGCGCTTATACATGGTTAAAGTTAAACGATGTAAAAAATATTTCTCTTGAACCACAGCGATTACCGGATTGGAATAAAAACGCCGGAGGAATTAAAGCATTTTATTTTCAGGATCCGGATGGACATCCTTTGGAGATTCTGGAATTTCCTGATGGCAAAGGAAATCCAAAGTGGCATAAAACTTCAAATAATCTTTTTCTTGGAATTGATCACACAGCAATTGCAGTATCAAGCACGGAAGAAAGTTTAAAATTTTATCGTGATGTATTAGGAATGAAAGTCGGCGGTGAAAGTGAAAATTACGGAATCGAACAAGCAAGATTGAATAATGTTGAAGGTGCGCATTTAAGAATTACCGGACTTCATTCTGATTTCGGTCCTGGTATTGAGTTTCTTAATTATCTTTCTCCAAAGGGAGGAAAAGTATATCCAAAAGATGTTAAGGCAAATGATTTGGTTCATTGGCAAACAAAATTAACGACTGATAATATCCAATCTCTTTTTAATAAACTGAATGATGCGGGTTACCAGACTTACACAAAGGTAATAACCGTGAATGATGAAAATGGTCTTAGATTTAGTAAAGGATTTATAGTAATAGATCCGAACGGACATAGGCTTTTGATTATCCAAAATTAGTATAATAGAACTTTGTAATTAAATATTCTAAAAACAGAAGGAACGAAAGATGAAAATCAAATTCGTAATAAGCTTATTATTGATTATTACTTCATTAACATTTAGTCAAATGAAAAATCCCAGGAACATTCCATTTAAATGGAATACAGATACTACCTTAACGAATATTGATCTTTCGGAATTATCGATCGTGCTGCCAAGAGGCAGTTTTGCTGTTTTAAATTATCCCCAGTTTGTTGATAAGGAGGAAGGACTAAAATCTTTTTTTTCGAAAGAACCTGTTTTATCTGTTGAGATAAGCGGACGTGCAAAAGCCTATCCACTAAATATGCTTTCAGTTCACGAAATTGCGAATGATACTTTATCCGGCGTACCAATTCTTTCCACATTTTGTCCGCTTTGCAATACCGGAATTGTATACGACAGAAGATTAAAACATAAAGGCAAAGAATATTTGATGGATTTTGAAGTTTCCGGGATGCTGCGAAAAAGTGATATGGTAATGGCGGATAAACAAACTGAAACATGGTGGCAGCAGCTTGAGGGAAAAGGAATTGTTGGAAATCTTGAAGGTGCAGAATTATCTGTAATTCCATCGCTCGTTATTTCTGTTGAAGAATTTTTTAAACGTTATCCTGATGGTAAAATCTTATCCAAAGCTACCGGCATTGAAGGTGCTGAAGAATATTATGGTAAGAATTTTTATAAAAATTATGATAATCCCGATGGAAAACCTTATGACAAATTTTTTAGCCCGGACCAAATTGATCCAAGACTTCCGGCGATGGAAAGAATTGTTGACATAAGAAGTTCCGGGGAATATAAAGTTTACACTTTTTCTGCTGTTGAAAAATCCGGTGTCATCAATGATGAGTTTAATGGAAAAAATGTTGTATTGTTTTACCAGCCTGGAACCGTTTCTGTATTGGATGAAAAAGAGATAAAAGAATCAAAAGATATTGGAATGGTTACAGTTTTTAATCCAGTATTGGAAGGTGAATTATTAAAATTCCAAAAAGTTGAAGATAAATTTATTGATGAGAACACAAATTCAGTTTGGGATATTACCGGCAGATGCATTGAAGGTAATCTTAAAGGAAAAGAATTACAGATAGAACCGCACGGAAATCATTTTGCATTTGTGTGGTTAGCTTTTCATCCGGAAACAAATATTTATGGTGTTGAATAAAAAATAATTTAAATAGGAATTTACCTTGTTATAAATTAATCAAATGCATAAGTGTCTGAGGGGCGACATTTAACCGCAATTGATTTTAATATGTTTATAAGTGAAAACATAAAAAAAATATTTATAACAAGAAAAGGATTCAAAGATGACAGATTTCAAAGTTCACACAATAGAAACAGCTCCAGAAGGTTCAAAGGAAATTTTATCAGGCGCATTAAAAGCTTATGGCTTTATTCCTAATTTGTACGGAATTATGGCTGAAGCTCCGGCTGCATTAAAAGCATATTCCGGACTCAGTAACAATTTTGAGCAATCATCTTTTACTGCAACTGAAAAACAAATAATTCTACTTGCAACAAGCTATGTAAATGGCTGTAATTATTGTATGGCTGTTCACTCAACTATTGGACAAATGTTTAAAGTACCGCAAGATATAATTGAAGCGTTAAGAACCGGTGAACCGATAGCAGATGCGAAGCTTGAAGCGCTTCGTATATTTACTCAAACTGTTGTTGAAAAAAGAGGATGGGTAGAGGAAGAGGATGTAGATACCTTTTTATCTGCAGGATATTCTAAGAGCCAGTTGCTTGAAATAATTGTAGGCGTAACTCAAAAAACATTGAGCAATTATATCAATCACATAGTTAAAACCCCGTTGGATGACGCATTTGCAAATAATAAGTGGGAAAAAGTTTACGCTTAGATAATAATTGAAATGAAATAACTGAAATTCCCGATCATGTTAAAAACAATAACTGGTCGGGTTTTTTTCTGTTACTATATACTTGATTATAATTCTATTTGAAAAGTAAAAGTTTATTGAAAGTTCAAAAATGTAGAGATTTAAAATTCACAGTGTAGAAACAGCGCCCGATGACGCAAAGGTAATGTTAGCTTCATATCAAAAGAACGCGGGTTTTATCCACAATATGCATGCAATAATGGTTGAATCACCGGTTATGTTAAAAGCATATAAGGAGATTGGGAAAAGATTTGGAGAATCTTCATTTACACCCATTGAATAAGAAATAATTGAAATAACAATCAATCAAGTAAGCGGATGTACGTACTGCATTGCCGCTCAGAGTTGAAGCAGGCAGATTAAGACGACAAATTATTAAATCAACTAAAATGTCTGATTGAAGACGTTTTAGTTAAATATAAACATCTATTTTTATTGTATATCATCACTAGTTATTGTTAACTTAATTTTATTGGATCGAGTTCTAAATAGAAATTTTTAATAAGGTAGTAACATGCAAAATATTGTTGAATCAGCGATTAATTATGTAACTAAAATATTAACTGAAACCGCGCCTCCGGAGATGACTTTCCATAATTTAGATCATGCGATGGAAGTGGTGGAAAGTGTAGTTGAAATTGGGGAAAATTCCGGAGTATCAAAAGATGATTTGGAACTTCTACAAATCGCAGCAATTTTTCACGATGTTGGTTGGATTAATGGACCCGCAAGTCATGAAGAATATAGTGCTAAGATTGCTAAAGAATATTTGAGTTCTCAATCAATTGATACAAAAAGAATTGAAGAGGTTACAGAATTAATATTAGCAACAGATCGAAAACGAATTCCCCAGAATCTTCTCCACAATATATTACGGGATGCCGACATTCTTCATATAGGAAAAAAAGGATTTTATTCTAAGTCTCTAACTTTAAGGTCCGAATACAAGTTTACTTATTCTAAAAATATAGACGATTTAAGTTGGATTGATTTAACTATAGAATTTCTTGGTAAAACAGAATTCTCAACTAAATACGCTAAAGAAAACTATAATAAAAGACTAATAAAAAATATTTTAAAACTTGAAAAAATCAGGGATGAGATTATGAAAGAAGAAAAAGAAACACAGCCCCCAAAAGGTGATCAGCAAGAGACCAGTAAAAAAAGTGTTAAAGAAAAGAGTAATGCCAGAGGTGTCGAAACAATGTTCCGAAATGCAATTCGCACGCATGTTGAATTCAGCAATATGGCTGACAGTAAAGCTAACATAATGATAAGTGTGAATACATTAATTTTGACTGCGATTGTTGCCTTTCTCGCTAAAAGTTTGGATACAAATCCGAATTTGATAGCACCTTCTGCTATACTGACCCTGGTAAGTTTAATATCATTAATTGCTGCAATTACAGTAACAAGACCTAAAATCACCGCGGGTACTTTTACGATTGAAGATATAAAGGCAAAGAGAACAAACCTGCTCTTCTTTGGTAATTTTTATAATATGAAGCTCAAAGATTTTACTTGGGGAATGAACGAAATGATGAAGGATAACAATTATCTTTATGAAAGTATGATTACGGATTATTACTATTTGGGTCAAGTTCTAGGTGAGAAATATAAAAAGTTAAGAATCTGCTACACTTTTTTTATGTATGGTATGGTTATCTCAATCATAGCTTTTGCGGTTTCAATCGTTTTTGCACCTGCTAGCACAGTGATGATACCTTAGATTTATTAGAGTGTTGGAAAAAAAAATTATAAATTAATTTAATCTGAATGAATGATACTAAAAAATATTTTAATCGTGAATTAAGCTGGCTTTCTTTTAACCACCGCGTACTACAAGAAGCAGCAGATAAAACAGTCCCATTGTTCGATAGGATTAAGTTCCTTGCGATATTTTCATCAAATATGGATGAATTTTTTAGTGTGCGAGTAGCTACGATTAGGAGTGTTTTGAAATCCTCCGGCAATACAAATGGCCAATTAAAACTTTTACTTAAGAATATTCACAAAACTGTTTATAAGCATCAAGAGGAATATGGAAAAATTATAAAAGAAATTACTGCTGAGTTATATGAACATAAAATATCATTACTGAATTCTGAAAATATTTCTGACGATCAAACCACCTACATAAATGATTATTTTGATAGACACGTCCGTCCTCTGATTCAACCAATTCTAATTATAGGTAATAAGTTAGAAGTTTTTCTCAAAAACAAAGTTATCTATTTGGCAGTAAGATTAAGCTCGAATAATTTAAACGGTAATGTGAAATCAAAAACAAATAGAAAGATTAATAAATACGCCTTAGTAGAAATTCCAACAGAGAAGCTTCCTAGATTTGTAGTTCTTCCGGAACATGACAAAACAAAAAATGTTATTTTTCTTGATGACGTAATCAAAATAAACCTTGGAATTATTTTCCCTGGCTATTCAATTGAAGAATGTTACTCCGTTAAACTGACCCGTGATGCAGAACTGTATATCGAGGACGAGTTCAGCGGCGATTTGCTGAAGAAAATAAAGAAATCTCTCACAAAAAGAAGTACCGGGCTTCCCTCCAGATTTTTATATGATTCAAACATGCCCAATGGCTTTCTAAAAGTTCTCAAAAAATCAATGAATTTTAAAAAGGAAGACCTAATCCCCGGCGGGAAATATCATAACCTGAATGATTTTTTTTTATTCCCAACTTTTGGGAAAAAACTTTTAGAATATGATAAAATGACACCGCTACCATGCGAGGATTTCGATAAAGCCAAAAAAGTAATAGATGTTCTAATGAAAAAAGATGTATTGCTTAACTATCCTTATCACTCCTATGAATATGTGATTAGATTATTAGAAGAATCGGCAGTTGACCCAGATGTCCAATCCATAAAAATAACTTTATACCGTGCTTCATCAGATTCAAAGATAATTAAAGCTTTAATAAACGCTGCCCAAAATGGTAAATCTGTAACTGCTTTCGTTGAAGTAAAGGCACGTTTTGATGAAGACTCGAATTTTAAGAATGCAGAAGAATTGGAAAAAGCCGGTATTAATGTACTGTATAGTTTCCCGGGTTCGAAGGTTCATTGTAAGATTTGTTTAATAACCAGAATTGAGGGGAACACTAAGAAACATTACTACTATCTTTCCACTGGAAATTTTAATGAAAATACAGCGTCAATTTATAGCGACTTCGGATTTTTTTCTTCAAATGAAAAACTTGCCCTCGAGTTAAAAAAAATATTTAGGCTTCTATCTAATAAAATTAAAAACCCAAGATTTAAAAATATTCTTGTTGCACCATTTAATCTTAGGGATTCATTTAATGCAAATGTTGATAAAGAAATCAAAAATGTACAAAACGGAAAAGCAGCCGGAATAATATTGAAGATAAATAGTTTAGAAGATAAAAAGTTTATTAATAAACTTTATGAAGCTTCTTGCGCTGGCGTGAAAATTACAGTTATCGTCAGGGGAATCTGTTGTCTGATCCCGGGGATTAAGGGAGTAAGTGAAAACATTAAAATTATTAGCATTGTTGATAAATATCTTGAACATGCTCGAATTTATATTTTTTATAACAATGGTGATGAAAAAATATATCTTTCTTCTGCGGATTTGATGACCAGAAACCTTAACCACAGAGTGGAAATTGCTTTCCCAATTTATGATCCGACAATAAGAAAAGTGATTAATAAAATTATTGAGTTCCAAATTAGTGATAATGTAAAAGCCCGAGGAATAAATAAATTACAGAATAACTCTTTTGTACAATTGAATTCCAAGAAAAAAATCAGATCTCAATTTAGAACTTATGAATACTTTTCAGAAAACATTAGAACTAATGAAACATAAAAATCCCACTCTTATCCCAAGACCGTTATATATTGAATCTCTTTGGGTTTTTGTATCCGGCAGCTTTTTTTAATAGTAATGAATTAATGTGAGCCGATAAAATTAAATTAGAAATTAAATATTTATTCATACTCTTATATTTCATCTTCTTTAATGCATATTCGCAAAATTTTGAAGATGATATTTATAGATTTACTGAAACCAGAATAGTGATCCCTGGTGAAAAGTATAAAGCCGGGATGTTACACGAATTTATTTTTGGATCTCATTGGCGCGATCTATGGTCTCTTCCGGTAGAAGTTGGTGTTCTGGATTTAAACAAATTTGCAGGGGGATTAACCCCCATTAAAAGAGGCGGCGGTTTTCAAACTAAATCATTGAGGTTTCAAGGCAATGATGGGTATGTTTGGAAATTCAGATCGCTGGATAAAGACCCGGCATCAATACTTCCAAAAGATTTACAAGAATCAATTGTAGCCGATGTTGTGCAAGACCAGATAAGCTCATCTAATCCTTATGCTCCATTCATCGTCGCTCCAATTTTAAATGCTGTTGGAATATTACAGTCAATTCCAAAACTTGTTATTATGCCGGATGATGTATTGCTTGGTGAATATAAAAAAGAATTTGGAGGGTTACTCGGAACAATTGAAATTCATCCGGATGAGAGTGATGATACTGAAGGACTCTACTTTGATGGTGCCGAAAAAATAATTGGAACCTTTAAGCTTATGCACAGGCTCGAAGAACACAGGGATGAAAAAGTAAACTCCACTGAATTTTTGAAAGCAAGGTTGATAGATGTATTTGTTGGTGATTGGGACCGTCACACAGATCAATGGCGATGGGCTCGATACCAGAAGAATGGAATCGAAACCTGGTATCCAATCCCTCGTGATCGCGATCAGGCTTTTGCCAAATTTGATGGCTTGGGTCCAACTCTTGCTGACTACTATATAAAAAATTTCAGCCATTTCGATTTCGAATATCCCGCTGCTGAGGATATTACCTGGAGCGGAAGACATTTGGACAGAAGGTATTTAATTGAGCTATCTAAAACCGAATGGGATTCAGTAACAACTTTTGTAAAAAGCAAATTGACGGATGATGTTATAAATGATGCCGTACATCATTTGCCAGAAGCACAATTTGATATATCTGGTGAAGAGTTAATTACCAAATTAAAATCACGGAGAGATTTATTAATTCAACTTTCAAATGAATATTATGAGATGATTCAAAATGTAGCAGATGTTTGGGGAAGTGATAGAGATGATTATGCAGAAGTTATTCGATTAAATGATTATAAAACAATTGTAACTATTTATAAGCGAGATAAGAAAACCGGGGAGAAAAAAGGTGATCCATTTTTTAGTAAAGTTTTTGATAATTCTCTTACAAATGAAATTCGAATTTACCTTCAGGGTGGAGATGATAAATCTATAGTTACCGGTAATGTAAACAGCAGCCCAATCATTCGCCTAATCACTGGTGAAGGAAAAGATGAAGTAATTGATAAATCAGAAGTAAATGGAAATATTTTGGGTATTCTTCCTGTTAGCATTGTTAAAAACAAAACCTTCATATACGATAGCGGAAAGAAAAGTATTTTTAATAAGGGTTCCGGTACTGTAGTCGATGATTCAGATTATCCTGTTCCAAAAGCCGATGAAGAAAAATATGAGCCTCAGTTAAATGATCGTGAAAGCGAATGGTTTTTCTATCCATATTTTCAATTCGATTCTGACAATGGTTATACTTTAGGAGCTTCAGAAGTTTTAACTAAATATGGATTTCGGACTACGCCTTTTTCATATCAGATGACTTTTTTCGGTTCATATTCCACTGAACCTGAAAGTCCAAATTTCTATTATAAAGGTATTTTTAATTCGTTAATAAAAAATGCAAGTTTAGGATTAGAATTAACAAGTACAGAATTAACTTTAACAAAGTATTATGGCTTTGGAAACGAAACTAACTATGATGATAATTTGGAAAAAACAAATTATTACCGGCTTGAACAAAAACTAATCGAAGTAAAGCCGTCAATTCTTTTTCATCTTTTTGATACAGGCACAATTGATTTTGAATTTAGTTACACATATCAGAATTCAGCTTTAGATAATATTGAATTATTAAATAATTTCCCGAGTGTTTATTACGGTTTGGGCAAATTTAATTTGATTGGCACTAAATCAAATATTTCAATTGACAGAAGGGATAATATTAATAATACTCAGAAGGGATTTTATTTTAATCTAAGCGGAGAATTTTATCCCAAAGCATTTGAGAATGTTGAAACATTTTATAAAGCAGACTTTGATTTAAGAGCATTTGCAACTACATTTTTATTAAGTGAAACAACATTGGCGTTCAGATCAGGCGGCGGAAAACTTTGGGGAAAGTATCCCTTTTTCAAGGCAGAATTTTTAGGTGGGACTGAAAATCTTAGAGGCTATAGACGGGAAAGATTTTCAGGGGAAGCTTCTTTTTATGGTCAGGCAGAGTTAAGAGCTTACGTCGGCAGATGGAGTTTTATAGTTCCGGGTAAATTTGGTGTGTTATCTTTTGTGGAAACCGGACGAGTGTTTGTAAAAAATGACGATTCTAAAAAATGGCATCCTTCTTATGGTGGAGGAATATGGTTGTCCTTTGTAGATCGTGCTGCAAATTTTTCATTAACTCTTGCAAAAACAGCAGAAAGTACTTCTGTAGTTTTCAAAGGTGGTATGAGTTTTTAGCGTTTAACTATCTTCAAAAGAGATTTATTATTAACGGAGTTTTATTCAATATGGAAGAATCAACATTTAAATTTAGGACCGCAGAATCTGTTAACGCTCTCATATATTTTCCTGATATTAGCGGATTTACTGATTTTGTTAATCAAACAGAGATTACTCACAGTCAACTGATAGTCGTTGATTTATTAGAAACCATTATAAATACCTTTTCATTACCGTTTTCTATTTCTGAAATTGAGGGTGATGCTATATTGTATTACAAATATGGTAATGTCCCCGATGTAGGGAAATTAGTAGAAGAATCAAAAAACCTTTTCATAAAATATCATGAAAGATTAAAACACATAATTAAAAATAATCACTGTAGCTGCGGCGGTTGTTCAAATGCATATAATCTTTCCTTAAAATTTATTGTTCATTATGGAATAATCCATCAAATAAAAGTTGGAAATTTCAACAAACTATTTGGTAGGGATCTGATAATCGCACACAGGCTGCTTAAAAATTCATTGAATAAAAATGAATATATATTATTAACTGATGATTATATCAATGCAGTACCTTCAAATTATTTGTCTGATAAAGCGGATGAGATTATAGAAGGTACTGAAGATTTGGGCAATTTAGGTACACTAAAATTTAAAGCGATTTCGTTGGAATCATTAAGAAAATAATATGTTCAATAAAATATTTTTAATTTATGAAAATCAAGAATAAAGCCATGTCGCAAATTCATAACGGGAATCATACAATAATTAGAGCAATGTTAATATCTATTATTGTTTTATTAGTTCCTCAGCAAAATTATGCTCAGTCGGGATTATCTTCTATTGATTTTTCTGAAAGTGAAACTTTTATTTTACCAAATAAATTAAAGGAAATATCCGGCATTGCGACAACAAATGACGGAAGAATATTTGCACATAATGATGAACTTGGAGTTGTTTATCAGATTGATTTTCTAAACAAACGAATTGTAAAATCTTTTTCCATAGGAATTGTTGTACCTTATAAAGATTTTGAAGACATAGCAATAGCAGACAGTAAATTCTTTTTGCTTACCAGCAGCGGAGATATTTATGAATTCAGGGAACCGGAGCAAAATAAATACTCAGATTATATTAAATATAGCTCTGTGTTCAGCCCCAAGTTTAACTTTGAAGGCTTATGCTATGATCCCGAAAACAAATCACTTTTATTAGCAGCAAAAGAATATCCTGGGAAGGACTATAAAGGAAATAGAACTGTTTATTCTTTCAATCTTATTAAAAAACAATTTGACCCAAAACCCCGCTTTGTTATTCCATTAAATAAGTTGAAGAAGAAATATAAGATCAAAGATTTTCTATCTACCGGAATTGAGTATAACGAAAAGAGTAAAACATTTTTTATAATATCATCAAATCAAAAAAGTATAATCGAAGTTTCTCCTCATGGCGAAATTTTAGATGGTATGCTTCTCCCTGCAAAAAATCATATTCAGCCCGAAGGAATTACCTTTGATAATAATGGCAACCTTTTGATAAGTGATGAAGGAAGAAGCAAAAAAGGAATGATAACAAGATACAGATACCAAAATAAATGATTTGTTCGCATTAGGTGTAGTTTTCTACAGTGATAAAAATTTGAGAATTAAATTCAATAACAATTAATAGACTTTATCAATAAAATGGATTAGAACACTATTGGCTTTTGTTAATTAGTGATCATGAAACATGTGAAAAATAATAATTTAGCCTTATTTTATTTACAATTGCCTGACTGGCTTTTCGTCCTGGAACATAAATTTATGGAGTTGATTGAAAATATATGAGTTCATTTAAAATGCATACAGTAGAAACAGCACCTCAACAAATAAAAAACATTTTGGAATCCACAAAAAAATCAGTGGGATTTATCCCAAATATGCATGCAATTATGGCTGAATCTCCAGTTTTGTTGAAAGCCTATAAAGAAATGGGGAAACTATTTGACCAAACCTCGTTTACACCCATTGAAAATGAAATTATAGAAATGACTATAAATATTGAAAACGGATGCACGTACTGCATTGCTGCCCATAGCTATTTTGATAGATTATCAAATTTTCCTGAAGAAATATTATTCGCTCTTTTGGAAAATAGACCGTTAGAAAATTCTAAACTTCAGACGCTCAGAATATTTACCAAAACATTAATTGAAAAAAGAGGATGGGTTTTGTCCGAAGAGACAAACAAATTTTTATCTGCTGGATATTCAAAAGAACAAGTTTTGGAATTAATAGTTGGAGTAGCTCATAAAATTATGAGTAACTATTTAAATCATATTGCAGAAACACCGATAGACCCGGATTTTGAAAAGTAAAAATTATTGCAGGATTTGGAAATTCAATTTATTTATAATGCAAAAAATGGGTTTGCTAATTCAATCTTTGATTTAGCACATAAGATTATTTCACCTGATACTTATGAATGTAGCTTATGTAAAATTACTCATGGTGCATTTACTGAGAACAAAAAATTTAAGGAGCTAAAGGAAAAATATAATATCACTCTCTGGTATAACGATGATTATGAAGCGAAGTTTCCACGGGAAAGCCAGTACCCAATAATTATAATACGTGATAATAATAAAAAACAAATCGGGCAAATAAAAACTGAAGAAATAAATTCATTAAATAACATTGATGAACTTGTACTATTATTAGCTGTAAAGATTATGAATTGATGAATGTTCATTCTAAATAATAAACCCCTAAATAATCTGGTAAAAAAATTATTTCTGATAAGCTATTTAAATGCTTAATGAAAGAACCAAATATTGAGAATTAAATCCTTCGTTACTGTGAAAGAATCCGGCATTTGAAATATGCCTGAATAGATAACTTATTTCTGCAGAGAAATATTCAGTTTCAATCAAACTTGCACCTATGGAAATCATATCGCTAAAAATAAAATGCCCGCCAAGATCTCTGTTACTGATATTGTGGTTATTAATATAGTTAAATCCTATTCCAGCTTTAATAAGAGTATTTGTAAATCCTAAGTCCAGGTCATATCGGAACATAGGAGTCAAACCTAAAATCATTGCAGTACTATTATTGTATGAAATGAGCTCAAGATTTGCGGCTCCATTTATACTAAAGTTCCCCAAACTTGCATTAAGTTCAGGAATATTATAAAAACCAATAAGCTGTTTAGTTTTTATCTCACTATAAAGACTATTACCGAATCCAATTGAAAAATCACCACCCGAATCAATTGATTGTGCAGTAGAAATCCCTGTTAATAAAAACAGAATAACCAGTGTAATGTATTTTATGTATTTAGCTTTCATGTTAATTCCTTTCAACTTTGATTTTTACCTTTGTAAAAATATTTTTAAGGGTACGTATTAATTGTAAGGTTTGTGACAGATCCAATTATTTTTCTATCAATCACGGGCTAGATGTTGATTTTACTTATAATGTTGTTTGTCTTGCAATTGACAGACTTCAAAGTCGAATCAATCTATTTTAGCATCAGAAAATTTTATTAACAATTTATTTAAGAGGTTCAAAATGAATTCTAATTTCTCAATCAATTCTGCCATGGTAGCAGGATTAGCGGCTACTGCTGCAATGACGATGTTTACTTTTATGGCTCCGCTAATGGGAATAAGTATGAACATTCCCGAAATGCTAGCCAGCACTATGGGTGCTCCAATTATCGTTGGATGGTTAGCTCATTTTATGGTTGGAGTAATACTGGCAATCAGCTTTGCAGCTATATATGTTCCTAATTTTAGTACGTCAAACAAAATTAAAACGGGCGCGATATTTTCACTTTTCCCATGGTTAATGGCACAAGTAGTTATTATGCCAATGATGTCAATTATGAATGGCGGAACTTACTTTAATGGTTTCTTTTCAGGATCAATCGTTTTGGCTGCAGCAAGTTTAATGGGGCATTTAGTATTTGGAGTAGTGTTGGGTCTGCTTTACAAAACTGATGCAATCACAGAACTTAAAGCTCAGAAAATATTTTGAGGTGTAATATGAAAATCAAATTAAATAAATATCAGAAAAAAACAATATATATTGGTCTGGCTCTAATTATCGCTGTTGTGTTAGTATGGATAGGATTTGGAATGGAAATATTTACTAAAACTAAGGTGATAGTTGAAAAAACAGATGAACTGTTTGGCACTACTTATAAAGAATTTGAGGATAAGTTTATATTAGGACTGGATTACACTGCAGCAATTAGTTTTGCAGTTTTTGTAATCAGTTTTATTATTGCATTTTTTCAAAGAACTAAAAATGATAAGGAATCTTAATATGAAAAAGATTTTTGTATTTGGGGCAGCACTTTTAATAGCTGCATCTCTATTTTATGGGTACTCAACTAATCCGGTTGAAAAGAAAAAAGTTCTGATACATATTTTATCTGATATCAAGAAAAACGATGGACCACCTTGCGTTGCTGTTGATGTGGCACTAACAAATTTGGAGCTTGGGAATCAGGTCGAAGTTTTATTTGATGCAGATGCAGCATGGAATATTAAGAAAGCAAATGATGGCAAAAATGATTATGATAGATATGATGTGCCTGCTGATTTAAAGAAGTTGGTTAATGATCAGCTTAAGTCTCCTGATGTATTAAAGCTTAAGAATTTTGGTGAGTTTCTTCAGATGCTTAACAAAAAGGGTGCAAAGATTACAATCAATGGAACATGGAATGTTCTTACAAGTGTTGAAAAAGATGTTAAAGGTAAAACTAAAATGCCCGATTATGTTCAACCACTTAATCTAAAAGAATTAGTTTCAAACATTAACAATTCTGATGTTTATTACAGATATTAATAAAGAAAGATTAATTTATAAAGACGGGTTTTACGCTCGTTTTTATAAAATTTATTGATGAGAAATAAAAATGAGTAATGAATTAAATTCAACTTTATTTTTTCCGGATATAAGCGGGTTTACAAGTTTTGTAAACAACACAGAGATAGAACATGGTCAACAAATCACTTCGGCTTTACTGGAGGAGATAATAAACTCAAATTACCTGGATTTTATTGTATCTGAAATTGAAGGTGATTCTGTCTTGTTCTTTAAGGCAGAAAGCACTGAAGAAATAAAAGAATTAATAGAACTTTCACTGCATATTCATAAAAAATTTCACGAACGCAGAAAACAATTAAATGAATCAACTAATTGCAGCTGCGGAGCCTGCAGTTCGATTGTGAACCTGAGATTAAAATTTGTCATTCATATTGGCGAAGTGAAAAAGATCAAAATACATAATCACGAAAAACTTTACGGACGTGATGTTATCATTATCCACAGGCTGTTAAAAAATAATATTCCTGAAGATGAATATATTCTGCTTACAAATTTTACCAACACATTATTGCCTGAAACTTCACAATATCCTCAGCTGAGTGAATCAAAATATTTTACTCAAATGATTGATAATCTTGGGTCCGTAGAAGGTGTATATTTTGTGATTCATTAATCCCCGTATTCATTTCACGCCATATACCTTCTTATTTAAAATACTTTTCGATTAATTGTCACTTTCATGACAGAACTAAGTTGCCCCATCGTTTAGTTTAGCATCAGAAAAAAAATATTAACAATAAAAAGGAGTTTTTAATGTACAAATTTTTAATGACCGTTCTGTTAATCTCTTCATCTGTGCTTTTCGCACAAGTTCAAATCACAAACACAAGTATTTACAAAACTGCTGAGCAAATGCTGCTTGCTAATGAAATAAATGAAAGCGGCGAACCTTATGCTGAGGCTCTTGGTTACAATTTAGATGATCTGGACCCATTTGTATTAAATACTCCTGATTCAATATCCTACACTCTGGGAATAGAGAATTATGAATATTCACGATATCAATTAGGTACTGTTATCTCACGTTCAGGCATTGGATTACATATGATTTGGTCACCAATGATTGTACAAATGGCGGGAATGGAAACAGATCCTAATTTTGATGGCTCATTTACCGGGACACCTAATGGATTTAAAGAAGATGACGAAATGATGAAAATGATTATGCACTTTTCGATGCTGGCTAACCATGCACCTCCGGGAAATCCCTGGCCTCAATTTGCAGAGTTTATAAGCGGTGACCCGCATCTGCCGCAAAGTATAGATCCAGATAATTTTCGCTGGGCAGATTTTTCTACTTTACGCTGGGACAGAAATTTAATGGATAAAACTTTGAATCTTGCAGCAATGGGACAAAGTTTAATGAAACAATATCTGTGGGCACAGGATATGCTTGGTGCATTTCACGATTCTCTTGATAATTCAATAGATGCTGATGGCATCATTTCACCAGATTCAGCCGGCAGCATTCATTTTGATCCAACAAATAATATTTTTTACGGTGGAAATAATCTGGATGGATTTGTTGGACAAGTTTTAACTGCAGAGGGTGCAAACAAAACAATGTTTCTAATTAATTCACTTGCTTATGATGGAAACAATTTAGGAAGTGTGGATCCTATGACTTATGATCCTGCTAACGGAATAAAATACTTTCCACATAAAATTGCTGTAACAGAATCAGTAATTAGTTCTACAATGCCACCCAAAGGAACAGCTTTTATAGTTACAGATGCATCAAGTAATCTGTGGGATCAGATTTCATATTTATGGGGCACAATTAATTTTCAAAATATGAGTGATCCGAATAATTCAAGTGATCCTAAGCATTTGGCTTATAAAGCCGTTTTCGACGGAGATCCTTTCCCGGCACCTATGGCTGTTACAGGAATGCCAGGAATTTTTGATTTGTTTATGGGAACGAGCAAAGTTCTTGCATTAAATATTTCTGCAATGCACTTTAATTCAACTGAAGGAACTTTGGTTGATGAAGCAAATCTGTCAGGTGGAAATGTTGTTCAGGGCAATACTATCAGTACTTTTAATGCAGGTTATTCACTTGTAGTATTAAAGCAGGTAGCAGAAGAGTTTAATGGTAATATGCTTGGAACAATTGCCAATGATATTATTGCATCACAAGCTAATTATTTAGTTAATAATCTTCTTGATGTTAATGGAAGATTTTATAATTCTTATACAATCGGAAACGGTGCTGATAACTCTGCAACAACTGTTGAAACACAATCATCAGCGATAAGAGGACTTTTAGCTGCTTATCAGTTAACTAATGATAACAATTATCTTAGTGCTGCACAGGCTGGATATAATTATCTTATTTCTCACTTTTATGTGTCAACCGCTCTAGCGTTTAGGACTGAAGAGGGAAACAATATCGCTACTTACACCCCATTAAAATTTGCTGCAATTTCAGGCACACTTAGGGAAGCAAATTTAGTACTTGGTGAATCCGATGCTCCTGCAATTTATACAAGGTTCTTCAAAAAAGTAGGAAATGTAATGCAGCTTTCAGAAGATATCAGTTCAGGTGAATCTGGCTCTGATTCTGATGGTGACGGTGTTCCGTACGTTCCAGAACAGCCGAATAATTTGCCTCCTGTATTCGCAACCGAAGCAACATTAGATTTGACTATAACTTCAGTTGAGGATGAAATTGTTCAGGTTACTGATTACAAATTAGAACAAAATTTTCCTAATCCTTTTAACCCGACGACTACAATTAGATTTTCTTTACCAGTAGATAATTTTGTAACTCTAAAGGTTTATAACTTACTCGGACAGGAAATTGCAACTCTGGTTAATGAAAATAAAATTGCAGGCAACTACAATATTAATTTCAATGCTTCAAATCTATCCAGTGGTGTTTATTTATACAGAATTGATACTGGTAACTTCACCGCCGTCAAAAAATTTACATTGCTGAAATAAATTTCATTTTACTAACGTAATTATCTAATTAGCCCGGTTATTAACAATCGGGCTTTTTTATTTAAGGATTGTCATTCACAAGACAATTAACAAGAAACACCAACCTTATTTTTTTTAACAAAAATAAAAAAGGAAAATAATGGCTACGCAAATAAAAATAATAAATCTGCCTGAAGGATATCAAAGCATAATTACAAATGGTAAACACTCTATTGTTGGTGATGAACCAATAACATCTAAAGGGACTGACCTTGGGCTTAGTCCATCCGAGCTTGTACTCTCCGGGCTTGCGTTGTGTAAAGCTGCCACTGTAAGATTTATTGCAAGAAAAAATGGTTGGGAAATTGGGAATGTTGAGGCTGTTCTAACTCAGGAAGTTAAAAGGGAAAGCAGCGGATTGAAACCTAATATAAAAATTAAAATAAAAATTGAAGGAAATCTTTCTGATGATCAGAGGACTGAGCTATTGGCGCAGGCTGATAGTTGTTACATCCACAGACTGCTTAAAAGTGAATGGAATATTGAACACGCGGAAGCACTCAATGAAAAAGTTCTTGTTTGAAGCATTAGGAATTATTTTCAAGATAATTAAGGTATTGTCAGAATTACGACAAACAAAATGTACTCTACAAAATAAATTTACACCAGAAATTAAATTCATTTTATATAAACACATATTCAATAACAATCTATAAAGGAGTTCGTAATGAGAACCAAACTTAACTTGATCGCAATCGTAACTTTAATGTTAGGATTAAATCTTTTCGCACAAACTTTTTCCGCTGATTCAAAAGACGGCAGAAACCAGGCATCATTTACTTCAGATGCACCATTTGAAAAAATTGTTGGAGTTTCAAGTGGTATAGATGCCACAGTGATGATAAACCCAAGTGATGTAACTATGAAACCAATGGGTAAAGTAAAAGTACCTATCAATAATATTAAAACTGGAATAGATCTTCGCGATGAACATTTACGCAGTGAAATGTGGCTTAATGCTGGTAAATTTCCTTATGCTGAGTTTCAATTAACAGGAATAAAAAATCCATCATCAAAGAGTTTAGATGATGGCAAAAAAGTTAACGTAACCTTAGTTGGTAAGTTTAGTGTACACGGTGTTACCAAAGATGTTGAAGTTCCAGCTGAATTGAGATACTTTAAAGAAAGTGAAAAGACAAAAGCAAAAGCTCCAGGAAATCTTTTAGTCGCTAATGCAAATTTTAATATTAAATTATCAGATTACGGTGTTAAGTTACCCGATATGGTAGTTGGCAAAGTTAATGATGAAGTACAAATTAATGTAAACTTTGTAGCCAGTGATAAGAATGCTGGTGGAAATAATCCTTGCGCAGTTTGTAATCCCTGCTCAATGGATAAAGGCAAATGTAATCCTTGTGCAATGAAGGATATGAAAAAAGGACAGTGCAATCCTTGTGCAATAAAAAAATAATAAATATTTAGGTTATTTTTAATTCCGGCTTTATCATATACAAATGATTAGAGCCGGTTTAGTTATTAATTAAATAGGAGATCAATCTTTGAAAGATAATTACTTCAGCACAGTAAATGATGTTTATAAAAACGCAGCGGAAAATCCTGATGTAGGACTTTGTTGTACTACAACTCCAATTTGGCAATTACCCGATTTACATATTCCACCCAAAATGCTTGAGATGAATTATGGCTGTGGATCAACTGTAAACCCAAGGGATTTGGTTAACAATCCAACTGTATTATATGTTGGTGTTGGCGGAGGAATGGAACTTCTTCAATTCAGTTATTTTACAAGAAAGCCCGGAAATGTTATCGGTGTTGATTCCGTTGTTGAAATGTTGTACGCGTGTAAAGAAAATCTATTAAAAGCAGAAAAATTAAATGATTGGTTTCAACTTAATTTTGTAAACTTAAAATCAGGTAATGCACTTGATCTTCCGGTTGAAGATAGTTCAGTTGATGTTGCAGCACAAAACTGTTTGTTCAACATATTTAAACAAGAGGATTTGAAAAAAGCATTAAGTGAAATGTATCGTGTTTTAAAACCGCACGGAAGATTAATATTATCTGATCCGGTTTGTGAAACAGAGATGTCTCAAGAGCTTAGAGACGATGCAAGATTAAGAGCTTTATGTTTAAGCGGCTCAATTCCGCTATCAGACTATTTAAAATTATTATCTGAAACCGGATTTGGAACCATTGAAGTAAGAGCAAAAAGACCATACAGAATTTTATCACCAAACCATTATGCAACTGATAAATTAATTTATATTGAGAGTGTTGAGATTTGTGCTATCAAGGATACTATGCCCAAAGACGGTCCTTGTGTGTTTACAGGTAAAGCAGCAATCTATTATGGCAAGGAAGATTATTTTGATGATGGTAATGGTCATTTGTTAAAACAAAATCAACCTTTGTCAGTTTGTGATAAAACCGCAAAGGCGCTTCTTAATTTAAATAGAGACGATATTTTTGTAAGCGAATCTACCTGGTTTTATGATGGTGGCGGATGCTGCTAATAAAATTAGTCATGCTGAATTTATTTCAGCATCTAAATTTTTGAATTATTGAGACCCTGAAACAAGTTCAGGGTGACAGATTATTATTCCTTGACAAACAATTATGACAAACAGAAGAAATTTTATAAAGCAGATATCAACCCTTACAGTATTGGGTTTTCTGGTAACTAACGCTGCGGCAAAAACATTTATTAAAACTGTAGCAAAGGTTGGTAATGATTTTAAAAAAAGAGTGATTGATATAATTGAAAGCTTAAAATCAGAGGGATCGAATGTGGTTAAGAAAGTTATGAATGGTAAAACTTATGTGTTCGATCCCTACAATCATTATCCTTACGACGGTGGAATTACTGATGAAAAAACCGGCTACAGAATTTTCTTTCACGCGCACAGACCTAATGAATACGGACACTTTCACACTTTTGCTACTGATGAAAACGGTGATTTGATTCATCTTGTTTTAATCTCTATGGATGAAGAAGGAAGACCTTTAGCTTTGGCAACAGTAAACCGCTGGGTCACTGATGATAAATATGTTAAAGCCGATGTACTGAAAAATTTATTGGATAAATTTCAGATGGATTCAAATCTTTTTGTTGAACGCAGAGTGGTTGAGTTTGTGTATAATATTCTTAACGCTTATAAAGATTTGATTTATGATTTGTTCGATGAAAGAGATAAATGGATAAAGGATTATGTTAATAAAAACTTTAACGAACCATTTGAAGACAGAGAGTTTGAGATTTTATCTGAGAGAAAGATAAAATTAGATTCCTGACACAAGCAGAAAATTTAAAACAACTCCAGGATTCTATCTTTTATTTCCTGCGCTGATGGTAATCCATTTTGATAATATCTGCAAGCAAGCGCGGAATTTTCAGGTTCAAGCTGATTCTCAAAATCCTTTCCATTAATCAACAAAGTTGGTGACCCTCTAAAATTTACTTCTTTAGCCTTTTCATTTGAATCAACGATAACTTCTTTGTACTCAATGTTATCAAAATCTTTTATTGCTTCCTTAACTCTTTCAATTAAAATAGGAGAATTTGGACATCCGATAAAATGCTGAAGTTCAATTTTAATTTTAGAAACAATCATAATCTGAAAGATTTAAATTTTTGACTAATATTTATAACCCTTAATCTCTTCTTCAGAAAATTCCACTCCAAGACCGAGTGCAATTCTGTTAACGAAATTGAAATAACTGATGATAAGATTAATTGCAAGAATATCTTCATCAGACCAACCTCTATTTTTAAGTTCATCTATTTCAGATTTTGTAACTGTTGAAGGGTTAGTTGTTAGATTTGCGGCGTGTTTAACTGCCAATCTGAATTTTTCTGAGAATGAATCATCATCAAGTGTTGAAATGAAATTATTAAGCCGCTCTGTGTTTTTCCAGTAATGATTTACTGCCTCAGCATGATGATTAACACAGTAATCACAATTATTATTTTTAGAAACAACTACAGCAAGAATTTCTTTTTCCTCGCGTGTAAGATTGCTTTTGCTTAACATTATTGATAGATAAAGCTCAAGATGTTTTATCATCGTATCTGGCATTAAGCTATGTATCTTCATAATGTTAGAAAGCTTTCCTCTTGAAGAGCTAATTTGCTCGTAAACTTTTTTAAGCTCACCTTCGGCTTCATTTTCATTAATTACTTTTATATACGGCATTTTTGCAAGCTCCATTATCATATTGTTTTTGCAAGTAGGCAATTAATTTGTCCTCATTAAAATCGCCATAAGAATAAAGTTCTTGATTAACGAATAATGCAGGACAAATCTGAGTTTTTGGATTAGGTAAATCTTTAATGTTAATAACTGAAAGTAGTATTTCTTTCTTCCCGTTAGCTAACTTATTCAATGCCCTTTCTACCCTGAGACAGGCATTACAATTATCTTTTATTATTAATGTTAAGTCCATTTTTTAGCTCAAACTTAAACAGCAATAAATTAAATATTTGTCATAATTAAGACAGTTTACTTTTTCAGGAAAGATTTTAGTTTTTCAATATCATTAACTATTAGTTTTTTTCTGTCAAAATCAATTATCTTTTTCTCCCGCAAATCAGTTAAAACATCATTTACAGTTTGGCGTGCACATGCAGTCAGATCAGCAATATCCTGATGTTTGAGGAAAGGTTTAACAAAAATCTGATTACCAACTTTTTTCCCATTGTCATCAGCGAGTTTGGAAATAAAAGAAACTACTCTTTGCTTTGCATCTTTAAATACAAGATCTTCAATTCGTTCAGAGTAACTTTTAAGTTTAAGCCCAATTATTCTCGTTAGTTTAAGATTTAGTTTTGGGTTTTTTTCAATAAAATCTGAAAAATCATCCTTATTAATAGCGCATATGTAAGATGGCTCAACTGTCATAGCTATATCAGTTCTTTCACCTTCACCAAGATATGCCATTTCACCAAAAACTTCTCCTGGATTTATGAAAGCCATAATCATCTCTTTGCCATCATCGCTGTATCTGCTAATCTTAACTTTACCCATTTTTAACATAAATATTGAGCTGGAAGGTTCATTCGGAAAATAAATTGGCTGATTTTTACCAATCTCTTTTTCCTTCGCAATTTTATTCAACTCCATCATACTATCTTCTTTAAGAGTACTGAATAAGTTGAAGTTTTCTAAATACCAAAGTTTTGATTTGTCTGCCATTGTAATTCCTCTGAATTTTTACTACTAAATTAATGACCTCATCATTTAATACCTAAAGAATAAGGAATAAATGTCATCTATACGACATTTGTTAGGATACAAGAAATGCATTTTCTAATTGAAAATTAGAGAAGAAAAATGAAATCTATTTTGGCTGCTGTATTTATATTATTTGGTTATATCGAAACCTTTTCTCAGGCTTGTTGTTCTGCAGGCACTCCAATGTTAGGTTCGCTCGAAACTTCAACAACTATCCAGAATAATTTCCAATTAAATTTATCTTACGATTATAATACGCTTCAAAGTGTGTATGAGGGATCAAAAAAAATTGATGATAACACACGAGAAAGGATTACAAATTCTATGTTGCTGGAAACAACTTATGGATTAACTGATAAACTTACTTTAACCGGATTATTTTCATTCATAAATCAGAGAAGAATAATTTCTTCATCCACTGGTTCAGAAAATCTTCTTTCATCATCAGGTATTGGAGATGCTCTTATTCTTATAAAGTACGAAATAATTTCTCAAAATCTTCTTAACCAAAGACAATTAGCAGTTGGTTTTGGTCCAAAAATTCCAACTGGCGCATCAGATGTAACGCAAAACGGTATTTTACTACCAGCAGATATGCAGCCCGGCAGCGGTTCGTGGGATTTTGTTTTCTGGAGTTATTATTCCGAAGGATTTATGCCGGATCTTCCGTTGAATATTTTTATTAGTGCATCTTATAAATTGAATACTTCCAATAATCGATTTGCTAATTCTGATGCCGGATACAAGTTCGGTAACGAATTTGTTTCTTCAATTGGCGCCGGATACAGAACAGATACAATGTTTGATTACAGTTTATCACTTCGATTTAGAACAACCGCTGCAGATCAGTTTTCTAATGAAAGTGTTCCGAATACAGGCGGCATTTGGCTTTATGCTGTACCAGGATTAAATATAAAACTAATGGATAATCTAATTACCAGATTTACCGGACAGTTCCCAATTTATAGAAATCTTGAGGGCACTCAGTTAACAACTACATACACTTTATCAGCATCGCTCTTTTATAATCACACTTTTTAATATTGTTAGGAGACGTTATGAAATCTATAGCATATTTAATTTTTACACTTATGATTTTTGTTCTTACAGGATGTGATGATTCGAGTACCGATTCAGCAGATGTATCCGGCGCCTGGCTTATTCCGAAAGATCAAATTTTTGATGGCGGACCCGGTAAAGACGGAATTCCTGCCCTAATAAACCCGCAGTTTTCAACTGCGTCATCAACAAGTTATCTAAAGAATAATGATCTAGTTTTAATTATGAAGATTGGTGGTGAAATCAGAATCTATCCTCATCCAATACTTGATTGGCATGAAATAATTAATGACGAGATTAACGGAACTAAATTTGCTTTAACATATTGCCCTTTAACAGGTACTGGAATTGCATGGGACAGAGTAATCAATGGAAAAGAAACTACATTTGGCGTAAGTGGATTATTGTACAACTCAAACTTAATCCCTTATGACAGAGCTTCAAATAGTAATTGGTCGCAGATGAAATTATTAAGTGTTAATGGAAGTTTACTTGGTACATTTGCTAACACCTTTACTGTAATTGAAACATCGTGGCTTACTGCTAAACAAACTTTTCCAAATGCAAAAGTCGTATCTACTTCAACCGGATATTCAAGATCATACGGTACTTATCCTTATGGAGATTATAAAACTAATAATGGTCTTTTAATTTTTCCTGTTTCTCCTGATGATTCAAGATTGCCGAGAAAGGAAAGAGTTTTGGGTGTATTGTCTAACGGCGAAGCGACGGCTTACAGGTTCCAGGAAAATGGTGCTAATATAGATTTATTTTCGGATAACATCGGTGGAAAGGAGATAACAGTTGTTCACAGTAAATCACGCAATTTTATAACTGCATATCAAAATGAATTAGAGGATGGAACAGTCGTTACTCTTTCTGCTTTACAGAATGAATTTCCAATTGTTATGACTGATTCTGATGCTAATAAATATAATGTTTTTGGAGAAATAACTGAGGGACCACAGCAAGGTAAAAAATTAAAATCTGTTACATCAATGATCGCATACTGGTTTGCGTGGGCTGCTTTTTACCCTAATACGAGTATTGGAAATTGATTATTAATCATTAATTTATTTTTAAAACTATACATAAAAGATTTGAGCATATGAAAAGTAAAAACATTTTAATTCTAATATTCTTATTAACATTTGTTATAGGTTGTGTGCAGCCAGAGTCAACAGTTTCACCACAAGGCGGCAACAACTCCCCTGTAATTGAAAATGTATTGGTAGATCCCGGATTTATAAACGTTGGAACAACAGCTACAATTAAAGTAAATGCAAGTGATCCTGATGGAGATCAATTAAATTATGGATGGTCTACAGCTTTGGGCGATATTATCGGAAGTGGTGCAGAAGTAAGATACACGGCTGCATTTTGCTGTGTGGGTTCAAATATAATTACTGTAACTGTATCCGATACTAAAGGTGCCAAAGTTTCAAAAGATATTTTAATTGATATAAATCCTTAATCCAATGAAATCACATTATTTATTTTTATTGTTTTTTTTGTTTCTATTATTCAATTCTACTTTAAATGCTCAAGGATGCTGTACAGCAGGCTCAAGCACTTTTGGTGGATTGGAAAGAGGCTCAGCAAAAAATGGAACTTTACTTTTGGGCACTGGTTTTGTTTCTACATCTCTTAACTCAACATATGATGGTAGAAATGAAATCCCTGATCCGCTTAACAGAATATCATCAGTTGCATCATTTAATTTGGAACTTGAATATGGACTATCAGAAAACGTATCAGTTTTAATTTCGGGAACTTATGTTATAAAGAACCGTGAAACCACAGTAAGATCAAGTACGGATAACTCCAAAGAAGTAATAAATTTTGAAGGGAAGGGAATTGGAGATGTAGTCGTTTTAGGTAAATATGAAATTATCAGTCCAACAATTTTATCTCCGACTGGCTTGACATTTGGCGGTGGGGTTAAATTGCCTGTGGGAAGTTACACGCAGGAAGTTATTGGATCCAGGTTAGCAATAGATTTACAACCCGGTACCGGTTCTACAGATGTTTTATTATGGGGAAATTTTTATAAGGGATTTCAGCCGATAAACCTTTCATTATTTCTGACCACACTTTACCGTTATGCAGGTTCAAACCTTGATGGCTACAGATTTGGCGATGAATTAATCTTTTCAATTGGCGGTGAATACTACATTACTGATTATTTAACTTTCTCCCTATCCGCAAGAGGCAGATTTTCTGATGAAGATTACTGGGGTGGCAGGTTTTTACCAAGCACAGGCGGAACTTATTATGATTTACTTCCAGCACTAATTTATACTGAAGGATCATATAATCTAAAAGTTTTCTATCAAACTCCGGTTTATAGAAATGTGCAGGGAATACAATTAACAAGTTCCAGCATTGTGGGGGTGGAACTTCTTTTTAATTTTAACTTAAATAAGGATTGAAATATGAAATACCTTTTACTCTTATTTATAACGATACTCTTAACCCAATATTCTGCTGGAGAATCAATGATCGATGATAAGAAAAGAGTTGCTGAGTCAGCCGAAGATATCTGCCCAATCAAGGTTGGAGAAAAGATTCCGTCAGTAAATGTTAGAAACACTGATAGTGAAAATGTTGACCTTAACAAATTGACTTTAGGTAAAAAAACTGTTCTAATATTTTATAGAGGCGGATGGTGTCCATATTGCAATCTTCAATTAGCTGATCTTAATAAAATTGAAAATAAATTATTAAAGTTTGGATATCAGATTGTAGCAATAAGTATTGATAAACCTGAAAAGCTGAAAGAAAGTTTAGATAAGCATAAATTAAATTATACACTTCTTTCAGACAGCAAAGCAGAAGCATCAACAGCATTTGGTTTGGCGTTTTATGTTGCTGATGATTACAATAAAATGTTGTTAAGTCATAATATGAACTTAGAAGAAGCATCCGGCGAAAAGCATCACATCCTACCAGTGCCTGCGGTTTTTATTGTTGATGAGACTGGTACAATTCAATTCGAATATGTTAATCCTGATTATAAAGTGAGATTGAATGGTGAAATATTGCTCAAAGCTGCTGAGCAGGACAACAATTATCAAAATAACGAATGAATCTCTTCATTTTATTTTTAATACGTCATTAAGAATCAATCAAACTGTCGTTAGTCAGACAATTAACTGATAATCATCGTATTAAATTTATTATGTAATTACAGTGGGTTTCTATTTTATAAATAAATACATCATTGTAACAATCTATTAACATATTTATTAATTAAATTCAGGAATTTAAAATGTTATCAATAATTCGAAAATCTTTTGTTGCTTTGTTAGTAACACTTAGTATGGTTTTATCCATAAATGCTCAGAATACAAAAAGCGCTGATAAAAAATTCGAACTGGATGGTTACTGCCCAGTTGCATATTTGGTTATGGAAAAAAGCGTTAAAGGTGATGCAAAGTATTCATCTACCTATGAAGGCAAAACATATTATATTGCTAATGCTGATGCAAAAAAAATGTTTGATGCAGATCCTAAAAAGTATCTTCCCAAATACGATGGTTATTGTGCAACTGCAGTAGCAATGGGGAAATTGATAGATTCTGATCCACAACTTTTCTCTGTCTATAACGGAGCTACATATTTGTTCTCAAACAAAATGGCAAAAGAATCTTTTGACAAAGATCCTAAGATGACGATCAAGAATGCTGATAAAAATTACGCTGCATTATCTAAGAAATCTAAATAAGTAATTGATCTCTTTACATCCCGTATAAATTTATGCGGGGTTTTTTATATTATGATCCGTTTGCCTGACCTCCCCCTCCCAAATGAGATCCAATTGTTAAATTAGGATCAAAGGAGAAAAAGATATAGTCCACGATAAATTCACGGGTGCTGTAGCCAAAAGGGTGGTAGGGTCCCATAAGCCCCCGATCAAAACCTGATCGAGCTCGCATAAACTTCCATATAAGATTTTTTGAATCCTGGCAGCAACACGAGTTTCAAAACTTTTTTTATAGAAATATTTCCAAGCTAAAAGAGGCAATCGCCCCTTTTAATCAATCACAACAGCAATCCATCTATCATCCCAGACTTTCAAGAACTCCTTCCAGTTCCACTCATTAAAAATATAACCAAGTGACGGATCAAGAATAAATATTCCTGTTCTAGTATAACCATAGATAATGCTCCAGTGATCCTGGTACATCGATATTAAAATTGGAAACCCATTATCAACTGCTTTCTTGATGTCCCTACGAGAAGCATTCCATTTTTCGTTTACAGATAATCCTTTTTTCTTGAATAAACTAAAGATTGCTTTCTCAGAAGTGCCGTTCTCATCCGTTCTTAATTGCCTAATAATTTTACCAAGAGACATTTTCTTGTTGTAATAGTTTACAATCATATAAGTACAATGTGCGCCACAGGAAAAATTATCCATTTGAATTGATCTTCTCATTCCTCGAATGACTTTTGCTGATCTAATCCTTTCCTCAAAGAATTTAATTACGTTTATTGTATAGTCGATCACTGGTTTCAACATAATTATCATCTGATCTTTCCAAATAAAAAATGCCGGACTAACTGCCCGGCATTCTATTTTTTAATCTGCTGTATAAGTTTTTCAGTTTAGCGAGAACTGACTTTTTTTTAACTCTGTTTCAAAGAACTCAATCATAGGTTCCTCACCTTTCTTTCGTTTATCCAGATTGATGATGATAAATTTGACATTTTTGACTTCAGTTTTTATCTCTGTAACAATTCCATTCTCAATGAATACATATATTTCTTCCTGCATATAATGCTCCAGTTAATTACATCCATTAGATATGATCTTGCTTCTAGCAATGAACAAAGTAACAGCCAATGATTTCGCATCCATAAGTCCGCCAAGTTCATTCTGAATACGAACTGCATCTCGACAGGAGGTGAGCATTAAATCATAGAAAGTATCGTCGGTATTTTTATTTATTTCATTTAACGGACTTTCTAAATTTTTCTTCTCAACTTTTATCTCATACTTAGTGACGATCTTCATTCCTTTCTGCTCAGCAAGTTTTGTGATTTCAAATCTTTCACCTTTGCGAAGTAGTTTTATTTGTTCATTCACTTCTGCAGGTGCAAAAAATGAATATTCCTGATCTGTACCATTCTTTACCGCGTAAAGGTAGTACTCGCCATATCTACTTTGTCCAACCATTGGTTCATCAAACAACAGCTCTAAGCTTAGAGTTTTGTTCAACTCGAGCTCCAGTTTCTTTCGTTCTGCCATTATTATTTTCTTCCTCACTTTCTTCTCTTAGTTTATATGAAAATTCTTCTCGACCCTCAATTACTTTAACTCCAGGAGGAACAGGTTTTGATTTTATGTAGTTCTTGATCTTATTCATATCAGGTTTATAACTTTCAGGCACAACAGCAAGCATTTCAGGTTTTGCTTTCTTTAAGAACAATTCCAGATCTTCTATCTCAACCTTATCTGGTTTCTTGTGCATCTTAAGAGTTCCATTAGGAAGAGCTATCGTCTTTTCTTTTTTCTCAAGAATAAATGATTGAAGCTTTAACTCAAGCCATCTAATCTTTTCCTGTAGCTGTGCATTCTTATGAAGTATAAAACTGTTGATCATCGTACATTCTTTCTCAGACTGTGAGAAATTGTATTCAATCTGTTTGGTAAGCTGTTTAATCTGAAGCAGGAGCAGATCAAAGTATGCTTCTGTCTGCTCTTCTTCTTTTAATTCGGATTCCTGAAGCAGCTCATCTAAAAAGTTCACTTCCAAAATCTGCCTCCTTTTTTTAATATTAGCACTATTACAATTTCAAGAACTATTTTACCTGCTGTATTAGCTATTTCTTTTAACCACCGTTTTCTGTTTGCGCGCATTCTTTCCCTTCACTTTCTTATCATCACTGAGTTCTTCTTTAAGTATTTCAATTATTGCTTCTGTAAGCCTCATTCCGATTCGAATCAATTTCTTGCTTTCCATATTTTCTTGTCCTTTCTAAGTATTGTTCAACAGCTTCATTTACTAATCTGGTCATTGGTATCTTTCTTTCGTTTGAATGCTTGAGCAAGTAAAGCTCTTTTACAAGCGCAGGTTTTATCTT